>NZ_CP199832.1:0-7500 GCF_053571985.1 Clostridium sp. ETTB3
ATGGAAACTGAGCTTAAAGAATTATGGGAAAAAACCCTAAATATAATAAAAGGCGAGTTAACTGAAGTTAGCTTTAATACTTGGATTAAAAGTTGTGAGCCAATATCCATATCATCAAATACTATAATCATCAGTGTTCCTAATTCCTTCACTCAAGATATATTGGAAAAAAGGTATAAAGATTTAGTTATAAATTCAATTGAAGCTGCATGCTCGAAAACCTATGAATTAGAGTTTGTAATTGCTTCTGAACTACAAGAAGTAGAAGAAAAAAATGAAGAAAATAAAAATACTAGTAAAAAAGATGGAATTTCAGTTACTGTAAATGACGAAATGTCGAGTACGTTAAATCCAAAATATACTTTTGATTCATTTGTAATTGGTAATAGCAATAGATTTGCTCATGCAGCTTCTCTTGCTGTTGCTGAATCTCCAGCTAAAGCTTATAATCCTCTTTTCATTTATGGAGGAGTGGGACTAGGAAAAACACATTTAATGCATGCAATTGGACATTATATTCTTCAAAATAATCCAAATGCAAAAGTTGTTTATGTTTCGTCAGAAAAATTTACTAATGAACTTATAAATGCAATAAAAGATGATAAAAACGAAGAATTTAGAACTAAATATAGAAGTGTCGATGTCTTATTAATAGATGATATTCAATTTATTGCCGGTAAAGAAAGAACTCAAGAGGAATTTTTCCATACATTTAACACTTTACATGAAGCAAATAAACAAATAATTTTATCTTCTGATAGACCCCCTAAAGAAATTCCAACTTTAGAGGATAGATTACGTTCAAGATTTGAATGGGGCCTTATTGCTGATATTCAAGCACCAGATTTTGAAACTAGAATGGCTATTTTAAAGAAAAAAGCCGATGTAGAAAAATTAAATGTACCTAATGAAGTTATGGTATATATAGCAACAAAAATAAAATCTAATATTAGAGAGCTTGAAGGTGCTTTAATTAGAATAATAGCTTATTCATCTTTAACGAATCGTGAAGTTACTGTAGATTTAGCAACAGAAGCTTTAAAAGATATAATTTCAAATAAACAAAACAAAAGCATAACTATAGATCTTATTCAGGACGTTGTAGCCACTTACTTTAATTTAAGAGTTGAGGACTTGAAATCACAGAGAAGAACAAGAAATGTAGCATATCCTAGACAGATAGCTATGTATTTAAGCAGAAAGCTTACAGATATGTCACTACCTAAAATTGGTGAGGAATTTGGTGGTCGTGATCATACTACTGTAATTCACGCTTATGAAAAAATATCAGAAAGCCTAAATAAAGACGAAAGCTTAGAACACACAATAAATGATATAACAAAAAAACTAACTCAAAAATAATCAACAACTGTACATAATAACTAGTGAATAGTTTGTGGATAACTTATTTTTTCGTCTTTGGCTGTGGATACTGTGGATAAGTCCGCGATTTTATCAACAACTTATCCACAGTATTTTTTACACGAAATTTGTTATAAAATCAGGGTTGTGGAAAGTTATCCACATATCCACAAGCCCTACTACTACTACTATTATATTTATCATATATATATTATCTATTTATAGTGCATAATTCCATGTGCATAACTGTGTATAACTTAGGAGGTAAGATTATGAACATAATATGCTCAAAGCAAAAATTACAAGATGGAATTTCTATTGTAACAAAAGCAATAACAGGAAAAACTACAATGCCTGTATTAGAAGGTATTTACATTCAATCAACTAAAGAAGGTTTAACTTTAATTGGTTCAGATATGGATGTTAGTATAAAAACAAAAGTAGAAGCAGAAGTTTTAAAAGAAGGCAGTATTGTAATTGATTCAAAGATTTTTTCCGAAATAATAAGAAAATTGCCAAATTCAGATGTAAAAATAGAAATATCAGAAAATGATTTAGTCCAAATTAGTTGTGAAAAGTCAGTTTTTAATGTCGTTTTTATGAACGCTGCTGATTATCCATCTTTACCAAGCATAAACGAAGAACTTAGTGTAGAAGTTCCTCAAAATTTATTAAAAAATATGATAAAAGGCACATCTTTTGCAATAGCTCAAGATGAAGCAAGACCAATATTACAAGGTATTCTTTTTGAAGTTAAAGATAAAGAATTAAATTTAGTTGCATTAGATGGATATAGATTAGCTGTTAGAAGTGAATTACTAGATGCTTATGACAACATTGAAGTAGTTATTCCAGGAAAAACTTTAAATGAAGTTTCAAAAATATTAGAAGATAATGGAGATATAATAAAAATTACATTCACAAATAATCATATATTATTTAATATTAACAACACTAAAATAATATCTAGATTATTAGATGGTAAATTTGTTAATTATATTTCACTTTTACCTCAGGAATATAAGTTATTAGTAAATGTTAAAAGACAAGAACTTCAACAAGGTATTGAAAGAGCATCGCTTATGGCAAAAGAAGGAAATAGTAATTTAGTTAGATTAGATGTTCAAGAAGATATTTTAGTTATAACTTCTAATTCTCAATTGGGAAAAGTAAGAGAAGAGGTTAATATAAATCTGCAAGGAGAAGGGATTCAAATTGCATTTAATTCAAGGTATTTATTAGACGTATTAAAAAGCATGGAAGAAGAAGAAATAGTTATTGAATTAACTTCAAGTGTTAGTCCATGTGTGATAAAGGGGAAAAATAGTAATAATGCCAAATATTTAGTTTTACCAGTAAGACTAGTAAGATAGGAGGGACTTGTATAAAATTTGAATAAATATACAAGAAGCGTTATGAATAAAATAGAAATTACAACAGAATTTATTAAATTAGATTCATTTTTAAAATTTTTGGGTGCAGTATCAATGGGTTCAGAAGCTAAAATGTTAATTTTAGATGAACTTATAAAAGTTAATGGTGAAATTTGCACACAAAGAGGGAAAAAATTATATAAAGGTGACATAGTTGAATTTAATGGGGAAAGTTACGAAGTAGTTTAAAGACTATTTTTCCCAGACTGCTTAACCTTATTAAGTTTAATATGTTATAATTAAAGGTGTTTAAGATGTTTATTAAAAGATTGCAAATGCTTAATTACAGAAATTATAATGTATTGGATATAAGCTTAGGTCCACATGTTAATGTTTTTATGGGTGATAATGCTCAAGGAAAAACTAATATATTAGAGGGCATATACTATTGTGCTTTTGCAAGATCTCATAGAACTTCAAAAGATAGAGAACTTATTAATTGGAATGCTGATAATGCACTTTTAAGTGTCTCTGTTGGAAGAGAAAGATTAGATAAGAGAATAGATATAAGCATTCTTAAGGACGGAAAAAAAGCAATACAAATTAACAAAATTAAAATTAAAAAAATAGGAGAGTTATTTGGAAATTTTAATGTTGTGATGTTTTCTCCAGAAGATTTAAAAATAATTAAAGATTCCCCTGGTGTAAGAAGAAAATTCATCGATATGGAATTATGTCAGTTAAATCCTAAATATTATTATAATCTTGTCCAATATAATAAAGTTTTAAATGAGCGAAATAGTATATTAAGAAATAAAAATATAAGTAAAGATATTTTAGATGTATATGATATGCAATTGGCTGAATTTGGATATAATATAATAATAGATAGATTAGAATATATTAAAAAATTAAATAAGTATTCAGAAAAAATACATTCAGATATAACTTCTGGAAAAGAAAAGATAGAATTTAAGTATACTAGTACTATTAAGGATTTAGAAAACATAAAAGAGAGTTTTTATTCACTATTAGAAAAAAATAGAGCTAGGGATTGCGAAAGAGGAATTACCTCTATAGGGCCTCATAGAGATGATTTTGTAGTTTTAATTAACGATATTGATACTAAAAGCTATGGATCTCAAGGACAGCAAAGAACAGCAGTATTGACTATTAAGTTTGCATCTTTAAAAATTATTAAGGAGCTTACTGGAGAACATCCAGTCTTGCTTTTAGATGATGTACTTTCTGAATTAGACTTTAGTAGAAAAAGATATATATTAAGTACAATAGGAGATATCCAAACAATTATTACATGTACTGGAATTGAAGATTTATATGAGTATTTGGATGATAAATCTAAAGTTTTTAAAGTTAAGGATGGGGAAATTCTTAACTAAAGGAGGAGTTCTTATGTTTTTACATTTAGGGGAAAACGTAGTAGTACCAATAAAGGATGTAATTGGTATATTTGATTTACAAACATCAATGTATAGTTCAGATACAATATCATTTTTAAGAATGGCTGAAGAAGATGGATTTGTTGAAAGAATTTCAAAGGAAAGTCCAAAATCATTTGTTATAGCAGAAGTTAATAAAATGAGTAAGGTGTATTTATCACCTATTTCGTCATCTACTTTAACTAAGAGAACAAATATTGATTATAATCCATAAGTCCAATATTTAGCCTTCATAGTTAAAAAATCAAAAATATAAGGAGGAGTTTATGTTGGAAGAGAATAAGCAAAGTTATGATGAAAGTCAGATTCAGGTTTTAGAGGGCTTAGAAGCAGTAAGAAAAAGACCAGGAATGTACATAGGTAGCACAAGTTCTAGAGGACTTCATCATTTAGTATATGAAATCGTGGATAATAGTATAGATGAAGCATTAGCTGGGTTCTGTGAAAATATAGAAGTTGCAATAAATGAAGATAACTCAATTACTGTAATTGATGACGGTAGAGGTATGCCTGTTGGAATTCATCCTAAGATGGGAAAATCTACAGTTGAAGTTATAATGACTGTATTACATGCTGGAGGAAAATTTGGAGGTGGCGGATATAAAGTATCTGGTGGTCTTCATGGTGTTGGTGCTTCAGTTGTTAATGCATTATCTGAATATTGTGAAGTTACGGTTACAAGAGAAGGGCATGTATGGCAACAAAGATATTCAAGAGGGAATATTTTATGTGATTTAACTAAAATAGGTGATTCAGATGGACACGGAACAAAAGTTATGTTTAAGCCAGACCCTGAAATTTTCGAAGATACTATATTTGATTTTGAAGTACTTGCAAGCAGATTAAGAGAGTTAGCTTTCCTTAACAAGGGAATTGCAATTACATTAATAGATAAAAGAGAAGAAGAAGAAAGAGTTGAAAAATATCATTATGAAGGTGGTATAAAGGAATTTGTTTCTTACTTAAATAGAAACAAAGAAGTTTTACATGAATCACCTATTTATGTTGAAGGCGAAAAAGATGGCATAATTGCTGAAGTTGCACTTCAATATAATGATGGGTATAATGAAAGTTTATATTCTTTTGCAAATAATATAGATACTATTGAAGGTGGAACTCACTTAGCAGGATTTAAGAGTGCATTAACAAGAGCAATAAATGATTATGCTAAGAGATTTGGACACATTAAAGATAGTGATAAAAATCTATCTGGAGATGATGCTAGAGAAGGGCTTACAGCAGTTGTTTCTGTTAAAATATCAGAACCTCAATTTGAAGGTCAAACTAAAACTAAGTTAGGAAATTCAGAAGTTAGAGGTGTTGTTGATTCTATAGTTGCTGAAGGTGTAAGTATTTTCTTAGAAGAAAATCCTGCAGTAGGTAAAATTATAATTGATAAAGCATTAATGGCAGCAAGAGCTAGAGATGCAGCAAGAAAAGCAAGAGAGCTTACTAGAAAATCAGTACTTGAAAGATCTACACTTCCAGGAAAGTTAGCTGATTGTTCATCTAAGGATCCTAAGGAATGTGAAATTTATATAGTCGAAGGGGATTCAGCCGGTGGTTCAGCAAAGCAAGGAAGAAATAGAAAGTTCCAAGCAATTTTACCGTTAAGAGGTAAGATATTAAATGTTGAAAAGCAAAGGTTAGATAGAATCCTTAATTCTGAAACTATAAGATCTATGATTACTGCTTTTGGAGCAGGTATTGGAAAAGATTTTGATGAAGAAAAGTTAAGATATGACAGAATAATAATCATGACCGATGCCGACGTTGATGGAGCTCATATTAGAACTTTACTATTAACGTTCTTCTATAGATATATGAGACCACTTATAGATGGAGGTCATGTATATATAGCTCAACCACCATTATACAAAGTAAGCAAGGGTAAAAAAGAAGGGTATGCATATACTGAAGAAGAGCTTGCTAATCTTTTAGAAGAATTCGGTGGTAAGGATAATACTATAAACATTCAAAGATATAAGGGTCTTGGAGAAATGAATGCAAGTCAGTTATGGGAAACAACTATGGATCCTGAACATAGAATCTTAAAGAAAGCAACTGTAAGTGACGCAATTGTTGCAGATGAAATATTCACTATATTAATGGGAGACAAGGTTGAACCAAGAAGAGAATTTATTCAAAAGAATGCTGGTAAAATAAGCAATTTAGATATTTAGTACTAAGAAGTTAGTATTAGTTGAGGTGAGTACATGAACTTAAATGAGGGAAAATTTATACATGTAGATATAAATAAAGAAATGAAACAATGCTACATTGATTATGCCATGAGCGTAATAGTTGGGCGTGCTCTTCCAGATGTAAGAGATGGTCTTAAGCCTGTTCATAGAAGAATTCTTTATGCGATGCAAGAATTAGGTTTAGAACCTAATAAGGGTTACAGAAAATGTGCCAGAATAGTTGGTGAAGTTTTAGGTAAGTATCATCCACATGGAGATACATCGGTCTATGATGCTTTAGTAAGAATGGCTCAAGATTTCTCAATGAGATATATGCTTGTTGATGGCCATGGTAACTTTGGGTCTGTTGATGGTGACAGTGCAGCCGCAATGAGATATACAGAAGCAAGAATGAATAAAATATCAGTAGAAATGCTTAGGGATATAAATAAAAATACTGTTGATTTTATGCCAAACTTTGATGGTGAAGAACAAGAACCGGTAGTATTACCATCAAGATATCCAAATCTTTTAGTAAATGGATCATCTGGTATTGCTGTAGGTATGGCAACTAATATACCTCCTCATAACTTAGGAGAAGTTATAGATGGAACTATAATGTTAATAGATAATCCAGAAGCTACAGGATTAGATATTATGACATGTATAAAGGGACCTGATTTCCCTACCGGTGGAATAATAATGGGTAAATCAGGAATAAGAGCTGCATATGAAACTGGAAAAGGTAAAATTGTAGTAAGATCTAAAACTGAAATAGAAGAGGAAAATGGAAGACATAGAATAGTAGTTACTGAAATTCCATATCAAGTTAATAAGGCTAAGCTTATTGAAAGTATTGCAGATTTAGTAAAAGATAAAAGGATTGTTGGAATATCTGACTTAAGAGATGAATCAGATAGAGAAGGTATGAGAATAGTAATAGAATTAAAGAAGGATGCAAATCCAAATGTAGTTTTAAATCTATTATTTAAGCATACAAAAATGCAAGATACTTTTGGGATTATAATGCTAGCATTAGTTAATAATCAACCTCAAGTTTTAAGCTTAAAGGAAATATTAAATAATTATATTAACTTTCAAAAAGAAGTTGTAACTAGAAGA
>NZ_CP199832.1:12500-15000 GCF_053571985.1 Clostridium sp. ETTB3
AGGATGTTGGCTTAGAAGCAGCCACTCATTTAAAGAGTGCGTAATAGCTCACTAGTCGAGAGATCCTGCGCCGAAAATGTACCGGGGCTAAACTTACCACCGAAGCTACGGATTTGCAAGTAATTGCAAGTGGTAGGGGAGCGTCGTAATCGGGCTGAAGTCGTACCGGAAGGAGCGGTGGACTGATTACGAGTGAGAATGTTGGCATTAGTAGCGAGATGTAGGTGAGAATCCTACAGGCCGAATATCTAAGGTTTCCTCAGGAAGGCTCGTCCGCTGAGGGTTAGTCGGGACCTAAGCCGAGGCCGAAAGGCGTAGGCGATGGACAATCGGTTGATATTCCGATACCACTACCATCGTTATTATCGAGGGTGTGACGGAGAAGGATAGTGTGTGCTAGCGATTGGAAATGCTAGTCTAAGCGTTTAGGAAGTTACGGTAGGCAAATCCGCTGTAACAATTCTGAGGCGTGATGGGGAAGGTCATTAAGACCGAAGTACATGATTCCATGCTTCCAAGAAAAGCATCTAGAGAGAGAAGTAGTGCCCGTACCGCAAACCGACACAGGTAGATGAGGAGAGAATCCTAAGGCCGGCGGAAGAATTGCAGTTAAGGAACTAGGCAAATTGACCCCGTAAGTTCGCGAGAAGGGGTGCCTGCGAGAGCAGGCCGCAGAGAATAGGCCCAAGCAACTGTTTAGCAAAAACACAGGTCTCTGCTAAAGCGTAAGCTGATGTATAGGGGCTGACGCCTGCCCGGTGCTGGAAGGTTAAGGGGAACACTTAGCGCAAGCGAAGGTGTGAACTTAAGCCCCAGTAAACGGCGGCCGTAACTATAACGGTCCTAAGGTAGCGAAATTCCTTGTCAGGTAAGTTCTGACCCGCACGAATGGCGTAATGACTTGGGCACTGTCTCAACTGCAAATCCGGCGAAGTTGTAGTGCGAGTGAAGATGCTCGCTACCCGCGATTGGACGGAAAGACCCCGTAGAGCTTTACTGTAGCTTAGCATTGAATTCCGGTATTGTCTGTACAGGATAGGTGGGAGACTGGGAAACTAGGGCGTCAGCCTTAGTGGAGTCAACCTTGGGATACCACCCTGACAGTACTGGGGTTCTAACAGGACGCCATGAATCTGGTGACTGGACATTGTTAGGTGGGCAGTTTGACTGGGGCGGTCGCCTCCTAAAAAGTAACGGAGGCGCCCAAAGGTTCCCTCAGAACGGTCGGAAATCGTTCGTAGAGTGCAAAGGCAGAAGGGAGCCTGACTGCGAGACCTACAAGTCGAGCAGGGACGAAAGTCGGGCTTAGTGATCCGGTGGTACCTCGTGGGAGGGCCATCGCTCAACGGATAAAAGCTACCTCGGGGATAACAGGCTGATCTCCCCCAAGAGTCCACATCGACGGGGAGGTTTGGCACCTCGATGTCGGCTCGTCGCATCCTGGGGCTGTAGTAGGTCCCAAGGGTTGGGCTGTTCGCCCATTAAAGCGGCACGCGAGCTGGGTTCAGAACGTCGTGAGACAGTTCGGTCCCTATCCGTCGCGGGCGTAGGAAATTTGAGAGGAGCTGTCCTTAGTACGAGAGGACCGGGATGGACTGACCTATGGTGCACCAGTTGTTCTGCCAAGAGCATGGCTGGGTAGCTAAGTCGGGAAGGGATAAACGCTGAAAGCATCTAAGCGTGAAGCCCCCCTCAAGATGAGATTTCCCATAGCATAAGCTAGTAAGACCCCTTGAAGAACACAAGGTTGATAGGTCAGAGGTGGAAGTGCGGTAACGTATGTAGCTGACTGATACTAATAGGTCGAGGGCTTGACCAATAATATAAGATAATTCATGTGCAATTTTGAGATAACAATCTCTAAAAAAACTCACTCAACAAAGTTGAGGAGTACAAAGTTTTAACTAAATCGAAGATTTAGAAAACTATAGTATCTGGTGATGATGGCGTAGAGGAAACACTCCTTCCCATTCCGAACAGGACAGTTAAGCTCTACAGCGTCAATGGTACTGCATGGGTGACCGTGTGGGAGAGTAGAACGTTGCCAGGTAATTTGGGGGTATAGCTCAGTTGGGAGAGCACTTGCCTTGCACGCAAGGGGTCAAGGGTTCGACTCCCTTTACCTCCACCAAAAGCTACGAATTATTTCGTAGCTTTTTTTATTTGTGTGCCCAGTGTGGGCTACAACTTGATTATGAAAGTCATAGGAAGATACTATATAGGTCAAAAGCGATGACTTTTGAACAAAGAATAATTAAACTGAATCAAATCAATATTGGATGGATTAATTATTATTGAATAGCCAAATACAAAAGTATTGCTCAGCAATTGGATAAATGGATAATACTAAGGCTAAGAATGTGTATATGGAAACAATAGAAAAAGTTTAAAACAAGATATAAAAAACTTAGAAAGTTAGGCTTAAATCACTATCAGTCTTTAAAATTTGCAAATACCAGTAAAGGATATTGGCGAAGGACTAATAGTGCAACATTAAAAA
>NZ_CP199832.1:17500-170000 GCF_053571985.1 Clostridium sp. ETTB3
CGAACTTACAACTCTGAAGTAATGAAGAGTTGTTGCGAAAATATTAAATGCAAAACTTTGAAAATTTTTGACTGATAGGTTACGAAGTTTAATATAGCTTAGTA
Organism: Clostridium sp. ETTB3; assembly: GCF_053571985.1. Lineage (NCBI taxonomy): Bacteria > Bacillati > Bacillota > Clostridia > Eubacteriales > Clostridiaceae > Clostridium > Clostridium sp. ETTB3. Next base: position 17,605 of record NZ_CP199832.1, read on the forward strand.
CAAGGAAACAAGAAAGATATGAAATGAACAGTACTTGTGTACGTGAATGAATAGATTTCATAGTTGACGAAGTAATAAGATATAGTAAACGAGTAAAGGTCAAGCTACAAAGGGCGCATGGTGAATGCCTTGGCATCAGGAGCCGATGAAGGACGTGATAAGCTGCGATAAGCTTCGGGTAGGCGCACATAGCCAGTGATCCGGAGATTTCCGAATGTGGGAACACACATGGGAAACCCCATGTATCGTATAGTGAATACATAGCTATACGAGGGTAAACCTAGGGAACTGAAACATCTAAGTACCTAGAGGAAGAGAAAGAAAAATCGATTTCCTAAGTAGCGGCGAGCGAAAGGGAAAGAGCCCAAACCAAAGATTTATCTTTGGGGTTGCGGACAGAACATTAACGAGAAGTCGTGATTAACCGAACACAACTGGAAAGTTGGACCGTAGGAGGTAATAGTCCTGTAGGTGAAAGTCAAGATAATCAAGTTCTGATCCAGAGTACCACGAGACACGTGAAACCTTGTGGGAAGCAGGGAGGACCACCTCCCAAGGCTAAATACTACCTGATGACCGATAGTGAAGCAGTACCGTGAGGGAAAGGTGAAAAGAACCCCGGGAGGGGAGTGAAATAGAACCTGAAACCGTGTGCCTACAACCGGTCAAAGCCCCTTATGAGGGTGATGACGTGCTTTTTGTAGAACGAGCCAACGAGTTACGGTATGTAGCAAGGTTAAGTACTTAAGGTACGGAGCCGAAGGGAAACCGAGTCTTAATAGGGCGACTAGTTGCATGCCGTAGACCCGAAACCGGGTGACCTATCCATGGCCAGGTTGAAGCGAGGGTAAAACTTCGTGGAGGACCGAACCACGTTGCTGTTGAAAAAGCATGGGATGAGCTGTGGATAGCGGAGAAATTCCAATCGAACTCGGAGATAGCTGGTTCTCCCCGAAATAGCTTTAGGGCTAGCGTCGGATATGTGTAGTGGAGGTAGAGCACTGAATGGGCTAGGGGGCATATCGCTTACCGAACCTTATCAAACTCCGAATGCCATATACATTAAGTCCGGCAGTCAGACTACGAATGATAAGATCCGTGGTCAAAAGGGAAACAGCCCAGACCGTCAGCTAAGGTCCCAAAGTGTAAGTTAAGTGGAAAAGGATGTGGGATTTCTAAGACAACTAGGATGTTGGCTTAGAAGCAGCCACTCATTTAAAGAGTGCGTAATAGCTCACTAGTCGAGAGATCCTGCGCCGAAAATGTACCGGGGCTAAACTTACCACCGAAGCTACGGATTTGCAAGTAATTGCAAGTGGTAGGGGAGCGTCGTAATCGGGCTGAAGTCGTACCGGAAGGAGCGGTGGACTGATTACGAGTGAGAATGTTGGCATTAGTAGCGAGATGTAGGTGAGAATCCTACAGGCCGAATATCTAAGGTTTCCTCAGGAAGGCTCGTCCGCTGAGGGTTAGTCGGGACCTAAGCCGAGGCCGAAAGGCGTAGGCGATGGACAATCGGTTGATATTCCGATACCACTACCATCGTTATTATCGAGGGTGTGACGGAGAAGGATAGTGTGTGCTAGCGATTGGAAATGCTAGTCTAAGCGTTTAGGAAGTTACGGTAGGCAAATCCGCTGTAACAATTCTGAGGCGTGATGGGGAAGGTCATTAAGACCGAAGTACATGATTCCATGCTTCCAAGAAAAGCATCTAGAGAGAGAAGTAGTGCCCGTACCGCAAACCGACACAGGTAGATGAGGAGAGAATCCTAAGGCCGGCGGAAGAATTGCAGTTAAGGAACTAGGCAAATTGACCCCGTAAGTTCGCGAGAAGGGGTGCCTGCGAGAGCAGGCCGCAGAGAATAGGCCCAAGCAACTGTTTAGCAAAAACACAGGTCTCTGCTAAAGCGTAAGCTGATGTATAGGGGCTGACGCCTGCCCGGTGCTGGAAGGTTAAGGGGAACACTTAGCGCAAGCGAAGGTGTGAACTTAAGCCCCAGTAAACGGCGGCCGTAACTATAACGGTCCTAAGGTAGCGAAATTCCTTGTCAGGTAAGTTCTGACCCGCACGAATGGCGTAATGACTTGGGCACTGTCTCAACTGCAAATCCGGCGAAGTTGTAGTGCGAGTGAAGATGCTCGCTACCCGCGATTGGACGGAAAGACCCCGTAGAGCTTTACTGTAGCTTAGCATTGAATTCCGGTATTGTCTGTACAGGATAGGTGGGAGACTGGGAAACTAGGGCGTCAGCCTTAGTGGAGTCAACCTTGGGATACCACCCTGACAGTACTGGGGTTCTAACAGGACGCCATGAATCTGGTGACTGGACATTGTTAGGTGGGCAGTTTGACTGGGGCGGTCGCCTCCTAAAAAGTAACGGAGGCGCCCAAAGGTTCCCTCAGAACGGTCGGAAATCGTTCGTAGAGTGCAAAGGCAGAAGGGAGCCTGACTGCGAGACCCACAAGTCGAGCAGGGACGAAAGTCGGGCTTAGTGATCCGGTGGTACCTCGTGGGAGGGCCATCGCTCAACGGATAAAAGCTACCTCGGGGATAACAGGCTGATCTCCCCCAAGAGTCCACATCGACGGGGAGGTTTGGCACCTCGATGTCGGCTCGTCGCATCCTGGGGCTGTAGTAGGTCCCAAGGGTTGGGCTGTTCGCCCATTAAAGCGGCACGCGAGCTGGGTTCAGAACGTCGTGAGACAGTTCGGTCCCTATCCGTCGCGGGCGTAGGAAATTTGAGAGGAGCTGTCCTTAGTACGAGAGGACCGGGATGGACTGACCTATGGTGCACCAGTTGTTCTGCCAAGAGCATGGCTGGGTAGCTAAGTCGGGAAGGGATAAACGCTGAAAGCATCTAAGCGTGAAGCCCCCCTCAAGATGAGATTTCCCATAGCATAAGCTAGTAAGACCCCTTGAAGAACACAAGGTTGATAGGTCAGAGGTGGAAGTGCGGTAACGTATGTAGCTGACTGATACTAATAGGTCGAGGGCTTGACCAATAATATAAGATAATTCATGTGCAATTTTGAGATAACAATCTCTAAAAAAACTCACTCAACAAAGTTGAGGAGTACAAAGTTTTAACTAAATCGAAGATTTAGAAAACTATAGTATCTGGTGATGATGGCGTAGAGGAAACACTCCTTCCCATTCCGAACAGGACAGTTAAGCTCTACAGCGTCAATGGTACTGCATGGGTGACCGTGTGGGAGAGTAGAACGTTGCCAGGTAATATAAGGATCTTTAGCTCAGTTGGTTAGAGCAACCGGCTCATAACCGGTAGGTCCGGGGTTCGAGTCCCTGAAGGTCCACCATTTTTGGGGGTATAGCTCAGTTGGGAGAGCACTTGCCTTGCACGCAAGGGGTCAAGGGTTCGACTCCCTTTACCTCCACCAAAGCTACGAATTATTTCGTAGCTTTTTTGTGTTATAATAAAAAATAAAATTGTAAAAATAGTATTTAATCTTTATTTTTTATTTAATAGTGGTATTATAAATATAAATATGAATATGTATTGCAAATATATGTTAAAATTAGGTGGTAAGAAATAGTGTTATATAGAGTAAAACAATTTATTTGGGCCATAAAATCCTTATTTCAAGAGGTTGATAATGATTATGTGAATAAGCTTTTAGATAAAAGAGAAAAAAGGTTATTTAATAAACTTAAAAAATCAGATAAGCAACATTGTATTAGAGTTAGTAAGGATGCTGTAATTTTATCAAAGGATAAAGGATTAAATGCAAAGAGAGTTGCAAAAGTTGCATTGCTTCATGATATAGGAAAAGCAGAATATAGAATTAATATTGTTGAAAAATCAATTTTAGTTATATTAAATAAATTAAGTAAAGGTAATTTAAAAAGGTTTGATAATATTAAATCAGTAGATGCATATTATAATCATGCTGAAAAAGGAGCTAATGTATTAAAACAATTTAATATATATGATAAAGAATTTTTAGATACAGTTAGATATCATCACAATAAAAATGTAGTTGGAAGTAAGTTGTTAGAGGTAATAAGAGAAAGTGATGATAGAAATTAAAGGATGGGATTAATTATGAAGGCTGATGAAAGACGAAATAACATTATAGGAATGTTAATAAAAGAGAAAAAAGCAATTAAGGGTACAACATTAGCTGAAAATTTTAATGTTACAAGACAGATAATAGTTAAGGATATAGCAATATTGAGAGCAAAGGGAAATAATATAATAGCAACGCCAGATGGTTACATGATAAATGATGATAGTAGCAGGGTAAAATCAATAATTGCAGTAAAACACAGTGACAATGCAATGTTTGATGAAATGGAGATTGTAGTAAAATATGGTGGTATTATAGAAGATGTAATTGTAGAGCATCCTATTTATGGTGAAATACGTGGAGTATTAAGAATAAAAAATTTAAATGATTTGAATAAATTTAAAAAGTCTATTGAAGAAATAGAAGTTAGACCATTATCACTATTAACTGATGGGATACATTTACATACTATATCTGCAGATTCTAATGAAAATATGCAGTTAATAAAAGATGAATTAAAAGAAAAGGGATTTATTTTATAAATTAGGGGATTTTAATTATGGATTATGATGTTTTAGTTTTAGGTGGTGGCATTATTGGATGTGCAGTTGCTTATGAATTATCTAAATATAATTTAAATATAGCTGTAATTGAAAAGGAATATGATATTGCAGATGATATTTCATTTGTTAATACTTCTATAGTATATGATGGCTCAGAAACATCTAACAATGTAATGGCTGGCTTAGAATATATAGGAAATATATTATTAGAAGATTTATGTGAAAAATTTAATGTTCCATTTAAAAGAGTTGGTTCATTAAGAGTAGTTAATGATGATAATGGTGTAATTAAATTAGATGAGATGTATGATAGAGCTGTTAGAAGAGGTATAGATGGAGTTTATTTAGTTGAACCAGATGAAATATATGAAATAGAGCCTAATATTAATACAGCAGTAAAAAAGGGGTTATATTCACAAAATGTTGCAATAGTTGCTCCTTATGATTTAGCCATAGCATATGCTGAAGTTGCATCAGATAATGGTGTTAATTTTAGATTAGAAGAAGAAGTATTAACTATTCAAAATATAACAAAAGGATTTAAAGTTGTAACTAATAAGAATAAGTTTTCTTGTAAGGTAGTTATCAATACTATTGCAGATGAAATTTATATAAATGAAAATGGAATAGTTAAGGAAAAAGATATAGAGGATACTATAAATTCCTTTAAAAACATGAGCTATCTTTTACTTGATGATAATTACGAAAATAAATTAGAAAGAATAGTTACGAAAACATTTGATAAAGATACTTTTGTTGTATCTACTCCTGGTTTAAATGGCGGTTCATTAGTAGGAATAAAAAGTATTGAAAAAACTAGTTTAGATGATAATTTAAATTATGCCAGTAAGTTATTAAAGAAATTAAATAAGAGCAATATAAATAACTTATTTAGAGAAAGTTACGATAAGGATTCTATAGTAATTGATGAAAAGAAAGTAGATAAGGGATATATAAGTGTAATTGGAACTCATTATGGTAAGGTTACATTGGCACCAGCAATTGCAAAAATGTTATGTGATACTATTAGTAGTAATTTAAATTGTAAATTAAAAAAGAACTTTATTGATAAAAGACGTGAATTTTATAGATTCAGAGAAATGGATAGAAATGAAATTAATGAAGTAATTAAATTAGATAAAAGATATGGGAAAATAATATGTATGTGTAACAATGTATCAGAAGGTGAAATAGTAGATTCAATTAGAAGGCCTTTAGGAGCTAGAACTGTTAAAGGGGTTAAAAGAAGAACAGGGGCTGGTTTTGGAAATTGTCATGGTGCATATTGTAATGAAAGAATAATACAAATTTTAGCTAGGGAATTAGATAAAAAAATTACAGATATAGTAGATGACTCAAAAAATTCTAATATAATTTCTGGTAGAATAAAGGAATTTAAGGAAATATAATAGGAGTAATATTATGGGGAAAAAAGATATTTTTACATCAGTAGTAAGAGTTAAGGGAAGTAATAGATTTAAAGTTATTCCTGTAAAAAGCAGTGCTGAGGTAGAAAAAGAGCTTTGGATAGAAATGTCTAAAGTTGTTAGTAGATTATATGTAAGTATTCCTATAAAAATGGGAAGTATTATATGTAAGAATATATTAAATAGTGGTGTAGATATAATTTGCACTAGAGATATTGACAATAAGTAGAAGATTATAATATATTTAATATTATAACAAAAGATTTTAAGTTAAACCGTTGAAGAGGCTAGTAATAAGATTATTGTTTTTTAGAGAGTCGGTGTTTGGTGCAAACTGATAGCAATGTTTTATGAATCCACCTTAGAGGGACTGTGATGAGCAGTACGGATAAACCCGTTAGTTTAGTAAAGAGTGGATAATAATATAAATATTATTATCAATTAGGGTGGCAACACGGAGTTCTTCGTCCCTTTTATGGGATAAAGGCTCCTTTTTTTATATCAGAAAATAATAAAATAAGTGATTTGGAGGATATTATGTTAGATTTAAAATTTTTAAGAGAAAATCCAGAAATAGTTAAACAAAATATTAGAAATAAGTTTCAAGATCAAAAGCTTGGATTAGTTGATGAAGTTATTGCTTTAGATGTTGAAAGTAGAGCTACACAACAAGAAGCTGACTCTTTAAGATCTAATAGAAAAACAATTTCTAAGCAAATTGGTGCATTAATGGGGCAAGGAAAGAAAGAAGAAGCAGAAGAGTTAAAGGCTAAGGTTAATGAGCAAGCTAATCGTCTTACTGAATTAGAAGCAAAGGAAACTGAACTTCAAGAAAAAATAAAAAATATAATGTTAGTTATTCCTAATATTATTGATCCAAGTGTTCCAATAGGAAAAGATGATAATGAAAATGTTGAAGTTGAAAAATTTGGTGAACCATTAGTACCAGAATTTGAAATACCATATCACACAGAAATAATGGAAAAATTAAATGGAATAGATTTAGATGGAGCTAGAAAAGTAGCTGGTAATGGATTTTATTATTTAATGGGGGATATTGCTAGATTACAATCAGGAATACTTTCTTATGCAAGAGATTTCATGATTGATAGAGGATTTACATATTGTATACCTCCATTTATGATTCGTAGTGAAGTTGTTACAGGTGTTATGAGTTTTGCTGAAATGGAATCAATGATGTATAAAATAGAAGGTGAAGATTTATATTTAATAGGAACTAGTGAACATTCTATGATTGGTAAATTTATTGATACTATATTAAAAGAAGATTCTCTTCCTCAAACTTTAACTAGTTATTCACCATGTTTCAGAAAAGAAAAGGGTGCTCATGGAATTGAAGAAAGAGGAGTTTATAGAATTCATCAATTCGAAAAACAAGAAATGATAGTTGTTTGTAAGCCAGAAGAAAGTAAAGAATGGTTTGATAAGTTATGGAAGAATACAGTAGATTTATTCCGTTCATTAGATATCCCAGTTAGAACATTAGAATGTTGTTCAGGAGATTTAGCAGATCTTAAGGTTAAATCTATAGACGTAGAAGCATGGTCTCCAAGACAAAAGAAATACTTTGAAGTTGGAAGTTGTTCTAATTTAGGTGATGCACAAGCTAGAAGATTGAAGATTCGTGTAAATGGAGAAAAAGGAAAGTACTTTGCACATACTTTAAATAACACAGTTGTTGCTCCACCAAGAATGTTAATTTCATTTTTAGAAAATAACTTAAATGAAGATGGATCAATAAATATTCCAGAAGCATTAAGACCTTACATGGGTGGAAAAGAAGTAATAAGATAATAAAAGTAATATAAAGGGGGATGTCGCATTAAGAATAAATACTACAATATATTGTATTAATTTTTATTTTTTAAAACAATATATTGTGTATAAAAGCTTTAGTGCGACAGTCCCCTTTTTTATGCATAAAAAAAATTAAAGTTAGTTATACCAGTGGATTTTATATTTAATAAAATAGAAATTAAGTATCATACAATAAATATTGACAAATTTTAGAAATATGATAGATTTAATATGGGTGGTATTTTAATTAAACCGCACCTTATATATTTGAAAATTTAAAGATTAAAAGAAATAGCTCATATCAATTTTGAATGAGACTAATTACTATCATGCTCTTTTAGGGGGTGATAATTATGAAATTTGGATTTATTGGAGCAGGAAAGGTTGGCTTTTCCTTAGGAAAATATCTAAAAGAAAATAATATATACTTAAATGGGTACTATAGTAAGAGCAAGCATTCAGCTAAAGAAGCTGCAATCTTTACAGGTACCAAAAAATATGACAACTTAGAAATGTTAATTGAAGATAGTGATGCTATATTTATTACAACACCTGATAGTGAAATACAAGGAGTTTGGAATAAAATTAATAGGTTATCAATCAAAGATAAATTGATATGTCATTGTAGCGGCTCTATTTCTTCAGAAATCTTTTCAAATATAAATAATCATGGTGCCTATGGTTATTCTATTCACCCAATGTTTGCTATTTCAGACAAATATAATTCTTACAAAAATTTATCTCAAGCATTTATTACAATTGAAGGACACAATAAACATATTGAATATTTTAAGCATCTTTTTTCTAGTTTAGGAAATGATGTAGCGATTATTTCAAAGGAAAATAAATCACTTTATCATGCTGCATCAGTAACAGTTAGCAATCTTATATTAGGGTTAATTAACAATGCAATTAATTATCTTGAAGATTGTGGATTTACAAAAGAAACAGCTATGAAAGCACTTTATCCATTAATAGAATTTAATTTAAAGAACATTAAGGAGAAAGGGGTTATTGATAGCTTAACAGGACCAGTAGAAAGAGGTGATTTAGTTACTGTTATTAATCATTTAGATGTTTTGAGAGAAGAGGATAAGGAATTATATAGATTATTATCAAGAAATATATTAAAAATAGCAAAAGTAAAAAACTTAAATAGGGATTATAAAAATTTAGAAGAATATTTGGGAGAATGATTATGAAAAATACAGTAGTTACTTTTAAAGAAGCTAAACAAAAAAATGAGAAACTTTCTATGCTTACGGCATATGATTATTCAACAGCAAAAATAATTGATGAAGCAGGGATAAATGGAATTTTAGTAGGGGATTCTTTAGGAATGGTTTGTTTAGGATATGAAGATACCTTATCAGTTACAATGGAAGATATGATACATCATACTAGTGCAGTAACTAGAGGTGCTAAAAATACTTTAGTGGTTGCAGATATGCCTTTTATGTCTTATCAGACATGCGTTTATGATGCTGTAGTTAATGCAGGAAGACTAATTAAAGAAGGACGAGCACAAGCAGTTAAATTAGAAGGTGGAATTGAAGTTTGTGACAAAATAGAAGCAATAGTAAAAGCATCAATACCTGTTATGGGGCATATTGGATTAACACCACAATCAGTTAATGCATTTGGCGGATTTAAAGTTCAAGGAAGAGGTGAAGAAGCAGCTAAAAAGCTTATTGATGAAGCTTTAGCAATAGAAAAGGCGGGAGCTTTTGCAGTTGTATTAGAATGTGTTCCAGCTAAATTAGCAGCAATAATAAGTGAAAAATTATCCATTCCAACAATAGGAATAGGAGCAGGAGTAAATTGTGATGGTCAAATCCTTGTTTATCAAGATATGTTAGGATTATTTAGCGATTTTACACCTAAGTTTGTTAAAAAATATGAAAACTTAGGTGAAAAAATGAATATAGCATTTAGAAAATATATTGAAGAGGTTAAAGATGGAATTTTCCCAGCAGAAGAATATTCTTTTAAAATAAGTGATGAAGTAATTGAAAAGTTATATTAAAAGGGGAAGAAAAAATGAGAATTGTAGGAAAAATAAATGATGTAAGAAACCAAGTAAAGGAATGGAAGAAGCAAGGGTTAACAGTGGGCTTTGTTCCAACTATGGGATATTTACATGAAGGTCATGAAAGCCTTATAAAAAGGGCTTATGAAGAAAATGATAAAGTAGTTGTAAGTATATTTGTAAATCCTATGCAATTTGGACCAAAAGAAGATTTAGTAAGCTATCCAAGGGATTTAAAAAGAGATAGTGAAGTATGTGAAAAGGCTGGTACTGATCTTATATTCCATCCTGAAAATGAGGAAATGTATTTTAATGATTTTTCTACATTTGTAGATATGAATGGATTAACAAAAGGGTTATGTGGTAAAAGCAGGCCTATACATTTTAGGGGAGTATGTACTGTTGTAACTAAGCTATTTAATATAGTTGCTCCAGATAGAGCATATTTTGGAGAAAAGGATGCACAACAATTAGCTGTAATTAAAAGGATGGTTAGAGATTTAAATATTGATATTGAAATAATAGGATGTCCTATTATAAGGGAAGAGGATGGCCTAGCTAAAAGTTCAAGAAATACTTATTTATCATTAGAGGAAAGAAAAGTAGCTACTATTTTAAATAAGTCATTAAATTTAGCTAAGGAAAAAATTCAAAGTGGGGAAAGAAATTCAGTTAATATAATTGAAGTTATAGAAAATAATATTAAATCTGAAAAATTAGCTAAAATTGATTATATAGAAATAGTAGACAGTAATTCATTAGAAGAAGTTAAAGAAATAAGCAAATCTATATTAGTTGCAATAGCAGTATTTATAGGTAAAACAAGATTAATAGATAATTTCACATATGAATTATAGGAAAGGGAGAAAAAAAACAATGAAAGTGAATATGTTAAAGGGCAAGATACACAGAGCAACAGTAGTACAAGCTGAATTAAACTACGTGGGAAGTATTACAGTTGATAAGGATTTATTAGATGCAGCTGGAATATATGAGTATGAAAAGGTGCATATTGTAGATATAGATAATGGGGCTAGATTTGAGACATACACTATAGCAGGTGAAAGAGGAACAGGAATGATTTGTTTAAATGGAGCAGCTGCAAGATGTGTACAAGTTGGAGATAAAATAATATTAATGGCTTATTGCGATTTAGATACAGAAGAGGTAAAGAATCATAAACCAAAAGTTGTCTTTGTAAATGAAGAAAATAAAATTAGTAGAATTACTAATTATGAAAAACATGGACAACTTTCTGAATAATAAAATATTAAAATATCTTTAGATAATATGATGAATTTAGAATAGTGTTTTTTATTCTAAATTCATCATTTTTTATTAATAATGGTATATAGTGTTATGGAAATTATAAAAACATTAAATAGGCTTTGAGTAGTTTTTAGGTGGTTATAAGAGAATATAAAATATGTATAAAATTAATTAAAAAGTTTTTTTGAAAAAGTGTTGACATAATATATTACATGCTGATATAATAACAATTGTTCCGAGGAGAGATGGTCGAGTTGGTTTAAGGCACCGGTCTTGAAAACCGGCGTGCGTGTGAGCGTACCCAGGGTTCGAATCCCTGTCTCTCCGCCATAAAGTCTTTAGCATTAGCTAAAGACTTTTTTTATATATAAATTTTTAGCTTTTTTTTAAAATTAAATTTATTTTAATGCATAAGAATTTTTAAAAAGAAAAAATGGTAATTTATAAATAAATTGATTTATATTAAATTTATTTCAATTATGAAAATAGTTAAATATATTTGTATTATTTTATTTAGTTTTTATTTGGAAAATTAGAATGAAAAAGAAAGTTTTATTAAAAAATAAAAAAGTTTATAAAAAGTGTTGACATAATTTTTAACCGCTGATATAATAAATATTGTCTTGGAGAGATGGTCGAGTTGGTTTAAGGCACCGGTCTTGAAAACCGGCGTGCGTGTGAGCGTACCCAGGGTTCGAATCCCTGTCTCTCCGCCATAAGTGGAGAATTACTCAAGTGGCTAAAGAGGCTCCCCTGCTAAGGGAGTAGGCTGGATAATACTGGTGCGAGGGTTCGAATCCCTTGTTCTCCGCCAAAAGCATCTAACTAATGTTAGATGCTTTTTTTTAGTAAAAAAATAAGCTTTAGGAAAACTTAAATACATAAATATCCAAAAATTCGCAATTAATAATTGTAAACGTAACAATTAAATGGTATACTTTTATATAGTTAGGTTAGCATAACGTATTTGTTGGGAGGGTAATAGATGAAAAAAAAATATGTTGTAGGTGTAGATTTAGGGGGAACTAAGATTTACACAGCTTTAGTAGATTTAGAAGGAAATATTATAAAAGAAAAAGCAGTTGAAACTTTAGCTTTTGAAGGCGAAAATGCTGTTATGGGAAGAATAATAGATACTATAAATTATGTTATAGATGGATCTGAAAAAAATTTAATAAAGTCAATTGGAATCGGTTCTCCTGGACCATTAGATGTAAAAAATGGTGTTATAATTGAAAATTCAAATTTACCTTTTAAAAATTTTGAAATAGTTAAAACTATAAGAGAAACATATGATTTACCAACTTATTTAGATAATGATGCAAATGTTGCAACACTAGGAGAATTTATGTTTGGAGCAGGAAAAGGTACTGAAAATATGGTATTTATAACAGCAAGTACAGGAATTGGCGGTGGAGCTGTTATAAATGGAAAATTATTTAGAGGAACTACAGGAAATGCTTTAGAAATTGGACATACTATTGTTGCAAATGAAGGCCCAAGATGTGGGTGTGGAAACATTGGATGTGCAGAAGCTTTAGGTTCAGGTACAGCAATAGGTAAAAGAGCTAAGGAAGCAGTAGCCACTAATGTTGAAACATCATTAAAAAATTATGAAAATGTAACATCTAAAGAAGTATTTAAAGAAGCTGCTAATGGTGATAGAGTAGCTAAAAATATATTAGAAACTTCATTAAATTACCTTGGAATAGCAGTAGCTAATACAATAACTAACTTTGATCCAGAAAAAGTAGTTATTGGTGGAGGAGTAATTAATGGTGGTAGTATAGTATTAGATACTATAAGAAGAGTAGTTGGAGAAAGAGCTTTAAAAACTTTTGTTGATAGTTGCACAGTAGAAAAAGCTGTATTAGGTGGAAAAGCAGGTGTTTTAGGAGCTGCAGCTTTAGCAATAACGGAACAATAATAAATATTTTATAAAGAGCTACAATAAGTATAAATTTTGAATTAACTAGTTTTAGAAAATTCAATTATTTATACTTGTTGTAGCTTATTTTTTTATTTTATTAATATTAGATATAATTATTTTATATATCAATAAAGTTATTATAGGTTTAAATAATGTATAGTATCATTAATATATAAGTATTAAATTTATATTATATTGTTATATAAACCACAAATTAATATAAGAATAAAAAAGTAATTAAAAAAAATATTATTAAGATATAAATGGTAAGGAGGCACTTATGGGAATTAGATTTATTTTTGGTAGAGCTGGCTCAGGTAAAAGTCATTATTGTTTAAATCAAATAAAGAAAAAATTAGATAATGATAAAAATAATAAATTAATATTACTTGTACCAGATCAGTATACATTCCAAACAGAAAAGAAATTATTGGAGTATATAGGAGAAAGAGCATTACTTAGAGCAGAAGTATTAAGCTTTAAGAGAATGGCAACAAGAGTTTTTGATAAATGTGGTGGAAGAGCCATTAATATAATAGAAGATTCAGGTAAGAATATGCTTATTTATAAATTATTAAAGGATAAAGGAGAAGAGTTTAAATATTTTAATAGAATAAGTAAGCAACAAGGATTTGTTGGTACAGTATCAAAATCAATAACTGAATTTAAAAAATATAATATTACTCAGGAAATTCTTAATGAAAAACAGATAGAAATAAAAGACAAAGACTTAAAAGATAAAATAAATGATTTATCATCAATTTATGAAACATTTAATAAAAATCTTCATAAGGAATATATAGATTCAGATGACATATTATCAATTTTATCAGAAAAATTAAAAGAATGTGATTTATATAATGATTGTGAAATTTGGATTGATGAATTTACAACATTTACGCCTCAACAAATAGAAGTATTGAAAACATTAGCTAAGCAATGTAAAAATATGAATATTACTTTATGTAATGATGGTGAAATTCAATTTATAGAGGGCGAAACTGATATATTTGATGTAATAAAAAATACGGAAAATAAATTATTAAAAATGATGCAGGAAAATAATATTTCTTATAAAGAACCTGTTAATTTAAATAAGAAAAATATCTATAGATTTAAAGAAAGTAAAGAATTAGGGCATATAGAAAAATATTTCTTTAACTTTCCTTTTAAGGTATATAAAGAAGAATGTAAGGATGTAAGATTATATAAAGCTAATAATAATTATTCTGAAATTGAATGGATAGCTCAGGATATTTTAAGACTTGTAAGGGATAAAGGATATAGATATAAAGATATAGCTGTAGTATGTAGAGAAATAGATAGTTATGACAAAATTACGGCAGTAATTTTTAATGAATATAATATACCATATTTCATTGATAAAAAAAGGGAAATATTGAGTAATCCACTAATTGTATTAATAATATCAGTATTAGAAATATTAAGTAGTAATTGGTCTTATGAAAGTGTGTTTAAATATGTTAAAAGTGGTCTTATAACATTAGAATCATCATTTATTGACAAATTAGAAAATTATATTTTAGCTAACGGAATTAAGGGATATAAGTGGACTAGGGAATTAATAACTAATACAGATGGGGAAATTACTTCAGAAGAAATTGAGATCTTCGAATATATGGAAGAAATCAGAAGACCAATAATTAATTTATATGATAAGATTAAGGGAAATGTAACTGTAAAAACATATTGTACAGCTTTATATGAATTTTTATTAGAAATAAATGCATTTGAAACAATGGATAAATGGCTTGAAGATTTTAATAGTTATGGATTACAAGATAAGATTAAGGAATATACACAAGTACCATCTATAGTAATGGATATGTTAGATCAAGCAGTAGAGGTATTAGGTGATGAAGAGGTTGATTTAAAAACATTTTCTAGAATATTAATATCAGGATTTGAGGAAAAGGAAATAGGAGTAATTCCTATGGCTTTAGATCAGGTAAATATAGGTGATATAGCTAGAATAAAGGGGAGAGATGTAAAAGCACTTTATATAGTAGGAGCTAATGATGGTGTAATTCCATCCTCAAATAAGGAGGAAGGAATATTATCTGATGAAGATAGACTTGAACTTAAAAATTTGGGAATAGAATTAGCGAGTGATACAAGAAGCAGAGTATTTGAAGAACAGTTTATGGTTTATACAGCATTAACTATTCCTTCAAATTATTTAATGATTACTTATCCAATGGCTGATTTTGAGGGAAAATCATTAAGACCATCAATAATAATACCTAGATTAAAAAAGATTTTACCAAGGTTACAAGAAGAAAGTGAAATAGTTAATAAGAATTTATCTAATGATAAGTATTATAATATAACAGCTCCAATACCAACATTTAATGAACTTATAGAAGCTTTAAGAAAAGAATATGAAAATGAAGAAATTGATCCTCATTGGATAAGTACATTTAAGTGGTTTGAAGAAAGTGAAGAATTTAAGGATAGAACTAAAATTATTTTTAATGGGTTAAATTATACTAATTTAGTTGAAAAAATACCAAGAGAAAAAATAAAAAGGTTATATAGTAATGAAAATGGAAGATTAATGTTTAGTGTATCTAGAATAGAAAAGTACGCTCAATGTCCGTTTAGTTATTATGTTCAATATGGCTTAAAGGCAAAAGATAGAAAGGTATATGAATTTTCTGCTCCAGATTTAGGGTCATTTATGCATGATATATTAGATAAGTTTACTAATAAAATAAGAAAAGAAAATATATCATGGAGTGAATTAACTAAAGAAAGATGTAGTGAAATAGTTAATGAACTTGTTAATAATAAGCTGAAAAATGAAACAAATTCTATTTTAAATAGTAATAAAAAATATCAATATTTTTCAGAAAGATTTAAAAAGACAATAACTAAATCAGTAACTGTAATATCAGAACAAATGAGAAAAGGTGAGTTTGATATTTTTAAAAGTGAGTTTGATTTTGGAGACTTTGAGGATTCAAATCCAATAAAATTAGAATTACCATCAAAAGAAACTGTTTATTTAAAGGGTAGAGTAGATAGAATAGATAAGGTTGAGTTAAATGGTGAAACGTATATAAGAATAGTTGATTATAAATCAGGTTCTAAGAGTTTTGACTTAAATGAATTATATTATGGATTACAAATACAATTATTGGTATATTTAGATGCTATATTAAAAAATTCAGAGCAAATTTTAAAAACACAATGTATGCCAGGAGGAATATTATATTTTAAAATTGATAATCCAATAATTAAATCTAAAAAAGCACTAAATGAAGAAGAAATACAAGTTGAAGTATTGAAAAAGTTAAAAATGGATGGATTATTATTAAAAAATGTAGAACTTGTAAAAGCAATGGATAAGGATATGGAAACATACTCATTAATAATTCCAGCAGCTTTTAAAAAGGATGGAGATTTTACAAGTTCTAGTTCAGTAGTAACAAAAGAGCAATTTGAATTATTAAGAAATTATGTTAATGATAAAATGATTGAAATTTGTGAGGAAATGCTTAGTGGGCAAGTCAAAATAGAGCCTTGTAAATCATCAAAGGTAACATATTGTGATTATTGTAATTACTCTGCAATATGTCAATTTGATACTTCAATAAGAGATAATAAATATAAAGTAATTTTAAAGAAGAAAAAGGATGATTTATGGAATGCAATGAGTAATAAAGTAAATGAGGAGGAAGGTAAGTAAATATGGCAGATACTAAATGGACTAATGAACAGCTTCAAGCAATTGAAACAAGAAGGTGTAATTTACTTGTGGCTGCAGCTGCTGGCTCAGGTAAAACTGCTGTTTTAGTTGAAAGAATTATAAGGATAATAACAAATGAAGAAAATCCAGTGGATATAGATAAGCTTTTAGTTGTTACTTTTACTAGTGCAGCAGCATCAGAAATGAGGGAAAGAATAGCAACAGCTATATCAAAATCATTAGAAAAAAGTCCTAATTCCAAAAATCTTCAAAGACAACTTACCTTATTAAGTAGGGCTAATATAACTACTATGCATTCATTTTGCTTAGATGTAATTAAAAATTATTTTTATACTATTGATTTAGATCCAAGTTTTAGAATTGGTGATGAAACTGAAGCTATTTTAATGAAAAATGAAATAATTGAAGAGCTTTTTGAAGAATATTATGAAGAGGACAATGAAGATTTTAAAAAATTAATAGAAGCATATAGCAGTTCTAAGGATGATGAAAAATTAAAGGAAATGATACTTTCATTATATAGGTTTTCTATGAGTGGACCATGGCCACAACAATGGTTAAAGGAAAAAGCAGAATATTTTAATATTAGTACATTAGAAGAATTTGATAAAAGTGAATGGGTAAAGGTATTAAGGGACAATTTAAGAGTTGAATTAAATGGTTTTTTAAATATGTATAAAAGGGCAATTGAAATAATTAATGATACTAGTGGATTAGAACCTTATTTAGATGCTTTTTATAGTGATTATAATTACTTAGAAAATGCATATGAAAGCTTAAATGGTGGATTAAATGACATTTATATTGCATTAAATTCTATTTCTTTTATTAAGTTAAAAACTGTTAAGAAAAATCAAGTTTCAGATGAAAATGCACAAAATGCAGTAAAAAATATAAGAGATTCAGTTAAGAAGAAAGTAAAAGGATTAATTGAAAGTACATTCGAATTTACACCTCAAGAAGCCCTAGATGGAATAATAGGTGTATATCCTTTTATGAATACATTAGCATCAATAACTCTTGAGTTTTTAAGAAGATTTGATGAAAAGAAAAGAGAAAAAAACATATTAGACTTTAATGATTTGGAACACCTTTGTTTAAAAATATTAATTGATAAAGATGAAAATAATAATATTATACCTTCAAAAGTTGCAGAGTATTTTAGAGAATTTTTTGATGAAGTATTAGTTGATGAATATCAAGACTCTAATAGTGTTCAAGAAACTATAATTGATTTAGTTTCAAGGAGAAGCTTAAAAGAAGCAAATGTATTTATGGTTGGGGATGTTAAGCAAAGTATATATAGATTTAGACAGGCAAAACCAGAATTATTTTTAGATAAATATAATAAGTACTCCTTAAAGGAAGGAAAGAGTAATAGAAAAATTCAATTATATAAAAATTTTAGAAGCAGACAGGAAGTTATAGAAGGTGTTAACTATATATTTAAAATGGTTATGTCTCAAACTGTAGGGGAGCTTGAATATACAAATGAAGAAACATTAAACCTAGGAGCAGATTTTAAATCAACAAATGATGAAAACTCAATATTAGGGGGGGATATAGAACTTCACATATTAGATAAATCAGGAATTGTTAAAGAAGAAAATATAGATGTTTCTGATGAAGAAAGTGAAGGTAAGGAAGAGGAAGAAGATATAGATGCAATTACTTTAGAAGCAAAGATTGTTTCTAAAAGAATAAAGGAATTATTTGAACCTAAGGATGGAAAGAAATTTAAGGTATTTGATAAAGATACTAATGAATATAGGGATGTAAGATATAAGGATATAGTTATTCTTTTAAGAGCAACTAAAAATTGGGCAGAAATATTTTTAGATGAATTGGGCTCTGAAGGTATTCCAGTATATGCAGATACAGGAAGTGGATACTTTGAATCAATTGAAATTAGAACAATAATGTCATTGCTAAAGGTAATAGATAATCCATTACAAGATGTACCTATGATTGCACTTTTAAGATCATCTATAGTTGGATTTACTGCTGAAGAGTTAAGTGATTTAAGATTATTGCATAAAGACTTATATTTTTATGAAATAATAAAAGAAGTAACAGAAGGCATTCATGAGGTTAGTGAAGATTTAAAGTTTAAGTGTGTTAGCTTTGTAGCAGCATTAAATAAATGGAGAAAAAAATCAATTTATACTCCTATAGATGAATTTATATGGTATTTGTATATGGATACTGCATTTTATGGATATGTTGGGGCAATGCCAAATGGGAAGCTAAGACAGGCAAATTTAAAAATACTTTTCCAAAGAGCAAAACAATATGAAAGTACTAGTTTTAAGGGATTATTTAATTTTATAAATTTTATAAATAAGTTAAGAAAATCTTCTGGTGATATGGGAAGTGCAAAGGTACTTGGGGAAAATGAAGATGTAGTTAGAATTATGAGTATTCATAAAAGCAAGGGACTTGAGTTTCCTGTAGTATTTACTAGTGGAATGGGTAAACAATTTAATTTAATTGATTTATCTAATTCTGTTTTATATCATGAAGAATTAGGGTTTGGCCCTAGTTACGTTAATTTAGAAACAAGAAATTCATATTCTACTTTAGCTAAAGAAGCAATAAAAAAAAGAATACGACTAGAAACTTTATCTGAAGAAATGAGAATACTATATGTTGCATTTACTAGGGCAAAAGAAAAGTTAATTATTACTGGAGCAACAAGTAATTTAGAAAAATCAATTAATAATTGGGTTTCTTCAGCAGTATTAGATGAAAATATAATTTTACCTTCAGAAGTGCTAAAGGGAAAATCATATTTAGATTGGATTTGTATGGCTATATGTAAACATGTTTGTGGAGAAAAGTTAAGAAATGTTGCAGGGGCTGGTAGAGAATTAATAACAAGTGATTTTTCTAAATGGGATATTAAGTTTTGGAATAAAAATTTGTTAATAATGGATAAAAATTTAGAAGTTATAGATGAAGTTGAAGAAAAGAAATCTATTATAAATTATAAAGAAGTTGTTGTAGATAATGAAATAAATAGAAGGCTTGATTATAAATATAAATTTTTAGAGTGTTCTATGTTGCCAAGTAATATTTCAGTTTCTGATTTAAAGAAAAAGGAATTTACTTATGGTGATGAAATACATGATGTAGTTGAAGTATTTAAAGAAAAGCAAGTTTTAAAACCTAAATTTTTAAAAGAAGAAAAAGGTTTATCTGCAGCTGAAAGAGGTACTGTAATTCATTATGTTATGCAAAGATTAAATTATGATAGAGTAAATAATGTAACTGAAATAAAAGAGCAAATTAAAGAAATGGTAATGGATAAGTCATTAACTGAAAAGGAAGCTTCTGTTGTATGGCATAATAAAATATACAAATTTTTTGAAAGTAGTTTAGGAAAAAGGTTGTTAATAGCTTATAAGGAAGGAAGATTAGTAAGTAGGGAATTACCGTTTTTTACACAACTAAGTAGCGTTGAATATGATTCAAATTTAAATGTAGAAACTTATGCTGATGAAAAAATAAGACTTCAAGGAATAATAGATTGCTTTTTTGAGGAAGAAGATGGAATAGTTCTTTTAGATTATAAAACTGATTATGTAGATGATAATAATATAAATGAAGTAATTCAAAGATATAAATTGCAAATTAAATATTATAAAGATGCATTAGAAAAAATAACAGGTAAAAATGTAAAGGAAAGCTATCTTTATTTATTTGGAATAGATGAAGAAAGAATAATAAGAGATTAATAAAATAAAGGAAATTGAAAATTTAGTAAGTTTTCAATTTCCTTATATTACTTTTATTAGTATATATAAAAAAACTTATTTTTCCAAATAATAATTTGAATTCTTATTTATGATATTAAATCTTTTTTGTATAAAAAATTTTTTACAATGATTTTTTTTGAAGATTTCTCACTAATTCACTAGTTTAATTATGTTATATTTTAAGACAAAGTTAAAAATTTTATGTTATAATATCGAAAGAATAATAAATGAAATGAGGTATGTTGAGTGATAAATGTTTTAAATGTAAGTTTAAGATACGGGTCTCGTAAGTTATTTGAAGATGTTAACATCAAATTTACTCCTGGTAACTGTTATGGTGTTATAGGTGCTAATGGGGCTGGAAAATCTACATTTTTAAAAATATTATCTGGAGAAGTTGAACCAAATACTGGGGAAGTTGTAATAGCTCCAAATACAAGAATGTCAGTTTTAAGTCAGGACCACTATAAGTATGATGAATTCCCAGTTTTAGAAACAGTTATAATGGGTAATGAAAGATTACATACTATAATGAAAGAAAAAGATGCATTATATGCAAAACCAGATTTTTCAGATGAAGATGGAATTAAAGCAGCTGAGTTAGAAGGTGAATTTGCTGAATTAAATGGTTGGGAAGCAGAATCAGAAGCATCATCTTTATTACAAGGATTAGGAATTGGAACTGATGCTCACTATAAATTAATGTCTGAGTTAACTGGTGCTGAAAAAGTTAAAGTATTACTTGCTCAAGCTTTATTTGGTAACCCAGGAATATTAATACTGGACGAGCCAACTAACCACTTAGATATAAAGTCAATTAAATGGCTTCAAAACTTCTTAGGAGATTTTGAGGGAACAGTTATAGTTGTATCACATGATAGACATTTCTTAAATGAAGTTTGTACTCACATGGCTGACGTTGACTTTGGAAAGATTAAGCTATATGTAGGTAACTATGATTTCTGGTATGAATCAAGCCAATTAGCTACTCAAATGGCTAAGGATCAAAATAAGAAAAAAGAAGAAAAGATTAAAGAATTGCAAGACTTCATTGCAAGATTCAGTGCTAATGCTTCTAAGTCTAAGCAAGCAACATCTCGTAAAAAGTTATTAGAAAAAATTACTTTAGATGATATTCAACCTTCAAGCAGAAGATATCCATTTGTTGGATTTAAGCCTGAAAGAGAAGTTGGTAATGATATATTAGTAGTTGAAGGATTATCTAAGACTATTGATGGAGTTAAAGTTTTAGATAATGTAAGCTTTAGAGTAAATAAAGAAGATAAGATTGCTTTTGTAGGAAATGAAATTGCAATAACTACTTTATTTAAGATAATAAATGGAGAAATGGAACCAGATTCAGGTGAATTTAAATGGGGTATCACTATAACTACTGCATATTTCCCTAAAGACAACTCTGAATACTTTAATGATTGTAAATTAAGCTTAGTTGATTGGTTAAGACAATTCTCAGAAGAAAAATCTGAAAGTTATATTAGAGGATTCTTAGGAAGAATGTTATTCTCTGGAGAAGAAGCTTTAAAAGAAGCTAATGTTTTATCAGGAGGAGAAAAGGTTAGATGTATGCTTTCTAGAATGATGCTTTCTAGTGCAAATGTATTAGTTTTAGATGGACCTACTAACCACTTAGACCTTGAATCAATTACAGCTGTAAATAATGGATTAAAAGACTATAATAGTAATGTTTTATTTGCTTCTCATGACCATCAATTTGTTCAAACAGTTGCAAATAGAATTATAAGAGTAAATGATGATGGATCTATCTTTGATAGAACTATGACTTATGATGAATTCTTAGAAAAATTTGGAGAATAATGAAAATATCATAATATGGCAGTCTATTTTTTAGACTCCTTATTATGATATTTTTTTATTAATTATTTAATTAATTGTTAATCCATCAAACATTATATCTACAATATTTTTCATTGTTTCAGAATAGTCTATTTTTTCTTTTCTTAAATTATTATCTTCTAATATAATTCGTATACTACCTATTAAAACACTTTTCATAAGATAAATATTTACCTTTTTTATCAATCCTTCATCAATACATTTTTTTACTAAGATATTAGTGTGTTCCCAAGCTAAATCTAATCTATTCATTATTTTTTCATAAATTTTAGGATAAAACTTTTTTACTTCATGTATTTTTGTATAATCAATTGCATCGTAAGATGTAGGTAAAAGAGTAAAGATTCTTTTTAATTTTTCTAAATTATCAATGGTATCATCATTAAGTATTTCTTTTCCCTTTTCTGTAATTGAATCAAATATGTCATCTACTAATAAATTTAATAATGTTTCTTTACTATCTATATTTTCATATAAGGTACGTTTACTGACTCCAAGATTATTTGCCAAATCATCCATAGTAAATTTAACACCTTTTTCTTTAAATATATTTATTGTTGCATTTACTATTTTTATCTCTAAACTCATTTTATCCTCCATATGCCATAAACTATTTTTCTTTCTATAACTTAATTCTAGTATTTTATAGTATTACTTTCAAATAAATTTTATACTATTAATTGTTAATAAACTATTAAAAAAATATATGTTAATATATTATAATAGTGGTTATATATAATTAATAGTATTTTTATAATTTAAAAATAATAAAAAGGAAATAAATTCATGATACAAATTTATAATAGAAAAACTAATAAGTATGATACAGAAGCAGTGGCTGGAGAAAAGTATATTAATTGGGCATATGAATCCCCAATAGGAAAAGGATTTGTAGAATTATTTATTAAAAGAAAAATATTTTCAAAGTTATATGGAATTTATTGTGATAGCAAATTGAGTAAAAGAAAAATTTCTTCCTTTATCTCAACTTTTAATATTGATATGGATATGTGCGTAAATACTTCATCTGATTTTGAAAACTTTAATGAATTTTTTATAAGAAGGCTTACAAAAGAGGCACGTCCAATAAATAAAGATAAAAATGTATTGATTTCTCCTGGTGATGGTAGATTAATGGCTTATACTAATATAGATATAAATAAATTAATTCAAGTAAAGGGAATTACATATAGTTTATCGGAATTAATTGAGGATGATGAAATTGCAAAGGAATATAATGGAGGAGTTTGCTTAGTTTTAAGATTATGTCCAACAGATTATCATAGATTACATTTTGTAGATGATGGAATTGCAGAAAAGTCAAATATTGTTACAGGAAATTATTATTCGGTTAATCCAACAGCACTAGAAAGAATTCCTAAGTTATATTGCCAAAATAAAAGAGAATGGTCTATATTTCATTCAAAAAATTTTGGAGATATAATTCATGTTGAAGTTGGGGCTACTTGTGTAGGTTCAATAATTCAAAGCTATACTCCTAATAAAAAAGTTAAAAAAGGTGATGAAAAGGGATATTTTAAATTTGGAGGCTCAACAACTATTTTATTTTTTAAAAAAGATATGGTTTCAATAGATGATGATATTTTACTTCAATCATCATTTGGGTTTGAAAGTAAAGTTAATATGGGTGAGAAAATAGGAGAAAAGTTAAAGTAAAATATAAAATAGAAATTATATTTTTAAAGATATAATTTCTATTTTTAGATAATTAATTTTAAATAATTATTTTATTATTGATTTAATAGTCTTTAAAAATTTTTCTTCATTACCATCGAATATTATTATATTAATTCCCATTTCCTTAGCTCTTATTTTAACAGGAGACTTTATAGGATCTTTTGTAGCTACTAAAATTTTATATGAATTATCTCCACCAAATTTTTCAGCATAAACATTTAGTTCATTTAATGCCATTTCATTATATTTATCGCTATCCTTACAAGAAATAAATATTGGAACAGAATCTTTTACTGCAACTACATCAACTTCATTTCTAACGATTTCATTACTATCATTCCATAAAAACATAACTCCATTTTTAGATTCATCTATTTCATCTATTTTATTTATAAGTTTATTAGTTTCAATTTCTAGCCAAGTACCACTTTTGAATATAAATGCTTTAAGATAATTATTTAAAAAATCAATTGTAATTTTATCAGTGGTATTTCTTAAAGTAATTTCTTTCATTTTAACAAGATTATCTAAGATTAAATTTAATAACTTATTTTCTTCTTTAGATAAATTGTTAGTATGAATATAAATTCTTTGTTGATTATATGAGTCATGCTCAAATATGCTTGAGTCATATAATTTTTGCTTATGTTCATGCCATAATGATATATTTTTTGAGATTTGTTCTGAAAAAAATATTAAATCTTTTTTATTACATAGTTGGGAGGCATCTTCAACAATCATTCCTCCTGAAGCTTTAACTATATCATCTATCTCTAAATCCTCAAAAGCTTTATTTAAAATTGATATAGCATTATCTTTAAATTCATATAATATTTTTTCTTTAATATCAATATATAATGATTTTAAATTATTCTTTAAACATAAGTTTAATAAGATTAAAGAATTTATTCTTTTTCCACCTGTCAAATTTACTATTATATTTTTATTTTCAATATTTTTTATTAATTTTTCTAAGGCGGTATTATCTCCTTCTTTAATATCAAAAAAATTTAATTTTATATTTTTAAAATTTCTTTCATAATATTTTTTTAATGTATCAGCTTTATTATTGCATGATTTATCCTTTATAAAATAGATAATTTCTGGATTTAGTTCTTTTGTTGCTAATATATTACTTTCATTATGTTCATCTACTTGACTTATTAAAATATCAATCATACTTTTAATACCTCTTTATTAAAACTATATTAATAGTTTTCCAAATAAAATGATTTTTTATAAATAAAAAAAGAACCATTGAAAATCAATAGTTCTTTCATGGCAGAGCGTAAAGGAATCGAACCCTTAATGTGCCGTCCGTAGCGGCATGTTATATCCGTTTAACTAACGCTCCAAATTATTAACAACACTATGTTAACACAAATAAATAAATTTTTCAAGAAATAAATGCTTTAATAGGTTTAAAAACAGTAAAATTAGTCAATTATTATTAATAACTATAAGGAGGAATAAATGTGGATAATTTATTTAAGAAGAATAAAAATAAGGATGTTTTTAAAATTTTTGCTATATCCTGTTCTGTATTGCTATTGGTAGTCATTTTAAATTTCTATGTAGATTATAAATATTTATCAATCGTAAATAATTTTTATTCAAAATTTAATAGTTGTGATTTTACTGAAGCTAAAAAAATTATTAATAATGATAGTATTTATTTAAAATTAAAGAAAAAGAAATTAAATAATGATTTAAATGCTTATTTTAGTGAAGTAGTTAATAATATATGTCAAAGTTTATTAGAAAGTAATGAAGAAAAAGAAAAGGCATTAATAGTTTTTAATGAAATAAAAAGTTATAATATTATAAATTCATCTATAAATAAACTTATAATTTCATTAGATAAAAATTATGTTGTACAAACTGAATCAGATTATAAAGCCATTTTATTATTAGGAGTAGATAGTTATAATAATGGAAACCTTAAGGAGGGAATTGATTATTTAAAGAAAATTCCTTCTACATCAAAATATGCAAATAAAGCAAATAAGTACATAAAACAATATGTTAATGAATATAAAGAAGGTTTATTTAATCAAGCTGATGAATTAGTAAAGGATGATTATTATACTAAAGCAATAAATTTACTAAAGGATGCAGATACATCAATTATTGATGTAAATGATACAGATATAGAAGCAAAAATTAATTCAATTTCAGAAGCAAGAGAAAACTATTTAACTTCAATAAGTTCTAATGAAAATAAACAAGAAACAATATCAGCATCTTCTAAGTTACTTCAATCATTAACAAGTAATAACATTAATACATTAAATATTGAAAGCTTAACATCTAATTTAATTTATGTAAATTTAAAAGATCAAATTACTTATATTTATAAAGGTTCAATAAATAATTGGGATAAAATTAAAAGTTTTAAATGTTCTACAGGAATAGAATCTGAAAAAACACCAACAGGAATATTTGATGTACGCGAACGTGGAGCATGGTTTTTTTCAGATAAATACAATCAAGGTGGGAAGTATTGGGTTCAATTTTATGGAGATTATTTATTTCATTCTGTTCCTTATAATAAGGACCAAAGTGAAGTTGTTGATTATACTTTAGGAGTACCAGCTTCTCATGGTTGCATAAGATTAAAAACTGAAGATGCAAAGTGGATTTATGATAATATAGAATCAGGAACAAAGGTAATAATTAATTAAAGTTTAAGGATTAAAGTTAATAAATAATAATTAACTTTAGTCCTAATTTATTGTTATAAACCTTTATAATAATATTTATGTTAAAATATAATAATAACGAAAATTTAATTTAAAGGATGATTTATCATGTTTATTAATATACCTAGTAATGTTCAATTTATTATTGATACTTTTTATAAAAATAATTATGAGGCATTTATGGTTGGGGGATGTGTTAGAGATTCATTGTTGGGATTAATGCCTAAGGATTATGATATAACTACATCAGCATTACCAAGCATAACACAATCATTATTTGAAAAAACTATTCCAACGGGAATACAGCATGGAACAGTTACAGTAGTATTAAATAATGAAAATTTAGAAGTTACTACTTATAGAACTGAAGGAAAATATATTGATAATCGTCGCCCTGAATCAGTTGAGTTTGTATTTAATATAAAAGAAGATTTATCAAGGCGTGATTTTACGGTAAATGCTCTTGCTTATAATAAGAAAGAGGGTTTAATAGATTATTTTAATGGAATAGAAGATATAAGAAATAAGGTAATAAGAGCTGTAGGAGATCCTAATAAAAGGTTTCAAGAAGATGCATTAAGAATGTTACGTGCAATTAGATTTAGTTGCCAATTAGGATTTCAAATAGAAGAAGATACTTATTTAGCTATAAAAGCAAATTATGAATTAATAAAAAATATAAGTGTTGAAAGAATTAGAGATGAATTATGTAAGATATTAATTACTAACAATCCTTGTGAAGGATTAAGCTTACTTAGGGGTACAGGAATTTTAGAAATAATTCTTCCTGAAATTAATAGTTTAGTTGGATATACTCCACTTTGTAATAATCATAATAGAGATGTTTTTAATCATACCTTAAATGTAATAAAAAATACCTCAAGTAATGATTTAATTTTAAGGCTATCAGCACTTTTTCATGATGTTGGAAAACTTAATACCTTAAAACAATTACCTAATGGGCACTGCTATTTTCCTGGGCATGCTAAAGAAGGCGCTATAATATGTAAACCGATATTATCAAGATTAAAGTTTGATAATGATACTATAGATAGAGTTTCTAAGATTATTTATGATCATTTAGTATTAGATGTTAATTATATGCCAACTGATGGTGAAATAAAAAGATTATTAAGACGTGTTGAACCTAAAAATATATTTATTCTTTTTGAACTTCAAAGAGCAGATATTAATGCACTATGGGATCCAGTTCCATTTTTAAAAAAGGTTGATTATATTTCTAATAGAGTAAAATTAATACTTGAAAATAATGAACCACTTTATATAAAAGATTTAGCTGTTACTGGTTCTGATTTAATGACACATTTAAATATTAAACCAGGAAAAATTATTGGAGAAATATTAATATTTTTATTAGAAAAAGTACTTGATGATAAAAATTTAAATACTAAAAAAAATCTTTTATCAATTGCAGAAAATTTTCTTTAATTATAGTAAAAGTGTTGTAAGAAGATAAAAATCCATATAAGGTAAAGTATTAAAGAAGTTTACTTTATAGGGATTTTTATATAAAATAATTTTTAAATTTTTATTATTAATCATATTTAATAGTAGCTAAATTTAATTTTTATATTTTATAAAAATTAAATTACATAAGTATATACACATATGAAATGACTTAAACTACCAAGCAATATGAATATATGAAATATTTCATGGAAGCCCCAATTACCAATTTTCAATTTTTTAGAATTGGTAGCATAAATTATTCCACCTATAGTATAAAAAATACCACCTAATACTAACCAAAATAAGCTTATTCCAGGTAATATTGCTGATAAGGGTTTAATCATAAATAATGCAGCCCAGCCCATTCCAATATACATTGCACTATCTACCCAACTAGGACAATTAAACCAACAAAGTTTAAATACAATACCTAAAATTGCAATAGTAGTCATTACAGTAAACATTGTAAATCCAAATTTACCACCAATTGTTATTAAACAAAATGGAGCATATGAACCAGCAATTAAAATAAAAATCATTGAATGATCAAGTTTTTGAAAAAATGAAATAACTTTTTGAGTTGATACTATTCCATGATAAGTTCCTGAAGTTGTATATAAAAGAATTAAACTTAATCCAAAAATGGTAACAGATAATATTGAAATAGCAGGACCACCTGAGAATGTTACTTTAAGCAACATGGCAATTAAAGCAATTAATGATAATCCAGCACCAGCAAGATGAGTTATAGAATTAATTGGTTCTCTTAATTTTTTATACATATAAATAAACACCTCTCATTTCAATAAGTAGTTTTAAAAACTACATTTTATTATATTAATATTATTTGCTATTTGTTCACTATAGTCAAAGTGAATTTAAGTAGATTTAAGCAAATTATCAGTAAATACATCTGTTTTTCTTGCAAATATTAGGAAATACTATTATTATTAAAATATAATAGTGATAATAAGTAGTTTTTAAAACTATATGGAGGATGCTATGGATATAATAGAAATATTAAATAATTTATCTTTAGAAAGTAATATTAAATTAGAAGAAGTGCCAGAAATAGATTTATATATGGATCAAGTAATTCAATTATTTGAATCTAAATTAAGTAATCAAAAAAGAAATGATGAAGAAAAAATATTAACAAAAACAATGATTAATAATTATGCTAAAGGAAAGCTTTTATTACCTATAAAAAATAAAAAATATTCAAAAGAACATATTATACTTATGTCTTTAATTTATAATTTAAAGGGAGCATTATCAATAAACGATATTAAATTATGTTTAGATGAAATAATAAATAAATCTGTGCAAGGAAATTATCCATTAAGAGAATTATATTCAAGTTTTCTAGAGGAATGTGATAATGATGAAAAAAGCTTTAAAATAGATGTTTCTACAAAATTTGAAAATATAAGCAATAAAGTTGATGAAAATAAAAATTTTGATGGAGAGTTTGAAAAAAACTTTTTATTATTATGTTCATTAGTAAATATGAGTAATATGTATAGAAGAATGAGTGAAAAATTAATTGATGAGTTTTTTGCTGAAGGGAAGTAAAATATGAAGAACTTAAGTGATTTAAAGAGAGAGTTAGAAAAAATTGATGGTCGTGGATATAAAACTTATAAGACATTAGAAGGACAATATAGTTTTGAAGATTATATTTTAAGTATAGATCATGTTCAAGGTGATCCTTTTGCTTCGCCATCAAGGATTAGAGTTATAGTAAATAGTAATAATAACTTTCCTAAAAATTTATTTGATGAAAAATATAAAAAAATTACTATTTGTGATTTTTTAACTAGATTATTTAGTAAAAATATATATAAGTATGGAGAAAAAGTATTTGGCTCAGGTAAAAGTGGACTTATTGAAATAAGTAAATGCTCTCAACAAGTAATAGAAAGAACTTCAATAATAATAAATAATGAAAAAATAGAGGCTAGATTTTATGTTGGATTTCCAGCAAGGGGAAGAAGTGTATTATCTAAAGAGTTAGAAAAAATATTATTTAATATTATACCTAATATAGTTAAAAATACTTTAATTTATAATAATATAAATATTAAAGCTTTAAATGACAAATTAAAATTATTAGAAGATCAAGAATTTATAAGAAAACAATTGAAAGATAAAAAACTTATTGCCTTTATAGCAAATAATTCTATATTACCAAGAGAAAGTGGGATTTCTCAAAAACCATTAAAAGATGGTAAAAAGTTTATTTCACCTAAGGAGCTAGAGGTAGAATTTAATACACCTAATAGAGGATTAATTAAAGGAATGGGAATACCAGAAGGAATAACATTAATAGTTGGTGGAGGTTATCATGGAAAATCAACATTGCTTAAGGCATTAGAGCTTGGAGTATATAATCACATTGAGGGTGATGGAAGAGAATTTGTCATAACAGATAATACTGCATTAAAAGTTAGAGCAGAAGATGGAAGAGCAATAACTAAGACTGATATATCTTTATTCATTAATAATTTGCCAAATGGAAAAGATACTAAGAAGTTTTATACTGAAAATGCAAGTGGAAGTACATCACAAGCAGCTAATATAATAGAGGGTATTGAAAGTGGAACAAAATTATTTTTAATAGATGAAGATACATCAGCTACTAATTTTATGATTAGAGATAGTGTTATGCAACAGCTTGTATCTAAAGATAAAGAGCCTATAACACCATTTATTGATGTAGCAAGAAGCCTTTATAAACAAAAGGGAATATCAACTATATTAGTTGCAGGAAGTTCAGGGGACTTTTTTGATATTGCAGATTTAGTAATTCAAATGGATAATTATGAACCTTATGAAGTTACTAAAAAGGCAAAAGCTTTAAGTAGAGGGATAACTAATGTAAATGAAAATTTAAAGGTGGATATTGATTTTAATAGGGTGATTCTTAAAGGGACCATAGAAAGTAGCCCAAAGGGTGTTAAGGTTAAAACTTTAGGTAAGGATGGAATTTCTATTAATAAAGAAAATATAGATTTAAGAGCCGTAGAACAAATTGTAGATAATGAACAGTTAAATACAATTGGAGCAATTATGAAATATGCTGAAAATAAATTAATGGGAAAAAATTTAACTTTAGCACAAATTGCAGATAATATAACTGAAGAATTAAAGAATAATCTTATTGGAATTGAAAATATTAAAGGTGGATATGGAAGCTTTGCTATAGTAAGAAAGCAAGAAATAATGTGTGCATATAATAGATATAGGAAAATAAAAATTAGATAAAATGGAAAAAATATCTAGTATATTTTTTTGATATATGGTAATATTAATATTGTTAAGTTAAAAATTAACAATATGGCTTGTTGGTCAAGAGGTAAAGACGTCACCCTCTCACGGTGAAATCAGGGGTTCGATTCCCCTACAGGTCACCATTATCAAGGATTTTGGAGTTAAACAATTTTTGTTTGCTCCTTTTTTTATAAAAAGGGGCTGTCGCACTAAAACTTTTATACACAATATATTGTAGTATTTATTCTTAATGCGACATCCCCAAATATTTAATATATAAAATTTGCAATTAAAACTATAACTGGTAAAGTTATTAAGGTTCTTTCTATAAATATTATAATTAATTCTTTTATATTTATTGGAATCTTAGAACCAAGTAAAACACCACCAACTTCAGACATATATATAAGTTGAGTTACAGAAACTGCAGCAACTATAAATCTTGTCATTTCACTTTGTATAGTTGTTGAAGCAACAACTGAAGGAAGTAACATATCAGCAAATCCAACAACTAATGTTTGAGATGCTTGGGCAGCTTCAGGTATTTGTAATAATTGAAGTAGAGGAATAAAAGGTATTCCTAAGATTTTAAATACTGGAGTATAGTTAGCTATTATAAGTGCTATTGTTGCCATACACATAACAACAGGTAAGACTCCAATCCACATTTCTAAAACATTTTTAGCACCATCAGTAAAGAATTCTTTTATGCTAGAATTTTTTCTTGCTTTTGTTATAGCTTGTTCATATCCCCATGAAAAAGATGTATATCCACTAGGAATAGATTCATCTATTTTTTTATTTTCTCCATTATAATATGTATCTTTCTTTTTGGATAATGGATATATTCTTGGAATTATTATTGCAGCAACTATACCAGCAATACTAACAGTTAAGTAAAATGGAACAAACATATTTCCAAGTCCAACAGTATTTATTACAACTAAACTAAATGTAATTGAAACTGCTGAAAATGTAGTACTTATAGTAGCGGCTTCTCTTTCTGTATAAAATCCATCTTCATATTGTTTACTAGTTAGCATTATTCCTAAAGTACCATCACCTAACCAAGATGTGATACAGTCAATTGAAGAACGACCAGGTAATTTAAATACTGGTCTCATTACTTTAGTTAATAATGCACCAAAAAACTCTAATAAACCAAAATTAAGTAGTAATGGTAAGAATAATCCTGCAAATAAGAATATAGAAAATAATACAGTTAAAAGATCATGTAATACAAAAGCACCAGTATCACTATTAATTATCATTTCAGGTCCTACATTAAGAGTAACAAGTAATCCAAATATTCCACCTAGTACTCTTGAAGTTAACCAAATTGAAGTTGTACTAAATAGTGAATTTAAAAGCTTATTATTTATTATAAATTTTGGCTTAAAAACTGTTGCTATAAAACTAAATATAGCGGAAATAATCAGTGTTATGGTAATTATGTATACTAAATATTCACCAAGAAAATTTACTAGTTTTCCAGAAAAAATAGCTATTGGAATAGTAACATCGCCTTCATGTTTTATTGGAATTATAAACAATAAAACACCAATTAGAGAAGGAATAATGAATTTTAACTTATCTTTTAAGGAAACTTTAGTTTTATCATTATCAAATGGTTTTAAATTTGAAACTTCCATTTTTTCTCCTTTTATAACAAAAAAATTTTAATTATTAAACTACATTAATTCTAAATGCAAAGATATCAAAAATCAACATATTTTATGCATAAAAATTTAGAAAAACTTTATAATTTTTTATTTTTATACAGAATTATTCAAAAGTTTTAATTTTTATTCAAATTTATGGACACGTATAATTTTAATAGGCAAATTTGTATATAGATATAAAGGAAATTTTTATGGTAAATACTAATAAAGATAATTATAATATATAAATAACAAATTAAGATTTAGGAGATGATCTGTTTGAACTATAGAGAGCAAATGAAAAGGTGTAATAGAATAGTAATTAAAGTAGGAACATCAACACTTACTTATGATAATGGTAATATAAACTTAACAAGAATAGAAAAGTTAACAAGGGTATTATCTGATTTAATGAATTCAGGAAAAGAAGTTGTTCTTGTTTCATCTGGAGCAGTTGGTGTTGGAGTTAATAAGATTAAATTAAAAGAAAAACCAAAGAGTATAAAAGAAAAACAAGCAGCTGCTGCTGTAGGACAATGTGAACTTATGCATATATATAGTAAATTCTTTGGAGAATATAGCCATATTGTTGGGCAAGTTTTATTAACAAGAGATGTTGTTGAAGATGATCATATAAGAGAAAATGTTGTAAATACATTTGAAACTTTATTAGAAAATAAAATTATACCAATAGTTAATGAAAATGATACTGTTGCTATAGACGAAATTGAAAATATAGTTAGATTTGGGGATAATGATAACTTATCAGCAATAGTTGCTGAATTAGTTAGTGCTGATTTATTAATTATATTATCTGATATAGATGGTTTTTATGACTCAGATCCAAGAAAAAATCCAAATTCAAAATTAATAAAAACAGTAGAAGAAATTACACCAGAATTAGAAGCTTGTGCTGGTGGTGCAGGAAGTAATCTTGGAACTGGAGGAATGGCAACAAAATTAACTGCAGCTAAAAGAGCTATATCAGCAAATTGCAACATGATATTAGCAAATGGGGAAAATCCATCACTATTAATAGATATAGTAGAAGGAAAAGAAGTTGGAACATTGTTTATGAAAAAAAATAAATAGAAGGGAGTTTTATAATAATGAATGAATTAATAAATAAGGGTAAAAAAGCAAAAAAAGTTTCTTTTATATTATCAAATTTAAGCACATTAGAAAAAAATAAAGGATTAAATGCAATGGCTAATTCTTTAGTTAATAATAAAGAAGAAATACTTAAGGCTAATAAAATTGATTTACAAGCATCAATGGAAAAGGGTACATCTAAATCTATGTTAGATAGATTAGCATTAACTGAGGAAAGAATAGAAGGCATGTCAAATGGTTTAAGACAAGTTGTAGCATTACCAGATCCAATAGGAGAGGTATTAGGAATGTGGACAAGACCAAATGGACTTCAAATTGGACAAAAGAGAGTTCCTTTAGGTGTTATAGGAATAATATATGAAGCAAGACCTAACGTAACAAGTGATGCAGCAGGACTTTGTTTTAAAGCGGGTAATGCAGTTATTTTAAGAGGTGGAAGTGAAGCTATTAATTCTAATAAAGCAATAGTTAAAGTATTAAGAGAAGGACTTAAATCAGTAGGGCTTCCAGAAGATTCAATTCAATTAATTGAAGATACAAGTAGGGAAGTTGCAACTGAAATGATGAAATTAAATGACTACATTGATGTGTTAATTCCAAGAGGTGGAGCAGGACTTATTCAAGCTGTAGTTAAAAATGCAACAGTTCCTGTAATTGAGACAGGAACAGGAAATTGTCATATATATGTTGATGAATATGCAGATTTTGAAATGGCTAAAAATATAGTTATAAATGCTAAAACATCAAGACCTTCAGTATGTAATGCAGCAGAAAAGTTATTAGTTCATGAAAAAATAGCTAAAGATTTTATGCCTATAATATTAAAAGCATTAAGAGACAAGGATGTAGAAATAAGAGGGGATAAATCTTCTATTGCTTATGATTCATCAATAAAAAAGGCAAATAAAGAAGAATGGTATAATGAATATTTAGATTATATAATAGGTGTAAAAGTTGTAAATGATATTGATGAAGCAATTGATATTATTAATCATTATGGTTCTGGACATTCAGAAGCTATAATTACTAAAGATTATGGTAATTCTCAAAAGTTCTTACAAAAAGTAGATGCAGCAGCTGTTTATGTAAATGCATCAACTAGATTTACAGATGGAGAAGAGTTTGGATTTGGTGCTGAAATAGGAATTAGTACTCAAAAGCTTCATGCAAGAGGACCAATGGGGCTTAAAGAACTAACTACTATTAAATATATTATTTATGGAAATGGCCAAATAAGATAAGTGAAAGCCCAAATTTTAATTTGGTTGCTTGAACTTACTCCTATGAGTGAAGCGAATAGAGAGTTTCATATGAAAGCCCAAATTTTAACTGACACTCTAAATCTATGATTTAGTTAGTGGAAGTTACCTACTTGTTAATTTGGTTGCTTGAACTTACTCCTATGAGCAAAGTAAATATAGCGTTTCAGATAATAATTATATAAGGAGGAATATATAGTCAATTAAAATATTGATGAATGTGTTTAAAAGTATTAATATGTGCCCAAGGAGTGATATTAATGAACAGTAAACACATAACAAATTACAAACCAAAAGATTTTGCTGAATTACTTGGAGTGAGTGTAAAAACCTTTCAACGTTGGGATAGAGAAAACATATTAAAGGTAAAAAGAACACTAACAGACAGAAGATATTTTACTTACGAACAGTATTTAGAGTTTAAAGGTATCAATGGTTCTGATAATGATAGAAAGACAGTTATTTATACTAGAGTTTCTACTAATTGGCAAAAAGATGATTTGAAAAATCAGATAGAATTTCTTTTAAACTTTACATCTTCCAAAGGAATAATAGTAGATTAAATAATTGAAGATATAGGTAGTGGATTGAATTACAATCATAGAAAATGGAATAAACTTATTGAGGAATGAATGGAAAATAAAGTTGATTCTATTATAGTAACTCATAAAGATAGATTTATTCGTTTTGGATATGATTGGTTTGAACGATTTTTGAGTAAATATAATGTGAAAATAATAGTTGTAAACAACGAATTACTTTCACTGTAAGAAGAATTAGCTCAAGATATAATTTCAATATTACATGTTTTTAGTTGTAGAATCTACGGATTAAGAAAATATAAGAAAAAGATAGAAAGGGATGAAGAAATTGCTAAAAGCCTACAAAGTAGAGATAAAACCAACAACAAAACAAATACAGAAAATCAATCAAAGTATTGGAGTTTGTAGATGGCTATATAATGAATATTTATCAACGAACAATCAACTATATACTAAATACAAAAATGGATTCATTGATAAGAAACAGGTGTTTATGAGTGCCAATGATTTTGATAAGTATATAAATAATGAAATCAAAGTTTTAGATGAATACTCTTGGATAAATAATTGCGGTTCTAAAGCTAGAAAAAAAGCTATACAAAATGCCGAAATCGCTTATAAAAGGTTTTTTAAAGGTCAAGCTAAGTTTCCTAAGTTTAAAAAGAAAAATAAATGTGATGTTAAATTATACTTTCCTAAGAATAATAAAGGCGATTGGAAAGTGGATAGACATAAAATAATGATACCTACATTAAAAAACGTAAGGTTAAAGGAGTATGGCTACATTCCAATAGGCTCAAAAATTATTAGCGGAACTGTATCAAAGAAAGCAAATAGATATTATGTGTCTGTAATAATAGATGTAGAAAATATCCCACAGAAAAATACAAATCAAGGTATAGGAATTGATTTAGGCATAAAAGATTTTGCTATTTGCAGCGATAAAATCATTTATAAAAACATAAATAAAACTCAAAGAGTTAAGAAGTTAGAAAAGAAATTATTAAGAGAGCAAAAAAGACTTTCAAGGAAATATGAAAGTTTAAAAATAAGAAATAAAAAAGAGAAGGGAGAAGCTACTCGACAAAATATCCAAAAACAAATAGCTAAAGTACAAATACTTTATCAAAGACTTAACAACATAAGAACTGATTATATAAATAAAGTTGTAAGTAATGTGGTGAGAAACAAACCATCTTATATTACGATAGAAGATTTAAATGTTAAGGGAATGATGAGGAATAAGCATTTATCTAAAGCAGTAGCACAACAGAAATTTAATGAATTTAGAAATAAATTATCAAATAAATGCAATGACTTAGGTATAGAATTAAGAATTGTTGATAGATTTTATCATTCAAGTAAACTATGTCATAAATGTGGTTCTATAAAAAAAGATTTAAAGCTTAAAGATAGAATTTTTAATTGTGATTGTGGGTATGTTGAAGATAGAGATTATAATGCAAGTCTTAATTTAAGAGATGCAAAAATCTATAAAATAGCATAAACAAATTTTATAGATATGTACCGATGGCTAAGTCGGGAATTTACGCCTTTGGAGTGACATATCAAACTAAAGTAGTCTATGTTTATCAAGACAAAATAGGTCACGTTGAAAAAGGAAAAATCTCAATATGGATACGTTTGTCCATATTTCGAGTAGCAGTAAAATATTATGAACTTTGCAATAAAGACATTTAATGAATTAACAATTGATGAATTATATGAAATTGTAAAATCAAGATTTGAAGTTTTTGTTTGTGAACAAAAGATTGTTGAAGATCAAGAATTTGATGATAAAGATAAAGTTAGTTATCATATAATGTTAAAAGAAAATGATAAAGTTGTAGCTTATTGTAGAATTGTACCTAAGGAAATAGGATATGATTATACTTCTATTGGAAGAGTATTAGTACTTTCAAGTTATAGAAGAAAAGGAATAGCTCAAGAAATGATAAAGGTAGCATTAGATTTTATAAAAAATAATTTAAATGAAAATATTGTAGTATTATCTGGACAGCTTTATGCAAAAGGATTATATGAAAGTGTAGGATTTAATGTTATCTCTGATGTTTATGATGAAGTTAATATTCCACATGTTAAAATGAAGGTAGAATTATAAAAAATAATGTACAAATTTAAAAATTAATACATACCATATAGTAATAAAAATAGTCGAGAAGGAATACTATATGGCTTATGTATTAATTTTTTGTTTAATAGTGGCGATAATTAGTTTTAGTATATTTGTGATAATGGATATATTTGGAGGTAAGTACATTTTAGATATTGAAGACCTTCCAATGGATTGTGATACTGTAATTATATTAGGAGCTGGTGTCAGAGCAGATGGTAATCCTTGTGATTTATTAGCAGATAGGCTAGATACAGGAGCAAAGGTATATGTAATGAGAATATGCAAAACTATTTTATT
The DNA here is from genome assembly GCF_053571985.1 of Clostridium sp. ETTB3. Taxonomy (NCBI): domain Bacteria; kingdom Bacillati; phylum Bacillota; class Clostridia; order Eubacteriales; family Clostridiaceae; genus Clostridium; species Clostridium sp. ETTB3. The sequence continues at coordinate 56,190 of NZ_CP199832.1, forward strand.
AACTGGTGATAATAGTGGAGAATCTTATAATGAGCTTGCAGTTATGAAAAAGTGGATTATGAAAAATTATACGAGAACTAATATTAAAGAAGAGGATTTACTAGTAGATAATTGTGGTTTTTGTACTTATGATAGTATGAAAAGGGCAAAAAATATATTTAATATAAAAAAAGCAATAATATCAACTAATGAATATCATTTACCAAGGGCAATATTTATTGCAAGAAGCTTTGGAATTGAAGCTTATGGAATTGCTTCTGATATGAGACAATATGATAAGATGAAAAAATATAAAATAAGAGAGCGAGTAGCTCAGCTTAAAGACTTTTTTTTATGTCTAATAAAGATGCAATAATAGTATCTTTATTAGACATTTTTATGTACTAAATCAAAGTTATATAATATTAAAATAATTATTATATAAGATAAAATTTTAAATATAATTATAAAAGTTTATAAAATAAAAAATATTATTATAAAATATACGTAAGTTTTAGTATGAAAGGATTAATAAAATAAGTTATGGGGAAGCATAAATATACATTAATAACAGGTGCGTCATCAGGAATAGGATATGAACTTGCAAGATTATTTGCTAAAGATAAACACAATTTAATTTTAATTGCAAGAAATATAGATAAATTACAAGAAGTTAAAGTAGAATTAATGAGTAATAATATTGATGTAAAAATATTAAGTTTAGATTTATCTAAAAATGAAGATATTGAAAAATTATTTAATTATATAAAAATAAATAAGATAGAAATAAATACTTTAATTAATAATGCTGGTGTTGGGACATTTGGAGATTTTAAAGATATATTATGGGAGAAAGAAGAAGAATTAATTGATATAAATATAAAATCTTTAACTAAATTAACAAAATATTTTTTACAACAAATTATAAAAGAGAAAAATGGTGGAATTTTAAATGTTGCATCTACAGCAGCTTTTTGTTCAGGTCCTAGAATGGCTAGTTATTATGCATCAAAGGCATATGTTCTTAATTTAACAGAGGCTATATATGAAGAGTGTAAAAATACTGGAGTTAAAATTTCATGCCTTTGTCCAGGACCAGTTAAAACAGGTTTTCAAGGGAAGGCTGGAATTAAAAAAAGTGAAGCAGCTAAGAAATATTTAATGGATGCAAAAGATGTTGCTAATATTGCTTATAAGGAATTTAATAAAGGCAAACTTATTATAATCCCTGGCATAAAAAATAAATTATTAGTTTTGGGTAATAAGTTCTTACCGCGTTGTATTTCAAGAAAAATAATATTATTAACAAATAAAAAATAGGTTAGATTTGGAAAATTTATTATAAAAATAAATGGAATAATATTGAGAAAAGGATAGTATAAATTAAAATAGAAAATGAAAAGTTAATTTATATATTTATAAAAATACGTTTTTATTGAATAAATATTTTGAAAGAAGTTTAATTATAAAAAATTAACAGGAAATAATTATAATATAAGTACGCAATTAACTTTTTAAATATAACGAATATAAATAATTTAATATTGACAATAATTCGTGCTAAATATACAATAATATACAAGATATAGAATTAATTAGTTAAAAAGTACACTTTAAATTGGTCCAGAGAGGCCAGAAAGGAGTATGTAGGTATGTTATACGTAAATAGCAATAGTTACATCTATTTATCAATTGAATTTTCTAAAGTAAATTTTAAATATATTAAGGATAGTATGGAGAGATTACATAGTTAAATGTCTCCTTACTATCCTTTTCTTTTAAATTTATAAAAAAATTAAAGAGTTTATTGAGATATATTTAAGATTAAAGGGCTTTTAGAAAGTGTATTTTTAGCTGTTAGATGGATAAATTTTAGGAGGGCTAGGAATGAAAGCAAGGCTTATATTAGAAAATGGAATGATTTTTGAAGGTAATGCATTTGGATACTTAAAAGATAGTGTAGGAGAAGTTGTATTTACAACAGGAATGACAGGATATCAAGAGGTATTAACAGATCCATCATATTATGGACAAATTGTTACTATGACATATCCGTTAATTGGAAACTACGGAATTAATTTAGAAGATAATGAATCTAATTCACCAAAGGTAAGGGGATTTATAGTAAGGGAAAAATGTAGTTTTCCAAATAATTTTAGATGTGAATTTGGATTAGAAGATTATTTAAAACAAAATAAAATAATTGGATTAGAAGGTATAGATACAAGAGCTTTAACAAAGGTTTTAAGGAATAACGGTACAATGAGGGGGATTATTTCATTAGAATATGAAACATTAGAAGAAGTTAAAGAAAAAATAACTGCTTTTTCAAATAAGGATGCAGTAAAAATGGTAACTGCAAAAGAACCATATATTATTGAGGGAACTGGAAAGCATGTTGCAATAATGGATTTTGGAATAAAGAGTAATATAATAAGAAATTTTAAAAAGAGAAATTGTAAAATAACAATTTTTCCAATGAATGCTACAGCAGAAGAAATATTATCAGTAAATCCTGATTTAGTATTTTTATCAAATGGTCCTGGAGATCCAGAAGATTTAGGTTTTGTAATAGAAAATATTAAAAAAATTGTTGGAGTTAAGCCTATAGTTGGAATTTGTTTAGGACATCAATTATTAGCATTAACTTTAGGTGGAACTACAACTAAATTAAAGTTTGGACATAGAGGATGTAATCATCCAGTTAAGGATTTAGAAAGAAATATGGTTCATATTACTTCTCAAAATCATGGATATGTAGTTGATCAATTACCAAAAGGAGTTGTAGCAACACATGTAAATATAAATGATGGAACAATAGAAGGTATGAAGCATACAACTTTACCAATATACTCAGTTCAATTCCATCCTGAGGCTGCAGCAGGTCCAAAGGATAGTGAATATATATTTGACAGATTTATGGAATATGCACTATAGGAGGGTTAAAAAAAATGCCATTAAATAAAGATATTAAAAAAGTTTTAGTTATAGGATCAGGACCAATTGTTATAGGACAAGCTGCGGAATTTGATTATTCAGGGACACAAGCATGTCAGGCTTTAAAGGAAGAAGGAATAGAAGTTGTATTAGTTAATTCTAATCCAGCTACTATTATGACAGATAGAGAAGTAGCAGATAAAATTTATATAGAGCCATTAACTTTAGAATTTGTTGAAAAGGTAATAGCTAAGGAAAGACCAGATAGTTTACTTGCAGGTATGGGAGGGCAAACAGGACTTAATTTAGCAGTTGATTTGCATGATGCAGGAATATTAGAAAAATATAATGTTAAGGTTATAGGAACATCAATAACATCTATCAAAGAAGGTGAAGATAGAGAGTTATTTAGAGATATGATGCATAGAATAAATGAGCCAGTTATTACATCAGAAATAGTAACAGATATGGAATCTGGTATGAAATTTGCAAATAAAATTGGTTATCCAGTTATCGTAAGACCAGCTTACACATTAGGAGGAACTGGTGGAGGAATAGCTGAAAATGAAGAAGAGTTAAGAACTATTCTTGCATCTGGATTGCAATTAAGTACAATAGGGCAAGTTTTATTAGAAAAGTCAGTTAAGGGTTGGAAAGAAATAGAGTATGAAGTAATGAGGGATTATTATGGAAACTGTATAACTGTGTGTAATATGGAAAATATAGATCCAGTTGGCATTCATACAGGAGATAGTATAGTTGTAGCACCATCACAAACCTTATCAGATAAGGAATATCAAATGTTAAGAACTGCATCAATTAATATTATAAATGCAGTTGGAATTGAAGGTGGATGTAATGTACAATTTGCATTAAATCCGAATTCATTTGAATATGCAGTTATTGAAATTAATCCTAGGGTTTCAAGATCTTCAGCTTTAGCATCAAAGGCTACAGGGTATCCAATAGCAAAACTTGCTGCTAAGATAGCCTTAGGGTATGGATTAGATGAAATTAAAAATGCAGTAACTCAAAAAACATATGCATGTTTTGAGCCAACATTAGATTATGTAGTAGTTAAAATTCCAAAGTGGCCATTTGATAAATTCTTTACTGCAGATAGAGAATTAGGAACAAAAATGATGGCAACAGGTGAAGTAATGGCTATAGGTGCTAATTTAGAATCTGCATTATTAAAAGGAATAAGAAGTTTAGAAATAGGAAAATATTCTTTAGATCATCCAAAATTTAAAGAAATGAGCATGCAACAATTAAAGGAAACTGTAATGAAACCGGATGATGAAAGATTATTTGCCCTTACAGAAATGATAAGAAGAGATTATAGAATTGAAAGTATAGCTAAAATCACTGGAATAGATATATTCTTTTTAGAAAAATTTAAATGGATAGTACATGAAGAAACTAGATTAAAATTAAGCAAAATAGATGATTTAGATAAAGAGTGGTTATTAAGTCTTAAGAGAAAAGGATTTTCAGATAAAGCTATAGCTGATATGTTAAAAGTTAGTCCTGATGATATTTATAGATTAAGAAATATTTGGAATATAAAACCTGCGTATAAGATGGTTGATACTTGTGGAGGAGAATTTGAAGCATTATCACCATATTATTACTCAACTTATGAACAATATGATGAAGTTGAAGTATCAGATAAGAAAAAGGTTATAGTTATAGGTTCAGGACCAATAAGGATAGGGCAAGGTATAGAATTTGATTATGCCTCTGTTCATTGTGTAATGGCACTAAAGAAGATGGGAATTGAAACTATAATAGTTAATAATAATCCAGAAACAGTAAGTACTGATTTTAATATTTCAGATAAGCTTTATTTTGAACCATTAACTGAAGAAGATGTATTAAATATAATTGAAAAAGAAAATCCATATGGAGTTATATTACAATTTGGTGGTCAAACAGCAATTAAGCTTGCAAGTTTCTTAAAAGAAAAGGGAATTAAAACTTTAGGAACTACAGCAGATCAAATTGATATGGCTGAAGATAGAGAAAAGTTTGAAGAGTTACTTGAAAAGTTTAATATAGCAAGGCCTAAGGGCAAAGGTGTTTGGACTTTAGAAGAGGGTATAGAGGAAGCAAATAGATTGGGTTATCCAGTTCTTGTTAGACCTTCATATGTTTTGGGAGGACAAGGCATGGAAATAACTCATGATGAAGAAGAGTTAATTTATTACTTAAGTAATGCATTTAAAAAAGATAAGAAAAATCCAATACTTATAGATAAATATTTAATGGGAAGAGAAATAGAAGTAGATGCAATATCTGATGGAGAAAATATTTTAATACCAGGTATAATGGAGCATTTAGAAAGAGCGGGAGTTCATTCTGGAGATTCAGTAACAATGTATCCAAGTCAAAATATTAGTGATGAAATAAAAGGAAAAGTTTTAGATTATACTAAGAAATTAGCATTAGCTATAGGAATAAAAGGTATGATAAATATTCAATTTATAGAATTTGAGGGTAATCTTTATGTAATTGAAGTTAACCCAAGGGCATCAAGAACAGTTCCATATATAAGCAAGGTAAGTGGAGTTCCAATAGTGGATTTAGCTACTAAGGTTATGCTTGGAGAAAAGTTAATTGATTTAGGATATGGAGTAGATGTTTATCCAGAGCCAAAATTAGTATCTGTTAAAGTTCCAGTATTTTCAACGCAAAAGTTACCAAAGGTTGAGGTATCTTTAGGGCCTGAAATGAAATCTACTGGAGAAGTTTTAGGTGTAGGAAGAGATGTTAAGGAAGCTTTATATAAAGGATTTATTGGTGGAGGAATGTATCCAGCAATGAAGAAAGGAAAAATATTGGCAACAATTAACAAACATGATAAAGCAGAATTTTTACCAATAGCAAAGGATTTAGCTAAGATTGGATATAAGTTTATGGCAACTGAAGGTACTTGTAAGCTTTTACAAGGAGTAGGAATTGAATGTGAAGAAGTTAGAAGAATTAATGAAGCACATCCTAATATATTAGATGTTGTTAAAAATAAAGAAATTGACTTAGTTGTAAATACTCCAACAAAGGGAAATGATTCTAAGAGAGATGGCTTTTTAATTAGAAGAGTTGCAATAGAAAGAAATACAGGAGTTATAACAGCTTTAGATACATTAAGAGCAATTGCCTATGTTAAGGTATCTGAAATTGATAAGAGAGACTTAGAGGTATTTAATTTAGGTGAATAATAAAAATGACAGGAATGAGTAAGTTTCCTGTCTTTTTTGAATATTTTTGCTTAGATATTATTCTGTAAATTGAGATTCTGAATCATCTTCATATTCATTATTACTATCACTATCATTGCCAGAATCAGAGCCGTTATCAAAATCAGGATCATCATTAGAATCTGATCCAGTATCAGGATTAAGGGTAGTATTAGAATCTGATCCAGTATCAGGATTAAGGGTAGTGTTAGAATCTGATCCAGTATTTGGTCTAGAATTATTATTAGATCCAGTATCAGGATTAGTATTAGTTCCATTAGTATTTGGTTTAAAGTCAGTATTGGGTTTAGAGCTACTATTAGATATAGAATCATTATTAGAATTAGATTCGTTTTTGGAACTTGAACTATTATTAGAATTAGATTCAATAGTATTATCAGATTTTGATTGTGTTATATTTTCGGAAGTATTATTTTTATTATAATCATTATAGTCATAATTATTATCAGCTTTATTATCATAATTATAATCATATAAATTATCTTTTGATGTTTCATCAATTATATTTTTTTCATTAGGAATATATGCTTCTATTTCTTGAGCTAATATACTACCTTTTTCTTTTAAAGAGACTGGATTATTTTCAAATGCTTTTGTTTGAACAAAATCAAATGTAAATATAAAGGTTGTAACAACAAGTAAAATAATAATGAGTATATTTTTAAAATTTTCAAATATGAAATTCATAAAGTTAATTCTCCTTACATAAAGATATTAGTTTTATATATTTAAATATTCTACAAAATAAATAAAAAACCTTTAAAAAAGTCAAAAAATGTTGATTAAAATTAGTTAATTATTTAACCTTAATGTGCGAAATTCTCCCGTCTTCTATAAATGGGAGATGGATAGCACTTGACGACAGTTAACAAGAGTAGTATGTTGTAATCAATAGTAATTAACTACTGGTGGAGCACCTATTGAAGTGGTGAGAAAATACATTTAGAGTCAAGGGGTAAAATAATGCTTAAAGTTTTATAAATATAAATTATATCCTAATTTAGAACAAAGAGAATATTTAGTTAAAATATTTGGGTGTACTAGATTTATATATAATAAAATGTTAGCTGATAAAATTGAGTATTATAAAGAAACTGGCGAAATGTTAAAAATACACCTGCACAATATAAAAAAGAATTTGAATGGCTAAAAGAAGTTGACTCGTTAGTATTAGTTAATGCTCAACAAAACTTAGAAAAAGCTTATAAAATAAAGTTGATAAGAAAATAGGTGTAGGTGTTGGACTTAAAGAGTTTGCAATATGTAGTGATGGGTACAGGGTAGCAAATCCAAAATATCTAAGAAAGTCAGAAAAAAGATTAATTAAACTACAAAAGGATTTGTCAAGAAAACAAAAGGGAAGTAACAATAGAAATAAGGCTAGATTAAAAGTAGCTAAATTACATTAAGGTATAAAATAAGATTAAGTAATATATAAATTGGAGTGAGATGATTTGGACAAAAAAGATATGCCCATAGGGTTTTTAGATTCTGGTGTTGGTGGCTTAAGTGTAATGAGAGAAGCTATTAAAATAATGCCAAATGAAAACTATATATATTTTGGAGATTCAAAAAATGCTCCATATGGAACAAAGCCAACAAAGGAAATAAGAGACTTAACATTTAAAGTAGTCGAATTTTTACTTGATAAAGGAATTAAAGGATTAGTAGTAGCTTGCAATACAGCAACTAGTGCTGCTGTTAGTGAGTTAAGAAAGACATATCCTGATTTACCATTAGTAGGAATAGAGCCAGCGATAAAACCAGCTGTTGAAATGAATAATGGTGGAAAGGTATTAATTATGGCAACACCAATGACAATTAAACAAGAAAAGTTTAATTTGTTACTTAATAAATATAAGGACAAGGCAGAAATTATACCTATTCCATGTGCAGGACTTATGGAATTTATAGAAAAAGGTATTTTAAGTGGTGATGAATTAGAAGAATATTTAATAGAAAAACTATGTATATATAAAAGAGAGGAAATAGATTCTATAGTATTAGGATGTACACATTATCCATTTGTAAGAGATTCAATAAAAAAGGTTGTAGGGCACGAAATTGCAATTATAGATGGAGGAGAAGGAACAGTTAGAGAAATTAAAAGAAGATTAAAAGAAAAAAATTTATTATCGGATAGGAAAGAAAAAGGGATAATTTCAATTTATAATTCCTTAGAAGACCAAAAGATTATAGATTTAAGTTTAAAATTAATAGAAAAGAAATAGAGGATGTCGCATTAAGAATAAATACTATAAATATATTGTATTAATTTTTATTTTTTAAAACAATATATTGTGTATAAAAGTTTTAGTGCGACAGCCCCTTATTTTATAGAAAAAATATAAAAATAAAGAAATTTTCTTTAAAAGATTGAATTAGTATATGAAAATATGATAATAATAAATTATACCAAAAAATGAAAGTGAGGTAATTATATGAAGAATCCTATAGTAACTATAGAAATGGAAAATGGAGATATAATGAAAGCTGAATTATATCCAGAAATAGCACCTAATACAGTAAAGAATTTTATTGATTTAATAAATAGAGGCTTTTATGATGGATTAATATTCCATAGAGTAATACCAGGATTTATGATTCAAGGTGGATGTCCAGAAGGAATGGGAATTGGAGGTCCAGGATATAGCATTAAAGGTGAATTTTCAAGAAATGGATTTGCAAATAACTTAAAGCACACAAAAGGTGTTTTATCAATGGCAAGAGCAATGCATCCAGATTCAGCAGGAAGTCAATTCTTTATAATGGTAGAAGATGCTCCACATTTAGATGGGCAATATGCTTCATTTGGAAAATTAATAGAAGGATTAGATGTTGCTAAAAAAATAGTAAGCACTAAGAGAGATTATAGTGATAAGCCATATGAAGATCAAGTTATGAAAAAAGTAACTGTAGATACTTTTGGTGAAAATTTTGGGGAACCTGAAATAATAGAAGATTAATATTGAATTTAAATTTAATTTATTAGGCTGTATCATATTTTGATGCAGCCTTAAATTAAATGAATCTCCAAATTTTAATTTGGCAAGATGAACTTATTCATCTAATTAAAAGGAAGGCCGAGTTTCATTAAAGTTTTATAAGTATAAAGGGGTGAATTAAGATGCTTGAGAATAATAAGTGTATATTAGTGTATGGATTAACTAATATAGACTTAGAATTCATAAAAAAGCTTAATTATAAGATAATTGAAATAACTACAGAAATGTGTGAAATGACTTTAGGAGATATATTATTAGGATTAAAATTAAATATTTATAATAATAATCCATTTAAGGGGAAAGTTATACTTTATAATAATTTAACACAAATAGAAGTGAAAAATGCAATAAATGATACTAAAAGAGGTATTAAAGATGCAGTATTGGAAGTAGTGACAGAGGAATTTATTAATTGGAAGGTAAATTACTTAATTAAGCATTTAAAGAATGAAAATGAGTGGTATTCAAAGGCTAGAAAGGAAATAAAAAATGAGTAGAGTTGGAGAAAAAATAAAAGAAGCAAGATTAAAAGCTGGTATGACACAAAAAGCACTTGGTAAAAAATTAGGTGTAGCAGAAAAATTTATAAATGAAGTAGAAATTGGAAGAAAAATTGTACAAGAATCATTTATAGAAAAAGCAGCAAAAATATTAAATGCAGATTTAAATGATGTAAGCATGGTTGTAACAGATGAAATTTTAATGGAAGAAAGAAAAAGTTATGCAGAAAGTAATAAGAAGCCTACTAAAATAGAAACAAATGAAGTTTGGGATAATGCTTTTTCTACAGTATTAAAAAATGTTCCTATTTATGATTATAATTTAAAAAATATTTTAGGAAAAATAGAAATACCAATCCATTCAAATAAAGTAGAGGGTTATCCACAAGATAAAGTATTATATTTAAATATTCAAGATAATGAAATGTCTGGATTTAGAATTATGGAAGGTGATTTAGCATTTGCTCATTTAGTTAATGAAGTTAGTAATAATGGAATATTCTTAGTAGAGTATAAAGGAAAAAGAAAAATAAGACAAATAAAGAGTCTTGGAAATTCTAACTTACTTTTAGTAAGTAACGGGGGAGCTCTAATGACTGAAACTGTTGAAAGTAGAGAAATTTCAGTAATTGCAAAGCTAGAAAGAATTGAAATAAAGTTATAAAAAGGTGCCAGGAGGCACCTTTTTTATCATATAAACAATAAAATAAAAAATTAATATACATAATTATGTGGATAATGTGGATAACTTGATAAAAACTGTGGATAACTTTGATGTTAATACAAAATTTAATTTAAAAAACTGGATTTAATAGCTTAAAATTTGTTATTTAAATTATTTTTAAATGTAATAGTTCAGATATTTTAATTTAAACATATATTTGTAAGAGAAATTATTACGAGGTGGGAAACATAGAAAATAATAAAAATAATTTAGGTATATTAAAGAATATACCAACATCAATATTATCAAAGCTCAATATATCACATAGCTTTTTAGCAACTAATAATGATTCTGAAATTGAAGTAAGTATAATTTCAGGAGCTTCTACAAGTGAAGTTTCTAAAATAGTGGAAAACTTAAATGGAAAGTATGTTGATTTAGGATATGGATATGGAATAGTAGAAATTTCAATAGAAAATCTTGTTGCTTTAGCAAATAGTCCAGAAATTCAATATATAGAGTTACCTAAAAGCTTATATGCAGATGATTATGAAAGTAATAGGGCTTCCTGTATTACTCAATTAAATTCAAGTGAATTTAATGGAAAAGGGGTTTTAGTTGGATTTATTGATACGGGAATAGATTATACTCATCCTGCATTTAGAAATTCTGATGGAACTACTAGAATAGAATATATATATGATTTAAATAATGGGGGCAAAGTATATAACAAAACTCAAATAAATGAAGCACTTAAATTAACAGATCCATATTCAATGGTTAATTCAACTGATGTTACTGGACATGGCACCCATGTTGTTGGAATAGCTTGTGCAGGTGGAGAAATAGATAAGCAATATTATGGTGTAGCACCTGAAAGTTCAATAGCTATGGTTAAGGTTTCAAGAAGTAGATTTGCATTAAGTACTCAAATAATGAAGGGGATAAAATTTCTTATTGATAAAGGTAAGGAATTAAATATGCCATTAGCTATAAATATGAGTTTAAGTACTAATGATGGAGCCCATAATGGTAGTAGTTTACTTGAACAATATATATCAACAGTTTCTGCTATTGAAAGAGTAACAATAGTTATAGCAGCAGGAAATGAAGGTGAAGCTGCACATCATGTAGGAAGAACCTTAGAAGAAATAAATGATGTATACTTTAATATTTCATCAGATGAATCTATAGTTGTAATAAATTTGTATAAGTCAATATTACCGGAGTTAAGTATGGAATTACTTTCTCCATATGGAATTGGTACTGGAGAAATAATATTAAAAGAGGGAATCAATGAAGGAACTATAGGAAATTCTAGATATTCAATATATTTAACAGGTCCTAAGCCATTTGATGTAAGTGGAGAAATTGGAATTGTGTTAACAGGTATTAATGAGTTTGTATCATCAGGGCAATGGAAAATAACATTAAGAAAATTAAATGAGTATGAAGGAAGTTTTGATATGTGGTTGCCTATTTCAGAAGGGTTAAATGTGAATACTAAGTTTTTAGAGCCTGTTGTTTATAATACATTGGGAATTCCTGCTACAGTTAAGAATATAATATCAGTTGGAAGTTATAACTATTTAGTTGATACTATGTCACCATTTAGTGGGAGAGGTAAAAGAGTAAATGGGCAATATATAAAACCAGATATAGTTGCACCAGGAGAAGGAATTTATTCTGCTATACCTAATAGGGGATTTGATAAAAAAACAGGAACTTCTATGGCAACTCCACAAGTTACTGGGGCTTCTGCACTTATGATGCAGTGGGGAATAGTTAATGGGAATGATCCTTATTTATATGGAGAAAGATTAAAATATTTTTTAATTTTAGGTTCAAAAAGAGATAGACAAGATATAAAGTATCCAGATGCAGCTTGGGGATATGGTCAACTTTGTTTAAGAGAAAGCATTAACTTAGTATCTCAAACATTAGGATTAGGTTTTAGAAATAATGATATTAAAAATATAATTATAAATGATTACCTTAAAAGAGTAGATGAAATAAATGTAGACTATAATTCAAAGAGTAATGATAGAATTTTTCTTTTAGTTGAAATTGCAAATGAAGAAGTATTAAAAAATTTATTAAAGATACAAGAAGTTGAGGGTTTAATGATATCATCAAATTTTGCAGTAATAATTACACCAGCTAATAAGGTTGATGAAATAAAAAAATTGGTAATTAGAATAGTTAATATTGAAGTTTCTACTATATTGACATTAAATGATATTTCACCAGTAGAAGCAAGTGGAGCACCTGTATTTAATACTAATCCATATTTAAAGCTTAATGGAAGAGGTGTATTAGTAGGCGTAATTGATACGGGAATAGATTATCTTAACAAAGAATTTCAAATGGAAGATGATACAACAAGAATAGTACGGTTATGGGATCAAACTATTCAAGGAGATACAAATATATATGGATTAAAATATGGTAATGAATATACAGAAGAGCAAATAAACCAAGCAATAAGTTTACAAACTTCAGGTGGGGATCCATATAGTATAGTTCCATCTAAGGATGAAATTGGACATGGCACTAAGGTAAGTGGAATTATTGGTGGAAGGGGTATAAATCCAGATTTAAAAGGAGCTGCTCCAGACTGTAAGTTTGTTATTGTTAAGCTATCTAGAGCAACAAAAGTAGAACTTGATGCAGCACTTATCGATAAAACAGATGTGCCATCATATAGTCCGTGGAGTGTATTATTAGGAATAAGGTATGTAGTTTCCGTTGCAAGAGAATTAAATAAGCCATTAGTTATATTTATACCACTTGGAAGTAATATGGGCTCTCATACTGGAAATGGAATTAATGAAAGTATTATTAATAACTATTCAACTGAAGCAGCAACTGTCGCTGTAGTGCCAGTTGGAAATCAAGGAAATACAGATACACATACAGAGGGAATAATTGAAAAAGTTGGGGATATAAAAGATATAGAGATAAGGGTTGGTGAAAAGCAAAAAAATTTACCAATAATAATATGGATAAACAAACCTAATAGAGTTATGTTATCAATAATATCCCCTACAGGAGAAATAATTGATAACATGGAGGCTAAAAATACAAATAATAATAGAATAAAATTTTTATATGAAAAAACTGAAATGATAGTTAATTTTACTTCACCAGAATTATCAACAGGTGATGCACTTATTTTTATAAGAGCATATAATTTAAAGGCAGGAATTTGGAAGTTTAGATTAACTGGGGAATATATAGTAGATGGTAATTATTATGCATGGATACCTCAAAGGGAGCTTATAGATGATGAAACTAAATTTTTAAATCCAGTTGAATATACAACTATTACATTGCCAAGTACTACTAATGGAGCAATTTCAGTAGGGTATTATAATCAAAATAACAATTCAGTTGTATCAGAATCTAGCAATGGATATACAAGGTATGGAAATATAAAGCCAGATATAGTAGCTGGAGGAAGTAATGCTTTAGTTACTATTCCAGGAGGAACAACTTCAGTTATGACTGGATCTTCAGTTGCAGGTGCTGTTGTTGCAGGATGTTGCGCTCTTATTCTTCAATGGGCAGTTAGTGATGGAAATTATCCAGATATATATGCATCACAAATAAAAACTTATATTATAAGTGGAGCAAAGACAAGGCCTGGAGATATTTATCCTAATAGGCAATGGGGATATGGAATGTTTGATTTACAACGTATATTTGATTGGATACAAGAAACATATACACCTAGAATAAATGATGATTTTGAAGAATATAGGGTTAAAAATTTATTTATTAGAAAACCTAAAGACTTATAATAATCACTAAATATAATAAAAAAGCATATTAATAATTAATGGATTAATATATTAAGGAGTTATTATGGCTGATAAAGGTAGATTAAAAATACAATGTTTTGTAGGTGATACTTATGTACCTGTAGAGGGGAGTAATATAACTTTAGTATCAACTTCAGGGCAAATAAATGATAATAAAGAGGTTAACTTGGTTACTAATTCATCAGGAGAATCACAAGTTATTGAATTAAATTCACCACCATTAGAATATTCTCAAAATCCAGATCAGCCTACACCATATAGTTTATATGATTTAAGGATAGATAAAGAAGGATTTCAAACTTTAGTTATTAATGGTGTTCAAATATTTCCAGGGCAAACAGCAATTCAACAATGTCAATTAATAAAATCTAATAATAGAAATAGTAGAGCAGATGTAATAAATATAGGTCCTAATACACTAAATGGAAACTATCCATCTAAAATTCCAGAGGAAATTGATAAGCCTTTACCACCTCCAACTAGTGGAGTTGTACTTCCAAAACCTGTAGTTCCTGAATTTATAACAGTTCACACTGGAAGTCCTAGTAATAATTCAGCACCTAATTATACTGTTTTATATAAGGATTATATTAAAAATGTAGCTTCATGTGAAATATATTCAACTTGGCCAGAAAGTACTATAAGAGCTAATGTTTATGCAATAATATCATTTACATTAAATAGGATATATACAGAATGGTATAGGGGAAAAGGCAAAAATTATGATATAACTAATTCTACAGCATATGATCATGCTTTTACTTATGGAAGAAATATATATGATAGTATAAGTGTTGTTGTTGATGACATTTTTGCAACTTATATAAGAAGGCAGGGAAGAAAACAACCACTTTTAACTCAATATTGTGATGGTAAAAATGTTCAATGTCCAGGATGGATGACACAATGGGGTAGTAAATATCTTGGAGACAATGGAAAAACTCCATATGAAATATTAACTAATTATTATGGTTCAGATTTAGACTTAGTAACAGCAGAGGAAGTAAAGGGAAGTCCAAAATCTTATCCAGGATATGATTTAACATTGGGTTCAAGTGGAGATGAAGTAGAAACAATACAAGAGCAATTAAATAGAATATCTCAAAATTATCCATTAATACCTAAGTCAGCAGTTGATGGAGTTTATGGAGAGAAAACAAAAGAAGCTGTAAAAGTATTTCAAGGGATATTTAATTTACCACAAACAGGAGTAGTGGATTATTCAACTTGGTATAAAATTTCAGATGTTTATGTTGGTGTAACAAGGATAGCAGAATTAAGGTCAAGTGAAAAAGAAAGAGTATTTATTCCACCAATTTCATTTGATATTTTAAATTCAAGAGAAATACCTAAAATAAACTATTTTGATAATTAAAAAAATCTTTTAAGATAGCAATTATTAAGTTTGATATAAGGAATAAATTTAATAATTGCTATATTATTATTTTAGCTATTAAGTTCTGATTTATTTTTAAGATAAAATAAAATACATTGAGTTATAAAAATTAAACTTAAAAAACCAAAGATGGGATATAATTTTGAAATTAAATTTGAAAAACCTATTTGTGATATTGGTAAAGCAATAGCTAATACAAGAAATATACCTTTTTTAAATTCAATATTGAAAGATTGTTCTAATGTTTTGCTAATAGAATATACATCAGAAACTTCTGTAGAAAACATTTCAAGCCAAATAATAACTAAAAGTAATGCTTGAATTACAGTTCCAAATCTTTGGGCAACTAAAAGCAAAGGAATTTCTGAATCATATATATATGGTTGATTAGCTAACAATAATAAATTAATAATACTTGATAATAAAGTTAAACCTAGTGCTCCAATAGCAATTCCATATACCATATTTTTTGAATTTTTAGTTTCATTGCTTAAAGGAACTAAAACACCAGAGCAACAAAGTATGTTATAGCCCGAATAAAGGATTGTAGAAAGTACAATTCCTTTTTTAGGTGGTTCAAATGAAGATATAACATGAAAAGAAATAGAATCTTTAGCAAATAAAAAATATAAGATTATAATTAAAGTAATAGTACCTAAAAGAGATGGAACAATAAATGAGTTTACTTCAATAAGGCCTTCAGTGTCTCTTAGTAAAAATGTAGTAGCAATTGCAATCATTATTAATGAACCAATTATCTTTGGAATTCCAAAAAATTGATTAATCAAGGCTCCACTTCCTGCTAATATTATTGAAGCACTTGAAATAAGATAAAAAGTTGTAATAACACCAGTGATTTTCCCAAGTAAATTAGGACTTATAACTTTTAATACATCACTATAGGAATTTAAACTATATTTAATACTTATTTTTGCTATTATTGAACCCATTATTATATAAAAGACTCCACAAAAGAGTATTCCTAAAAAACTTTTTAATCCAAAGGAAGTAAAAAATTGAGTTATTTCTTTTCCAGAAGCAAGTCCAGCACCAACAACAGTACCAATAAAAACAGCAGCAATTTCAAAAACCTTAGTGAAATCCTTCTTCACGAATATCCCTCCAATACATTTCTAATATCTAATATATAAGGATTACAGTATAATTATTCTATTTATTTGTGAATAAGCTATAAGTTATTAGGAAAAATAAATTTAAAAGTATAATAGTTATAAGGAGATTAATATGAAGAACATTAAAGTAATTTTAAGTACAATATTAATTTTAATAATAAATTTATTTGTAGGTTGTTCTAATATAAATGAAAAAAAAGAGGAAAAGTTAGATTTATTTGATGTTTTTAAGGGAAAGGATTTAGCAATTAATTATTTAATTAATATAAGAAATGGAGATATAAGTAGTGCAGTTAATAACTGTGAAAGTGAAATTTTAGAAAGTAATATTAATTTATCAGAAGGGGTTTCTAATATTACTGGGTTCCAGCTTAATAGAGCCATAGCAAATTCACAATTTGCATATTATATATTTAATGTTATTAGAGATTCAAATATAGAGCCTAAAAGTGATTTAGAAGAATATATAATAAAAGTAAATAGAAATGATGATAATTATATAATTAGTGATATAAAATCAAAATCACAAAGAGAATTATATATAAAAAATAATGCAATTAGAATAATTGGAGAAAAGGGTGGAAAAAGTAGCTTAGTTATTAGTTTAAATAACATACCTAAAGATACATATTTAAGAGAAAATAAAATAATGCTTTATAAAGAAAAAGTACCTAATAATAGCTTTGGAAGAGTTGTTTTAGGTTTTACAGGAAAGAAAATTGCAATTTCAGCAATAGATGATAAAAACTCATATATTTGTATTGCATATATTGATGATACATTAATGAAGAGTGGAAGTGATATAGTTGATTTAAATAATAATTCATCAGTAGCACTTTCAGAAGGATTGCAAGAAGCATTAGAAAAACCAGTTACTAGCAAGGTTGTATCTGTAGATTTATTAAATAATTGTAAAATAGATGATTTTATATTTTCTAAAGAAGATGATAATTTAGCAGTAAATTATAAAAATGAAAAAGGATTAAATAGATTAAATATATATAAGGCTGAAGATGGTGAGGCTATTAATACAAAGTTTAAGGATATATTTAATGAATATATATATAATATTAAAGCAGAGTATTTTGTTGATAATAAGGTTATTTTTGATGTATTTAAATCAGATCAATCTATAGATGAAATGACAGGAAAGTATAGTTTAGATTTGACTAATGAAGAAATGATTAAATTGTAATTGGATAATAAGTATTTTATAATAAAAAAATAAAAGAGGTTAATGCTATATTGCATTACCTCTATTTTAAGTTATATTAATTATAAAGATTAATATAAGTTATAAGGAGAAAAAATAATGAAAAAATGGAATGAAAAAAGATATCATAGTTTAAATTATTTCCTAAGAAATAAATTTGGAGAAAAGATATATAAAATATCATTAGATGGAGGATTTACTTGTCCGAATAGAGATGGAAAGGTATCTAAAGGTGGTTGTACATTTTGTAGTGCAAGGGGATCTGGAGATTTTGCAGGAAGTAG
The DNA here is from genome assembly GCF_053571985.1 of Clostridium sp. ETTB3. Lineage (NCBI taxonomy): Bacteria > Bacillati > Bacillota > Clostridia > Eubacteriales > Clostridiaceae > Clostridium > Clostridium sp. ETTB3. The sequence goes on from NZ_CP199832.1 coordinate 74,385, forward strand.
AATATTATCTATAACTGAGCAATTTGAAGATAGAAAAAAGATGATGGAAAAGAAGTGGAAGGATGGAAAATATATTGCATATTTTCAGGCTTATACTAATACTTATGCTCCAGTAGAAGAATTAACAAGAAAATATGAAGAGGCATTAGCTCAAGAAAATGTTATTGCATTATCTATAGCAACTAGGCCAGATTGTTTAGATGAAGATGTTTTAGATTATTTAGAAGAGTTAAACAAGAAAATTTATTTATGGGTAGAATTAGGATTACAAACTGTCAATGATGAAACTGGGAGAAATTTTAATAGGGGATATGATTTAGAGGTATTTGATAAAAGTTTAAAAGAGCTTCAAAAAAGAGGAATAGAAGTTGTTGTACATACTATTTTTGGGCTTCCAGGAGAAACAAAAGAAGATATGTTAAAAACAATAGATTATGTTGCTCATAGTGGAGCTCAAGGAATTAAATTTCATTTGTTACACTTAATGACGGGAACTAAAATGGTAGAACAATATGAAAGTGGAGAATTACAACTTTTAAGTAAAGAAGATTACATAGATTTAATATGTAAGGGAATAGCTATGATACCAGAAGAAATGGTAGTTCATAGATTAACAGGTGACGCTCCAAGACAAAGTTTAATTGGGCCAATGTGGAGTTTAAAGAAGTGGGAAGTATTAAATGATATTGATAAAGCACTTGTAGATAATGATATTTGGCAAGGGAAAAATTTTAGATAATTTATAGTAGCTGTTACAATATTTTGTAACAGCAATTTTTTAATTTATAATATGGAACAAATTTAAATGAGGGTTTGTCTAATTAAAGAAAGGGGAGAATGGTTTGAAGGTCTCAGCATATGAACAAGATAAAGAAGAATTGATAATGCAAGTAAGAAAAGCAAAATATGGTGATAAAGAAGCATTTTGTAATTTAATTAGAATAAATAAAGTAGCAATATATAGGATAGCTAAGTCTATATTAACTAAGGAAGAAGATATAGAAGATGCAGTTAGTGAAGCAATATTAAAAGCATATAAAAATATAAAAACTTTAAAAAATGATGATTTCTTTAAAACATGGTTAATAAGAATAGTTATAAATGAAAGTAATAATTTATATAAAAAGAGACAAAGAGAAATTGCTTTTGAAAAAGATCATTTTTCTAAAATTAAAGTTAATGATACATATAAGGATTTAACATTACATAATGCAATTAATTCCTTAGATGATGATTTAAGAACAATAACTATTTTATTTTACTTTGAAGATTTAAAATATAAGGATATTGCAAAGGTACTTGGAATTAAAGAGGGGACTGTAAAATCAAGATTGTCGAGGGCAAAAGAGAGATTATTTACTATGTTAAAGGAGGAGTTTCATGGATAAATTTGATGAGTATTTAAACAATAAAGTTGAAATGGAAAGTGAAAAATTTATTTTACCAAAATCATTTGAAGATAAAATTGAAGAAACTCTTGAAAGCTTAGATAAAAAAAATTTAGAAAAAGAAGAAAAATGGTATTTCAATAAAAATATATGGATAACAGCAGCATGCTTTGCATTTATCAGTTTAACCGTATTAGTAACCAATAAAAATAATAATGAAACAACTAATGATTTAATAAGAATGAGTAGTGAAATGGATAATAATTCAAGTATGGTTAGTTATAATAACGCTGAATCTGGAAGTATAAGAGAATATTCAAGTAACGAAAGTGTAGAAGAACAATTAGAGTCCAACATTAATATAAATGATAGCTTCATAGATTATAATAATATAAATAAGGTAATTATTAAGTTTATGGATAACATTAATAAATATAAAACTATAGATAAAAGAGATGATATAAGACAAATAATAGATTTTATAAATTATACTTCTAAGAAAGAAATAGAAAAACAAGATATAAATAATTGGGACTTTTTAATTCAAACTAATGGTATTGGAGTTAATCATAATATTATAATTAAGGATGATATTATGATTATAGACGATAAGTGGTACAAAATAGATTTAAATGATAATGAAAGATTAAAGAATGTTTATAATGATTTAAATTATAATGAAAAGGATATACCTTACTGTGATTATTAAAAAATATAAATTTATATAATTAAAAGTGACAATTATAAAAATCGTCACTTTTAATTAATTTATACAACTTGGAATATAAAGAACTTTAAATAGTATGATTCATCTGAATTCCAAAGAATTGGATGATCTGAACTTTGAGTTCTAATTTCAACTTGTCTTAAGGTTCTTCTTGCATCATGAGCAGCTTCAAGAACTGTTTTCTTTAATTGTTCTTCATTCATGTAATGAGAGCATGAACATGTTGCAAAATAACCACCTGGCTTAACCATTTTTAATCCTCTAAGATTAATTTCCTTGTATCCTCTAATTGCTGCATTTATTGTATTTCTTGATTTGGTAAATGCTGGTGGATCTAAAATAACAACATCATATTGTCTTCCTTCTCTTGACCAATCACCAAGAACATTAAAAGCATTATGACATTCAAATTTAACAGTATCTTGTAAGTTATTTAATTTTGCATTTCTTGTAGCACAATCAACGGCATGTTGAGAAACATCTATTCCAAGAACTGATTTTGCACCAGCAATTCCAGCATTTAATGCAAATGAACCAGTATGAGTAAAGCAATCTAAAACATCTTTTCCCTTACATATTCTATGCATAGCAGCTCTATTTTCCTTTTGATCTAGGAAGAAACCAGTTTTTTGACCATTTTCTAAATCAACTATGTATTTAACACCATTTTCAATAATTTCAACATTAGTATCAAAAGGTTCTGTTAAGAAACCTTTAGTTTGCACTAATCCTTCAATTTCTCTAGTTTTTATGTCACTTCTTTCATAAACACCTTTAGCACCGTATTCTTCAACTAAGATTTTTACTATTAGGTCTCTATATTTCTCCATTCCTAAAGTAGAAATTTGAATTACATAATAATCTTCAAATTTATCTACTGTTAATCCAGGTAAGAAATCAGCTTCACCAAATATAAATCTACAAGAAGATGTATCAATTACAGTTTTTCTATAATCCCATGCTGCAGCAAATCTTCTTTTGAAGAAATCTTCATCAATTTCTTCATTTATATCTCTAGTCATTATTCTGATAGTTATTTTACTTCTATCATTTATATATCCCTTACCTATGAAGTAGTTTTTATGATTATAAACTTCAACGATATCACCATTTTCATAATCGCCATCATATTCATTTATTTCATCTATGTATATCCAAGGACGGCCTTGTTCAGCTTTTTTGTTTTTTCCTTTATGTAAGAAAAATTTACATGACATAATATTATTTGCTCCTTTTCTATTAATTCTCATAAGATTATAACACAACTAATTAAAAACAGTGCAATTTTTGTTTATAAAATAAATGTACTATTTTGTAAGAAATTCTATAATAAGGATTTTGGTGATATATTAATTCTTAACTAACATATTTATATTTTAAACAATATAAACTTTAAAATATATGAATAGAAAATAATTTTTAAGAAGAAAGTGTTAAAAAATATTAAACAGATAATTGACCTAATAAAAAATGTGATATATTTAACAATATATTAAATGTAATAAAATGTAATAAATTAAATTTAATTTAATTGGGGTTAATTTCTATAAACTTTATAGATAATTATATAAATTTTTTAAGATAAAAAAGGGGGAAATTTTTATGAAAAGAAAAATACTTGCAGTATTGCTATCAGCTACTATGCTATAAAGTGTAGCTGGATATGGAAATATAAGTAAAACAGGTAATGCTTCATCTAATAATTCATCAAATGAAAAGTTAGATGATGAACAAGTTTTAAATACTATATATTTTGAGGTTGCAACTTTAGATGCTAATGATTGTACTGATAATCAAAGTTCATCTATTCTTACTGCAGTTCAAGAAGGATTAGTAAGAATTGAAAATGATGGAAGTGGGGATAAATTAGTACCAGCAGGAGCAGAAAGTTGGGAAACATCAGAAGATGGACTTACATGGACATTCCATTTAAGAAAAACTAAGTGGTCAGAGGGTGAGCCGGTAGTAGCTCAAAACTATGTTGATTCATTTATGAGAATATTAAATCCTGATAATGGATTTGGATATGCATTTTTAGCATATGATTTAGTTGGATTAAATAGAGAACATGCTAATAGATTTGTTCATGAATTCTCAGGTGGGCAAAGACAAAGAATAGGAATTGCTAGGGCATTAGCAGTAGAACCTAAATTTATTCTTTGTGATGAACCTATATCAGCTTTAGATGTATCAATACAAGCACAAGTAGCTAATCTTTTAATTAAATTACAAAAAGAAGTAGGATTAACGTATTTATTTATAGCACATGATTTATCAATGGTTAAACATATTTCTGATAGGGTTGCAGTTATGTATTTAGGAAGTATGGCTGAGTTAGCAGAATCAGAAGTTTTAAGCTATTTTAATAATATTTTTTGTTGGAATATTTTCATTGATAATATCAAGATTTAATATGGAGCAAACTATTCAAAATATAAAGAGTATATTATTAATAGTTGGTGCATTAGGAATGATATTAGGAGCTTTATTAATAATTAACATAAAAAATAAAGGAGGAATTATTGATTGGTTAATTATAAATTTTAAATATATGTAATATAGTTTATAATGTTATTATAAAAAATAAATTTATTAATAGGTAAAGTAAAAATGAATTTTGTATATATATTAAAATGTAATGATGATAGTTTATACACCGGATGGACAAATGATTTAAAAAAAAGGATAAAAGCTCATTCCAATGGAAAGGGAGCCAAATATACTAAAGCAAGATTGCCTGTTGAATTAGTTTATTTTGAAGAATTTGATGACAAAATAAGTGCTATGAAAAGGGAATATGCTATAAAACAATTAAAAAGAAAAGAAAAATTAGAATTAATAAAAAAATCACTTACAATGTAAGTGGTTTACAGACTGTTGACAAAGTGTCAGCAGTCTTTATTTTTATCCAAATATGTAATATAATTTAAAATATATAAATTTATTACATAGAGGTTTTATTAATGATAAACGAAAGAAAAGAAGCACAAAGTGAAATAGAAGTAGTAATGTTAGAAGAATTAGTCCCACAGGACCATTTATTAAGGAAAATTGATAAATATATAGATTTCATTCATTAGGGATTTAACTAGGGATTTGTATTGTCATACAAATGGTCGACCAGCTGTTGATACAGTAGTATTATTTAAAATGTTATTTATAGGATATCTTTATGTCATACGCTCCGAAAGGCAGTTAGTTAAAGATATAGAAGTAAATTTAGCATATAGATGGTTTTTAGGATATTTAATTACAGAGAAAATTCCAGATTCATCTACAATAAGTCAGAATAGAATTAGAAGATTTAAAGATACTGATATGGTGTTAGTATAAAGTAGTGGACACATTAAGACGAACTAAGTTAAAATAATATTTAGTTAAGAAAGGATGTGTCCATTATGGGAAAGGGCAGAAGATACGATCAAGAATATAAGGATATGATAGTAGAGTTATTTAAATCAGGAATGAGCTTAGCAGAGCATCGTCTACGAATATGGCATTGCAAAATCAACAATTAACGGTTGGATAAAAGACGTAAAAGAAATTAAAATAGATGAAAATGAAGTTATGACATTAAAAGAAGTAAAAGCTTTAAGAAAAGAAATGGCAAGAATTAAAGAAGAAAATGAAATATTAAAAAAAGCTATGGCCATATTTGCAACAAGAAATTAGATGAAGTGATAGAATTTATAAATAATAATAAAAGCAAACATGATATTAAGACTATGTGTACCGTTCTAGGCGTAGCCAGAAGCACATATTATAAATCTTTTGATAAAACTAAATCTGCAAGAGAACTAGAAAATGAGGAATTAAAATCAGCTCTTCAATAAAGAAGGAAGAAATCTATAGAAATACATATCGTACCTTCGAAGAAGCCAATATAGCTATATTTAAATATATTGAAGGTTGGTATAACAGAAAAAGGATACACTCTTCTATTAATTACATGACACCAGAACAATGTGAATTATTAGCTAGAAGTGCAGCATAAAAAAGTTTGACTTTTTGTGTCCAAAATATTGACATAAGACCATTTGGGTTTTCGAGATTCTTCAATTCTTTCAAATTTCATTTTATGATAGTCGTTTATTCCACAAAACTCCCATTCGTAGGCCTTATCTGCATTTTCAAGATTTGTAATTGGACAATAACAAGATGCTGCAAAAATATCATCTCTTTCATCAGCTGCTCCCAATTCTTTTAAATATGATTCATAGTCAGGATGGTTTCCTGTTGAACCAAGAAGTGCAGATAAGGCTCCACCAGCACTAGTACAATTAGAAATTATTTTCTCTACATTACCAGGAATAATGTCTTTATTATGATGAAGGTAACGTACAGCGGCTTTTAAATCAACAATGCATGCTGGAGCAGTTCCGGTAAATTTACCATTTTTATCTTTTAATAACCTACCACGAGCACCAGGAGAAACTACGATATATCCGTGTAAAAGTGCATAAAAAGTAGCATTGGGCTTGTTAATAAATTTGTTGATACCAGGCTTTTCAGGAGCTCCTGGCATATAGCCAGCTACTTTATTTGGGGAGAAGATTGGTGCAGTGTTTAAATTATAGTTTCCTATTGAATTTCCTTCATAATAAGTTTCAGGTACAAATATACTTAGTTTTTGAAAGTTAGGGTCTATTGGATTCTTAACATATATTATGTTTTCAAATGCACGATATTTTAGTTTTTTCTCATCTAAAGTTATTGTTTCTATAGTATATTTTTTATCATCAAATTTTAAATCGTAATTCATTTTATGGTTCCTTTCAATAATATTCTTTTATATAATTTTAAGATTATTATGGGAAAGTAAGCAATTCAATTTGTAAAATGGATATATTCCAATTAGGAATATATTTAATTGCCAAAAGTAAAACAAAAAAATCATATGTGAAATTATTAAAAACACATATGATTTTTGATTTATTTATATTACATAAATTTAATCTACCTCTACTAATATCCACATATGAGACCAAGCTTCGGTATTAGTAGTTTGAATTGTTGGAATTAATTCTTCTCGAGAATCATATTGCAATCCTAGTATTTTACTACTATTTCTATTTTCCAGTGTATAATAAGAATCCCATGTACTATTAAATTTCCATTGTTGGTTATATCCATTATTATCTTGCCATTGAACACAGGATGCACCATCATACAATGAAGAAGATGATATATCTAAAACTTTTCCGCTTCCGACATTTTGAATTTTATAATAGCCATCTCCTGTAGAAATTAGCCTCCATTTTTGACTATCCCAACCGTAATAAGTGTATTGTTCTATTGTGCTTCCATTATCAGAAGAGCCTCCAGAAACATTTAAGGCTTTTCCACTTAATCTATTTATTATTTTATAATTGGTATCAGTATTAGGAAAAGAACTATTAATAGTCTTAAAGGCATCTAATGCCGTTGTAAATTTAAGAGTATTAGTAGAAACTTCTTTGCAAGCACCTAAAGGATATTCATCTGGAAGAACAGAGGAGGTAACTGCAGGCTCCCAATAAAAGACGCCTAAACCTTTATTGTTAGGAACTTCCATAACAGCATTAATAACAGCTTTAATTAGGTTATAACTTTCAGTTTCATCACTATCTAAACCACCAACCTCACAAACCATAACTTCCTTATTATAACGAGAAGCCATATCGTTTAAGTTATAAGATAATTCATCAATACTATCTTTATAATCCATATCGGCCCAATAAGGATAATAAGACATACCAATAACATCATAGTTAGCTTCTGCAGTAGTTAAGGAATCAAAAATGGTTCTAAATAATTCATTTTCATGACCTTCTGCTAAATGAATAATAACCTTTGATGATGGACTAACTTTTTTTACAGCTTCATAACCTTTATTTATGAATGATACCCAGTTAGTAACATCAGGAGTGCTACTTCCATTCCAGATATAGCCGTAGGGCCAAAGCATTCCTGAATTATTTTCATTACCAACTTGTACCCATTCAGGATAAATACCAGCATTAGCAAGGGAAGTCATAACCTCGTAAGTATGATTATATACATCTTCCTTGAGTTGTTCTAATGAATTATTGGACCATTCCTCAGGGATGTCCTGATAAGCAGGATCAGCAAAATGATCGCTATAATGGAAGTCAATCATTATTTTTAGCCCTAAATCAGAAGCTTGTTTAGCCATTTCGACTACACTATCTTTATCAGCATAGCCTAATAAACAAGTAGTACCATCGTTTTTAGTCCATTGAGCACTTGTAGGAGGATTAACAAAAACCCTTAATCTAACAGAATCAATCCCTTGGTCTTTAAGTATTTTTAATGGATTTTCAGTAATTCCAGATTCATTTACCCATGATATTCCATTATCTTGAAGCTGACTTATCCATCCAATATCAGCACCCTTAGAAATAGTAGAATAAGCAGATGCAGAAATACTTTTAGTAGAGTTATTAAAAGAAGTCAACAAGAATAATGAAGTAATCACCAGTAAAATAATCTTGAGAAAATTTTTAAACATAAGCTTTACCTCCTGAAAAATAAATTGAATTTTCAAAATAGGGTAGAACTTTATAAGATGTGTTTGAAAATGTTTGTTTTTGTGTATAAGCTAAATATATTTATTAAGTAATTTAGAAATTAATATAGCAAATCCTATTTTGTTAAAAAGAATAAAAGACGTCTTTAAATATATTTTATAAGTAAAAATATTAAATGTAAACATAATCAAAGAAAAAATATTAATTTAAAACAAATATAAATAAGAAATTAATGTATTAAAAAGAAAGTAATAGGAAAATATAGTAATTGGTAGTAATAAAGAGTAAAACTGATATAATTTAAATGAATACCTAAATTAAGTAAAATATGAGCAAATAAATTTATTGAAAAAAAAGGAAATAAGTATATAATAAAAATATAAACAAAAAAGATAAAAAACAAACAAATACAAACAAAAGCAAGCATCGGAGGTGAAAAAATATGCTTAAAGAAGAAAGACATCAGTTCATTTTAGAAAAACTAAATAAGAGTGGAATTATTAAGGTTGCAGATTTAACAGATGAGCTTGCAGCAACTGAAATGACAATAAGAAGGGATTTAAGATTTTTAGAAGATAAGGGATTATTAATAAGAATTCATGGTGGTGCAAGGCTTAAGGAATATATAAGATTCGAGGAGCTTTCACCAAATGAAAAGAGGAGTATAAATACTCAACACAAAATAGAAGTGGCCAAGATTGCAGCAAGTTTAATAAGCGATAATGATAATATATATATAGGGCCAGGAACAACAACTGAGTATATGTATGATTATATTGAAGCTCGAAATGTAAAAATTATAACTAATTGCCTTAATATTTTTGAAAAGTTCAAAGATGATGATAAATTTGATGTCATATTAGTTGGCGGTAGATTAAGAAAGAAAACAAGTACATTTGTTGGAGCCTTTGCTAATGAAACTTTAAGTAAAATAAGAGTTAAAATGGCGTTTATTGGTGCTAATGGTATTTCAGATAATAATATAATGACATCTAATGAAGAAGAAGGTGAAAGCCAAAGAATTATAATTAATAATTCAATGGAAAGGTATTTAATGTGTGATTGTAGCAAAATTGAAAAAGAAGACTTCTATACATTATATAAGTTAGAGGACATTACTGCATTGGTTACTAATGAATGTTTAGATAAAGAATTAAAAGATAAGTATTCTAATTATTGTAAAATAATTTGTAGTATAAAGGGGGAATAAAAATGAAAATATTAATAGGGTCAGATAAAATGGGTGAATCTTTAAAGAATCACCTAAAATCATATCTTATCTGTAAAGGATATCAAGTGATTGATAAAACAGAAGATGGAATGGATTTAGTCGATTCAGCTCATGTAGTTTGTAAAGGAATACTTAGTAATGAAGGAGATAGGGGAATACTAATAGATGAATTTGGCGCAGGATCATTTATGGCTGCTAATAAGCATAAAGGAATAATATGTGCAGAGGTATCTGATGAGCATTCAGCACATATGACAATAGGTCATAATAATACATCTGTAATAGCTTTAGGATCAGGAATAATTGGAGAAAAATTAGCTGAAAGAATAGTCGATTCGTATTTAGAATCAGAATATGATGGTGGTAGACATCAAATAAGAGTAGATATGTTGAATAAAATGTTATAGGAGGATTAAAGATGAGAATAGCAGTTGCGTGTGATCATATTGTTACAGATAGAAAAAATCATGTAGTAGAATATTTAAAGGAAAAGGGTCATGAAGTTATAGATTGTGGTACTTATAATAATGAAAGAACTCACTATGCTATATATGGTAAAAAAGCAGCTGAGAAAGTTGTTGGTGGACAAGCTGATTTAGGTGTAGTCCTTTGTGGAACTGGTGTTGGAATTACAGCATCTACAGCTAAAGTTGTAGGTACTAGACCAACATTAGTAAGGGATATATCCTCAGCAGTATATGCAAGGAAACATTTAAATGCCAATATATTGGGGTTTGGAGGAAGAATTACTGGAGTAGGACTAATGGAGAATATAATTGATGCATTTTTAGAAACTAAATTTGAGCCAACTGAAGCAGATAATAAAATAATTGAAAAGATTGATTCAATTGCGGTAGCAAAAGAAGGGCAATTTGGTAATGAAAAATTCTTTGATGAATTTTTAGAAAAGTGGGATAGAGGAGAATATCACGATTAAAAAATAAAAATAAGAATAAAAATAATGGAGGGTTAAATTATGACACCAGAAGAATTAGAATTAATAACAGTTGAAATAGTAGCTTATGCAGGAGATGCAAGATCTAAATATGTAGAAGCGTTAAATTATGCAAATGAAGGCAATTTTGGAGAAGCAGAAAAATTAATAGAAGAAGCATCAGAGTTAATAAATGAAGCTCATAAAGTACAAACTAATATGATACAAATGGAAGCGGCAGGAAATAAAGTAGATGTTAGCTTTTTAATGGTACATGCACAGGATCATTTAATGACAGTAATGTTATTAAGAGATATAGTTAAAAACTTTGTAAATTTGGCAAAAAAAATAGGATAGTATAAAAAGTGTAATTGGGTATTGAAAAATTGGTAAGGGGAGATATAGATGAACAAATTAATAGGTCTAATTGAAAAAATGAAGCCTTTTTTTGAAAAGGTTTCAAGAAATCCTTATTTAAGAGCTATAAGAGATGGTTTTGTAAGTTGTATTCCAGTAGTTTTATTTTCAAGTCTTTTCATTTTAGTAGCATGTGTACCAAATATTTTTGGGTATTATTGGCCGGCTGATGTAGATACTGCATTATGGAAAGCTTATAACTATTCAATGGGAATATTATCTATACTTATGGTAGCAACAATAGCTAAGAGTTTAGCAGAAAACTTTAATAATAAATTACCTAAAACAAGGCAAATAAATATTGTATCAGTAATGATTGTAGCAATAATTTCTTTCTTATTAGTAAGTGTAGAAACTATTGAAGGTGGTTTATCAACCACTTATATGGGAACAAAGGGTCTATTGGCAGGATTTATTGTTGCATTTATAGTACCTAATATCTATAAAGTTTGTGTAAAGAATAATGTCACTATAAAAATGCCAGATGAAGTGCCTAAAAATATTTCTCAAACTTTTGCTGATTTAATTCCGTTATCAATTTGTGTATTATTTTTCTGGCTATTTGATATAGTATTTACTAATTTTGCAGGAATGTGTTTTAGTGCATGGATTTTAGAGGTTCTTCAACCATTATTTACAGCAGCAGATGGATATTTGGGTGTAGCTATTATTTATGGAGCTATGGCTATGTTTTGGTTTGTTGGAATTCATGGACCTTCAATTGTTGAACCCGCTGTAACAGCAATTTACATTGCGAATATTGAGGCAAACTTACAACTTGTACAAGCTGGGGAACAAGCTACCAATATTTTAACACATGGTACATCATATTTTGTTGCTACTTTAGGGGGAACTGGAGCAACTTTAATGTTAACAGCAATGTTTGCATTTATGGCTAAATCAAAGCAACTTAAGGCTTTAGGGAAAACATCATTTATACCTGTATTATGTGCAGTAAATGAACCAGTATTATTTGGCGCTCCTATAGTTTTAAATCCTATATTCTTTGTTCCATTTATATTGACTCCTATATTTAATGTATGGATATTTAAATTCTTCGTTGAGGTATTAGGAATGAACAGCTTTATTTATACTTTACCTTGGACAACACCAGGAACAATTGGTTTAATTTTAGGAACTGGATTTGCAGGGTTATCATTTGTGTTAGCACCATTATTATTAGTAATTGATTTTGCAATGTATTATCCATTCTTTAAGGTATATGATGCACAGTTAGTTGAAGAAGAAGCAAAGAAAAGAGCAGATGTAATTATAGAAAATGCTGAAGAAGAAGTAAAAGCTGAAGTTGCAGCAGTAAGAGAAATAGATATAGCTAGTAAATCAGATAAAGAGTTAAGTGTATTAGTGCTTTGTGCTAGTGGAGCAACAAGCAGTATGTTAGCAAACTCTATTTCAAAAGGTGCAAAAGCGAAGAATATAAAATTAGAATCAATTGCAATGGCATATGGGCAACATAAAGAAGTTATAACAGACTATGATTTGATAATTTTAGCTCCTCAAATGGCATCTATGTATAAGGAATTAGAGAAGGATTGTAGTGCAAAAGGTGTAAAATCAGCCACTACTTCTGGAGTAGAATATGTAAAATTAACAAGAGATTCATTAGGAGCATTAAAATTTGCATTAGATATAATAAATAATTAATTTTAGAAACAAAGTAAATATCATACTATGAGTGTAAAAGGAGAAAAAAGAATATGTATAACTTTGGAGACGATTTTATCTTTGGTGGGGCAACAGCTGCATATCAAGCAGAAGGTGGAGCAAAAGATGATGGAAGAGGACCATGTATATGGGATGAGTATTTAAATAGACCAGAAAGTAAATTTAATGGAGATGTAGCAAGTGATTTTTATCATAAATATAAAGAGGATATAAAATTATCAAATGAATTTGGAATAAATGGAATTAGAGTGTCTATTTCTTGGAGTAGAGTTATACCAAAAGGTGTAGGAGAGGTTAATGAAAAAGGAATAGAGTATTACAATAATTTAATAAATGAGTGTATAGCTAATAACGTTGAGCCGTATGTTACTTTGCATCATTTCGATACACCATTACAATTATTCAAAAATGGTGATTGGTTAGATAGAAATAATATTGATCATTTTGTTAATTTTGCTAAGGTGTGTTTTGATAATTTTGGAGATAGGGTAACTAAATGGATAACATTTAATGAAGCATGGGCAGTAGCTCAAAATGGATATATAATTGGTAATTTTCCACCAAGCATAAAGTATGATATTCCTAAAGCTATACAATCTATGCATAATATGATGGTAGCGCATAGTAAAGTTATTGAATTATATAAAAGTATGAATCTAAATGGAGAAATAGGAATAGTTCATACTCTAGAAGGTAAATATCCAATTACTAATTCTCCAGAAGATGTTAGAGCTGCAAAATTAGATTATGTATTATCTAATCAATTTATGCTAGATTCTAATTTTAAGGGATATTATTCTAAAGAAACTATGGAAGTTATTAATGAAATTATGGATAAGAATCATGGTGAACTTAAGATTTATTCTGGTGATTTAGAGATTATTAAATCAGCATCTGAAAAAATAGATTTTTTAGGAATGAATTATTATTCAAGTCATTTCTTACAAGCTTACGAAGGTGAAAGTAATATATATCATAATGGTAATGGAGAAAAAGGGACAAGCATTTTTGCACTTAAAGGCGTAGGAGCACGTGTAAATAATCCTAAAGTAGAAACAACTGAATGGGATTGGCCAATTTACCCTCAAGGGCTTTGTGATATGTTAATAAAAATTAAAAATGATTATCCTAACTATAAAAAGATATATGTAACTGAAAATGGAATGGGATATAAAGATGAATTTATAAATGGAAAAATAGAGGATACTCCTCGTATTGATTATGTAGCAAGACATTTAAAAGCTATACTAGAAGCTAAAGAAAAAGGGGTAAATGTAAAGGGATACTTTATATGGTCACTTATGGATGTACTTTCATGGAGCAATGGATTTAATAAAAGATATGGTCTATTTTATGTAGATTTTAATACTCAACAAAGATATCCAAAGAAAAGTGCTTATTGGTTTAAGAAAATGTCAGAAGAAAAAAGATTAGTTGATTTAAATGAAATAAGGTATTAAGGAGATGGTGTAAATGATATTATCTACTAAGGAAATGCTTTTAAAGGCTCAAAGAGAAGGATATGCAGTGCCTGCATTTAATATCCATAATCTAGAAACTTTGCAAGTGGTTGTTGAAACTGCAATGGAAATGAGGTCTCCTGTTATTGTAGCAGGAACTCCATCCACAATAGAAAGTTATGCTGGGCCAGATTATATTAAAGCAATGGCTGAAGTTGCAGCAACTAAATATGATGTTCCTATTGCTATTCACTTAGATCACTTTGAAGATGTTGATGCTATTAAGAAGAATATAGACTTAGGCTTTAAGTCTTGTATGATAGATGCATCTAAAATGGAATTTGAAAAAAACATTGAGACAGTTAAAGAAGTTGTAGATTATGCTCATAGATATGATGTAGTAGTAGAGGCTGAATTAGGTAAGCTTGGTGGAAGAGAAGATGATTTAGTTGTTGATGAAAAAGATACAATGTATACAAATCCTGAGGATGCTGCAGAGTTTGTACGTAGAACTAATATTGATTCTTTAGCAGTAGCAATTGGAACTGCTCATGGTTTGTATAAAGGAGAACCTAAATTAGACTTTGAAAGATTAGTAGAGATAAAAGAAAAGGTAGATATTCCTTTAGTTTTACATGGAGCATCTGATGTACCAGATGATTTAGTTAAAAAGGCTATATCATTAGGAATATGTAAAGTAAATGTTGCTACTGATTTAAAAATTCCTTTTGCAAAGGCAGTAAAAGAATATTTAGATGAACATAATGGTGAAAGTGATCCAAGAAAATATATGACACCAGGGAAACTAGCTATGAAGGAAATAGTTAAGAATAAGATTGAAGTGTGTGGAAGTATGAATAGATACTAGTAGGAAAAGGCTGTTGCAGTAAATGCACGGCCTTTTTCTATAAAAAGTATTAAAGTGGAAAATATTGGAGGTATATATGATATTAGTAATAAATTTAAATGCATCTGTAGATAAGAGGTATGAAATGGAAAAGTTAGATAAAGGAGAAGTAATGCGAGCTACAACAGTGGAGAATACACCTGGTGGAAAGGGAATACATGTTGCTAATGTAGCTACAATATTAGATGAAGAATGTATAGTAACTGGTTTTTTAGGCGGGAAGACAGGAGAATTTATTGAGGAAAAGCTTAAGGATTATGGAATTAAATCTGACTTTGTAAAAATTAAGGGTGATACAAGAGAGTGTTTAGCTATAATAACTAATGATTTAATACAAACAGAAATACTTGAGCCAGGACCAATTATTGATAATAATGAACGAGTGAACTTTATAGAAAAGTTTAATAAACTAAGTGAAAGTGCGAATATTATAGTAATTTCAGGTAGTGTACCACAAAATATTGAAACTGGATTTTATAGAGAATTAATAGAAATAGCTAATAAAAAGAACAAGAAAGTGTTATTAGATACAAGTGGGATACTTTTAGTTAATGGTGTTAAAGGAAAACCTTATTTTGTAAAGCCAAACAGAGATGAAATTGAAGCATTGACTGGTAGAAAAATAGAATGTACTAATGATGCGATAAATGAAATTAGATACTTTCATAATGAGGGAATAGAATTTGTTGTTATATCTTTAGGTGAAGAAGGCTCAATAGTTGGTTTTAATAATAAGATATATAAGGTAACGGTACCTAAGGTTAATGCAATTAATCCTGTTGGATCAGGTGATTCGTATGTTGCAGGTGTAGCTATTGGATTAGCAAGAAATTATAATATAAATGATGTATTGAAATTGGCTTCAGCTTGTGGAACCGCTAATGCTATGGAGAAGGAAACTGGAAGTGTTAGGAAAGAGATTGTTGATGAATTAATAGATAAAATTAGAATAGAAGTTTTGGAATAGTAGGTATTTGTATTTCAAATTTAGGTGGAGCCTGTAAATAATTTTGTGTATTCTGAATTTCCTCTTGGAAATAATGAGTGATTTTTAAAATTTAAATTTTATTTAGTTTTGTCTAAATATAGGTTTTATTGACATTTTAAATATTACCCTATATGTATATTATTCCTACTTATTAGGAATAATATACGCTAGGGAAAATATCAAAAGAACTTTATTTTAGGTTTATCCTAATTTAAGGTTCTTTTTTCATCTAAAATATCACTAAAAATAATATTTAATTGATTAATAACTAAATCCCAATCAGCATAAGCTCTGGTCCATTTCCTTGCTACACGTTCAACGGCTAGATATAGCATTTTCATTAAACTATCATCATTTTCTTAAAACCGAGAAGGGAAAAGGTATTTACAATAGAAGAAAAGAAACGGTTGAGCGAAGCTTCGCAGATTCAAAAAATCTGCATGGGCTTCGCTATGCTCGCTTCCGTGGACATGAAAAAGTGTCCGAACAATGTCTGCTAACTGCAGCAGTACAGAATATGAAAAAGATAGCAACAAGACTATCTTTGTTATTTTCATATTATATTAGTAATTTTAATTATATTATGTATTTCAAACTTTATCCACAACTAGTAAACAAAAAACCCTCTGCTTTTTTAACAGGGGGTTTTTCAACAAACTGAAATAAGTTAAAAGGAATATTCTATTTAAATAGAATATTCCTTTTAACTTATTTCAGCATATATTTTTTTTTCGTTGTTTATAAATACTTCTGAAAGAACTTCATAAGCTTTAGCCCATGCATTAATAATATCTTCAGTAGCTTCATCAGCTAAAACTTCTTTTATTGCACCTAATAGATGTTTTCCTACTATTGGATAATGTTCAGGTTTAACTTTTGCATTACAATGGATAGATCCAATTCTTTTAACTACTGGCATTATAGCAGATAGATTGTCTATGTTTTGGGCTGCTGCTAATATTGACATAGCTAGAGCTTTAGGTTGTTCTCCTGATTCTTGTTTATCCATATTAAATAGAGGTTTTACTTCAGGATTTTGTTCAAACATATTTTTGTAAAATGTTTTTGTTATCTCCATGCCATGAGTTTTTAAAGTAGGTACTGTGCTTTTTATTATATCAATTGTTTCTTTATCTAACATAATATCCTCCTAAATTCAACAAAAATTTGATAATAATTTTTTATTAATAATTATTATTACAATATAATTATATTTATTTTTTTATTATAGTCAATATAAATTTAGTTTTGATTTGTTAAAAAATGTTAAATTTATTGATGAATTATTGTTATTTAGTACAAAAACTTTTCTAAATAAAAATTTAAATTTGCATATAGTTTTTTGTCTAAATTTATGTTTTTAAAGTAGGGCATATGCCCTAAAGTCCGACTAATTTTTCTTATAGAGCTATGATATTGTAATTACAAGTATTACAATTTAGTGTTGGAGATGTAGATAAATGAGTAAAAAAGAATTAATACAGATAAGAGTTTCAGAAGATGAAAAATTAAAAATAAAAAAAGACAATATATAAAAATAAAAGAAAATAATGATAACACTAAGGAAATACTAGGTGTTAAAAAAATAAAAGAAGATATTATTAAAAAGGATAATAAAACTAAAAGTGTTCCTGAAGAACACTTTTTCAGACTGTTGACAAAGTGTCAGCAGTCTTTGTTTTTATCCAAATATGGAATATAATTTAAAATATATAAATTTATTACATAGAGGTTTTATTAATGATAAACGAAAGAAAAGAAGCACAAAGTGAAATAGAAGTAGTAATGTTAGAAGAATTAGTCCCACAAGACCATTTATTAAGGAAAATTGATAAATATATAGATTTCATTCATTAGGGATTTAACTAGGGATTTGTATTGTCATACAAATGGTCGACCAGCTGTTGATCCAGTAGTATTATTTAAAATGTTATTTATAGGATATCTTTATGGCATACGCTCCGAAAGGCAGTTAGTTAAAGATATAGAAGTAAATTTAGCATATAGATGGTTTTTAGGATATTCAATTACAGAGAAAATTCCAGATTCATCTACAATAAGTCAGAATAGAATTAGAAGATTTAAAGGTAGTGATATTCCACAGAAAATATTTGATAATATAGTTTTTCAAGCTATGGAAAAAGATTTAGTTGGAGGTAAAATTCTTTATTCTGATTCAACTCATATAAAAGCAAATGCTAATAAAAGAAAGTTTGAAAAAGTTGAAGTAGACGTAACTCCTAAGGAATATATAGAACAGTTAGATATTGATGTTAATGAAGATAGAGAGAATCATAATAAAAAGCCTTTAAAACCAAGAAAGTTCAAAAAAGAAACAAAAGAAATTAAGAAAAGTACAACTGATCCTGATAGTGGATATATGATGAGAGATAATAAACCCGAAGGCTTTTTTTATTTAGACCATAGAACTGTAGATAGTAAAAATAATATAATTATGCATGTTCATGTTACCCCTGGTAACGTCAGCGATAGCGAACCAATACTAAAGAGAATAGATAGAATTAAAGAAACATTTAATATAAAACCTAAGTATCTTGGTTTAAATGCAGGATATTCAACTAATCCTATTTTTAAATGAATAATAGATAGAGATATAATACCTGTTGTTGCATATAGACGTTCTCCTCATAAAAAAGGAATGTATACAAAGAATAAGTATATATATGATTATGATAAAGACATATATATTTGTCCCAATAATGTTGCACTAATATATAAGGAGTTTTTCAACAAACTGAAAACCACTTACAATGTAAGTGGTTTAAATTTTATATGGGAGTTTAAGGGGATGGGTATTATTTTAAAGAATCTTTAATTAAATCTTCAATTTTTGATTTGCATCTAAATCCATGGCAACTTCCAGTACAAGCTCCTGTTGTTTTAGAAACTTCATCAATAGTATTGGCACCATTTTTTATAGCTTCCTTAATTGTAGCTCTAGATATAGATTTGCATGTACAAGTTTTTGTAATTTTATCAAGAATATCAGAATTTAAATTATTCTCCATAATAGATCCTCCAAAATATAAAGATATTAGGAAACATAAAAATTAATTATTTAAATTAATTTTTTGCGTAATACGTTTCAACAATTATATTAAATCATATCATACTAAAATAGTCAACATTAAATAGTCAACATTAAATAATAATTGTTATTTTATCTTATCTCATAATAAATTTTAAATTGCTCTTCTACATCATTTAAAGCTTGTTTGTATAATTTAAAGTATAAGTTACCAAAGAATATTTCACTTGTCATTTTTAGTATTTAAGCTTTAAGATAAATAAAATTT
Organism: Clostridium sp. ETTB3; assembly: GCF_053571985.1. Lineage (NCBI taxonomy): Bacteria > Bacillati > Bacillota > Clostridia > Eubacteriales > Clostridiaceae > Clostridium > Clostridium sp. ETTB3. The sequence continues at coordinate 93,970 of NZ_CP199832.1, forward strand.
GGGGTTGAATTGACAAATTGATATTTAATAAGATATAATAAATTCATTAAAGACTATGATTAGGATAAGTACTTTAATTTATTCTTTTAAGAGAGTGATTGGTTGGTGTGAAATCATAAGAAAATTAAAGAAAAATCACCTAGGAGTTTGAGGCTGAAAGTTTTAAACAATTAAGCTATCACGTGTGCTCGCGTTAAGAGATAGGATATAAAAGTATCTGAATTAATACCCATAGAATAGTTATGGGTTTAATAACCTTAGGTGGTATAGCGAATTATCTTCGTCCTTTTGGGATGAAGTTTTTTTTGTTTAAAAATAGGATTAAAATACGTCTTTAAGAGAATAATTTTAATAGTTGATAAACACAAAGAAAGGAGATTCCTATGTACAATAAAGTTGAATTACCAAATGGTTTTGTTGGACTTGAAAAAGAAATAACAAACCTTTGGACTGCAAGAAATGTTATAAAAAAGAATTTTGATATGAATCAAGATGGTGAATATTTCACTTTCTATGATGGACCTCCAACAGCAAACGGTAGACCACACGTTGGGCACGTTTTAACAAGAGTTATGAAGGATATAATCCCAAGATACAAGGTTATGAAGGGATATAAGGTTATTAGAAAGGCTGGATGGGATACTCACGGTCTTCCAGTAGAACTTGAAATAGAAAAGAAACTTGGTATTTCAGGAAAAGAGCAAATCGAAGAATACGGAGTTGAAAAGTTCGTTAAAGAATGTAAGGAAAGTGTATTTACTTACGTTAGTATGTGGGAAAAGATGACTAATCAAATTGGTTATTGGGTTGATATGGAAAATCCATATGTTACTTACCATAATTCATATATTGAATCAGTTTGGTGGGCATTAAAGCAAATGTGGGATAAAGGTCTTTTATATGAAGGACATAAAGTAATGCCATATTGCCCAAGATGTGGTACTGCATTATCATCTCACGAAGTTGCACAAGGATATAAAGATGTTAAGGACTTAACTTGTGTAGCTAAATTTAAAGTTGAAGGAGAAGATAACAAATATATATTAGCTTGGACAACAACTCCTTGGACATTACCTTCAAACTTAGCTTTATGTATAAACAAAGCTTATACTTATATAGAAGCAAAAGTTGGAGATGAAATATTAATATTATCTAAAGATTTAGCAGATAAAGTTTTAGGTGAAGATTATGAAATAGCTAGAGAATTCCCTGGAACTCAACTTTTAGGAACTAAATATGAGCAATTAATGCCTTTTGGTAAAGTAGAAGGAAAAGCATTTGAAGTTATTCATGGTGATTATGTTACTTTATCAGATGGTACTGGTGTGGTTCATATAGCACCTGCTTATGGTGAAGATGATAGCTTAGTTGCTAAAGCTAATGGAATTACTTTCATAAACTTAGTTGATAGAGAAGGTAAATTCGTAGAAGAAGTCACTCCATGGGCTGGAAAGTTCGTTAAAAAATGTGATGAAAGCATTTGTAAATGGTTAGAAGAAAATAATAAATTATTTAAGTCAGAAAGATATTTACACTCATATCCTCATTGTTGGAGATGTGACACACCACTTCTTTATTATCCAAAGGAAAGCTGGTTTGTTGCAATGACAACATTAAGAGATAAGCTTTTAGAAAACAATAACAAGATTAACTGGTATCCTGATAACATTAGAACTGGTAGATTTGGTAAGTTCTTAGAAAATGTTATTGACTGGGGTATTTCAAGAGATAGATATTGGGGAACTCCACTTCCGATTTGGAGCTGTGAATGCGGTCATAAAGAATGTATTGGAAGTATTGAAGAACTTAAAAATAAGGGAATTAATGTTCCAGAAGATATAGAATTACACAAACCATATATAGATAATGTTCATTTAAAATGTGAAAAGTGTGGAAAAGAAATGACTAGAGCTAATGAAGTTATTGACTGTTGGTTCGATTCAGGATCAATGCCATTTGCTCAATTACACTATCCATTTGAAAATAAGGAATTATTTGAACAAAACTATCCAGCTCAATTCATATCAGAAGCTGTTGACCAAACAAGAGGATGGTTCTATACTTTACTTGCAATTTCTACTGCAATATTTGATAGAAACCCATTTGAAAATTGTATAGTTTTAGGTCACGTTCTTGATAAAAAGGGCTTAAAGATGTCAAAATCTAAGGGTAATGTAGTAGACCCATTTGATGTATTAGATGCACAAGGTGCTGATGCAACAAGATGGCATTTCTATACTGCAAGTGCACCATGGTTACCAACAAGATTCTCTATAGATGATGTTGGAGAAGCGGGAAGAAAGTTCATGGGTACATTATGGAATGTTTATTCATTCTATGTATTATATGCTGAGTTAGATCAATTTAATCCTTTACAATATGCTGATTTCGTATCAGAAAATGTAATGGATAAATGGATTATGTCCAAATTAAATACTTTAGTTAAAGATGTTGAAGCTATGTTAGATTCATATCAAATAACACAAGCAGCTTTAGATATAGAAGAATTTACAGATGAATTATCTAACTGGTATGTAAGAAGAAATAGAGGAAGATATTGGACTCAGGATTTAACAGATGATAAGATAGGAGCTTATGTAACATTATATAAAGTATTAACAACAGTTATTAAAGTTGCAGCACCATTTGTTCCATTTATAACAGAAAATATCTATCAAAACTTAGTTGTTGGATTAGATGAAAATGCACCAGAAAGTATTCACTTATGCAGATGGCCAGAAGTTGATGAAAAGGCTATCGATAAGGATTTAGAAAAGGAAATGGACTTAGCTTATACTATTGTTAAGTTAGGAAGAAGTGCAAGAAATGGAGCTAATATTAAGAATAGACAGCCACTTTCAAATATGCTTGTTTCTACTGATTCATTACCAGGATATTATGGAGATATAATAACTGATGAATTAAATATTAAAGAAGTTGAATTTGGAGCTGATCTTTCTACACATGTTAACTTTGAAATTAAGCCTAACCTTCCAGTACTAGGAAAGAAATATGGTAAGTTAATACCTGTAATAAGAAAAGAAATAGCTGCTAGAAATCAAATGGAATTAGCTCAAACTATTCAAAATGGTGAAGTAGTAGTTATTAATGTTGATGGAAATGAAATTGAGTTAAATAATGAAAACTTATTAGTTACTATGCAAGGGCTAGAAGGATATGCATTTGCTGGTGAAGGCTCAATTGGTGTTGTTTTAGATACAAATATTACTGATGAACTTAGAGAAGAAGGTCATGTAAGAGAAATGATTTCTAAGATTCAAAATATGAGAAAAGATAAAGGGTTTGAGGTTGCAGATAAAATAAAATTATATGTTGCAGATAATGATATTTTATTAACAGTTATTAAAAAGTATGCAGAAGTAATAAAGAAAGAAACCTTAACTCAAGAAATAGTTTACAATACAGAAGCTGATTATTCAGATACAGTTATTAATGGTGAAAACTTAAAAATGACTGTTGAAGTTGTAAGATAATTAATGATTTTTATAAAGAGTAGGGATTAAGTAATAATTCCTACTCTTTTTTCAAAAGATATTATTATAAATAAAAAGAACTTAATTATTGAATATAAAAAGTAATTAGAATTATTGTATTAAATAGGAAGAAAAGGTATAATTAATAATTAAATAGAAAAATGGAGTGATGTTAAATATGGCTACTTCTATAAAAGATGTTGCTAGGGAAGCTGGCGTTTCGATAGCAACAGTATCTAGAGTATTAAATGATATAGATGTCGTAAATGAAGATACAAAGAAAAAGGTTTTAGATGCAATTAAAAAATTAGGGTATAGACCTAATATTGTTGCAAGAAGTTTAAAAACACAAAGAACAAAAACAATAGGAATATTAGTTCCTGATATTTCAAGTGGATTTTATCCTGAAATAGTTAGAGGTGCAGAGGATGTTGCAAATATTTATGATTATAACGTAATATTATGCAACTCTGATTTTGATTATGATAAGGAAAAAGATTACTTAAGAGTATTAAAAGAAAAAATGGTTGATGGTGTTATATATATGAGTTCATCTTTAGAAGAAGAAACTCTAGATATAATAAATGAATTAGATTTAAAAACAGTACTTGCAGAATCAAAAGATAGAGAAGGAAGATTACCAAGTGTAATTATTGATAATGTTAAAGCTACATATGATGTAACTAAGAGTTTAATTGATAGAGGATTAAAAAATATTGCCTTTGTTGGAGTTAATAAAGGTGCAATTAATGCCTGGGGTGATAGACATTTAGGATATGAAAAGGCATTACAAGAAAATGGATTAAAATCTGATGAAGATTTAGAATTCTTTAAGGATTTAAAAGTTAAGAGCGGATATAAAGCAGTAGAAAAGTTCTTAGAAAGTGGTAAAAAGTTTGATGGAGTAGTATGCTCATCTGATGAAATTGCTATAGGGGTAATTAATGCTTTAAGAGAAAAAGGAATAAGAGTACCAGAAGATGTAAGTGTAATTGGATTTAATGACAATGCTGTTTCTTCTTACTTCTATCCAAAAATAACTACAGTAAGACAACCAAGTTATGATATGGGATCTGTTGCAATGAGAATGCTTATTAAGATGTTAAATAATAAACCTATAGAACAAGATCAATATGTTTTAGATTACAAAATAATTAATAGAGAAAGTACAAAATAGTATTTTTATATAAATGGGATGTTGCATTAAGAATAAATACTACAATATATTGTGTTGACTTTTATTTTTTAAACAATATATTATGTATAAAAATTTTAGTGTGACAGCCCTTTTATGATTTATATAATATAAAAAGGGAAGTTTGTAATCAATTTCAAGAAAAGTATTGAATTAAAAAAATATACATGATATAATAAAAATAAATTTGGCAACGTTTACTAAAAGGTAATTATATCTAAAATTGGGTACACAATCAATTAGGTATAGGTAAAATTAATGGGAATTTGAGAATATGGGTAAAAGTATTATTATAATTACTTTTTAGTAACTAAAATAAACGGAACTATATGAAATTGAATGTAAGTATTCAATTTCATATAGTTCTTTTTTTATTTTAAAAGTTCAATTGTTAAAATTTTCGTTTAATTAAAAATACAACCTTAATACTTTTATAATATTCCTTCTGTTCTAAGTAAATTTTCTAATTTTTGAACTTTTTCTGTTAAAGTAATAAATTTTTCTTTTAATAAATTATTTTTTTCTTTTCCTTCGTTAATATAGCTTTCCATTTCTTCAACAGCTTTTAATGCTTCATCGATATCTTTTTGAGCTAGTTTTAAGTTTGATTCTTTCATTTATGTATCTCCTTTATTGGGTAAATAAAACTTATATGGAATACCTTCTAAGTATTCTTGAAGGTGAAGTAAAATTCAAAAAATAGAATTTCACTTATGATAATATCTTTATCCTATCACTAATAAAAATAGGTTGCAAGGCATATATTGTAAAGTAAATTATAAAAAGGAGCAGGAAAATATGATTAATTATATATGGTTTATAATGATTTTTTTTGGATTAATAATTGGTATATTTGCTGGAAATGGTGAAGGAATGTCCAATGCAATAATAAGTTCTATTAACTCTACAGTTACATTTATAATTGGACTTGTTGGATTAATGTGTTTTTGGTGTGGTGTTATGAAAGTTGCTCAAAATAGTGGATTTACAGAAAAGTTAGCTAAACTTATGAAACCTATATTAAAGATTATATTTAAAGATGCAGCTAAGGATGAAAAAGTATTAGGAGCTATAGTTATGAATATAACAGCAAATATGATGGGACTTGGAAATGCAGCAACACCTTTTGGAATTAAAGCAATGGAAGAAATGGATAGATTAAATACTAAGAAAGGTGTAGCAAGCAATGATATGGCTTTATTTTTAGTGTTAAATGCTGCTTGTATTCAATTGGTTCCATCAACAGTATTATCTATAAGAGCAGCAGCAGGTTCTACAAATCCTGGAGCTATAATATTGCCTGCAATAATATCTACTGGTACAGCAGCTATTGTTGGGGTTATTTGCTGTAAGATTTTACAAAGGTATTTTTAAATTTATGAGGTGATATTAGTGTTTAGTTATATAACAAGGAGTATTATTCCAATAATAGTTTTAATTATTATTACTTATGGAATGATAAAAGGTAGAAAAGTATATGAATGGTTTATTGAAGGGGCTAAAGAAGGGTTAAAGGTTTGTGTTAATATTTTTCCTTATCTTTTAGCTATGATAATTGCAGTTCAAATATTTAGAGAATCAAATCTTTTAGATATGTTAAATAATGCAGTTTCACCCCTTTGTAAGTTAATAGATTTGCCTAAAGAAATTGTACCATTAGTATTAATTAAGCCACTTTCAGGTAGTGGAGCAATGGGAGTTTTTACTGATATTTTAAAAAGTTATGGAGCTGATTCTCCAATTGGATTAGTTGCTTCAGTAATTATGGGAACTACAGAGACAATATTTTATACTATAACTGTATACTTTGGAGCTGTTAAAATAAAGAAAACAAGGCATACAGTTTGGGCAGCAATAATGGCTGATATGACTGCTATTATTATGGCAATACTAATGGTAAAAAATTTTATTCTTTAAAATTATTTAAAAAATATAATGTAAAATATTAAAGGTGATTCAAAAATATTTATTCAATTGCATAAATCTGAAAAGAAAATTGGAATTCTATTGGAATTTAAATTTTTTGGTTGTATAATATTACTAAAATAAAATCGAATGGAGAATGATTATGGGGGAAGATAAATTTTACATTGTAAATGAAAAATCATTACCAGAGATATTTAAAAAGGTAATTGAAGTTAAGGAGAATATTGAACTTGGCAATGCAAAAGATATAAGTGAAGCTATAAAATTAGTTGGAATTAGCAGAAGTACGTACTATAAATATAAAGATGATGTATTTCCAATGGGACAGGATATGCAGTCAAAAAAAGTTACACTAATAATTTTAATGACACATAAATCTGGCACATTATCTAAAGTACTTGATTGTATTGCATTTTATAAGGGAAATATATTAACAATAAATCAAGATATACCAATAAACTTATCAGCTAATATTACTGTTACTATAGATATTTCTCATATGGAAAAAAGTATAAGTCAATTAGCTAAAAGATTAAATTCGTTACCTAATGTTAGAAGTGTTAAATTATTAGCAGCAGAATAATAAAAAAATAATTTACAAGGAGATAGGGCTATGAAAAAAAATATTTATAAATTTAATAGAAATAATCTTTTAGATAAAATTAAGGATAACTCAATTGTAATTTTATTTGCTGGAAAAGCAATTCAAAAAACTGGAGATCAAACTTATCCATTTACTCCAAATAGGAACTTTTATTATTTAACAGGAGTAAAAGAAGAAGAACATATATTAGTTATGTCAAAAATTAATGGAATGAAATTTTCTAAATTTTATATTAAAGATATAGATTTAGAATTAGAAAAGTGGATAGGAAAGAGTTTAAGGAAAGAAGAAGCTAAAGAAATTACAGATGTTGATGAAGTGAAGTTTAAAAGTCAATTTAATTCAGATATTCATAAAATGATAACTATGAAAGATGAAATTAATCTTTATTTAGATTTAGAAAGAATGAGTGCTGATACAGAAGGAACTATTTCACATAAGTTTGCAAATGAGATGATGAATAAGTATCCACAAATAAGAGTAAATAATATTTATAGCAAAATTGGTGAATTAAGATTAAAAAAATCACCACAAGAAGTTGAAAAAATAAAGAAAGCTATAGAAATAACTAAAAGTGGAATTGAAAAATTAATGACTGAATGTCGTAGTGGTATGAAGGAATATGAATTAGAAGCATATTTTGATTTTAACTGTAAAATTAAGGGCGCAACAGATTTGGCTTTTACAACAATAGCAGCAGCAGGGAAAAATGCTACAACATTACATTATGTAGAAAATAATTCAAAGTTAAAAGATGGAGATTTAATTCTTTTTGATTTAGGTGCAGAATATAATTGTTACAATGCTGATATAACAAGAACTTTCCCTATAAGTGGAAAATTTACTGAAAGACAAAAAGAAGTATATAATTCTGTTTTAAAAGTTAATGAAGAAATAATAAATTTAATTAAGCCTGGAATGAAATATAAAGATATTAATGAAAAAGCAACAGATTTAATTGCAGAAGAATGTATAAAACTTGGCTTAATAAAGGATAAAAGTGAAGTTAGAAAATACTATTATCATAGTATTGGACATAGTTTAGGAATGGATACTCATGATATTGAAACACCTCATAGAGATATTATATTTGAACCAGGAGTTGTATTTACAGTAGAGCCAGGAATATATATCCAAGAAGAGGGTATAGGAATTAGAATTGAAGATGATATATTAGTAACAAATGAAGGGGTTATTAATTTATCTAGTGATATTATAAAGAGTGTGGATGATATTGAAAACTTTATGAATAAGTTTACCAAATAATATATATATAAAATTGTATTGAAAATATATTAAATAGATTATATAATATATTTGTAAATAACAAAAGTGAATAAATTAGGGTAGAGGCGCGATAGTTAATAGTATTATTGATGAGGAAAGCACTATGATTCAATAAGAAAGGATCAATCGCCGAAGCATACAACTGATGCTTTAAGGTTGTATAGCTGGGAATACATAAAATATATGTATTACTGTCACAAAAATGTTTTTGTGTTGAGCTATCATTTAAGACTTGTAATATTGTATTTTTTTGCATATGAAAGACCTTGAGTGTTAACTCAAGGTCTTTTTTTGTGTGTTAAGGTGCTTTTAGTATTCACTTTTATACAAATAGGGGGAAAGAAAATGAAAAAAAGGAGTTATAAAGTATTATTACTTACGATGTTGATATTTATTTTTTCAACATCAATCACATTTGCAGAAGAAGTCGAAGTAGTTGTGGGAAATTCAGATAAGTTTGGATTATGGACATTGCTTCCACCATTAGTAGCAATTATATTAGCTTTTATGACAAAAAATGTTGTTATTTCATTATTTATAGGAATTTTATCGGGAAGTTTTTTAATTAGCCTTTCAGGATATAATGTGTTTGAAGCCTTTATACATGCATTTTTAGATTTTGTAAATAGAGCATTAAATTCATTAGCTGATCCATGGAATGCTGGAATAGTTCTTCAAGTATTAGCAATTGGAGGAATAATTAATTTAGTTGCAAAAATGGGTGGAGCAAAGGCTATAGCAGAAGCATTAGCTAAAAAGGCGAAAACTGTAAAAAGCACACAATTAACTACATGGCTTTTAGGATTATGTGTATTTTTTGATGATTATGCAAATTCATTAATTGTTGGGCCAATAATGAGGCCAGTTGCAGATAAAATGAAAATGTCAAGAGAAAGATTAGCATTCATTATAGATGCTACGGCAGCTCCAGTAGCTGGACTTGCTATTATTTCTACTTGGATTGGATTAGAAGTAAGTTTAATTGGAGATGCATTTAGTTCTATAGGCATAGATGAAAGTGGATTTGGAGTGTTTCTTAAAACAATACCATATAGGTTTTATAACATATTAATTCTTGCGTTTATAGTAATAACAGCATTAACATTAAAAGAATTTGGACCAATGAGAAAAGCTGAAATTGCGGCAAGAAATAAAAGTAAGAATTTAAGTGAAGAAATTGCAGCTGAATCATCATCTCAAATGGATGAATTAGAACCAAAAGAAGGAATTAAGCTTAGTATATGGAATGCAATTATTCCAATAGGAGCATTAATAATTTCTGCATTAATAGCATTTTATTATAGTGGATATAGTACAATAATGGGTGGCGAACCATCAACAGCACAAGAAATTATGATGAATTCACCATTTTCATTTAAGGGAATAATGGAAGCATTTGCTGCTTCGGATTCATCAATAGCATTATTCCAATCTGCATTATTTGCGTCAATAGTTGCTATAGGCATGGGTGTTGCAAAGAAGATATTTACTTTAAGTGAAGCTATTGAAGTTTGGGTTGATGGAATGAAAGGATTAATAATAACAGGTGTTATATTAATATTAGCTTGGTCATTAGGATCTGTAATTAAAGAACTTGGAACTGCATATTATTTAGTTGAGGTATTAAAGGGAGCAATACCAGCATTTTTATTACCAAGTTTAATATTTGTTTTAGGAGCAGTAATTTCATTTTCAACAGGAACAGCTTATGGAACAATGAGTATATTAATGCCACTTGCAATTCCATTAGCTTATTCAATAAATCCAGATATGTCATTTGTAGTAGTTTCTACAAGTGCAGTATTAACAGGAGCTATTTTTGGGGATCATTGTTCACCAATATCTGATACAACAATACTTTCTTCAATGGGAGCAGGATGTAATCATATTGAACATGTTAAAACTCAAATATGGTATTCAGTATTTGTTGCTATAATAACTATATTATTTGGATATATTCCAGCAGGATTTGGAGTGCCAGTATATGTAGTATTACCACTTTCCTTAATAGCATTATTTATAGGGGTTCAATTATTTGGTAAAAAGGTTGAAGAAGCTTAAGTAATAAGTAAAATAAAAAAGGAATTTTTCTAGTTAGTAGTTTGTAGTTAGTAGTTGTAGATGGGGCTGTTGCACTAAATAATTAGTGTACAGCCCCTTTTTAGCAAAAAATAAAACATTAATTCCATGAACTTGAGTTTTTGCTGTATATGTATATCTAGAGGAAGTACTTACCTTACTCATTAAAGTTATTATAATAGAAGTTCCAATTGAACTTGCAACTTGTATTAATGTATTATTAGCAGCATTTCCATGAGCATATAAATTTTTATGTAATGAATTTAAACTGAAGTGATTAATGGCATCATAAGCATTGATATTGCTAACATTATTTTATTCAATGATATTAATAAAAAACTCATCTAATAAAAGATGAGCCAATAATGATATTTTTATTATTTATGGGGTGGTGGAGTTATAAGTTTATTAACTAATATTGAAATTACTATTCCAAGCAATGTTTCTATTATTCTATTAGTTGCATAATATAAAGGGTCACTATATGCATGTGCAGTAGTTACTCCTAAAAATGCTATGCAAGTTATGTTTATAGCTCCAGGTCTTTTTAAAATATTACATAAATAAATCATTAAAATAATTCCAAGAGAAATAATTATGTATATAAGTAGTTTTGAAATAAAATGATTGCTAATATAATTTTCTAGTGTTCTAAAAAAGAATAAGAATATTAAACCAAAACAAGCTCCCAGTATAGTTCCAGCACCTCTGTTTATACCCATATGAATTGAGTTATATACAGTGTCTTGCAAGCATATTATAGCTGTAAGACACGCAAAGAATGGCTCACTAGGTAATAGTGCTAAGCATATAAAAACAGCTATACCAGATTTTATTGTTCTAAGTCCAATTTTAGGTAGTTTTAAATTTTTCATAATTAAGCCTCCTATCTCCTTAGATATTATAACTAAGAAATTTGTAGATTTCACTAGTTATTAACAAGTTTTATAGTATTTTTAATAATTATGAAGATTTTAAAAAGATTAGGAAATAATAAAGTTAAGAATAAAATAAATAGAAATTGGTTTGACAGTTTTTACATTTTAGAATATTATAAATTAATAAAGACATAGAAGAGAAGAGTAATTTTGGAATGTATCTAAAGAGAGTTAGAATAGGTGAAAGCTAGCGGTACTGAACTTGATGAAGATGGTCTTGGAGTTGATTATCTGAGCTTATATAAGTTAGGATAATACGGTAGCAACCGTTATATTGCAAGGTGATAATAGTCACCTAATGAGATATTTATTGTGAGATAAATATAAAATAGAGTGGTAACGCGTATATAACGTCTCTATATGGGCATAAATGCCTATATAGAGACGTTTTTATAGTTGGGAGTTAGTAGTTAAGGAAAAAATTCAGTTTAGGATGAATTTTATAAGAATATATTTTTAAGGGGCTATATCACTAAAACTTTTATACACAATATATTGTTTTAAAAAATAAAAATTAATACAATATATTGTAGTATTTATTCTTAATGCGACATCCCCATCATTAACTACAAACTAACTACAAACTATCTAAAGACTAATTAAAGAGGAGGAAGAAAAATGACAAAGAAACCATATTATATAACTACGCCAATTTATTATCCATCAACTAAATTACACATTGGTAATACTTACACAACAGTAGCTGCCGATGCTTTAGCTAGATTTAAGAGATTAAATGGATATGACGTTATGTTCTTAACAGGAACTGATGAACATGGTCAAAAAATTCAAAGAATAGCTGAGGAAAAGGGAATAACACCAAAGGAACACGTTGATGAAATAGTTGCTGGAATTAAGGAACTATGGAGTATGATGAATATAAGTTATGATAAATTTATAAGAACTACTGATGATTATCATAAGGAAACAGTTCAAAAAATATTTAAAAAATTATATGATCAAGGTGATATATATAAATCTTCTTATGAAGGATTATACTGTACTCCATGTGAATCTTTCTGGACAGAAACTCAATTAGTTAATGGAAATTGTCCTGATTGTGGAAGACCAGTTGAAAAATCAAAGGAAGAAGCTTATTTCTTCAAAATGAGTAAATATGCTGATAGATTAATGAAGTATATTGATGAGCATCCAGAATTTATTCAACCAGAATCAAGAAAAAATGAAATGGTTAATAACTTCTTAAAACCAGGATTACAAGATCTTTGTGTATCAAGAACAAGCTTTAATTGGGGAGTTCCAGTAACTTTTGATGAAAAGCATGTAGTTTATGTTTGGATAGATGCATTATCTAACTATATATCTGCTTTAGGGTATGGAACTGAAAATGATGAATTATTTAAAAAGTACTGGCCGGCAGATGTTCATTTAATAGGTAAGGATATTTTAAGATTCCACACTATTTATTGGCCAATCATGTTAATGGCTTTAGGTGAAGAATTACCAAAACAAGTATTTGGTCATGGATGGTTACTTGTTGATGGTGGAAAAATGTCAAAATCTAAGGGAAATGTTGTTGACCCAGTAGTTTTAGTTGATAAATTTGGTGTTGATGCAGTTAGATATTATTTATTAAGAGAAATTCCATTTGGAGCAGATGGATTATTTAATAATGAAATATTTATAAAGAAAATTAATTCAGATCTTTGTAATGACCTTGGTAATTTATTATCAAGAACAGTTGCAATGATTGAAAAATATTTTGATGGAATAATACCAGCACCAACTGCAAAAGAAGATATTGATAATGAATTAATTACTTTAGCTTTAGAAACTCCAGTTAAGATAACAAAAGCAATTGATAACTTAAGAATTCCAGAAGCATTAGAATATACATTTGATCTTATAGGAAGAGCTAATAAATATATTGATGAAACAACTCCTTGGATTCTTGCAAAAGATGAAGAAAAGAAAGAAAGATTAGGTACAGTTTTATATAACTTAGCTGAAGCTTTAAGATTTGCATCTGTATTATTATCTTCATTCTTACCAAGTACAAGTGAAAAAATTAATGAACAATTAAATATCACTACAACAACTTGGGATTCATTATTAGGATTTGATGGAACAACTCCAGGAACTGAAGTTAAAAAAGGTGAAGCTTTATTCCCAAGAATAGATGTTGTTAAGACTTTAGAGGAATTAGAAGCTATGAGATTAGCTCAATTAGAAGCTAATAAACCAAAAGAAGAATATAAAATGCAACCAATTAAAGAAGAAATAACTATAGAGGATTTTGAAAAAATAGATTTAAGAGTTGTTAAAGTATTAGAATGTGAACCAGTTAAAAAAGCTAAGAAATTATTAAAATTAAAGGTTGATTTAAATGGTGAAGAAAGACAGATTATTTCAGGAATAGCAATGCATTATAAACCAGAAGAATTAGTAGGTAAATATGTAGTTTTAGTTGCTAATTTAAAACCTGTTACTTTAAGAGGAGAATTATCACAAGGAATGATAATTGCAGCAGCTACAGATGATGATAGCGTATTAAACTTAGTAAATCCAGGTGAACTACCAACAGGAAGCGTTGTAAGATAGTTAATAGCTTCTTTTAGTTTCAAGTTTCAAGTGATAAGTTTCAAGTTAAGGTATAAATTTAGCAAATGCTAAATTTAATAAATATATTTTCAGAAACTCCGTTAAGGAGTTTCTACACTAACTTGTCACTTGCCACTAATTTAAAAGGGGGTGTTTTTAATGAATATTATTATAGGAAATGCATGGCCATATGCAAATGGACCACTACATTTAGGAAGAATTGCAGTTTTACTTCCAGGAGATATATTAGCAAGATATCATAGAATGATGGGAGATGAGGTTATTTTTCTTTCAGGAACTGATTGCCATGGTACACCTGTAACTATTAAAGCAAAAGAAGAAGGAATAATGCCTATACAAGCAGTAAAAAAATATCATGCAGAATTTCAAAAGTGTTTTAAATCATTGGGATTTTCTTTCGATATTTTTGAAAAGACACACTCAAAATTTCATGAAGAAAAGGTTAAGGAATTTATATTAGAGCTATATAATAAGGGCTATATATATGAAAAAAATGTAGAACAAGCATATTGCGAAAAATGTAATGAATATTTGGCTGATAGATATATTGTTGGAAAATGTCCACATTGTGGTGAAGAAGCAACTGGTGACGATTGTGAAAATTGCAATGGGGAATTTGAAATTAATGAATTATTAGATATAAGATGCAAAATTTGCAATTCAAGGCCTGTCTTAAAAGAAACAAAACATTTATTTTTTGCTTTATCAAAGTTTGAAGAAGATGTTAAAAGAGTGTATGAAAATCAAGATGGATGGAGAGAAAATGCTAAGAGAATACTAAAAAGATATTTAGATGAAGGTTTAAGAGATAGAACAGTAACTAGGGATTTTAATTGGGGTGTTGATGTTCCATTAGATGGTTATGAAGATAAAAAAATATTCGTTTGGATAGAAGCTGTTATGGGATATTTAACTGCAAGTATGAAATGTCTTAAAGAAAGAGGAGAAGATTATAGGGATTATTGGGAAGGTGAAGATTCTAGAATTTATTTTATTCATGGAAAAGATAATATACCGTTCCATACTGTAATATTTCCCGCAATTTTATCTGGACTTGGTATAAAAAATCCAAATTTAAGATTAATATCAGGTGAACATTTAAAACTTGAAGGAAAGCCATTTTCTACAGTGAAGAATTGGGCGATTTGGGCAGATTATGTTTGTAAAAGATACAATGTAGATAGCTTTAGATATTATTTGGCATTAAATTCTCCAGAAGATAAAGATACTGATTTTACTTGGAGAGAATATATAAATATACATAATAGATACTTAGTAAATGAGTTAAGTAATTTTGTAAATAAAGTATTATCATTTTCAAGAAAAAATTATGCTAATAGAATACCAAAAGGAAATATAGAAGAAAATTTAAAAAATGAAATTTTAAATTTATATTTTTATATTGGAGATAATATTGAAGAAGGTCATTTTAAAGAAAGTTTAAATGAAATAATGGCTTTATGTAAAAAAGGAAATAAGTATTTTGATAATAATAAGGTTTGGGATTTACTGAGCTTAAATCCTTCAATGTGTAAGGATGTTATTTATAATTGTATTCAAATTATTGTTAATTTATCAAATTTATTATATCCATTTATGCCAAATACTTGTAAAAAAATAAAACAATCACTTGATTTAAAAGATGGTATTTGGAGTTTTACAGAAAAAAAAGAAGGAATAATTAGAGAATGTGATATACTTTTCACTAAAATTGATAAGAAAAGAGCTAGTGAAGAAGTAGCAAGATTAAAAGAAAATAAAATTTAATAAAAAAACCTAGAGTTATTTGATTTGGGGGACGAATAACTCTAGGAAACCAACTTTACAAGATGGTTTTAGGGGTAAATAATAATGCTTTAACTACTTTACAAATATTATAATAAACCCTAATTGTGTCATTTAGGTGTCAAAATTCTGAATAAAATATTAAGTATTATTATGAATACATATTAAAATAATTTATATTTCAATTTATTTGTTTTAGATACAATTAAGATAAATTATTACAGTGGTTTTTATTTTGTATAGTAACTTTAGAAAACTTAGCTTATGCTGAGTTTTTTTGTTTATTTTGGTATAATAAAAATATGATTAAAATTAAAAAAAGAGGAGATTATTTATATGAACTTTGAATATAAGATATTTGATACTCATTCACATTATGATGATGATGCTTTTAATGAAGATAGAGAAGCTGTACTTGAACAAATTAAAAATGATGGAGTAATTGGTATCTTAAATTGTGCTTGTTCGAAGACAAGTTTAAAAACTACTAATGAATTAACATTAAAACATC
Organism: Clostridium sp. ETTB3; assembly: GCF_053571985.1. Lineage (NCBI taxonomy): Bacteria > Bacillati > Bacillota > Clostridia > Eubacteriales > Clostridiaceae > Clostridium > Clostridium sp. ETTB3. The sequence continues at coordinate 110,372 of NZ_CP199832.1, forward strand.
ATTTTATATATGGAGCATTAGGAATTCATCCAAGTGATGCTAATGATTATAATGAAGATGTAAAAAATGAAATAATTAAATTAGTAAATGAAAACAAGAAAATTTTAGCTATAGGAGAGATTGGATTAGATTATTATTGGGATGAAAATCCAGAAAGAGATATTCAAAAAAAAGTATTTAGAGAGCAAATGAAATTAGCAGAAGAATTAAACTTACCTGTTGTTATTCATGATAGGGATGCACATGGAGATACATTAGAGATAATGAAGGAGTTTCCAAATGTTAGGGGAACAGTTCATTGTTTTTCAGGAAGTCTTGAATTTGCAAAAGAATGTGTAAAGTTAGGGTATTATATTGGAATCACAGGAGTTGTAACATTTAAAAATGCTAGAAAAATATGTGAAGTGGTTGAAGGAATACCTCTAGAAAGATTATTAGTTGAAACAGACTGTCCTTATATGGCTCCTGCACCAAATAGAGGAAAAAGGAATAAATCGGATTATATAAGATATATAATAGAAAAAATAGCCGAGATAAAGGGGATTTCTTCAAAAGAAGTTAATTTAGCTGTAAATGACAATTTCTATAACTTGATTCATAATAAAAAATAAAGTAAAATAAATATTAATAATTGTAAAATATTACTTTAATTTACATTTAATATCTATACAACTTCAAAAAACAAAACGCCATTATTTATTTTTATTTAAATTAATATTAAAAATGTATTTTATTAAATTAAAAATACATTTTATCAAGTGGAGGGTAGGAAATTTGACAAAAGCAAGAATTGTTTATATAATTCAATGGTCGCTCTTGCCAGAGGAGGTTAAATGTAGATGGTTGAAAATTTAAAGGAAAACTTAAAAAACAATTTTACTAATAGTCCTAAGGCAAAAATAATAATAGGTGCTGTAAGTGCTTTATTAATAACATTAATAGTAACACTTATATGCATGAGAAAAAACATAACAATAATAGTTGACGGAAAAAAAGAAGCTTTTATAACATACAAAGGGACTGTTAAAGACATACTTGCAGAAAAAGGAATAGAAATTGCTCCTAAGGACAAAGTACAACCAGCTTTAGATGAAAAAATATCGTCAAAAGATATTATTAATATTAAGAGAGCTGTAGAAGTTGAAATGGTAGTTGCTAACAAAACAATTGTTATAAAAACTGCTGAAGATACTATAAAGGATATGATTAAATCTGAAAATGAAGAACTTAGAGCAGAGGGAATTGAATTTAATGAAGAAATAGATGAAATAACACCTTCATTAGATACTGAGATATCAGATAATCTTACAATTCAATTAGTTAAAGTAGAAATAACAAATGAAGTTGCTACTGAAGATATTAATTATGAAACAGTAGTTGAAGAAGATGAAAATTTAGATATAAATAATGAAGACATAAGACAAGCTGGTGAAGCTGGTCAAAAAGAAATAACTTACAAAGTTGTGAAAAAGGATGGCAAGGAAGTATCTAGAGAAGTAGTTCAATCAAAGGTTATTAAAGAGCCTGTAAATGAAATTATAGCACAAGGCACTAGAAGAGTATTTGCTAGCAGAGATGGCAACATGGAATACAAGGATTTAATTTATTGTGAATCTACTGCTTATGCTGGAGATGGTATTACAGCAACTGGAACTGTACCTAGTTATAAGCCAGCAGGAATAAGTACAATAGCTGTTGATCCAAGAGTAATTCCATTAGGAAGTTTGGTTTATGTTGAGGGTTATGGTAAAGCCATTGCTTCTGATACAGGAGGATTAATTAAGGGTAATATAATAGATGTATTTCTTAATTCAGAATCAGAATGTAGATCATGGGGTAGAAAATATAATGTTCCAGTTTATATTTTAGCATATCCAGGAGAATGGTAATATTAAGGGAGGTTAGTATTGGACTAGCCTCCTTTAATATTTATAAAAATACATTAATTATAAAAAATTTATTTTAAGAAAATAAAAAGGTAATGGGCAAAAGTTTGACATTATATGAATATAAGGATAAATTAATAAGAGATAATAAAGGAAAGGAAGAGATTCTTTTGATTAAAGAGGTTATAGTAGTTGAGGGAAAAGATGATGTTGCAGCAGTAAAAAAAGCTGTTGATGCAGAAATGATTGCCGTAGGTGGATTTGGAATAAATGCAAGAGTAATTGCTAGAATTAAAGAAGCGCAAAAAAGAAAGGGAGTTATAGTATTAACAGACCCTGATTTTGCAGGAGAAAAAATAAGAAAAATAATTGCAAAAAGAGTACCAGGAATAAAGCATGCATATATTTCTCAAGAAGATGGAATTAAAGATGATGATATTGGTGTTGAAAATGCAACTCCAGAAGTTATTATTGAAGCATTAAATAGAGCAAAGATAACATTGGAAGAAAAGGTTGAAACCTTTGATGCCCAAGACATGTTCTATTTTGGGTTAAATGGAGATCCTAATGCAAAAGCTAGAAGAATAAAATTAGGAAATAAATTAGGAATTGGATATGGAAATGCAAATCAAATGTTATCTAGATTAAATAATTATGGAATAACAAAAGAAGAGTTTATAGAAGCAATTAAATTTGTAGATAAAGAACTGGAAAAGGAGAAGTAAATGGATATAAAAGATGTAAAAACAGCTGAATTAGTTAAAAAATATAATTTTAAGTTTTCAAAAAGTTTAGGACAAAATTTCTTAATAGATGATTCAGTACCAAGAGATATAGTTGCCGGAGCTGAAGTTGATAGTGAAGATTTAGTAATTGAAATAGGACCAGGGGTAGGAACATTAACTGCTCAATTATTAAAAAAAGCAAAAAAAGTAGTAGCAATAGAATTAGATAATGATTTAATACCTATATTAGAACAAGAGTTAGGAGATAATCCTAATTTTACGCTTATACATAATGATGCATTAAAAGTTGATTTTAATGAAGTAATAGGAGAAGAGAAAAGTGTAAAGCTAGTTGCAAATTTACCTTATTATGTTACAACACCTATAATAGTTAAATTACTTAAGGATGGATATAATTTTAAATCTTTAACAATAATGATTCAAAAGGAAGTAGCAGAAAGAATGAATGCAGAGCCAGGAAATAAAGATTATGGTGCACTTTCTTTATTAGTTCAATATTATTGTAATACAAGTATTGTAAGAAAAGTACCACCTACTTGTTTTATACCAAGACCAAAGGTTGATTCAATAGTAATTAGATTAGATAAGCTTAGTGAAGCAAAGGTTAAGGTTGATAATGAAAAATTATTTTTTGATATAATAAGAAATTCCTTCAATATGAGAAGAAAAACTTTATGGAATGGAGTTAAGAGTATTGGGCCAGCAAAGGAAAAGTTAGAACTTGCATTTGAAAAGGCTGGAGTTGATCCAAAGAGAAGAGGGGAAACATTATCTATTCAAGAGTTTGCAAATCTTGCAAATTGTATTAATGAAATTTTATAGAAAATTAAAATATATTATAAAGTTCAATAGAACCCAATAAAAATAATAACATATTTTATAATGCCAAACATATAATATATGGAATTAATATAAAGTGGGGGTTCTAGAGAATGGCAAGTAATAATAGATTGTATAGAAACTTTGTGATTTTGCAAGAAGATGAACGAGGCTATGCAAATTCTGAGGATAAAACATTATCTGGATATTCTAAGATAGAAGCTAAAGGAGATAAGTGTAAAATATCTTTTTATGCTCAAAATCTTAAAAAGGATAATGATAAATATTACATGGTATTAATTTGCTCTAAAAAGGATATAAAGCAAATTGTAAATTTAGGTCCTTTAGAAGTAACAGATAAAGGAAAAGGTGAAGTAACAAAGGAATTTAATGTTTCCAATATTGCTGGATTAAATTTAGATTTTGATAAAATAAGTGGAGCAGCAATAGTTAAAATGAATAATGATAGTCCAATTTTCGTAATGTGCGGTTTTTTGAACGGGCAACAACCAACTGATAATTGGAAAGGATATACAATTGTTAAAACTAGAGATGTTAGAAGTACAAAATCTAATATAATTAAGGATTCTAAGAAAGAGATAAAAAAGAACGATTCTAAAAAGAGAAAAGTTAAAGAAGAATCTTTAAGTGAAAATGAAGCTAAAGAGGAAGAAAAGCCTATAATAGAAAATCCTATAAGAGATGAAGTTGAAGTGAAAATAGAACCTGAAGAGACCAAAAAAGAATTTGCAGAATCTGAAGAATCAGAAATAATTGAAGAAAATGAACCTAAGGAAAATTTAAGAGGTAAATTTGAAGATTATGAAGATGAGATTGAAGCAAATAAAGAATTTGATCCTATAAATGGTAAAATAAGAGGTAGTATTGGTGAATATTTTGAATCAATAGTAGATGGGTTTGAAAGGGATACTGATAGTATAGATGAATTAAAATATACAAAATGGTATAAAGTGCCAGTTAATGATTTGCGTGAAATGTGCAATATGAATAATTATAATAAATATACATTAGCTTATTATCCAATGTTAAATTATTACCCATATATTAAAAAGTATGGATTTTTTATGATTGGATATAAATGTGATTCAAAGGGAAATCTAAAACATATTATTTATGGAGTGCCAGGAAAGAAAGATAAGGATGAACAACCTTATGATGGACGTACAGGATTTGTAACTTGGGTAAGTATTAAAAATAATGCTAATAATGGTTGCTGGTTAATGTTTTATGATTTTAAAAATTCAACAGTGGTTGTCCCAATGAAATAATCAAGGAAAACATAATAAATTAAATAACATATTTAAATATTCATTAAAGATTAATATAGCAATTTAATTTGCTAATATTGGAATAAAGTATTATAATTATCTTTATTAGGAGAAGCTTATGCTTCTCCTATTATTTTAATTGGAATTTAGAGGAGATACAAATGTCAAAAACATTAAAAAATTATATTTTATTTATATTTTTAATAATATTAATTTTTAATTTTTCGGGCTGTACAATTATGGAAAAGATCGAAGAAAAGCTTGGATTAAAAAATGATTATTTTGAATATTTAAATTCAAATGATATAGAACAAATTAGTATTCAAAGCACAAGAGATACTGGATTTAAATTTATAGTTACAGAGGCTAGTGCTATTAAGGAAATATATAGTATATTATCTAGAGCAAAGGTAAGTGAAAATAAATCAAGTTTAGACCCAGATTATAAGTTTGAATTTGATTTAGGAGATGAAATAAAAGAATTTAATTATGTTGTAGGAACTGAAGATGGTAATTTTTATAATGATGATAATGTATTTTCAGTTTCTAAGAGACTTGATGAAGTAATAATAAAGAATTTATCTTTTATTAGAAAGCCTAGAGATTTTGATTATATTTATTATCAAACTATATTAGAAGTATTACAAATAGTAAATAAAAATCAAAGTTTAAAAGATTATAATGTAGGAGTAAATATAAGTGGTGATATTGATTGTTTAAAATATGTATTTTCTAGTGATTTAAATAAGTTTTTAGCAGAAGCTAAAAAAATATCTCCTAATATAGAACTAGTAAATAATAATGAACCTAATTTTGATATAGTTATTACAGTAAAAAATAGAGGTTATGATAGTAGTAATTTTAAAACATTGATTACAGTAAATAATAAAAGAGAAAGTACAGAAAATAAGTATTATGTTGTAGCAGTTAATGAATTTAAGGAATGGAATATAGATGTTTTAGAAAATAAGCCTAGTGGATGGTAAAAATAAAAATACACCATATAGCTCAAAAAAGCTATATGGTGTATTTTTTATGCAGTAGTTATATTTGATTTAAGAATTTTAATTAACTTTTCTATTGGTAAAAATGCTAACAAAACTAAACAAATTAATAATTCTCCACCTACAGCTAATCCATTAACAGTTAAAGAATAAACTATTGGTGACATACCTTCAGGTGCATATGAACCAAAGAATACAACACCAGAAATAAAATGAAAAATAAATCGCAACATCATACCAATGCTTGCCCCTAAGTATTTATTCTTAAAAAATCCTGCAGCTCCAACAGCCATAAAAGGTAATGGATAATCAAAAAGAACTTGAATAGGGTTTAATATATATGGATCTAATATTAATTTAAATACTCCAAAAAGGAAACCAGTAAATAATCCCACAGATGGGCCATAAACGAAGGAAATAATCATTATTGGAATCATACTTCCTAAAGAAATGCTTCCACCACCGTTGGGAAGAGAATAAATTTTAATCATATCTAATATGAATGCTAAAGCAATAGCTAGTCCTATTCTTGCAATTAATTTTGAGTTTAATTTTAAAGATTTAAATTTTATAAATGCAATTAATAAGATAGCACAACCAAATAATGTAATTAATGTTAATGGGTTGCTAAAAATAGTTTTTAAATTTTCAACAAGTGTTGATAGAAAATTTGACATAAAAAAATACCTCCTTATTTGCGTAAGAGGGTACCACAATAATAGAATATATATTTTTTTATTCTATAATAGCTTCCCTACGCTGGAATTATCCAGATCAGGTTAAAAGGGTTGATGAAAATTCATCTCTCAGCATTAGGCACCCCTAGCAACTTTATATACTAATTTTAGGTAAAAAATTATAGAAAGTCAACAGTTTTATTAATGTTTTGGATTGCTTTATAATTTGTATTTGTAGATTTATTAAATAAATTAGTTAAACTTATATTAGTACCTAAAGGTATAAGAGTTTCAAATGAAGTTAATGGAATGGTTATGATAGAATCATCTTCTAATAAGATAAAAGCATCATTACCTGTATAATCTAATATCATACCTTTCATAATTTTAACACCATCCTAATAAATTTTTATTAGTTTACCCTTAAATTTAAATAAAAATACACTTAGAAATAATATCTAAGTGCATTTTTATAAATATAAATCCTTATATACAATTTGAAAAACCATTAAAGATTCTTCAATTTTATGTTTTAGTAAACTCTTTCTATTATCAAATTCTTTTTCACCTAAAGGAGTTAGTGAATAAAATTTTTGGAATTTTTTTTTAGGATCATTCCATTGTCCTATTACTAATCCTTCTTTTTCTAATTTTTTTAATAAAGGATATATTCCACCGGTGCTAGGAGTCCAAAGTCCATTTGTTCTTTCTGAAATTTTTGTGGAAATTTCGTTACCATTTGTAGGGCCTGATTTTAAAATATGAAGTACATAAATTGGTAATAGACCTTTTGTAAAAACTTGACCAACAGCTTCTTTTTCCTTTTGTACTTTTTTTATTTCTGCAAGTTTTGCTTTATATTCTTCATATAATCTTTTTTCCTCAGTTTTAAGGTCATTTATGTTATTAAAATCAAAATCACTCATAGTTTATTTATCCATTTTAACTGAAAAACCAAATAATCCAGGACCAGAATGAACACCAAGTGCAGGACTTATTTCTGCAATTTTAATTGATGATATGTTTGGTAAGTTTTTTATAGCTTCCATATATTTAATAGCTTCTTCTTCACATCCTGCATGTAAAACAGCAACTTCACATTTACATTTTTCTAGGTAGCCCTTTAATAATTCTGTCATTTTAGATAAAGATTGTTTTCTTCCTCTAACTTTAGTAACAGTATAATATACTCCATTTTCATCTGTAGTTATTATAGGTTTTAAATTTAAAAGTTCACCTACTGTTCCAGCAAGTCTTCCAATTCTTCCACCTTTTTTTAAATATTCTAATGTATTAAGTGTAAAATAACCAGTAATTCTTTTTCTTATATTAGGTATTTCAGAAACTATTTCATTAAAACTTTTTCCTTCTCTTATAAGCTTTGCAACTTCTAATACTATTTCACCTTGAGGATAAGCTAATATTTTGGTGTCATAAACAAAAGAAGTTAAGTTTGGATGATCTTCTAAAGCTAATCTTAAAGCATTATAACTTCCTGAAAGTCCACTAGAAATTGAAATACAAATTACATGAGTATAACTTTCTTCTTCTAATTTATTTAAAATTTCTTCAGTATCTTTAGCACTAGGTAAAGATGTTTTAGGAATTTCATTTTCTAAATTTTTATAAACTTCTGAAGGAGAAATATCTATTCTATCTCTATATTCAGCATTAGAGTAAATTATTCTAAGTGGTAATAAATTAATATTATTTTCTTTTAATGTATTTAAATCAAGATCGCATGCGCTATCTGTAATTAAAGCAATTTTTTGCATATAAAAAATCCTCCGATTAATTAAATTATATTATTAGTATATCATATAAGATAACATTATCAATAGTGATAATGTTAATATTATCAATATTGATAATGTTGATTAAATATATGGATAAAAATAAGAAAATTTAAAGTAAATTCCAGGAAAATATTTACAAGTAAAATGAGTAGAGGTAAAATGTATATGTATATAAAAAAATACACAATATATTGTGTATAGGAGGCGGGGAAATGCTATATGTAGTTAAGAGAGATGGCAGGGAGGTTGAATTTAATACTGATAAAATTAGGAATGCAATAAAAAAAGCAAGTAATGAAGTTGGAGAGTCATTAAAAGAAAGTGAAGTATTAATTTGTATTCAAAGAGTAATAAAGTATATAGAAGAATCTCAAAAAGAAAAAGTATCAGTAGAAGAAGTACAAAATTTAGTAGAAAAAGCATTAGTTGATAGTGGACATACAAATATTGAAAAAGCTTATTCTGCATATAGAAGAGAAAGAACTAGGGTTAGAGATATAAAATCTGATTTAATGAAAGTTATAAAAAAAATAGGAGTAGAAACTGATAGAGATAATGCTAATGTTGGAAATAATTTTAGTTCTAAATTATTAAGGATAGCATCAGAGTCTAATAAGTGGCATAATCTTTATAATATGCCCAAGCATTTAGCTAAAGCGCATGAATTAGGAGAATTATATTTTCATGACCTTGATTCATATAACTTGACTACGAATTGTTTGCATATACCTACTGGAGAAGTTTTAAGTAGAGGATTTAATACTGGTTATGGAACGATAAAAGCACCTAAACGAATAGAAACAGCAGCAGAATTATCATGTATATTATTACAATCAACTCAAAATGATATGTTTGGGGGGCAATCACATCCTGATTTTGATAATGATATGGCACAATTTATTGAACCTACAAGAAACGAAATAAGGGAGGAGTTATTAGAATTAGGAATAGAAGAAAAAAGGTTAGATGATTTAGTAGAAAAAAAATTAAGAAGTAGAATTCATCAAGCTATGCAAGGGGTTGTTTATAATTTAAATACAATGCATTCAAGAGCAGGTTCACAAGTGCCTTTTTCATCTGTAAACTTAGGAATACCAAATTCAAATGATGCAGCATTAATTTGTGAAATATTTCTAAGGGAATATGAAAAGGGATTAGGAAAAGGTGAACAACCTATATTTCCTAATATAATTTTTAGAGTTAAAAAAGGAGTTAATAGGGAGCAAGATGATCCTTATTACTATTTATTTAAAATTGCATGTGAAGTTGCATCAAAGAGAATGAATCCAACATTTATGAATATAGATGCTGATTTTAATAAGGAATATTATGATAAAGGGTATATTCCAGCAACAATGGGATGTCGGACTTATTTAATGAAAAATGTTAATGGAGAACCAGGATGTAAAGGAAGGGGAAATATAGCACCAATAACAATTAATCTTCCTAGGATAGGTATAGAAGCAAATAAAGATATAAATAAATTTTTTGAAATATTACAAAATAGATTAACATTGGCAAAGGAAGCTTTGCTTCATAGATATAGTATTTTAAAAAAATTAAAAGTTAAAGATTTACCTTTTGTAGCGGGGCAAGGTTTGATGAGGGGGTCAGAAGATTTAATGCCTGATGATTCTATAGAGCCAATTCTTAAACAAGGAACATGGGCAATTGGATTTATAGGTCTTGCAGAAACTCTATATGCATTAATTGGATCACATAATGGGGAAACAGATGAAGCAAGAAATTTGGGACTAAAGATAATTAAATTTATAAGGGAATATACAGATAAATTAGTTGAAGAAACACAATTAAATTGGAGTTGTTATGCAACACCAGCAGAAGGATTATCAGGAAAGTTTATAAAAAAGGATAAAAAAATATATGGAATTATAAAAGGAGTTACAGATAAAGAATATTATACTAATAGTTTTCATATTCCTGTTAATTATAATATATCAATAAAAGATAAAATTGATATAGAAGCACCTTATCATAAACTTTGTAATGCAGGACATATTTCTTATATAGAGTTAGATGATTCACCATCTCCAGAAGTAATTATGGAAATTATAAATTATGCATATAAAAGAACTAATATAAGTTATATAGGAATTAATTTTCATATTAGATATTGTAAAGAATGTGGAACTAGTATTGAAAATAATTTAAATTCATGTCCAAAATGTAATAGTAAAAGTATTCAAGGTATATCTAGGGTAACTGGATATTTAAGTTTAGATGAAAGATTTGGGCCAGGAAAATATGAAGAAAGATTAGATAGAAGATCACATACTGGAAATTATAAAAATAATTATTAAATAATATAATTATTAAATGCTTTTAATGATGTTATTTTAATTTATAGATAGCAACTTTAAGGGCATTTATTATTATGTGAAAGAAAAAAATAAAAAATTGCAAAATGATTGTTAGATGTAAAAAAATGAGGTTTATATAACTTTAAAATGAATTTATAAATATTATACTTGCAATTTTTAGAAAAAATAATAATTTTTATAATGGTATATATTGAGAAAAAAGTGTTGATATGATAAAATGTAAAAATAAATATAATATAGAAAATAATGGGATTTAATGCGTGTTTTTTTTTATATGTATTTATATAAAAATTAAAGGGGGCAAAAAAATGGCTATTAGATGTGATGATGATAATAGAAAAGTGTATATAGTAGATACAACCCTTAGAGATGGCGAACAAACAGCAGGTGTTGTTTTTGCAAATGAAGAAAAAATTATTATCGCAGATATGCTAAGTGATCTTGGGGTAGATCAATTAGAAGTAGGAATACCTACAATGGGAGGAGATGAAAAAAAGGCAATTAAGCAAATTGTAAAAAGAAATAATAATAAAAGTATAATGGCTTGGAATAGAGCAGTCATTTCAGATATTGAACAATCTATAGATTGTGGAGTTGATGCAGTTGCAATATCAGTATCTGTTTCTGATATTCATATAAAACATAAATTAAGAACATCAAGAGAATGGGTGTTGGAAAATATGATTAAGTCAGTTGAGTTTGCAAAGAAAAATGGTTTATATGTGTCTGTAAATGGAGAAGATGCATCTAGAGCAGATAAAGAATTTTTAATTAAATTTATTGAAGAAGCAAAAAAAGCAGGTGCAGATAGATTTAGATATTGTGATACAGTAGGAATAAAAGAACCATTTTCTTTAAGAAAGGATATTGAAGAAATATATAAGAAAACCAACTTTAATATAGAAATGCATACTCATAATGATTTTGGAATGGCGACAGCAAATGCAATTGCAGGAATTTTAGGTGGAGCAAGTCATGTTGGAGTAACTGTAAATGGATTAGGTGAAAGGGCTGGAAATGCTGCATTGGAAGAAGTATTAATGGCATTAGAATATCTTTATGGTTACAAGGCTGATGTAAATAAAAAGATGTTTAGAGAGGTTTCTCAATATGTTGCACAGGCATCAGGAAGGATTTTACCAGCATGGAAGGCAATAGTTGGTGAAAATATGTTTGCTCATGAATCTGGGATTCATGCAGATGGAGCAATAAAGAATCCTAAAAATTATGAAGCATTTGATCCAGATGTAGTGGGATTACAAAGACAAATTGTAATAGGTAAACATTCAGGAAAAGCTGGGATAATTAATAAATTTAAAGAGTACAATATTAATTTAACAGATGAAGAAGCAAAGGGAATTTTAGAACTTGTAAGAGCAGCTTCAGTTAGATTAAAAAGAACTTTATTTGATAAAGAGCTAGTAAAGCTTTACAAGGAATATAATCGATTAAAGGAAGAAAATAATAAGGAGAATTAGAGATGATAAAATTATTTTCAAAGGGTGTTTATCTTATTAATAATAAAGAAATTATAGAAGATTGTAATGATATTAATTTAATTTTAAAAAATAAATTAGGAAATAAGTGTATTAATAAAGAAGAAGCAAGAAAAAATACAATTGCTTATAATATTTTAAATGAGCATAATGTATCAAAAAATAAAGACAAGCTACAAATAAAATTTGATAAATTAGCATCTCATGATATTACTTTTGTTGGAATAATTCAAACAGCAAGGGCTTCAGGATTAAAGGAATTTCCTGTACCATATGCATTAACTAATTGTCATAATAGTTTATGTGCAGTTGGTGGAACTATAAATGAAGATGATCATATGTTTGGACTTTCATGTGCAAAGAAATATGGTGGAATATATGTACCACCACATCAAGCGGTAATACATCAATTTGTAAGAGAAATGATGGCTGGATGTGGAAAAATGATATTAGGATCTGATAGTCATACTCGTTATGGTGCTTTAGGAACTATGGCAATTGGAGAAGGTGGACCTGAAATAGTTAAGCAATTATTGGGCAAAACCTATGATATTAATATGCCAGATATAATAGGAGTATATTTAACAGGTTCTCCTCAAAGAGGTGTTGGACCTCAAGATATTGCTTTAGCTATAATTGGTTCTGTTTTTGCAAATGGGTATGTTAATAATAAAGTTATGGAATTTGTTGGTGATGGAATTGATAATTTAAGTTCTGATTTTAGAATTGGCATTGATGTTATGACAACAGAAACAACATGTTTATCATCTATATGGAAAACAGATAATAAAATTAAAGAATTTTATAATATTCATGGAAGACCTAATGAATATAAAGAATTAAATCCAGGAAGTGTAGCATACTATGATGGAATGATTTATGTTGATTTATCTAAAATTAAGCCAATGATAGCAATGCCATTTCATCCAAGTAATGTTTACAGCATAGAAGAGTTAAATTCAAATCTTAGTGAAATATTAGCTGATGTTGAAAGAAAGGCAGGAATAAGTTTAGATAATAAGGTTAAATTTACATTAAGAGATAAAATTCATAATGGAAGGCTTTATGTTGAGCAAGGAATACTTGCTGGATGTGCAGGTGGAGGATTTGAAAATATTTGTGATGCAGCTGATATTTTAAGGGGTTCTTCAATAGGAAGTGATGAATTTTCTTTAAGTGTTTATCCTGCATCTCAGCCAATATTTATGGAACTTGTTAAAAATGGACGAATTGCAGATATAATGGAAACTGGGGCTACAGTACGTACTGCATTTTGTGGACCATGTTTTGGAGCAGGAGATGTTCCAGCTAATAATGGATTAAGTATAAGACATTCAACAAGAAATTTCCCAAATAGAGAAGGTTCTAAGATAACTAATGGACAAATTGCTTCGGTTGCATTGATGGATGCGCGTTCTATTGCAGCAACTGCAGCTAATAAGGGATATTTAATTCCTGCAACAGAAGTTGATGTTAATTTTACAAAACCAAAATATTATTTTGATAAATCTATATATAAAAATCGTGTTTATTATGGTGTTGGAAAGGCAGATTCATCAGTAAAAATTAAATTTGGACCTAATATTGTTGATTGGCCTAAGATGTCAGCTTTAACGGATAATTTATTATTAAAGGTTGTTTCAGTAATTCATGATCCAGTTACTACAACAGATGAGCTTATACCATCAGGAGAAACTTCTTCTTATCGTTCTAATCCATTAGCATTAGCAGAATTTACATTATCTCGTAAGGATCCACAGTATGTTAAAAAAGCTAAGGAAATTCAAAAAGCAGAAAAAGCAAGAATATCAAATAAATCACCAATTGATGCTGTGAATGAATTAGAAGCAATATTAACTTTAATTAATGAGAAATATACAAATATAAATAATGAAAATACAGGAATAGGTAGTACAATTTATGCAGTTAAACCAGGTGATGGATCAGCGAGAGAACAAGCAGCCTCATGTCAAAAGGTATTAGGTGGATGGGCTAATATTGCTAAAGAATATGCAACAAAAAGATATCAATCTAATTTAATAAACTGGGGTATGTTACCTTTAATTTATAAAGATGAGCCATGTTTTGAAAATGGAGATTATATATTTATACCTAATATAGTAAAGGCAATTAAAACTAAGAATAATTTTATAAAGGCATATATAGTTAATAAATCAATGAAAGAAATTCAATTTAATTTAGGAGAACTTACTGATGATGAAAGAAAAATTATATTAAAAGGATGTTTAATTAACTACTATAAAGTGTAAAATTCTTTTGGAGGTTATTTAATATGAAGAAAACTGTGAGACTTGCAGGAATAGCGTATGAAAGTCTTGTAAATGGACCTGGAATAAGAAGAGTGTTTTTTGCACAAGGATGTAAACATAATTGTAAGGGCTGTTTTAATCCAGAGACACATAGCTTTGATAAGGGCATAGTTTTGGAAATTGATAAACTGATAAAAGATGTATTAGAAAATCCAATGATAACTGGTGTAACTTTTAGTGGTGGCGATCCTATAGAGCAAGCTCATAGTTTTTCATATATGGCAAAAATATTAAAAAATAAAGGTTTAAATATATGGTGTTATACTGGATATACTTTTGAAAAATTATTAGATAAGATGAAGGAAAATAAGGATATAAGAGAATTATTAAATAATATAGATGTATTAGTTGATGGAAAATTTGAAATTAATAATAAAAAAGAAGAATTAAAATTTAGAGGTTCATCTAATCAAAGAATAATTGATGTAAATAAAAGTTTAGCTTTAGGACAGATTATAGTTTTAAATTTATAAAAAAAAGCGCAATAAGCGCTTTTTTTAATAATGGGGGGATGGGAACCTGTATATTACAGGTTTTATATTTACATTATAATTATTAACCATTATTAATTTATTTATACATAATATTAAAAAATAATTAAATATTATAGAATTTATTTTAATATTTATATTTATAATGAAAATGAAAAAAGCTATGGTTATCAGATTTTTATCTGCTAATACCATAACTTTGTTATATATTAGAAATCAGATTGACCTGTTGTTCTTGGGAAAGGAATAACGTCTCTGATATTTGACATACCAGTGATATACATTATTAATCTTTCAAAGCCTAATCCAAATCCAGCATGCTTAGTTTCACCATATTTTCTAAGTTCTAAGTACCACCAGTAATCTTCTTCGTTAAGACCTAATTCAGCCATTCTAGCTTTTAAGACATCAAGTCTTTCTTCTCTTTGGCTACCACCAATGATTTCACCTATTCCAGGAACTAAGCAATCAGTTGCTGCAACAGTCTTTCCATCATCATTAAGTCTCATGTAAAATGCTTTTATATCCTTTGGATAATCAGTAACAAATACAGGTTTTTTGAATATTTCTTCAGTTAAATATCTTTCATGCTCAGTTTGAAGGTCAATTCCCCATTCAACTGGATATTCAAATGATTTACCACAGTTCTTTAATAATTCAACTGCTTCAGTATAAGTAATTTTTCCAAAGTCTGATGTTACTATGTTATTTAATTTATCTAATAAACCTTTTTCAATAAATTGATTAAAGAATGCCATTTCTTCTGGACATTCATCCATAACATATTTAATAACATACTTTAACATATTTTCTGCTAATTCCATATCATCTTCTAAGTCAGCAAATGCTATTTCAGGTTCAACCATCCAGAATTCAGCAGCATGTCTAGCTGTATTTGAATTTTCAGCTCTGAAAGTTGGTCCAAATGTATAAATATTTCTAAATGCTAAAGCAAAGGTTTCACCATTTAATTGTCCTGAAACTGTAAGATTAGTTTCTTTACCAAAGAAATCTTCCTTATAATCAACTTTTCCATCTTCAGTTCTTGGAATATTGTCAAAGTCTAAAGTAGTAACTTTGAACATTTCACCTGCACCTTCACAGTCACTTCCTGTTAAGATAGGTGTATGTGTATATACAAAACCTTGATCTTGGAAGAATTTGTGGATAGCATAAGCAGCTACTGAACGAACTCTAAATACTGCAGAAAAAGCATTACTTCTTGGTCTTAAATGAGCAATTGTTCTTAAGTATTCAAAAGTATGTCTTTTCTTTTGTAATGGATAATCAGAATCAGACATTCCTTCAATGATAATTTCTTTTGCTTGAATTTCAAATGGTTGTTTAGCTTCTGGTGTTTCAACTAAAGTACCAATAACTTTTATTGATGAGCTAATTGGTAACTTTGAAATATATTTAAAGTTTTCTAATTTGTTATCAAAAACAACTTGAATATTTTTAAAGAAAGACCCATCATTTACTTCAATAAATCCAAAGGCATTAGAAGCTCTAAGAGTTCTTATCCAACCAGAAATTGCTACTTCTTTAGATAGATATTCTGATGTGTTTCTATAAAGTGATTTTACTAAAACTACTTTTTCCATAATAACCTCCTGTTAATAAAATGTTTAATAATTTAAAATAGAAAATAAAAAAACCTCTCATTCCCAAAAATATATGGGACGAAAGGATTACTTACGTGGTACCACCCAAATTGCCTAAAAAGGCCACTTAGTAAATTAATAACGACATTTAGCCGTCTAAGCCTAATATTTAAGCAAATAAATATTTACTTAAAGTTCAGTTAGAAACTCAGAGATGTTCTTCACAATTGATATCGTATAAGGCTTACACCATCCCTTACTCGCTAAAACTATCTTCAAAAGTTACTCTTCTCATCACAGTTAATAAATATTTGAAATTTTATTAATATGATTTTACAATACTTTGCTAACATTTGCAACTTAATTTCATAATATATATTTAAAGAAGGTTTTTAGGAGGAAATCATGTATAAAAAGGATTTTTTAGAACAAAAATATTGTGAAATAAATCAACTAAAGAATTTATTACAAACATATCCTAAGGAGTATTGTGAAACTATAATTAAGGTAATGGAAAAAGTTTTTGATGAAATAAGTGAATATTTAAATAAGGAATCTAACAAGATTAAAGAAGTAACGAAAATTGATAGCATAGAAAGTAAAGTTAATGGTTTAGATAAAAAAATAGGGGATTTAGGAAATAAAATAATAGGAAATGAAAATATAAATATAAATCAAATTAAATGTAAAAAAGAAGAAAAAGACAAAGAAGATAAGCAGTGCAAAAAGCATAAAGAAAAATCAAAACAAAAGCATAATAAATGTGATAAAAAAAGGCAAGATGATAATAGGGAATATGAATTAAAAAGATATACTATGGAGGAAATATCTAAATTTGATGGAAAGGATGGCACTTTAGCTTATGTTGTTATTAATGGAAGAGTTTATGATGTTACTTCAATAAAACAATGGTTTAATGGAAGGCATTATGGATTAACAGCAGGAAAAGATTTAACAGAGTATTTCAATAGTTGTCATAAAAGTGAAAAAAATATTTTAAAAAAATTAAAGATTGTAGGCAAAATTGAGAATGGTTAGGAGTTAGGAGTGAATAGTTAGTAGTTAGGAGTTAGTACTTAAGGAAAAAATTCAGCTGTTGCTGAATTTTAGAAAATATAATTTAGAAAAACCCCTGAGGAGTTTCCACCTAAACTACTAACTACAAACTAAAAACTCCAAACTAATTAAGATTCTTTTCCAGTTTCGTATGATGATGTAATTGCTGTTGGAAAGTTTAACATAGTACAATCTTTCATAATTCTTTTATATTCATATTCTAAGTATCTAACTTGTACAACAATTTCTCCGTTGTCTTTAATTTCAATAATAGTATATGTTGGGTTAGGCTTACCTATCTTTGGTTTTCCAACACTTCCAACATTGATTAAAGTTTTATTATTGAATTTCTTAGTAAATGGTATATGGGTATGAGCACATACTAATACATCACCTTCGTATTCAGTCATTACTTTTTTTGTATTTTCAGCATCTTCAAAAAGATATTCATTAATTGCATTTGGACTTCCATGAGTAAAAAGAATATTTATACCATTAAAGGTATATTTTAATGAAGTTGGAAGAGAAGCAAGATAGTATTTATTAGATACTCTAACCTCTTCACATGTCCAAGGTAATGCAAAAGAATTAATAGCTGTATTTCTAATAAAAGTAAAATCACCATCTACTACAGAGGCATCATAATTTCCTCTTATACAAGGAATTTCTCTTCTTCTTATTAATGCTATAACTTCATTAGGATGAGGACCGTATCCTACTAAATCTCCAAGACATATTATTTTATCAACCCTTTGTTCATCTATATCTTCAAGTGTTTTCATTAATGCATATATATTTCCATGAATATCTGACATAACTGCTATTTTCATTATGAGTAGCCTCCATTTTTAAAATTTATGTGTAGTTTAAAATTAAAGTTAATTTTATAAATTAATTATATCACTATAAGCATAAAAAAGACGATACAAGTTATAAATATTATGGATAATATAAGAAAATTAAGTTATGATAAAAATAAAAAGATTAAAATACAACATGGAGGCAAAGAATGAAGACTTCAAGACTTAAAAATGTTTTAAAGCATATGGAAGAAAATAAAATTCCACAATTAATTGTAACTTCAGCGCAATCAATTTTTTATTTAACAGGAAAAATGATTCATTCAGGAGAAAGATTAATTGCATTATACTTAGATATTAATGGAAATCATAAATTCCTTGTAAATAAGCTATTCCCAATTCATGAAGATTTGGGTATAGAAATAGTATGGTATGACGATATTGAAAATCCAATTGATAAGTTAGAAAAAATCGTAAGAAGTGGTGAAGTTTTAGGGATAGATAAGAATTTACCATCACATTTTTTAATAGATTTAATGGGAAGAAATGTTGTTAAGGCATTTTTAAATTCTTCACCTATAATTGATAGATTAAGAATGATAAAAGATGAAGAGGAAATTCAATTAATGAAGGAATCTTCAAGAATAAATGATTCAGTAATGTTAAAGCTTTGGAGTAATTTAAAAGAAGGTTATTCAGAAAAATATTATGCCAATTTATTAGCAGAACTTTATGAGGAAGAAGGAGCATCTGGTTTTTCATTTCCACCAATAGTTGCAACAAGCCCTAATGGAGCAGATCCACATCATGGAACAGGTAAAGATAAAGTGAAAAATGGTGAT
The DNA here is from genome assembly GCF_053571985.1 of Clostridium sp. ETTB3. Taxonomy (NCBI): domain Bacteria; kingdom Bacillati; phylum Bacillota; class Clostridia; order Eubacteriales; family Clostridiaceae; genus Clostridium; species Clostridium sp. ETTB3. The sequence continues at coordinate 129,550 of NZ_CP199832.1, forward strand.
AGTATAGTTTTAGATATTGGAGGAGTATATAAAAATTATTGCTCAGATATGACTAGAACTGTATTTATAGGTAAGGAACCAAGCAAGGAACATGCCCATGTATATAATATAGTAAAAAGTGCAAATGAAAAGGCAATTTCTATAATAAAAGAAGGCGTTAAATTTTCAGATATAGATAAGGCAGCAAGAAATTTAATTACAGATGCTGGATATGGCCAATATTTCACTCATAGAACTGGACATAGTATAGGAATTGAAATTCATGATTTTGGAAATGTTAGTTCAGTAAATGATGATGAAGTTAAGGCTGGAATGATATTTTCAGTTGAACCAGGAATTTATTTAAAAGATAATATTGGAGTTAGAGTTGAAGATTTAGTTCTTGTAACTAAAGATGGTTGTGAAGTATTAAATTCTGTAACTAAAGAAATAACTGTATTATAATTTTAAATTTTATTTTAAGTGTATAGAAAAAGGGGGATGTCGCATTAAGAATAAATACTATAATATATTGTATTAATTTTTATTTTTTAAAACAATATATTGTGTATAAAAGTTTTAGTGCGACAGCCCCTATTTGATTTATATAATTTCAATTACTCTATTCATTAATTTTATAAAATCATTTTTAACTTTAGCAGAAGTTTCAATAACCTCTTCATGATTTAATGGCTGATCTAATATACCAGCAGCCATATTAGTTAAGCAAGAAATACCAACAGTTTTAATATTGCAGTGATTTGCAACAATTACTTCTGGAACAGTAGACATACCAACAGCATCTCCACCCATAATTCTAGCAAACTTAACTTCAGCAGGAGTTTCATATGTAGGTCCAGAGAACATTACATATATTCCTTGTTGTAAATTAATTCCTAATTCTTTGCCGGCATCTAAAACTTTATTTCTAAGTTCTAAATTATATGCTTGTGACATATCTGGGAATCTAGGACCAAATTCATCTAAATTATGACCAAATAAAGGATTTGAACCAGAAAAATTAATATGATCTGTGATTACCATTAAGTCTCCAACTTTAAAGTTTTCATTAACAGCACCACAAGCATTAGTTACTATAAGTTTTGAAATACCTAATAATTTCATTACTCTTACAGGAAAAGTTACTTTATCTAATGAATATCCTTCATAATAATGAAATCTTCCTTGCATAGCAATAACTTGTTTATTTCCAAGTGTACCTATTACTAAACGTCCAGCATGACCTTCTACAGTAGAAGTTGGGAAGTTTGGGATATCACTATAGTTATAATATTCAGGGTTTTCTATAGAATCAGCTAATGATCCTAATCCAGAGCCAAGTATTAATCCAATTTCAGGTTTATATTTGCTTTGCTTTAAAATAAAATCAGCAGAAGCTTTAATTTTTGTTAATAAATCCATTAAAATCACCTCGTTTTTTATATATTGTATTATTTATTAGGTATAAATTCAGCTTAGGCTGAAATTAGTTTGTAGTTTATGGTTAGTAGTTTATAATTTAGGTATAAATTCAGCTTAGGCTGAATTTAAGAAAATATATTCTCAGAAATTCCCCAAGGAATTTCATCCTCAACTTGTCACTTGCCACTTACTCCCCTTGTCACTAACTTAGTTATTTATTTAAAAGCATTTCTCCTACTTTAACAACATCACCTGCACCTACAGTAAGGATTAAATCTCCTGGAACAACTTTAGAAGATAAGTAGTTAACTGCTTCTTCATGACTATGAACATTAATACAGTTCATTCCTGTTTTTCTTATAGCATCACCAAGTTCATTAGAAGATACTAATCCAGTGTCCTTTTCACGGGCAGCATAAATGTCCATTAATATTAATTCATATGCTGAACCAAAACATGTAGTAAATTCATCAAAAAGAGTTTTAGTTCTAGTATAAGTATGTGGTTGGAATACACAATAAGTTTTATTGTGTTTAATAAGTTTTGCTGTAGCAAGTGTAGCCTTAATTTCAACAGGATGATGAGCATAATCATCTATTATAGTAGCACCATTAAATTCACCTTTATATTCAAATCTTTTATGAGCTCCCTTACAATCATTTAAGCCCTTAATAATTGCTTCTTTAGGAATATTTAAAACCAATGATGTACAAATTGAAGCAAGTGCATTTAAAATATTATGCTTACCAGTTGTGTTTAAAGTAACTTCAAATAATGGTTCACCGTTTTTACAAACAGTAAATGATGCACAGCCTTTATTATTAAAAGAAATATTAGAAGCAGTAACATCACCTTTAGTAATACCATAACTTATAGTATTACATTTAGCATAATTTAATACTTCTAGAACTCTATTATCTTCTGCACAACCAATTAAATATCCATTAGTAGGAATTAAATCAGAGAATTTTTTAAAAGTATCTTCAATATGATTTATATCTCTATAATAATCTAAATGATCTGCATCTATATTTAAGATTATTCCTATATAAGGAAAGAATTTTAAAAATGATGCTTTATATTCGCAGGCTTCTGTAACAAAGTATTCACTTTCTCCAATTTTAAAATTACCGTGAATTGCATCAACATCTCCACCTACTAAAATAGTTGGATCTAAGTTAGCACTTAAAGTTATATTAGAAAGCATTGAAGTTGTTGTTGTTTTACCATGAGTGCCAGCAACTGCTACATTATACTTATGTCCTTTCATTATATAACCTAAGAATTCAGCTCTATCCATAAGTTCTATATTTTTATTTTTTGCCTCTATTATTTCAGGGTTAGAAGAAGGAATTGCTGCAGTATATACTACTAAATCAACATTTTTTAGGTTTTCACTTTTATGACCTATGTAAATTTCAGCTCCAGCTTCTCTTAATTTATTTAAAACCTCTGATTCCTTTGCATCAGAACCAGATACCTTATATCCTTTTGTTAATAGGACAGCAGCAAGTCCACTCATACTTACTCCGCCGATTCCAATAAAATGCACCTTTTTATTTTTATCTGTGTTTAAATCGAAAGACAAGATATCAACCCCTTTAATTTCTGTTAATAATATATATTTATAATTATATACAAATTTGCTAGGTTGAACACAAAAAATAAAAAATAATTTGTTATAAATAAGAACAAAATTATATTGAAGGAATAAATAACTAATGTAAAAGAGAATGGATTTTGTTATTTAAATTAAGAAATAAGTAACAAACTATTGATAATGTAAGGATTTTAGAATAAAATATGAATATTAGATAAGGGGAAGTTGAAATAATTTGTGTTTTTGAGAAAATAAGGAAGGTGAGCTTGGTGGAAAAATTAAGTAGAAATAATAGGGTTGTAGCTATTACTAAGATATTGATGGAAACACCTAATAAAGTTATAGGATTAAATAGATTTTCAGAGTTTTTAAATGCAGCTAAATCAACTATAAGTGAAGATATAGTAATAGTAAGGGAAGTATTAGAAAAATTAGAGATGGGCTCTATAGAAACAATTGCAGGAGCGGCTGGAGGAATTAAATATATTCCTTCTATGGGACAAAAGGCAAAAGAAGATTTTGCAGATGAGTTATGTAAAGCCTTATTAGAAGAAGGAAGAATTGTACCAGGCAATTTTGTATACTTAACTGATATAATGTATAATCCTCAAATTGTAAGTAAGGCTGGAGTAATTTTAGCTTCTCATTTTCAAGAAATGGATTTAGATTGTATAGTAACAGTGGAAACAAAAGGTATCCCATTAGCATATGAAGTTGCAAAAAGTTTAGGAATTGAATTAGTTATAATAAGAAAAGATAACAAAGTAACAGAAGGTTCAACAGTTACAATAAACTATGTATCAGGAACAAGTGGAAGAATACAACAAATGGCATTAGCCAAAAAATGTATGAAACCATCAAGTAAATGTGTATTCATAGATGATTTCTTAAGAGGTGGTGGAACTGCTGAAGGGATAAGAGATCTTTTAAAAGAATTTGATAGTGAATTAGTTGGAACAGGGGTATTAGTTGATAATATTGGTATAGAAAATAAGAGAACTAGTGATTATGTATCAATTATTGATTTAAAGTATGATAAAGAAATAGATAAGCTTATTGTAAATCCTTCAAATATTATAAAATAAAGTTAATCCAGTTGCAAGAAATATTGATATTTATTAATTAAAAAAAATTAAATAAAAAAATAAGTAAAAAAAAGGATTTTTAAACTTTTTATAGAAATATATTTAATATAAAGCAACTGGAGGTGTAGTGAAATGACAATCACAGACGTTAGAATCAGAAAGATAGCTACAGAAGGAAAAATGAAAGCTATAGTTTCTGTAACATTTGATAATGAATTTGTTGTCCATGATATTAAAGTAATAGAAGGACAAAATGGTTTATTTATTGCAATGCCAAGTAGAAAGACACCAGATGGGGAATTTAAAGATATTGCTCATCCAATAAATACTGATACTAGGGAAAAAATTCAAAATTCCATTTTAAAAGCTTATGAAGAAGCAATGGAAGAAGAAAACGTTGTTATAAGTGAATAATATTTTAAATAAAAGGGGCATATGTTAAGACGTATGTTCCTTTTAGCTTATGTGTGCCCAGCATGGGCACGTACTCGTCGGTGAAAGTCCGATATGGGGGTTGATAGTGCCAACCATTAGCCAAGGACAAGGGTGTCCATCGTGAGGTGGAATCTGAAGGAAGTCGGAGGCAAAACCTTGGTCTGAGGTATACGAATCACATTTGAGGCTTATCTCTATGGGTGAACTTGCATATCAAAGTAAAGCCCTAAACTATCCGAAATAGAGAAAGTATATGTGGCAGATATATGAGGTGAAAGTACGTGTTCTTACCTGGGGAGGTCTGATAGATACATCTAAAATAGATTAATTTCTAATAGATAACCTATATAGTGATATATAGCTGAACTATCAGAAGTCAGCAGATGTCATAGTAACTCCGCTAATCGCGATAGCGGACGAAGGACTGAACGTTAGGAGGTTTACAACTTTGGATAAATCAAAGAAATTACAAAGAAAACAGAAAACTCAATATAGAGACCAAGTGGTGGAAGTAGAAGTGGAACTTCAAGGTAAATCAAAGGTGCAGAGTAATTTTATGGTTTTACCAAATAGGGAAAGCGTAAACGATGAAACATTTGATACTAGTATGTTACTTGAAGAAGTTCTTGAAAGAAATAATATGCTTTTAGCACTTAAGAGAGTAATTAGTAATAAAGGTAGCCATGGAGTTGATGGAATGAAAATCGATGAACTTCGAGAGCATATCAAAAAACATTGGGATACAATTAAAGCTAAAATACTAGAAAGTAAATATAATCCATCACCAGTAAGAAGAGTAGAGATACCTAAAGTTGATGGAGGAGTTAGACTATTAGGGATACCAACTGTGCAAGATAGATTAATACAACAAGCAATAGCTCAAGTTTTATCTAGAATTTATGAACCACTATTTTCAAACAATAGCTTTGGCTTCCGACCTCGTAGAGGAGCAAAGGATGCAGTAACAAAATCGAAGCAATACATAAACGAGGGAAATAGATGGGTTATAGATATGGATTTAGAGAAATTCTTTGATAAAGTTAACCATGATATTCTTATGGGGAAACTTGAAAAGAAGATAAAAGACAAACGACTATTATCATTAATAAGAAAATACTTAAAAAGTGGAATTCTAATTAACGGCGTTTCTGTAACAAGTGCAGAAGGAACTCCGCAAGGCGGTCCGTTAAGTCCATTACTAGCAAACATAATGCTTGATGAATTAGACAAGGAACTTGAAAAGAGAGGACACAAATTTTGTAGGTATGCAGATGATAATAATGTATATGTTAAAAGTAAAAGAGCAGGCATAAGAGTAATGGAATCTATGATAAAACTTATAGAAAATAAGTTAAAACTTAAGGTAAACAAGGATAAAAGTGCAGTAGACTTTGTATCTAAAAGAAAATTCTTAGGGTTTTCTTTCTACTTTGCGAAGGGCGGAGCAGAAATAAGAATTCATGAAAAATCAATCAAGAGATTTAAAGATAAAATTAAGTTCTACACTAATAGAAATATAGGGATTAGTATGGAATCTAGACTAAAGAAATTAAATCAAATAATGATGGGTTGGATTAATTATTATGGAATAGCTAACGCGGTGGCGAAGCTAAAAGAACTAGATAAATGGATTAGAAGAAGACTAAGAGCTTGCATATGGAAACAATGGAAGAAGATTAGCACCAGACATAGAAATCTAGTAAAACTAGGAATTAATAAATACAAAGCATGGGAATATGCAAATACAAGAAAAGGCTACTGGAGAATATCCAAGAGCCCAATCTTAAGCAAATCTCTAAATAACAAATATCTAGAATCACTAGGATTTGTTAGTCTAACACAAACATATCAAATGATGCATTAAATTCTAATGAACCGCCGTATACCGAACGGTACGTACGGTGGTGTGAGAGGACGCTAAATAAAATAATTATTTAGCTCCTACTCGATAATTGATTTGAAGAGTTGAAATACTTTATTTAATGCAATATAATATATAAGAAATATAAACGAACATTTTTTGAAAGAAATGAAATTTTGTCCATTAATTTATAGAGGGGTGAATTTATGTATAAATGTGCTTTAATATTAGCAGCAGGTCAAGGAAAAAGAATTAAATCCGATTTGCCAAAGGTTTTACATAAGGTATGTGGAAAAGAAATGGTAAATCATGTAATTGATACTTTAAGAAAAAGTGAAATTGATGATATAAATGTTATAGTAGGAAAAGGTGCAGAATTAGTTAAAGCTAATACAAGTTCTAGAAATGTGAGTTATTCACTTCAAGAGGAACAATTAGGAACGGGGCATGCAGTTAAATGTGCAATAGATTTCCTAAAAGGTAAATCAGGTACAGTAGCAGTATTTAATGGTGATGCACCTTTAATAAAAGAAGAAACTATTAAAAAATTATTTGATATCCATAATAGTAATAAAAATAGTGCAACTATATTAACTTCTATTTTAAATGATGCTTCAGGATATGGAAGAATTATAAGAAGTGGTGATGAAGTCTTAAAAATAGTTGAACATAAAGATTGTAATGAAGAAGAACTTAAAGTAAAAGAAATTAATTCAGGAATTTTTTGTTTTCAAATAGAAAAGTTAGTTGAATGTTTAGGAAATCTTTCTACTAATAATGCACAAGGTGAATATTATTTAACTGATGTAATAGAAATGCTTAAGGATAAAAATGAAAAAGTTGGAGCTCTTATTATAGACTATGAAGAAACTTTAGGGGTTAATTCAAGATTACAACTTTCAGAAGTTGAAGTAATTTTAAGAAAAAGAATTAATAACAAGCATTTAGAGAATGGTGTTACTATTATAGATCCAATGACAACTTATATTGGTGATGATGTAGAAATTGGTCAAGATACTATTATATATCCTGGAAATGTATTAGAGGGTAATACTAAAATTGGGAAGGGATGTACTTTATTCCCTAATTCAAGAATTAATAATAGTGTAATTGGAGAAAATGTAGAAATACAATCATCAGTTATTTTAGAAAGTTCAGTTGGCAATAATACTACAGTTGGGCCATTTGCATATATTCGTCCAGAGTCTGTAGTAGGAAACAATGTAAGAATTGGTGATTTTGTTGAAATAAAAAAATCAACTATAGGCAATAATACTAAAGTATCTCATTTAACATATGTTGGAGATAGTGAAGTAGGGGAAAATTGTAATTTTGGATGTGGTACCGTTACAGTAAATTATGATGGAAAAAATAAAAATAAAACTATAATAGGAAATAATAGTTTTATTGGATGTAATACAAATTTAATTTCACCGATTACTGTAGAAGATAACACATATATAGCAGCTGGCTCAACAATTACAGATGATGTTCATAGTGGTGAACTTGCAGTTGCAAGAGCAAAACAAAGAAATATTGAAGGTTGGATAGACAAAAGAGGTCTTATTAATAAAAAATAAATATAAATATTTACTATAAGATAAAGTAACAAATTTAATGTTACAAATAGAGGAGGGTCTCAAAATTATGATAGCTCATGGAAAAAAAATAAAAATATTTACAGGAAATTCGCATCCTGAATTAGCAAAGGAAATTGCAGATTTATTAGGATTACCTTTAGGAAATGCAAAGGTTTCTACATTTAGTGATGGAGAAATTTCAGTAGATATTAATGAAACTGTAAGAGGTGTTGATGTATTTATAGTACAATCAACAAGCTCACCAGTTAATAATAATTTAATGGAATTATTAATTATGATTGATGCCTTTAAGAGAGCATCAGCTGGAAGAATAACTGCTGTTATTCCTTATTATGGATATGCTAGACAAGACAGAAAAGCAAAATCAAGAGATCCAATAACTGCAAAGTTAGTTGCTGATATTTTAACTGCTTCAGGAGCTGATAGAGTATTAACAATGGATTTACATGCTTCTCAAATACAAGGATATTTTAATATACCAGTAGATCATTTATTAGGTTCACCAATATTAGCAAATAACTTTGTGGAAAAGGGATTTAGTGATCAAGAAGATGTTGTTGTCGTATCACCAGACTTAGGAAGTGTTACAAGAGCAAGAAAATTTGCTGATAAATTAAATGCACCAATTGCTATTATAGATAAGAGAAGACCAAAAGCAAATGTTTCTGAAATAATGAACATTATTGGGGAGGTTAATGGGAAAAGATGTATCTTAATTGATGATATGATTGATACAGCTGGAACAATAGCAAATGCAGCAAATGCATTAAAGGATTTAGGAGCTAAAAATGTTTATGCTTGTTGTACTCATGGAGTATTATCTGGGCCTGCATTTGAAAGAATAAATAATTCAGCTATTGAAGAATTAATAATGTTAAATACTATTCCACTTCCAAACCAAGAAGGTTTAGAAAAGTTTAAGTCAATTTCAGTTGCTCCAATATTTGCTGAAGCAATTAAGAGAATATATGATGACGAACCAATAAGTAAGTTATTTGAAAATTAATAAAAATGGGGATGTTGCATTAAGAATAAATACTACAATATATTGTATATAAAATTTTTAGTGCGACAGCCTTATTTTTTTAATCCTTTTTTAAAGAATATAGTATAAAATATTAATTAAGGAAGGTGAATTTAAAATGGATGATAGATTAGGAAAAGTATTAATTGTTGATGATGATTTACATATTAATGAACTTATAGATATGTATTTACAAAGTGGAGGGTATAGAACTAAAAAATGTTTCAATGGAAATGATGCATGTAATATTGTTTCAACAGAAGATATTGGATTAGTAATATTAGATGTTATGTTGCCAGGAAAAGATGGAATAGAAGTATTAAAGCAGATAAGAAAAAATAATGATGTTCCTGTGATAATGCTTACAGCTAAGGGAGAGATTTTTGATAAAGTACTTGCATTAGAATTAGGGGCAGATGATTATATTGTTAAGCCATTTGATCCAAAGGAATTACTAGCAAGAGTTAAAGCTGTAAGTAGGAGATATACTGTAGATAATCAATCTAAGGATATTATAAAATATGAAGATTTAACTATTGATATAGGGGCTTATGAAGTAATTTACAAAGGAAATATTGTAAGATTAGCACCTAAGGAGTTAGAATTATTTCATTTTATGGCAAGTAATCCTAACAAGGTGTTTACAAGAGAACAACTTATGTTTGAGGTTTGGGGATATGATTATCCAGGAGACTCAAGAACTGTTGATGTACATGTTAAAAGGTTAAGAGAAAAAATTAAAGGTGGAAAAGAATGGGAACTTCAAACGGTATGGGGTGTTGGATATAAGTTTGAGGTGAGATAAGTGAAGAAAAATAGTATAGTAAGGAAATTAATAATTACTTTTTCTTCGATAACTGGTGGATTATTAATATTAGTAGGATTAGTTTTAACTATTTGGTTTTATAAAGATGAATATAATGAAATTGTTGAAACATTAAATAAGCAATTAGATGTTGTATCTGAAGCTGTAGGGAGTTATTTAAAAGCTCAAGAAGGAAGCTATGAAGAGATTAATAGATTATTAAAAATATCTTGTTTAAGCAATAATATGGATGGCATTATTGTTGATAGACTTGGATATATTTATATGGTTTCAAATGAGGAGTATGCAAATTTAAAATATACAAATATTGATATAACAGAATATAATATACCAAATTCTAACGAACTAGAATATAGAAAAAACTTGATTAAAGATTATTTCAATGAAGACTTAAGTGCATTTATAAAACCAATTTTTTTAGATGAAAAATTAGATGGATATATAATTATGGTTCCAAAAGGAGAATTAAGAGGAAAACGAACATTGATTATTATATGGGGAGCTGTAATTTTAGCAATAATAGTTGCTGCAGCTATAGTAAAATATTTTGCTGAATTATTAGTAGTTAAACCAATTGAACAAATTAATAATGCTGCAAAAAGATTGGCAAAGGGCAATGTAGATGAAAGGGTAGAAGTTATTGGAAATAATGAAATAGGTGAATTAGCACAGTCTTTTAATAGTATGGCTCAATCTATAGGAGAGTCAGATATTATAAGAAAGGAGTTTATTTCAAATGTATCACACGAATTAAGATCTCCAATTACATCTATAAAAGGATTTATTGGTGGAATATTAGATGGTGTAATACCAAAGGATAAAGAAAATTATTATTTAAAAATAGTGTATGATGAAATTGATAGATTAGCTAGGTTAGTAAATGATTTGTTAGATATATCAGCAATGGAGGCTGGTAAATTTAATTTAAATATTTCAGAATTCGATATTAATCAAACCATAAGTTTATGCATATTAAATTTGGAAAGTAAAATACAGGCTAAGGGGTTAAAGGTTAAAGCTATTTTTCATGAAGAGCGTTGCTTTGCAATAGGAGATAGAGATAGAATACTTCAAGTTATTATTAATTTATTAGAAAATGCTATTAAATATAGTAATGATAATGGCGAAATAGAAGTAAATATATCTACAAAGGGAGAAAAAATATATGTAAGTATATTTAATTCTGGAAGACCTATTTCTGAAAGTGATATTAATCATATTTGGGATAGATTTTATAAGGGGGATAAATCTAGAACAAATAAAGTTAGTACAGGACTTGGTTTATCTATAGTAAGATTGATTTTAACTCAGCATAATCAAGATGTATGGGCAAATAATGTAGATGGAAAAGGTATTAAATTTACTTTTACATTAGAGAGAAGTAATTAAATAATATAAAAGGTTAGATTTTAGATATAATTTTAAAAATATTTTGTAATGTAAATTATAAAATATTTTATGAAAATTTGGAGGGAGATATGAAAATAAAAAGAGATGAAAATAAAAAAATATCATGCACTCCACCAGGAAAAATATCTAATATAATATTTGAGAAAAAAAATACTACTCAAGCAAAAGTTAAAATAGGTATTAAAATTACTTTATATATAGTTATTGCTACTTTTTTAGCTACTGTTATGGCTGGGATTAATCTTAAGCAAAAGTATGGTGAGGTAATACAAAAAATAAGGCAATTGGAAAAGAGCGCAAATACAATTATATTAGATTATACAAAAATTATTAATGAAGTATCACCAGCATTAGTTACAATTAGTGATTCAAATGAAAAATTTATAGAAGATAATTATTTTGATGGAAATATAACAGGAATAATAGTAGATGATAGTGGAATAATTTTAACTAATTATTCTGCTATAAAAGGGAAAAGTGATATATATGTAAAATTATCCTCTATGGCATCAAAGCCAATTAAAGCGGAGATATTAGTAGAAAATGAAAGTATTGATTTAGCACTTATAAAGATAGATTTTGAAGGTGAGCTAAAAGCTATAAAATTAGCAGATATGAATGATATAAAAGAAGGTCAAGGAATAGTTGTTTTAGGAAATGCTATAGCTGATGAATATATAGGAAGCTCTATTCCTGGGATAATCACATCAAAAAATGAATATTTAGAAGTAGATGGAAAGAGATATTCTTTATTGCAAATAAATGCACCTATTAATAAAAAAAATACTGGAGGTGCTATTTGTAATTCAAAAGGTGAATTAGTTGGAATTGCAGATTTAACTGTAACAAATGAAAAGAATGAAATTGGAATTTATTATGGATTTCAAATGACAGAGCTTCAAGATATGATAAATTCAACTAATAGTTTTAAAAAAATTATGGGTATAGCAGAAGGTAGGATAATAATCGATGAGGGGAGAGGATTGAATGGATTTTACATTCAAGAGTTAGTAAAAGATGGTAGTGCTTATGTAGCAGGTGTTAAACCAACTGATATAATTTTAGAAGTAGATGGTTACCAAGTGGTTGATGTAGAAGATGTAATTACAGTGTTGCAAGGAAAAAGAAAAGATGATATATTACATTGTAAGATATTAAGGCAAGGGAATATGAAAGAAGTAGATATAAAAATAATAAGTTAACTAATTTAGGGGGCTGTCGCACTAAAAATTTTATATACAATATATTGTTCTGATAATTAAAAATTAACACAATATATTGTATTATTTATTCTTAATGCGACAGTTCCCTAAAATTTTATTAAGAATTAATTAAAAAATTAAATTATTAAAAAAATCTTTACTATTTAAAAAATGATATAATATAAAGTAGGCTAGTTTAAAACAACGGAGGAATTAAAATGTTTTTAATTGTTGGATTAGGAAATCCGGGAAAAGAATATGATGGAACAAGACATAATATAGGATTTGCTGCGATAGATTATATAGCAGATAAGTATAATATAGAATTAAATAGGATAAAATTTAAAGGTGTATTTGGAGAAGGATTAATAAATGGTAAAAAGGTTATTTTATTAAAGCCAACTACATATATGAATTTAAGTGGAGAAAGCATTAGAGAAGTAGTTAATTTTTATAAAATAAGCAATGAAGAAATAATTGTAATTTATGATGATATAAGTTTAGAAGTTGGAAGAATAAGAATAAGAGAAAAGGGAAGTCATGGTGGACATAATGGTATAAAAAGTATTATAGCTAATTTAGGGACTGATGTTTTTCCAAGAGTGAAAATAGGAGTTGGAGCACCAAAAGGAAATTTAGTTTCACATGTATTAGGAAAGTTTAGTGATGAGGAAGTAGAAATATTGAGAGAATCAATAAAGGCTTCAAGTGATGCAACAAGCATTATAATAAGTAATAATACAAAAGAAGCTATGAATAAGTTAAATGGCTTTAATGCAGGTAAAGAGAAATAAATAGGGAATATGGAAGGTGATAAAATGAGATTACAGGGGCTATTACAACCCTTAAAAGAAAATGAAAAATTTATTAGTATTTTAAATGAATTAAGGAAAAAATCTTTTCCTATAGATATTGTTGGTTTGTCAGAGTCAGGGAAAAGTTATATAATAGATGCAATTTTTAGTGAAATAGAAGATTCTTTAGTTGTAGTAACACATAATGAAATAGAAGCTAAAAATTTATATGATGACTTAAGCTTATATTCAACTAATGTATACTTTTTACCTATAAGGGAAGTTGTATTTTATAATGTTGATGCTATTTCAGGGGATTTAAGATGGGCTAGACTTAAAGTTATAAAGGAAATACTTGATAATAAAAATAAAAAGATAATAGTTACTTCGATAGAGGCAATGACTTCAGTATATACGCCTAAAGAAAAATACATTAATTATAATATAAATATAAAAAGTGGGGATGAAGTAAATTTAAAAGATATATCTAATAAATTAATTGAATGTGGATATGAAAGAGTAGAAGTAGTTGAAGGAAAAGGTGAATTTTCATTTAGAGGAGGGATACTTGATGTTTTCCCTCCTATAGCTATTTATCCATATAGAATTGAGTTGTTTGGAGATGAAGTAGATTCTATTAGAACTTTTAATATAGAATCACAACGAAGTATAGAAAAAGTTGAAGTTGTAGAAATTTTCCCAGCAAAAGAAGTTATTGTAGATGAGGAATCAAAGAAAAGAGCAAATGAATGTATTATTGATGAATTAAATAATGTAATAGAAAAATCATCTAATAAAAATAGTGAACAAATTCAAAAGTTAAGTAGAATAGTAAATAAAAATGTAGAAATGTTAAATGAAATTTATACATTTGAAACTATTGATAGTTATTTACCATTCTTTTATGAAAGGGTAGAAAGTTTTTTTGATTATTTTAAGGGATATACTTTTATTATTGATGATTTAAAAAGATGTGAAGGTAAGCTTGAAAGTATTTATTATGAATTTAATGAAAATTATTTAGCATTTCTTCAAAGAGGAGATATTTTACCATCTCAAAATAAATTATTAATTAATAAGGAAGAGTTATTAGTTAATTTAGAAAAATCTGATGTTATTACTTTAAACCCCTTTGAAAAACATAGTGGTATTTTATATTCAGAAAAAACTGTTGAATTTAAGCAAATTACTTCTAATAGTTATAATGGACAATTAGATTTGTTAATTGAGGATATAAATTTAAGAAAGAAAAATGGATATAAAACTTTAATTTTAGCAGGAACTAGAACTAGAGGAGAAAGGTTAGTTAACACATTAAGGGATAGAGATATTGAAAGTGTTTATAAAGATGTTGTAGATTCAATTGAATTAGGGCAGATTGTAGTTACATTTGGTAACTTGGTAAAAGGATTTGAATATCCAGACTTAAAGATTTGTGTAATATCAGATAAAGAAGTATTTGGCGAAGCCAAAAAATCTCTACCTAAAAGGGGAAGTAAAAGAAAAGGTGTTGGAAAAATAACAAGTTTTGCTGAATTAAAGCCTGGAGATTATGTTGTACATGCAAATCATGGAGTTGGTGTATTTAAGGGAATTAAACAAATTGAAATTGCAGGAAATACAAGGGATTATTTAGATATTGTATATGATAAAGGTGATAAGCTTTATGTGCCTGTAGATCAATTAGATTTGGTGCAAAAATACATTGGAAGTGAAGGTAAAAATCCTAAGATAAATAAACTTGGAGGAAATGAGTGGCAAAAGGCTAAAGCAAAAGTAAGAAAGTCAATAAATGAAATTGCTGAAGATTTAGTTAAACTTTATGCAGCAAGAGCAGCATTAAAAGGATATAAGTATTCTAAGGATACTGAATGGCAAAGACAATTTGAAGATGAATTTCCTTATGAGGAAACACCAGATCAATTAACATCGTTGGAAGAAATAAAGCATGATATGGAATCAGATAAGCCTATGGATAGATTACTTTGTGGTGATGTTGGATATGGAAAAACAGAAGTTGCAATAAGAGCTGCATTTAAAGCTGTAATGGATGGAAAGCAAGTAGCATTTTTGGTACCAACTACAATACTTGCAGAACAACATTATAAAAATTTAGTTAAAAGATTTTCAGATTTCCCAGTGAAAATAGATATGGTTAGTAGATTTAGAACTACTAAGCAACAAAAAGCAACATTACAAGCATTGAAGGAAGGAAATGTTGATATATTAATAGGAACTCATAGATTAGTATCTAAGGATATTGTTTTTAAGGACTTAGGATTATTGATAGTTGATGAAGAACAAAGATTTGGAGTTGCTCAAAAGGAAAAGATAAAATCTATTAAAAAGAATGTTGATGTATTAACATTAAGTGCAACACCTATTCCTAGAACACTTCATATGTCATTAACTGGGGTTAGAGATATATCGGTTATTGAAACACCACCAGAAGAAAGATTCCCAATTCAAACTTATGTGCTTGAACAAAACGATCAACTAATTAGAGATGCTATATTAAGGGAAGTAGCAAGAGAAGGTCAAGTTTACTTTGTATATAATAGAGTTGAAAGTATACAAGGTATGGCAAATTATATAAGTGAACTAGTTCCTGAATGTAAAGTTGGTGTTATTCATGGCCAAATGACTGAAAAAGAACTAGAAGCTGAAATGATTAAGTTTATGCAAAAAGAATATGATGTTTTAGTTTGTACAACAATTATAGAAACTGGTATAGATATTCAAAATGTTAATACCATTATAGTAAACAATGCAGATAAAATGGGATTATCACAGTTATATCAATTAAGAGGAAGAGTTGGACGTTCAAATAAAATTGCATATGCATATTTTATGTATACTAAAGATAAGGTGTTAACTGAAGTTGCTGAAAAGAGGTTAAAAGCATTAAAAGATTTTACTGAACTTGGTTCAGGATTTAAAATAGCTATGAGAGATTTAGAAATAAGAGGAGCTGGAAATATGATGGGCTCGTCTCAACATGGTCATATGGCAGCTATAGGATATGATTTATATTGCAGAATGTTAGAAGATACAGTAAAGCTTATAAAGGGAGATATAGATAAAGAACCAATTGAAACAACTGTTGATATCAAAGTAGATGCATATATACCTTCATCTTATATTGAGGATGAAATTCAAAAAATTGAAGTTTATAAAAAAATTGCAGCTATTGAAAATCTTAATGATTATAAAGAAATAAAAGAAGAATTAGAAGATAGATATTCATCAATTCCTGAAGCTGTGTATAATTTAATGGATATTGCATATATAAAAAGTTTAGCAAAGGAATTATTAATAGAGGAAATAAAGGAATTTAAAAGTGAAGTAAGGTTTAAGTTCCCTAAAGAATATAAAAAAGTTAATTATATTTATCATATATTATTGAAGAATTACAAGGAAAATGTTGTTTTATATTTTGGAGAAACGCCTTTTTTTGCTTTAAAAGTTAATACAATTAAGCGTGAAGAGATATTAGAGTTTTATAAAAATCTTCTTAAAGATTTAATTGAAAATTCACGTAAAAAATAGACTATAAAATTTGAATAAAAAGGATAATACTGATATACTAAAGTGTATATCAAATTATAAAAAGTAAAGTGAGGGAAAAGAAAGTGAGAAAGATAAAGAACATAGTAGCTATTGCAACTGTTGCTGTTATGGCATTTTCAATGGCAGGATGTAAAATGATAGAAAAGACTCCAGCAGCTATACAAAAAACTGTATTAGCTAAGGTTGGAAATGAAAAAATTACTATGGCAGATGTTAATAGTGAATTAAAAAGTGATATAGATTATTTAATCCAAACGTATGGTAAAGATTATGAAAATTCTATGGATGATAAAATGAAAGAAAAATTAAAAAGTGCAAGAAAATCTGTTCTTGAACAATTAGTAAATGATAAGGTATTAATAACTAAAGGTACAGAACTTGGATATGTATTATCAGGTGATGAATTAAATGCTGCTATAGAAAAAGAAAGACAAAAATTTGTTGAAGCATATGGTGGAGAAGATAAATTACAAGAAGCAATAAAGTATTATGGAATGGATGATGATAAGTTTAATAAATTTCTTGAAAATTTAGTAAAGACTAACGAAGTTACTGAAGCTATAACAAAAGATGTTACTGTAACAGATGAAGATGTTGAAAAATATTACAATGAAAATATAGATAAATATAAAAAGAAAGCAGGAGCAAATGCTAAGCATATATTATTTGAAAGTGAAGATGAAGCATTAGCTGCTAAAGCTAAAATAGATTCAGGAGAAACTACTTTTGATGCTTTATTTGAGCAATATAAAGGAAATGCCTCAGGAAAATTCCCAAAAGCAGAAGATTTAGGTTATGTTGAAAATGATAAAGAAAACTTTGATACTGACTTCTTAGCTGGATTTAAGCAATTAAAAGAGGGAGAAATTTCTGCACCAGTTAAAAGCTCATTTGGATATCATATAATTAAAGTTGAAGGAGTTCAAGCAGAAGATACAACAACTCCACTTGATGAAGTTAAGGATTCTATAAAGTCAACTTTAGAAACTGATAAAAAGAAAGAAGTTTATAATTCAACATTAGAACAATGGAAAAAAGATTTAAAAGTTAAAACATACGAAAATAGACTTTAATAATTTGCAAAAAGGCTAAATGAGATTTGATATCTTATTTAGCTTTTTTTTATATAATTACTTTGAACTTATAGGTATTTATAGTTAAAGAAATAAAAATATTGTTTTTTTATTGCCATAGACTTCTTATAATTCCTCTTTAAATAGTAGAGAATAAATATTGGGTATATGTGTATAAAATTTCTAATACTTCAAATAATAATAATGCAGTTAAATATATAACAGAATTAAGGAGGTAACTCATAATAATGAAAGCTACAGGAATAGTTAGACGTATTGATGATTTAGGAAGAGTAGTTATACCAAAAGAAATAAGAAGAACTTTAAGAATTAGAGAAGGAGATCCATTAGAAATATTTACAGATAGGGAAGGTGGAGTAATATTAAAAAAATATTCACCAATAGGAGAATTAACTGACTTTTCTAAAGAGTATGCTGAAAGTTTACAACAAGCAATTGGACATATTGTTTTAATTACTGATAAAGATGCATTTATATCAGTAAGTGGAGCAACAAAGAAAGATTATATTGAAAGAAAAATAAGTTCTGAATTAGAATCAGTAATGGATGGAAGAAAGTCTATTATTATAACAGAAAGTAATAAAACAATTCCTTTACATAATGATGAGGACCCAGGAGAATATACAAGCCAAGTAATTGCACCAATAATTGCTGAAGGAGATGCTATTGGAGCAGTACTTATTGTATCAAAAGAACAAGATAATGAATTTGGAGAATTACAATTAAAGTTAGTTGAAACTGCTGCAGCTTTCTTAGGAAAGCAAATGGAACAATAATAAACATTATACATATTACAATATTTGTTAAATAAAAGTGGTATATTTGTAATAATACCTCTAAGCTTTAAATAAAAATTAGTAGTAGTTAGTAATTTAAGTTTGGAGGTATTTTATGAAAAAGCAGTCTCTAATAAAAGGAAGCTTGATTTTGGGACTAGCAGGTATGTTGGCAAAAGTATTAGGATTTTTCTTTAGATGGCCATTAATTATGTTAATAGGAGATGAAGGGATTGGTTATTATCAATTGTCATATCCTTTATATATGTTTTTTGTGGCTATGGCAAGTGGAGTTCCAATTGCTGTTTCTAAAATGATATCAGAAAAAAATGCAATTGGAGATGTTAAAGGAAGTTATGAAGTTGTTAAAGAATCATCTTTTTTAATGATAACTTTAGGATTAGGAACATCATTAATATTATTCTTTTTTGCAAAGCCAATAATTAGTTTTTTAAAATGGGATATGAAATCTTATTATTCGTTAATTGGTATTTCTTTTGCACCTATGATGGTTTCATTTGTAACTATATTTAGAGGCTTTTTTCAAGGACTTCAAAATATGACTCCGTCAGGAATATCTCAAATATTAGAGCAAATAGGAAGAGTAGTTATTGGTGTTGGATTAGCTTATTTTCTTTTTGACAAGGGAATTGAGTATTCAGCAGGGGGCGCTGCTTTTGGAGCAGCAGGAGGAGCATTTGTTGCAGGAATATATTTAGTTTTAAAGTATAAAAGAGTAAAAAAAGAAGCTGGAATAAAAAAGGTTAAAACCAATACAGACTTATTAAATAAAATATTGAAAATAGCCATACCTATTTCTGTAGGAGCAACTGTAGGAACTATTATGAACTTAATTGATTCAATTTTGGTTCCACAAAAACTTTTAGAATCAGGGGTTGAAAATCCAACAGTGTTATATGGACAACTTACTGGTAAAGCAGCTGTATTAGTAAATATTCCATTAACATTATCTATGGCTATATGCACATCTTTAATTCCCATAATAGCAGAAAATTATGTATTAAATAAAAAAGAAGAAATGCAAAATAAAATTAATATAGCATTAAAATTATCAGCAGTTATTGCATTACCAGCTACATTAGGAATATTTTGTTTAGCTGGGCCTATAATGAAATTAATATTTTTTGATAAATATGAAGGAATTGAAATTTTGAGATATCTTTCAATATCAATTCCATTTATTATAGTAACTCAAACAACAACATCTGTATTACAAGCTACTAATTATTATATAAGGCCGGTTGTAAACTTAATAATAGGGTGTATTTTAAAAATTATATTGACGGCGATATTAGTTCCAATACCTAAAATAAATATTTTTGGAGCAGTAATATCTAGTGTAGCTTCATATATGTTGGTAACTATATTAAATCTTATATCTCTTAAAAGTAAAACTAAATGTAATATTAGTGTATATGATTCTTTTGTAAAACCTGGATATGCATCAGTTATAATGAGTGTTGTAGTTTTATTTGTTTATGAATTTATGATGAAAAAAATAGCTAATAACAGTATTTCTTGCTTATTATCAGTATTTATGGGTATTATTATATATATAATATCTATTCTACTCTTTAAGGTATTTGATGTTAATGATGTAAAGAATAGATTAGTAAGAAAATGATATAAGGAGAGTACTATAAATGATAAAAATAGTTGGATTAGGGCCAGGTTCACCAGATTCCTTAACAATAGGTGCTGTTAAAGCTTTAGAAGAAAGTAAAAATTTATATTTTAGAACAGAAAAGCATCCTACGGTTGATTATTTAAAAAATGGATTAAAATCTTTTAAGACTTGTGATAATTATTATGAAGAGGGAAGTAGCTTTGATGAGGTATATTCTAACATTGCAAATGAAATGATAGAAGAATATAAAAAATACGGTGAACTTGTTTATGCTGTTCCAGGTCATCCTTTAGTTGCTGAAAGATCTGTTTTAAATCTTATTAATTTATGCAATGAAAATAATATAGAATATAAAATATTACCGGCAGTTAGCTTTGTAGATGCAATGATGGATAGATTGCAAATTGATCCAATTGAAGGACTAAAGATAATAGATGCATTTGATATAAAAAATCAAATATTAGATAAAAGAATTGGAACTATAATTACTCAAGTATATAATCATTTAATTGCTTCAGAAGTAAAGCTGGAATTGCTTGAATATTATAATGATGAAACAGAAATATATTATGTAAGAGCAGCAGGAATACAAGGAGAAGAATCTATAAGAAAAATACCTTTATATGAATTAGATATGCAAGAAGATATAGATTATTTAACTTCAGTATATATTCCTAAGGATATAAACAATAAAAAAGATTTTTATGATTTAGTTAATACTATAGAAATCTTAAGAAGTGAAGATGGTTGCGCATGGGATAGAGAACAAACTCATGAAAGTATAAAGAATTGTCTTATAGAAGAAGCATATGAAACTGTGGATGCTATAGAAGATGATAATATAGATGGTTTAATAGAAGAACTTGGAGATGTTTTATTGCAAGTAGTATTCCATTCTGTAATTGGAAAGGAAGATGGTTATTTTAATATTTCTGATGTAATAGAAGCAATTACTTCAAAAATGATTTATAGGCATCCACATGTGTTTGGTGATACTGTGGCAAATACTTCTAATGAAGTCTTACAAAACTGGGATGAATTAAAGAAGAAAGAAAAGAATTATGAAACTTTAAGTGAAGAAATAGATGGAATAGCAAAAGCCTTACCTGCACTAACAAAAGCTCATAAGGTACAAAAGAAGGTTTCTAAAGTAGGATTTGATTTTGAAAATATAAATGAAGCTATTAAAAAGATTAAAGAAGAAATAAATGAAGTATTAGATGTATATAAATCCAATAATAGGGAAAAAATAATAAATGAAGTTGGAGATTTGCTATTTGCTTGTGTTAATGTAGCAAGATTATTAAATGTTGATGAAGAAGAAGCATTAAACAAGTCTACTAAAAAATTTGTTAAGAGATTTAATTTTATTGAAGAAAGTATAGTAAATCAAGGAAAAAGCTTAAGTGAATCAACGATAGATGAGATGAATGCCTTATGGGAAGATTCAAAAAAGTACGATTAAAAGAAAAAAATTAGAAAATCTGCATGGATAGAAGGAATTTAATATTTTATGCAGAATATTTTGTAAGAGAAGATTTATAAAATTACTATGCTACAAGAAAAAGTTGTAATAAATATATTTTTATAGAAAAAAAGGCCTTATACTATAGACTACTTAATAAAGTGGATATATAATAAGGTAATGTAGTTATAGTACATAATTTAAAATAGTTAACTACAATATTTTAACTGTTTATTTAAGGAGGATGTAAATCGTGAATAAAGCAGAATTAATTACTAGCATGGCTGAGAAGAGCCAATTAACAAAGAAAGACGCAGAAGCTGCATTAAAAGCTTTCATTGATTCAGTTCAAGAAGCTTTAGAAGGTGGAGACAAAGTTCAATTAGTTGGATTTGGTACTTTTGAAACTAGAGAAAGAGCAGCTAGAGAAGGAAGAAACCCAAGAACTAAGGAAACTATAAACATTCCAGCTTCTACTGTACCAGTATTTAAAGCAGGTAAGGAATTTAAGGAAAGAGTTAATAAGTAATTATATTTTTAAGCCCGAGTTATCTCGGGTTTTTTAATATTTAAAATTAAATTTTATTAAAGGAGCATAAACCATGAGATTAGATAAATATTTAAAAGTTTCAAGAATAATAAAAAGAAGAACAGTAGCTAAAGAAGCTTGTGAAAATGGAAGGGTTTCTATTAATGATAAAGTTGCTAAACCTTCAACAAATATAAATGAAGGAGATATAATTGAAATTACATTTGCAAATAGAAAGTTAAAAGCAAGAATCATAAATATTGCTGAACATGTAAAAAAAGAAAATGCAAAAGAAATGTATGAGATTTTAGAGGGGGAAGAAGATAAAGAATAATTTTAAATAACTTTTCATATATTTAACCAAGAAATATATGGAGGGATAAATAAATGGAGAAAAAATCAGAAGGTAAATTAGATGAATGTAAAGGAAATATTACATTAGAAAATCGAAAAAAAATGACTTTAACTGGAGTTGAAGAAGTTATTAGTTTTGATGATGAAAAGATACTTCTAAATACTAAATTAGGAGCATTAACAATAAAAGGTCAAAATTTAAAGATGAATAAACTTGATGTACAAAATGGTGATGTAATGATCAATGGAGAAATATATTATATTGTATATAGTGGGAAGGAAATTAAAAAAGAAAAAGAAGGTATATTTGCAAGGCTTTTTAAATAGGAGGTTATTATGCTATTAAATACAGAAATACAATTTAGTATTATAATGTATGCAATACTAGCTGGCATATTAACAGGTGCAATGTTTGATTTATATAGAATAATAAGGGGAAGTAATGTAAATAAGGTTATAATAGCTATTGAAGATATATTATTTTGGATATTAGCTGCAATGATTGTTTTTGCATTTCTTCTTTACACTAATTATGCCTTTTTAGGAGCATATGTTTATATATTTATGATTCTTTCTTTAGCCTTGTACATAAGGTTTATAAGTGATATATGTGTAAAGTTTGAGTTAAAGCTTGTAAATATATTAGCAAAGGTATTTAGAGTTATATTTAAACATTTAATTTATCCATTTAAAGTAATATTTCATAATATTATTGGAAAAAATAATTAGTAGAAAAAATATCTTGAATTAATTATGTTGAGTGGTTTACAATATATTTATAGAATGATATAAAGAGGGTACTATTTTATGAAAAAAAACATAAACCTTAAGATAATTAGTGTTGTTTTAATTATTGGTATTTTTAGTGTTAGCTTAATAAAGCAAGTTGTTGTTTTAAGGAGAATTAAAAAAGAAATTTCTACTCAAACACAGGAATTAGAGCAATTAAAAGAAAAGAATATTAAGTTGCAAGCAGAACTAGATAGGGCTCAAGGTAATAATGAGTATTTAGAAAAACTAGCTAGAGAAAGATTAGGGTTAATAAAAGAAGGTGAGCAACAAATTATTACAAATAATATATCTGAATAATATAGGTTTAAGTTTAAAATTCTATTAATATGGTTATTATTATTAATGACATAGATTATTTTTTATTTTAAGGAGGATTCTTTGTAAAATGACCTTAATGGCAGGAAACATATTAGAGGGTACAGTGGTAAATATTACAAACTTCGGAGCGTTTGTAGAGATTGAAGGAAAAACAGGTTTAGTTCATATTTCAGAAGTTGCAGATTCATTCGTTAAGGATATAAGACAACATCTTAATGAACAAGATAAAGTTAAGGTAAAAGTTATATCAATTGATGATAATGGTAAAATTAGTTTATCAATTAAGCAAGCTAACGTTAAGAAAAAATCTGTTAAGCCTGCAGAAATTCAATGGACATCTGAAAAGAAAAAAGCTGCTCCAGCAAACTTTGAAGATATTATGTCTAGATTTTTAAAGGATAGTGAAGAAAGGCAACAAGACTTTAAAAAGCATCAAGAGTTTAAATCAAGAAATAAAAAAAGCTTTTAATTAGAATTTTAAAAAAGTTTAATATATTAGAGGGGCTGTCGTACTAAAATTTTTATACACAATATATTGTTTTAAAAAATAAAAATTAATACAATATATTGTAGGGTTTATTCTTAATGCGACATCCTCTTTTTTAATAAAAAAAGAGAAAAATTTAAAAAATATAAACTTTTATATAGCATAAAGTCGCTATTTTATTAGGTTAAGAGACAATTTAAAATAAAAAATAAAAAAAATGAAAAAAATGTTGACAGTATTATATTCATGCTATATAATTAATTTTGTCGTCAGATGAAGACGGCGAAACAAATACGCTGAAGTGGCGGAACAGGCAGACGCACAGGACTTAAAATCCTGCGGTAGCGATACCGTACCGGTTCGATTCCGGTCTTCAGCACCAAACTAAATTCAACTTAATATCGCGGGGTGGAGCAGTTGGCAGCTCGTCGGGCTCATAACCCGAAGGTCGTAGGTTCAAGTCCTGCCCCCGCAACCAAACATGGCGGAATAGCTCAGCTGGCTAGAGCACTCGGTTCATACCCGAGGTGTCGTAGGTTCAAGTCCTATTTCCGCTACCAGATACGCTGAAGTGGCGGAACAGGCAGACGCACAGGACTTAAAATCCTGCGGTAGCGATACCGTACCGGTTCGATTCCGGTCTTCAGCACCAAGTTGAATTTAGTTTATAATATCGCGGGGTGGAGCAGTTGGCAGCTCGTCGGGCTCATAACCCGAAGGTCGTAGGTTCAAGTCCTGCCCCCGCAACCAAAACATGGCGGAATAGCTCAGCTGGCTAGAGCACTCGGTTCATACCCGAGGTGTCGTAGGTTCAAGTCCTATTTCCGCTACCAAATACGCTGAAGTGGCGGAACAGGCAGACGCACAGGACTTAAAATCCTGCGGTAGCGATACCGTACCGGTTCGATTCCGGTCTTCAGCACCAAGAGATACAAAGTGATTTGTATCTCTTTTTTTCTTTATTCAAAGATATAAAATTTTTGAAATTATAAAATTAATGATATCAATTAATTTAAGTCTTAAAACTATAAGATTAATAATGTGAAATATGTGGCAATAGCCACTTTTTTTAGCCATATTTTAGAAATAAATTGATAATAAGTATTTAACTGAAAAGTTAATAATAATTTACGACAAGAAATACAAGGGTAATAAAAAATATTTATTTAAAATATGTAAATAAAGTTTTTATAGGGAAAATAATAAAAAAATATATACCAAAAAAAGGAAAAGTGTCTTACGAATTTATAATTTAATAAACACTAAATGACATAACTCTAATTATAATAGTGCTATTATTTTAGTAGGAATTTTATGAAGGGGAAGGATAATTATGGATTATGGTGTTGAAGTACCTAGTTATAGAAGAATAGATAATGAAAAGAAAATAAAAAAAATAAATTTTGAAAATGGATTACTGGGATTATTAATAGTATTATTTTCCGGAGTTATGATAAGTCGTGTAGGGTTTGGATTTGTTGAAGGTTTATATTTAGCTCCTTTTGGGATAAGTTATTTTTTAGCTATGGTAAAGAAAAATGATATAAAAAAGAGTTTATTAATATTTGTTTCAGTTGTAATAGGTTATCTAGCTGGTTATAGCAGAGAAAAGGATGTAATCATTTATGTTTCTATATTAACAATAGTATTATTATGTAAAGTAATATTTACTATACTTAAAAAAAATTTTAAAAGTAATATTGCTTTTATGGCAATTATAATTTCTGGATTAGTAATAGGAATATCTATAGGAGAACAAAGCCTTGAGATAAATGCAGTTTTTTCATTAATTAAATCATTAGTTGTAGTACCTATATTTTATATATTAAATTATGGTATTGAATGTATTCAAGAATTAAATACTAATCATTTTTATTCAACTGAAGAATTGATAAGTATAGCTATATTGATTTGTTTGGTAATTGCAGGAATAGGGGATTTTGCTTTATTAGGGGTTGAAATAAGAACAATATTAGCAATGTCAGTAGTTATAACAGTTGCATATGCTGCTGGAAGCAGTATTGGAGCTATATTAGGAGTTGCTATGGGATTAATAATGGGAATTGCTAATAATGACCTTCTTGTATCAACAACTATTTATTCGGTATGTGGATTAATTGTTGGAGTTTTCAAGGAAACTGGAAAAGGATTTTCAGTGTTAGCATATATTATTTCTATGTTTATGATAAGGACATATATGGGACAAGTTACAATTCAATCAGTTTTAGAAATTATATTAGCTGCTATTATTATGATTATAATTCCTGAAAATATTATAAGACAAATATTAAGAGAACTTAGTAATGAGGAAAAAGGAAAAATAATTAGTGATGCACAAGTTGAAGGGATTAAATTAGAATTTGTAGATAGATTAGAAGCTTTAAGAGGTTCATTATCAGCAGTAGCAACTTCAATCGAAGATTTATCAGGAAATGAAAAATTACTTATGAAAAATAAGGGGACTGCTATGATAGAAAGTTTAGCAGATAGAGTTTGTCAAAATTGTGAAATGAATAATAAATGTTGGGGAAGAGAATTGCATAGTACATTTTCTGAATTTGGAGAGCTTATGTTAAGTTGTGAAAGTAAAAAAACATGTTTGCCTAAGAATTTAGATTTAAAATGTGTAAAAAGAAATACATTATTAAAAAGTGCAGAGGAATTATTTTCTACTTATACAATTAATGAAGCATTAAAATCAAGATTAATAGAGGGAAGAAAAATTATAGCAAGTCAAATAAGTAATATGTCTATAACAGTATCTAATATACTTAGTGATTTTAATAGTAATGTAAATAGTTGTTTAGAAATAGATAAAGTTTTAAGAAAGACCTTAGCTAAAAATAAGATAAGATATAAAAATATTTATTCTTATACTGATAGAAAAGGACGTTTAAAAATTAAAATAAAGGTAGATAGTATAGATGGAGAAAGCTATTGTAGAAAAAATATTTTACCTACCATTAGTGAATTTATAAGAACGCCATTAAGTATATCTCAAGATGGATGTACTATAGATCCTGAAACTAATGAATGTTCAATAGTCATGGAAGAAACTTATAAATATAATGTTTCCTCATTTGTGTCTTTTAATGTTAAAGATGGGGAAAAGTATTCAGGGGATAGTTATAGTTTTGGAAAAAATAAAGTAGGTGAATATGTAACTATATTAAGTGATGGAATGGGTTCAGGACCAGAAGCTGGATTAGAAAGTGAAGCTGCAATAGAATTAATAGAAAAATTTAATGAGGGGGGATTTAGCGAAAACACAATGTTAAATGCAGTAAATTCAATTATGGGAATGAAATTTAATGAAGATGAGAAATTTACTACATTAGATATGAATTCTATAGATTTATATACAGGGGAAGTTCAATTTATAAAAGTAGGAGCTAGTATGAGTTTTATTAAAAGGGGAAAAGATGTTGAAGTTATAAAAAGCTCAAGTTTACCTTTTGGAATTGTTGATGATATGGATGTAACTCCTATAAGAAAAAAGGTTAAAAATGGTGACATAATAATAACTATTAGTGATGGAGTTATAGACACAAATAAAGATAATGTTGGTGAATATTCTTGGATAGTTGATTATTTAAAAGCAGAACAAGTTAATCCAGAAATTTTAGCAAGAGAAATTTTAGAAATGGCTAAAAAGAGATGTGATGGCAGAGTTTTAGATGATATGACAGTAGTGGTATCAAAACTATATTCAACTTATTAATAAAAGTGCTCCTTTGAGCACTTTTATTAATAATTATAGATTTAAAAATTAAATAAATGTAAAGAATTAATAATATAGAATGTTTACATTAAAATACAGTAAATGTATTATATATTTATATATTAAACAAATAGGAGAAAATAAGTGTTAAATAAAGTTACAAATTATATAAATGATAATAAACTTATTGAAAAGCAAGATAAAGTACTAATAGCTTTATCAGGAGGGCCAGATTCAGTATGTATGCTACATATATTGTATAAATTAAAAGAAGTTTTTGATATAGAATTAGGTGCAATACATATAAATCATATGTTAAGAGGTGATGAATCTGATAAAGATGAAGAATATATAATTAGATTATGTAGTGAATTAGGAATAAATTATTATGTCAAAAGAATAGATATAGAATGTGTTGCAAACAAAGAAGGAGTTTCTTTAGAAGTAGCAGGAAGAAACGAAAGATATAAGGCATTTGAAGAAATAAGGAAAGAGCATGGTTATAATAAAATTGCAGTAGCGCATAATGAAAATGATCAAGCAGAAACAGTAATTATGCGTATGATGAGAGGTACAGGGCTAGAAGGATTAACTGGTATAAAATCAAAAAGAAAAGATGGAATCATAAGACCAATATTATGTTTAAAAAGAAATGAGATAGAAGATTATTGCAAAGAAAACAACTTAAATCCTAGAATAGATAAAAGTAACCATGAAAGAATTTATAGTAGAAATAGAGTTAGATTGGATATACTTCCTTATATGAAAGAACATTTTAATGATGACATAGTTGAAACATTAAATAGGATGGTATTATTATTACAAAAAGATAATGAATTTATAGAAGAATATTCCAAAAGGTGCTACAATAAATATTGTAAAACTAAAATTAATGAACTAATTATAAAAAAGGAATTATTTAAGGATGAAATGGATTCTATAATTTCTAGAGTAATAATTATGGCATTTAAAAATATTTCGAATTCTCATGAAAATTTTGAAATGAAACATATAAATCAAATTACTAGTTTATCTAAAAATTCAACTGGGAAAAAAATAAATTTAACAAATAACATAGTATGTGAAAATTTATATGGTGATATTATATTTAAGTCAAATCAAAGTCAAAATAAAAATAACAATAATAAGGTATTGATAAAAAAAGAAGAATTTTCAAATAATATTTACTTTGAAGATTATGAAATAAAATTCCAAGTTATAGACAACAATTACAAGGGAAAATTCCCTAAAAATGACTTAATAAAGCTATTTGATTATGATAAGATAAAAAGAGATATTTTAATCAGACATAGAAAAGATGGAGATAAAATTGTTCCTTTAGGAATGAATGGTAGTAAAAAGATTAAAGATATTTTTATGGATTTAAAAATTCCAAGAGATGATAGAGATGAGATACCAATTGTATGCTTTGATGATGAAATTTCATGGGTTGTAGGATGTAAAACATCACAAAAATTTAAAATAACTAAGGATACTAAAAAAATATTAAAAATAGCGTTTAGTAGAAAGGGATAAAATTTATGTTACAAGATATAAGAGAAGTGTTAATTAGTAAAGAAGCTATTGAAGCTAAAACAAAGGAATTAGCAGAAAGAATTAGTAGAGATTATAAGGGAAAAGATTTATTAGTAGTAGGGGTTTTAAAGGGGTCAGTAATATTTGCTTCAGAATTAATAAAAAATATAACTATACCATGTGAAATTGATTTTATGGCAGTATCTAGTTATGGAAGTTCTTCTGAAACTACTGGAGTAGTAAGAATACTAAAAGATTTAGATAGTGAAATTTCAGGAAAACATATATTAATAGTTGAAGATATAGTAGATAGTGGAGTTACATTAAGTTATTTATTAAATTATTTAAAGACTAGAAATGCTAGTTCAGTAGAAATAGCATCATTATTAACTAAACCGTCTAGAAGAAAAGTAGACATAGATTGTAAATACGTTGGATTTGAAACACCAGATGAATTTTTAGTTGGGTATGGATTAGATTATGCTGAAAAATATAGAAACCTACCTTTTATAGGAATATTAAAAAGAGAAGTGTATGAAAAATAATTAGTAGTTAAAAATTAAGATAATAAGACTATAAGAAAGGAGGGCCTTGAATGAAAAAATATTCAAGTGCTACTGTTTGGATAATAGCTATAATATTATTATTTTTTGCTGCATCATTTCTTTTAAATGGAGAAAGTAGTTCTGATAGAATAGTATTTAGTGAGTTCCAACAAAAGTGGATAAATGATGAAATTGAAAGTGTAAGAGTTGATCCTGATAAGATGCTCGTTACTGGACAGACAAAAGATAAAACGAATTTTACTGTTTATGCACCAGATTCAATGATAGAAATGTTAAATAGTCAATATGCAAAAAATGATATAAAAATAGAATATGTAGCACCATCTAATAATAGTGCATGGCTTACTATAATTCCTATGGGGATGATAATATTATTATTTGTAGTATTTATTTTCTTTTTTACACAACAATCGCAAGGTAGTGGAAGTGGAAAAGGAGTAATGACTTTCGGTAAGAGTAGAGCTAAGATGTTATCTCCAGATGCTAAAAAGGTAACTTTTGATGATGTTGCTGGAGCTGATGAAGAAAAGGCAGAATTAGAAGAAATAGTAGATTTCTTAAAGTCACCATCTAGATACATTGAAATGGGAGCAAGAATACCTAAGGGTGTTTTATTAGTTGGACCTCCTGGTACAGGAAAAACTTTGTTAGCTAAAGCTATTGCAGGAGAAGCTGGTGTGCCATTTTTTAGTATATCAGGTTCTGATTTTGTTGAAATGTTCGTTGGAGTTGGAGCATCTAGGGTTAGAGACTTATTTGAACAGGCAAAGAAAAATTCACCAGCTTTAATATTCATTGACGAAATTGATGCAGTAGGAAGACAAAGAGGTGCTGGACTTGGTGGGGGCCATGATGAAAGAGAACAAACTCTTAATCAATTATTAGTTGAAATGGATGGCTTTGGTGCTAATGAAGGTATAATAATGATAGCAGCAACCAATAGACCAGATATTCTTGACCCAGCATTATTAAGACCAGGAAGATTTGATAGACAAATAGTTGTTCAAAGACCTGATAGAAAAGGAAGAGAGGCAGTTTTAAAAGTTCATACACAAAGGAAACCCTTAGCTGTTGATGTAGATTTAGAAGTATTAGCTAAAAGAACACCAGGATTTAGTGGAGCTGACTTAGAAAATTTAGCTAATGAAGCAGCGCTTTTAGCAGTTAGAAAAGATAAAAAGGCAATTGGAATGGATGAATTTGAAGAAGCAATAACTAGAGTTATTGCAGGGCCAGAAAAGAAGAGCAGAGCTATTAGTGAGCATGATAGAAAGCTTACAGCATATCATGAGGCTGGTCATGCTGTTGTAATGAAATGTTTAAAACATTCTGATCCAGTTCATGAAATTAGTATAATACCAAGAGGCATGGCAGGTGGATATACCATGCATTTACCAACAGAAGATAGAGCATATACTTCTAAGGAAAAATTACAAGATGAAATGGTAGGCCTTTTAGGTGGTAGAGTTGCTGAAAAGTTAATTTTAGGAGATATAAGTACAGGGGCTAAAAATGACATTGATAGAGCAAGTTCAATAGCAAGAGCTATGGTTATGGAATATGGAATGAGTGATAAAATTGGAACTATTTCATATGGCTCTGATAATAATGAAGTATTTTTAGGAAGAGATCTTGGAAGAGGAAGAAACTTTAGTGAAGAAATAGGAGCTGAAATAGATAAGGAAGTTAAGATGTTTATTGAAGTTGCATATGATAGGGCAGAAGAACTTCTTAAAACTAATATAAATAAGCTTCATGCAGTAGCAAATGAATTACTTGATAAAGAAAAGATTGATGGAAAAGAATTTGAAATGATTTTTGATGCTAATTAAAAGCATTTGTTAAAATGATGACAACTAACTTATTAAATAAGTTAGTTGTAGTTTTTTTATGTTATATAATATGAAAAAAGTAAGAAAAATATAAAAGTAGTAATGTGGCAGTATATAGAGTATATTTAAAAAGGAGAATTATAGTGATATAATTAAATATAATTTTAATTTTAAATATTAAAGGGGGTTAATAATATGAAAAGTGATATTCAAATAGCTCAAGAAGCAAAGATGGAACCAATAGTAAAAATTGCAGAAAAATTAAATTTAACTGAGGACGATATAGAGCTATATGGAAAATATAAATGTAAGATTTCATTAGATGTATTAAATAAAAACAAGAATAAGGAAGATGGAAAGTTAGTACTTGTTACAGCAATAAATCCAACGCCAGCAGGAGAAGGAAAATCTACTGTTACAGTTGGGTTAGGTCAAGCATTATGTAAAACAGGAAAAAAAGCAATTATTGCATTAAGAGAGCCTTCTTTAGGGCCAGTGTTTGGGGTAAAAGGTGGTGCTGCTGGTGGTGGATATGCTCAAGTTGTACCTATGGAAGATATAAATTTACATTTTACAGGTGATATGCACGCGATTACTACTGCTAACAATTTATTATGTGCAGCAATAGATAATCATATTCATCAAGGAAATGATTTAAGAATAGATTCAAGAAGAATTATATTTAAAAGAGTCATGGATATGAATGATAGAGTATTAAGAAATATAGTTGTTGGTATGGGTGGAAAAGTTAATGGATTTTTAAGAGAAGATGGATTCATGATAACTGTTGCATCAGAAATAATGGCTATTCTTTGTTTAGCAACAAGTTTAAGTGATCTTAAAAAAAGAATGGGAAATATATTAATAGCATATGATTTAGATGGAAATCCTATTTATGCAAAACAACTTAATGTTCAAGGGGCCATGGCACTTTTAATGAAAGATGCAGTTAAACCTAATTTAGTTCAAACTTTAGAAAATACTCCAGCAATAATTCATGGAGGTCCATTTGCAAATATAGCTCATGGATGTAATTCTATATTAGCAACTAAAATGGCATTAAAATTAGGAGAAGTAGTAGTTACAGAAGGAGGATTTGGAGCAGATTTAGGTGCTGAAAAATTCTTAGATATAAAATGTAGATATGGAAACTTAAAACCTGATTGTGTAGTTATAGTTGCAACTATGAGAGCTTTAAAGCATCATGGTGGAATTAAAAAGGAAGAATTAAATGTTCCAAATGTTAAAGCATTAGCAAAAGGGATTGTAAACTTAGAAAAGCAAATAGAAAACATGCAAAAATTTAATATTCCTGTTGTTGTTGCTATAAATAAATTTGTAACAGATTCAGATGAAG
Organism: Clostridium sp. ETTB3; assembly: GCF_053571985.1. Lineage (NCBI taxonomy): Bacteria > Bacillati > Bacillota > Clostridia > Eubacteriales > Clostridiaceae > Clostridium > Clostridium sp. ETTB3. Next base: position 162,834 of record NZ_CP199832.1, read on the forward strand.
AAATTAATTTTATAAAGGATTTTTGTAAAAATTTAAATGTTGAAGTAACATTAAGTGATGTTTGGGCTAAAGGTGGAGAAGGTGGATTAGAATTAGCTAATATAGTAAATAATATATTAGAAAATGAAAAATCAAGTTTTAAAGTTTTATATGATGAAAATAAGAGCATTAAGGAAAAAATATTAACTATTGCTAAAGAAATTTATGGAGCAAGTAATGTTAATTATACACCGGCAGCTAATAGACAAATAATGGAGCTTGAAAAATTTGAGTTAGATAAGTTACCAATTTGTATGGCAAAAACACAATATTCATTATCTGATAATCCAGCCTTGTTAGGAAGACCAGAAGGATTTGATATTACAGTAAAAGAAGTTAGAGTTTCTAATGGAGCAGGGTTTATTGTTGCATTAACAGGTGATATTATGACTATGCCTGGATTACCAAAGGTTCCTGCAGCTAATAAAATGGATATTTTGGAGAATGGTGAAATTGTAGGATTATTCTAAAATTTAAAATTTACAACACTTGACAAATAATATGTAATTGTTAAAATTAAATTATTAGTTTAATTACTGTTTAATAGTACAATAAAAGCAGCTTTAGGGCTGCTTTAATTATGTTAAGGTGGTGCGCGTTTATGATTCTACTGGTAGATGTGGGGAATACCAATATAGTTATAGGAGTATACAAGGATAATGAATATATAGCTGGATGGAGAATTTCTACTGATTCAAAAAAAACTTCAGATGAATATGGAATTCAAATGATACAATTATTCCATCAAAATGATTTAAATCCAAAGGAAGTAAAAGGAATAATAATATCGTCAGTTGTACCAAATATAATGCACTCATTAGAAAATATGGTTAAAAAGAGTTTTAATATAGACCCTATAATCGTTGGACCAGGAGTAAAGACTGGAATAAATATTAAATATGATAATCCTAAGGAAGTTGGAGCGGATAGAATTGTAAATGCAGTAGCTGCTCATGAAATATACAGAAGAGATGTAATTATAATTGATTTTGGAACGGCAACTACTTATTGTGCTGTTACTGAAGCAGGAAATTACTTAGGTGGATGTATTTGTCCAGGTGTAAGAATTTCTTCGGATGCTTTATTTGAAAGAGCAGCCAAATTACCAAGGGTAGAATTAGAACTGCCTAAAAGTATAATATGTAAGAACACAGTTTCAAGTATGCAAGCAGGTATATTATATGGATATATAGGGCAAGTAGAATATATAGTTAATAAGATAAAAAAAGAAATGGTTGCAATGGGTTATGAAAATCCATATGTAATTGCAACTGGAGGATTAGCTAATTTAATAGCTAAATCAACAGATGTTATAGATAAAGTTGATTCTAGTTTAACATTAGAGGGGTTAAGAATAATCTACGATAAAAATAAGGAGTAAACAAATGAAAATAGGAAACCTTAATTTTGATAAAAGTGTTTTCTTGGCACCTATGGCGGGAGTAACGGATATTTCATTTAGGGGATTATGCAAAGAAATGGGATGTGGCTTAGTATATACTGAAATGGTAAGTGCAAAAGCATTATATTATGGAAGTGAAAATACTAAAAGCTTATTAAGAATTGCAGATGAGGAAAAGCCAGTTGCAGCTCAAATCTTTGGAAATGATCCTAAAATAATGTCAGAAGTTGTTAAAAGTCATTTTAATAATATGAATGATATATGTATTTTAGATATAAATATGGGATGTCCTGCGCCTAAAATAACTAAAAATGGAGAAGGATCAGCATTGATGTTAAATCCTAAACTAGCTGGGGAAATAGTAAGTGAAATAAAAAAAGTTTCTAATAAACCTGTTACTGTTAAGTTTAGAAAAGGTTATGATGATGATAATATTAATGCTGTTGAATTTGCAAAGATGATGGAGTATTCTGGAGCTGATGCAATTGCTATTCATGGAAGAACTAAAAAGCAAATGTATGAAGGAAAAGCAGATTGGGATATAATAAGTAAAGTAAAAAAAGCAGTATCTATACCTGTTATAGGGAATGGAGATGTTTTTACTCCTGAAGATGCATTAAAGATGAAAGAAATTACTCAATGTGATGCAATAATGATTGCAAGAGGAAGCATGGGAAATCCATGGATATTTAATCAAATAGAAATGGCATTAAAAGGACAGGATGTTTTGCCTATTACAGCAAAAGAAAAAATTGATATGTGTTTAAGACATTATGAGTTAGCTATAAAATATGATGGTGAATTTAAAGCTGTAAGAGAAATGAGAAAACATACTTCTTGGTATCTAAAAGGATTACCTAAAAGTAGTGAATTAAGAAATATAGTAAATACCTTATCAACAAATGAGGAAGTATTTAATATATTAAAAGAATATAGAAATGAATTAAGTAATATTTCTTATTAAATTATAAGAAGGAAAATAGTTAGTTATTTTATTGACAGATGAAATAGCCTGATTTATAATATTTAAAATGATTTTAAGATTAATAAGCTTATTAGATTTTAAGAGTTAAAATAGAGTAAAGCTTTGAAGGGGAGAAAGATTATGAGTCAAACAAAAAAGAATATAATGACTTACGAAGGTATTAAAAAACTTGAAGAAGAATTAGAATATTTAAAGACTGTTAGAAGAAAAGAAATTACTGAAAAAATAAAAGTAGCTTTAGGGTATGGAGATTTAAGTGAAAACTCTGAATATGATGAAGCTAAAAACGATCAAGCTTTTAATGAAGGTAGAATAATTCAGTTAGAAAATATGTTAAAAAATGCTGTTGTTGTTGATGAAAGTGAAATACCAACAGATAAGGTTTCAGTAGGATCAATAGTAAAGGTTATGGACTATGAATTTGATGAAGAAGTTGAATATGCAATAGTTGGTTCAGCTGAAGCAGATCCTATGAACTTTAAAATATCAAATGAATCACCAGTAGGTAGTGCATTATTAGGAAAAAAAGTTGGAGATGTAGTGGAAGTTACAGTTCCAAGTGGAGTAAGTAAGTTTGAAATCTTAGAAATAAGAAGAGGCTAATTGGAGGTATAGTGAATGTCAACTGAAGAAATGAATATACAAGAACTAGAGTCTCAATTTAATGAGCAAGAAAGATTAAGAAGAGAAAAACTAGTTCAATTACAAGAAGCAGGAAAAGATCCTTTTGACGTATATAAGGTTAATAGAACTCATAGTTCACAACAGGTTAAGGATAACTTTGAAGAATTAGAAGGCAAGGATGTTACAGTTGCAGGAAGAATTATGTCTAAGAGAGGACAAGGAAAAGTTGTTTTCTCTGATATATACGATAGAGATGGAAGAATTCAATTATTTATAAAGATTGATGAAGTTGGAGAAGAAGCATTAAAGCAATATAAAACTAATGACCTAGGAGATTGGGTGGCTTGTACTGGAGAAGTTTTTAAAACTAAAACAGGTGAAATATCTATTAAAGCTAAAGAAATAGAATTAATATGTAAATCATTAAAGCCACTTCCAGAAAAATGGCATGGATTAAAAGATCCAGATTTAAGATATAGACAAAGAGAAGTAGATATAATAACTAATCCAGAAGTTAAGGATACTTTTATTAAGAGAAGTCAAATAATTAAAGGTATAAGAGAATTCTTAGATAATAGAGGATTCTTAGAAGTTGAAACACCAATGCTTGCAACAATAGCTGGTGGAGCTTCTGCTAGACCATTTATAACTCATCACAATACTTTAGATTTAGATATGTTCTTAAGAATAGCTCCAGAGTTATACTTAAAGAGATGTATTGTTGCTGGATTTGAAAAAGTTTATGAATTAGGAAGAACTTTCAGAAATGAAGGTATGTCAGTAAGACATAATCCAGAATTTACTATGATTGAATTATATCAAGCTTTTGCTGATTATAATGATATGATGGAATTAACTGAAAATATGATTGCAGAAGTATGTAAGAAGGTTAATGGAACTACTAAGGTTACTTACCAAGGTACTGAAATTGACTTTATGCCACCATGGAGAAGAATAACTATGGTTGATGCTGTTAAGGAATATGCTGGAGTTGACTTTGCTACAATAAACTCTGATGAAGAAGCTCAAGCTATTGCAAAGGAAAAACATTTAGAATTCCCTAAACCATTAAATACTGTAACAAAAGGTGAAGTATTAAATATGCTATATGAAGAATTCTGTGAAGAGCATATGATACAACCAACTTTCATTATAGATTATCCAGTAGAAATTTCACCTCTTACAAAGAAAAAGAGAGGAAATGAAATGTTCACCGAAAGATTTGAAGGATTTGTATTTGGTAGAGAGTTATGTAATGCATATTCTGAATTAAATGATCCTATCGTTCAAAGAGAAAGATTTGCTCAGCAAGAAAAAGAAAGAGAACTTGGTGATGACGAAGCTTATATGATTGATGAAGAGTTTATGAGTGCATTAGAAACTGGTATGCCACCAACAGGTGGATTAGGAATAGGAATAGATAGATTAATAATGTTCTTAACTGATTCAGCATCAATAAGAGATGTAATACTATTCCCAACAATGAAACCAATAAATCAATAATATAAAAAAACCACCATTGGGTGGTTTTTTTATATTATTAGGGAATTTAAAGACCTATTTAAAACTATAAAATTGTTTTATGGCAGAATAAAAGTGAAATTTAAAATAAAAAATAAAAAATTTTAAAAAAAGTGTTGCATTTTATATAAAAGCTGATATAATAAATTATGCAATGACATTCCGCGATAGCTCAATGGTGGAGCACTCGGCTGTTAACCGATAGGCTGGAGGTTCGAGTCCTCTTCGCGGAGCCACTTTAAATTTCATTGCTGCAATAATATTCCGCGATAGCTCAATGGTGGAGCACTCGGCTGTTAACCGATAGGCTGGAGGTTCGAGTCCTCTTCGCGGAGCCACTTTAAATTTAATTGTTGCAAATAATATTCCGCGATAGCTCAATGGTGGAGCACTCGGCTGTTAACCGATAGGCTGGAGGTTCGAGTCCTCTTCGCGGAGCCATTTTTATTTTAAGAGTTTTGTAAGAGCAGATGATGTCTGTTGATACAAAGCTCTTTTGTTTTATATAAAAGAATATATAATTTTTCTTGACATCTATAAGCTGTTTGATAAAATTAATATATAATTTAATAAAACACGATGAAAAAGAGGAGTAATTTTAATATTTTTTTTAGAGAGATGATGGCTGGTGAAAATCATTAAAAAGTTAAAATGAAGGGCGCTTTTGAGTGTAATTTGCAAAGTTGAGCTTTAGCTAAGAAGGGTGGAACCGCGGAATTAATTTTCGTCCCTTTGTGGTTATAAGGCTTTTTTTATTATAAAAAATAAATTTTGTTAATTTAATTTGACAGGAATGTCAAAAGGTTATCACAATGATGGAGGTAGTGAAATGGCAGTAGAAAAAACTATGGATAAAATCGTTGCTTTATGTAAAAGTAGAGGATTTATATTCCCAGGATCAGAAATTTACGGAGGACTTGCAAACTCATGGGATTACGGTCCATTAGGTGTTGAATTTAAAAACAACGTAAAAAAGGCTTGGTGGAAAAAATTCGTTCAAGAAAGTCCTTATAATGTTGGAGTTGATTGTGCTATATTAATGAATCCAGAAGTTTGGGTTGCATCAGGGCACGTTGGTGGTTTCTCAGATCCATTAATGGATTGTAAGGAATGTAAATCAAGATTTAGAGCAGATAAATTAGTTGAAGATCATATGACTGAAAGTGGAGTTGAAGTGGCAACAGCTGATGGATGGACTAATGAAGAGTTAATGGAATACATAACTAAAAACAATATTGTTTGTCCTAAGTGTGGAAAGATGAATTATACAGATATAAGAAAGTTTAATTTAATGTTTAAAACTTTCCAAGGTATAACTGAAGATTCTGCCAATACAGTATATTTAAGACCAGAAACTGCTCAAGGTATATTCGTTAACTTTAAATCAGTTCAAAGAACTTCAAGAAAGAAAGTTCCTTTTGGTATAGCTCAAATAGGTAAGTCTTTCAGAAATGAAATTACACCAGGAAACTTTACATTTAGAACAAGAGAATTTGAACAAATGGAATTAGAATTCTTCTGTAAGCCAGGAACAGATTTAGAATGGTTTGGATATTGGAAGGATTACTGCTGGAACTTCTTATTAAACTTAGGAGTAAATGCAGATTCTTTAAGAATGAGAGATCATGGTGAAGAAGAATTATCATTTTACTCAAATGCAACATCTGATATAGAATATTTATTCCCATTTGGATGGGGAGAACTTTGGGGAATAGCTGATAGAACAGACTATGACTTAAAGAAACATGCAGAGCATTCTGGAACTGATATGTCATATTTAGATCCAACAACTAATGAAAAATATATACCATATTGTATAGAACCATCATTAGGGGCTGATAGAGTTGCTTTAGCATTTTTAGTAGATGCTTATGATGAAGAAGAATTAGAAGGTGGAGATGTAAGAACAGTTATGCATTTACATCCAGCATTAGCTCCATATAAAGCAGCTGTATTACCATTATCTAAGAAGTTATCAGATAAAGCTGATGAAGTATATTCAATGTTAGCTAAAAACTTCAATGTTGAATATGATGAAACAGGAAGTATTGGTAAGAGATATAGAAGACAAGATGAAATAGGAACTCCATTCTGTATTACAGTTGATTTTGAAACTGAAAATGATGGATGTGTTACTATAAGACATAGAGATTCTATGACTCAAGAAAGAGTTGAAATTAGTAAATTAACAGACTTTATTGCTAAGAGTTTAGAGTTTTAATTAATAAGCAGTAAGAAATGATTATTAATAATTATTTCTTACTGCCTTTTTTATATTATATAAGATTTATATTTATAGAATATAAGAAATTATAATGATATAATTATTTATATAATTGGAAAGAATTATTAATAGCTATAAATGAGAACAAAATTATAGTTTAAAATTGGAGGCAGTAATGAAAAATTTTAAAGACTTTAAGGATTTTATTAATAGTAAAAATGTTGCTGTTGTAGGGATTGGAGTAAGTAATATTCCTTTAATAAACTTTTTAGTGAAATTAGGAGCTAAAGTAACAGCTTTTGATATGAAAGAGGAAAAGGAATTAGGAAAAATTGCAGAAGAATTTAAAGAAAAAGGTGTTAAGTTAGAACT
>NZ_CP199832.1:175000-417500 GCF_053571985.1 Clostridium sp. ETTB3
TAATCGGGCTGAAGTCGTACCGGAAGGAGCGGTGGACTGATTACGAGTGAGAATGTTGGCATTAGTAGCGAGATGTAGGTGAGAATCCTACAGGCCGAATATCTAAGGTTTCCTCAGGAAGGCTCGTCCGCTGAGGGTTAGTCGGGACCTAAGCCGAGGCCGAAAGGCGTAGGCGATGGACAATCGGTTGATATTCCGATACCACTACCATCGTTATTATCGAGGGTGTGACGGAGAAGGATAGTGTGTGCTAGCGATTGGAAATGCTAGTCTAAGCGTTTAGGAAGTTACGGTAGGCAAATCCGCTGTAACAATTCTGAGGCGTGATGGGGAAGGTCATTAAGACCGAAGTACATGATTCCATGCTTCCAAGAAAAGCATCTAGAGAGAGAAGTAGTGCCCGTACCGCAAACCGACACAGGTAGATGAGGAGAGAATCCTAAGGCCGGCGGAAGAATTGCAGTTAAGGAACTAGGCAAATTGACCCCGTAAGTTCGCGAGAAGGGGTGCCTGCGAGAGCAGGCCGCAGAGAATAGGCCCAAGCAACTGTTTAGCAAAAACACAGGTCTCTGCTAAAGCGTAAGCTGATGTATAGGGGCTGACGCCTGCCCGGTGCTGGAAGGTTAAGGGGAACACTTAGCGCAAGCGAAGGTGTGAACTTAAGCCCCAGTAAACGGCGGCCGTAACTATAACGGTCCTAAGGTAGCGAAATTCCTTGTCAGGTAAGTTCTGACCCGCACGAATGGCGTAATGACTTGGGCACTGTCTCAACTGCAAATCCGGCGAAGTTGTAGTGCGAGTGAAGATGCTCGCTACCCGCGATTGGACGGAAAGACCCCGTAGAGCTTTACTGTAGCTTAGCATTGAATTCCGGTATTGTCTGTACAGGATAGGTGGGAGACTGGGAAACTAGGGCGTCAGCCTTAGTGGAGTCAACCTTGGGATACCACCCTGACAGTACTGGGGTTCTAACAGGACGCCATGAATCTGGTGACTGGACATTGTTAGGTGGGCAGTTTGACTGGGGCGGTCGCCTCCTAAAAAGTAACGGAGGCGCCCAAAGGTTCCCTCAGAACGGTCGGAAATCGTTCGTAGAGTGCAAAGGCAGAAGGGAGCCTGACTGCGAGACCTACAAGTCGAGCAGGGACGAAAGTCGGGCTTAGTGATCCGGTGGTACCTCGTGGGAGGGCCATCGCTCAACGGATAAAAGCTACCTCGGGGATAACAGGCTGATCTCCCCCAAGAGTCCACATCGACGGGGAGGTTTGGCACCTCGATGTCGGCTCGTCGCATCCTGGGGCTGTAGTAGGTCCCAAGGGTTGGGCTGTTCGCCCATTAAAGCGGCACGCGAGCTGGGTTCAGAACGTCGTGAGACAGTTCGGTCCCTATCCGTCGCGGGCGTAGGAAATTTGAGAGGAGCTGTCCTTAGTACGAGAGGACCGGGATGGACTGACCTCTGGTGCACCAGTTGTTCTGCCAAGAGCATGGCTGGGTAGCTAAGTCGGGAAGGGATAAACGCTGAAAGCATCTAAGCGTGAAGCCCCCCTCAAGATGAGATTTCCCATAGCATAAGCTAGTAAGACCCCTTGAAGAACACAAGGTTGATAGGTCAGAGGTGGAAGTGCGGTAACGTATGTAGCTGACTGATACTAATAGGTCGAGGGCTTGACCAATAATATAAAATAATTCATATGCAATTTTGAAAGAATAAATTATTTCAAAAATTAATAAGTAATATCTAGTGATGATGGCATAGAGGAAACACTCCTTCCCATTCCGAACAGGACAGTTAAGCTCTATAGCGTCGATGGTACTGCATGGGTGACCGTGTGGGAGAGTAGAACGTTGCTAGGTAATGTGGCTCGATAGCTCAGTCGGTAGAGCAGAGGACTGAAAATCCTCGTGTCCCTGGTTCGATTCCTGGTCGAGCCACCAGGTATGGCGCCATAGCCAAGTGGTAAGGCAGAGGTCTGCAAAACCTTTATTCCCCAGTTCAAATCTGGGTGGCGCCTCCAAAAAAACCTACAAGTTTTCTTGTAGGTTTTTTTTATTTTATATATAAGAAAATATAAAATTTTTGAAGTAATAAAATTAGTAATATAAATGAATTTTAAGATTTAGAACTATAAATTTGATATTACAAAGTATATGTAGATATATCTACTTGGGTTTTAATTTTTATAAGAAATAAATTACTAACAAAATTATTAACATAATAAATAAAGATATCCACAATTAAATTTAATTTAATTGTGGATATCTTTATAATTAAATCTTTATAATTAACTAAACATATCTTTTTTATATAAAATAAATGCAGTTATAAGTGTTAAAATAATTGTAAGAAATATAATTATAATAAATCCTTGTGGATTATCTTGAAGGGGTAAAGCTACATTCATTCCAAAAATTCCACCAATAATAGTTGGAATAGCCATTAATATGGTAACTGATGCAAGAACCTTCATAACTATATTAAGGTTATTTGATATAACAGAAGCAAAGAAATCCATTGTACTAGATAAAATGTTACTATATATATCAGTCATTTCTATGGCTTGTTTATTTTCGATAATTACATCCTCTAATACGTCTTGATCATCCTTGTATTTTTGCATTATATCCATTTTAAGCATTTTTTCTAAAGTTACTTCATTAGCTTTTAATGAAGTAGAGAAATAAACAAGTGATTTTTCTAATGAATGTAATTGAATTAATTCTCTATTTTTCATTGATTTATGTAATCTTTTTTCAATCATTACACTTTTTTTATCTATTTGTCTAAGATAAATTAAATAATAAGTAGAAATTCTATTTAAAATTTGTAATATAAATCTAGATTTTTTAAATGAAAAAAACGATTTAATTCTTCCATTTATGAAATCTGTCAGTATTCTACTATTTTTTAGACAAACAGTGATAATTTCTTTTTCAGAATGAATTATAGCTAAGGGATAAGTATCATAAGTTAGTGAATTATCCTCCATTTCAGTGAATGGAATATCTACAACTACTAATGTAAACCCATCTTCAACATCTATTCTAGAAGTTTCTTCATCATCAAGTGGAGCTCGTAAGAAATTTAGTGGAACACCAGTTTTTTTAGAAATTAATATTAATTCTTCTTCTGATGGTGCAACAATATTAATCCAACAACCATTTTCAATTGAATCTAATTGCTTTAATGATGAATTTGTTTCACTTATGCTTTTGTATATTTGAATCATAAATGTTACCTCTCTATTAAATAATAAATTCTATAATAGGATTATATCATAAAAAGTATTAGATTTTAAAAATATGATTATTTGTGATTAACAGTTAGATTAAATAAGATATTTTAATATATTAATTAAATAATCAATAAACTAGAGATATAAAAGAAAATATAAGCTTGTACTTTCTTTTATAAAATTAGTATAATCAAAATATTGTTAGAGAAAATAATATAGAAATATTTGGGGGATATAATTATGCATAAAGAAATTAAACGAGGGAAAAAAACAATTGCAATAATAGTTTCGTTATTAACTATTACTGTTACATTATATATATATCAATTTTTTAAAATTAATTTTGAGAAAAATATTGAAATTAAATATTGTGCAGAAGTTTTTCTTATTATAATAACATTAATAGTAGTATGTAAGCAAACTAGCAAGTGTAAGCTTTCTTATAAATATTGTATAATTTACGATAAACTAATAATAAATAAAATAAAAAGTAAAAATGAAGAAAATGTTGAAAGCGTTAAGATAAAAGATATACTTTATATTGGAGAAAAAAATAATGCTCCAAAAGAGTATAATAAATGTAAATGTGTAAAACATTATATTAGAAAATTTAATAATGAAAAAAAGTTATTATGTATATATAGAAAAAATGGAAAAGTATATAGGTTTGTTTTTGAACCAAGTGATACTTTAATTTCCCGAATTAAATCAGTAAATTAAAATTATAAATATAGATAAAATAAGGTAGTTATATTAATTTTTTATAGCTAGCTTATTTTTTTATTAAATTTAAATAAAATATTTATAGTAATAATAAGAAATTAGGTATAGAGATTAAATATAAGGGCAAGACTTAATAAAAAAGGAGGGATATATTTATGGAGATTAGTAATAAAGATATATGGAGAGATTCAAAGAAATATTGTATAATATGTGAGAATGAATGTATTGGAGATGGAATTCAAATAATCAATAATTTTATTTGTAATAAATGTATTGAAAGAATGAATTTAATAGACGTTGGTAGTGATGAATATGAGATTATAAAAAATAAAATTAAGAATTCTATAGCACATAAGATTATAAAAAATAAATAAATTAACTTTAAGATACTTGAAAGGATTGTAAGGATGGGTAAAGGAAAATTAATAATTATTGAATCAGGTTCAGATGCTAGTGGAAAAGCAACTCAATCACAAAGATTATATGAAAGATTAATTCAAGAAGGTAAGAAATGTTTAAAAATTACATTTCCTGATTATGATAGTGATTCATCAGCATTAGTTAAAATGTATTTGAATGGTGATTTTGGAAAAAATCCTAGTGCTGTCAATCCCTATATTTCATCAACTTTTTATGCTGCCGATAGATATGCATCTTATAAAACTAAATGGGGTGAATTTTATAACAATGGTGGAATAATTATAAGTGATAGATATACTACTTCTAATATGGTACATCAAGCAGCTAAATTAAAAGATGATGAAAAGGATAAGTATATTGAATGGTTATATGATTTAGAGTTTAATATCTATCAAATACCTAAACCAGATCATATAATATTTTTAGATGTAGAACCAGAAGTAAGTCAAGAACTTATGAAAAATAGAGCTAATAAGTTTACTGGTGGAGAAACAAAGGATATTCATGAAAGTAATAAAGAGTATCTAATAAATTCTTATAATAATTCATTATATATTGCAGAAAAATATAATTGGGATGTTATTAAATGTTGTAAGGATTCTAAACTTAGAAGTATTGAAGAAATAAGTAATGATATTTATGAAAAAGTAAAAAATTATATATAGATTTTGATTGGGTTGTTTAAAAAACAAATTATTTTAAGTTATAATTTTATTTTTTTACAATCCTTTTTTATTACAATATATTAATATTTAAAATAAATAGAAGATAACAGTAAATATTAATATAATATATTATTTAAATATAAAGTTTTAGTAACTTTTTATATATTTATGATAAAATATATAAGAAGAATTTATTAATGAATGGAGGTATATGGTATGAAATTAGTTTTAGCTATAGTACAAGATGATGATGCTATAGATTTAATTGAAGAATTAACAGATAAAGATTATAGAGTAACTAAATTAGCTACTACAGGTGGGTTTTTAAAATCAGGAAATACTACATTAATGATTGGTGTTGAAGAAAAGGAAGTTAAAAACCTTATTAATGTTATTGAAGATGTTTGTAAAAGAAGAAAAGAAATGGTTCCTACATCAACACCAAATACAATTGGCACAAATTCAGGAATGTATGTGCCTTATCCAATTGAAGTTGAAGTTGGTGGAGCTACAATATTTGTTTTAGATGTAGATCAATTTTATAAAGTTTAATTAAGTTGATTAGGAGGTGGCTGTATGAGGGACTTTATAGGACATGAAGCTTTAATTAATAATTTTAAACAGAGATGTTTAAAAAATACTCTTTCTCATGCACACCTCATTGCAGGAGAAGACGGAGTTGGAAAGGGTAAGTTAGCTAATATTTTAGCTAAGTTCATTTTAAATGGAGATTTAGATAGGGAATATGTAGATATTATTAATTATTCAAGTGAAAAATCATCATTTGGAGTAGATGATGTTAGAGATATAATAGAAGAAGTATATAAAAAACCATTTGAAAAAGATAAAAAGGTAATTATTATTCATGAGGGGAATAAGCTTACAATTCAAGCACAAAATACATTACTAAAAACTATAGAAGAACCTCCAAAAGGAGTTTACATAATAATATTATGTGAAAGTTTGGAATTGATTTTAGATACAATAAAATCTAGATGTGAAATTTATAAATTAAAGCCATTAACTAAAAGTGAATTATATGAATATATAAAAATTAAGAAGTTTAATTATGATGAAAATGAAATCAAATCAGCAATAGCTTTTAGTGAAGGGGTACCAGGTAGAATAGATAGGTATTTTAATGATGATAAATTAAGAGAGTTAAGAAACAATATTGTTATATTAATTAAAAATTTAAATAAAAATGATTTAGAAGATATATTGCAGCAAGAAGAAAGTTTTAGCAATTTAAAAAATGATAAAGAAGAAGTATTAAATATATTTGGATTATTTATAAGAGATATTTTAATAAACAAGGAAATTGAAAATGAGGAATTTATCATAAATAGTGATAAACTTGAAGATATAAAAGAACTTACTAAGGAAATGTCATTTAAAAAATTAAATAATATGATAAAGACAATAGAAGAAGCTCGAAGAAACATTAAAAGTAATGTTAGTTGGGGAATGACACTACGTGTAATGTTAATGGGCTTCATGGAGGGTTAAATATGATAAAGGTTGTAGGTGTAAGATTTAAAAAAGCTGGTAAGATATATTATTTTGATCCAGCTGATATGAATATACAAAAGGATACATATGTAGTAGTAGAAACTGCTAGAGGAATTGAATTTGGTGAATGTGTAATTGGAATAAAGGAAATAAATGAGAATGATATAGTTTCACCACTTAAAAGTGTATTAAGAATAGCAACTAATGAGGATATAGAAAAACATTTTAAAAACAAAGATAAGGAAAAAGATGCCTTTGATATATGTTTAAAGAAAATTCAAGAACATGGATTAACAATGAAACTTATAGATGTAGAATATACCTTTGATAATAATAAGGTTATTTTTTATTTCACAGCAGATGGAAGAGTTGATTTTAGAGATTTAGTTAAGGATTTAGCAACAATATTTAAGACTCGTATAGAGCTTAGACAAATTGGAGTGAGAGATGAAGCAAAAATGTTAGGTGGTCTTGGCCCTTGTGGAAGACCAATGTGTTGTTCAAGTTTTTTAGGAGATTTTGCATCTGTTTCAATTAAGATGGCAAAGGAACAAAATTTATCACTAAATCCAACTAAAATATCAGGTATTTGTGGAAGGCTTATGTGTTGTTTAAATTATGAACAAAGTACTTATGAAGATATAAGAAAGAGAATGCCTAAGGTTGGTTCAATAGTAAAAACTAGTGAGGGTACAGGGGAAGTATTCTCAAACAATATTGTTAAGGAAAGCATTAAAGTTAAACTTAAAAAGGGAGAAGAAGAAGTATTAGAAGAATTTAAAATTGATAATATTGAACTTATAAAAGGACATTATGAAGATTCTATTGATGATGATGATATAAAGTTAGAAGTTGAATCAGAAGAAGATAGAAAATTAATTAAGGATTTAATTAAAGGAAATTAGAAATAAAAATTAATAAATTAATTCACTGTATTTTTATAAATGATTTAAAAAATTTATTAAAATTTATTGAAAATTATAAAATTAATACAAAAATGTATTTATATGTTAAAAATTAACTTTAGCTTTAAAAAAAAAAGTAGGTATGATAAAATAATTATGTTATTAAAATATTGGGGAGGTGTTTTTAATGGCATATGCAATTAATGATTCATGTGTTAACTGTGGAGCTTGCGCAGCTGAATGTCCAGTTAACGCTATAAGCCAAGGAGATACTCAATTCGTTATTGATGCAGATACTTGTATCGATTGTGGAAACTGTGCAAATGTTTGTCCAGTAGGAGCTCCAGCTGAAGCTTAATTTAACCAAAAGGGTCATCAAATAGGATGACCCTTTTTTACGTATAAATCATTTATATAAGGATATAAAAATTTTAATTTATAAATATGTATAAAATATAAGTATTAAAAATTTAATTATTATTAAAATGATAGAGAAAGTTATAAATTAAATGAAATTTATAAAAAATAAGTAATAATTAAATAATTTAAATAAAAATACTAAATTTATGTAATAGACAGTGAAAAAAATTTTATATATAATTAAAGTCAAAGAAGGTCAAATAACGTTTAGGAAGGTGAAATTGTGGCAAGAATTTCAGATATAATAGCACAGTTTATAAATGACATGATAGAAGAGGAAGAAGATAAGGAGGTAATTATTCAAAGAAATGAGTTAGCAGATAAATTTAACTGTGCACCATCTCAAATAAATTATGTATTAACTACAAGATTTACATCTGAAAAGGGATATATGATTGAAAGTAGAAGAGGTGGTGGTGGCTATATTATAATTAGAAGAGTAAATTATACAAACAAGGAACAACAATTAGAAGCAATCAATAATGCAATAGGGGTTAGCTTAACTTATAATTCTGCAGTATTGCTTTTAGAGTATTTATGTGAAAAAGAATTAATTACGAAAAGGGAACTTGAAATTGTAAAAATATCAATTAACGATAGAACTTTAATATTAACAGAAGATAAAAATAAACTAAGAGCTGAGATACTTAAGGGTATTATAATGGTAATTTTATCATAATAATTATAGTAGAGTGATAAAAGTAGTAAAGGGTTGGGTCATATTTATAAAATTTTATATTAATCTATATTAGATTTTATTTGGAGGTGACACTGTGATTTTTGGGAGGTTTACAGAAAGAGCACAGGTTGTATTAATAGAAGCACAACAAGAATCTCAAAGTTTTAAACATGGGTATATTGGAACTGAGCATGTTTTATTAGGAATATTAAAGGAAAATGGGTATGCAGGTCAGCTTTTAACTAATAACGGAATTACTATAGATAAAGTAAAAAAAATGACTGAAGATTATTTAGGATTTGGTGATGATGAAATTTTAACAGGAGAAATGTTATTAACACCAAGAGCAAAGAGATTATTTGATGATAGTTTAGATATAGCAAGAAAATATGGGCATAGTTTTATAAATCCTGAACATATATTAATGGCGCTAATAAATGAAGGCGAAGGAGTAGCTTTTACTATTTTAACAAGCAGTAAGGCAGATTTTACTTTAATTAAACAAGAGTTAGATAAATATATTTCAGGAAATGAACTTAGAGAAAATAAGAAATCAATACAAAAAGAGAAAAAGCAAAATAAAACTCCTGTATTAGATCAATATAGTACTGATTTAACTCAAAATGCACAAGAAGGAAAACTTGATCCTGTAATAGGAAGAGAAGAGGAAACTCAAAGAGTTTTAGAAATATTATGTAGGAGAATAAAGAATAATCCTTGTTTAATTGGTGAACCAGGTGTAGGAAAAACAGCTATAATAGAAGGATTAGCACAAAAAATTGTAGCTGGAGATGTCCCTGAAAGTTTAAGAAGTAAAAGATTGTTAGTTTTAGATATTACATCTATGATTGCAGGAGCAAAATATAGAGGGGAATTTGAAGAAAGATTAAAGAAAGTAATGAATGAACTTAAGAATGAAGATGATATTATAATTTTCATTGATGAAATTCATACTATAGTTGGTGCTGGTGGTGCTGAAGGAGCTATTGATGCATCTAATATTTTGAAGCCTGCTTTAGCAAGGGGAGAAATAAAATGTATAGGTGCAACAACAATTGATGAATATAGAAAGCATATAGAAAAAGATGCAGCTTTAGAAAGAAGATTTCAAACTGTAAATGTTGAACCACCAACTAAAAAGGAAACAATAAATATTTTATTTGGATTAAGGGATAAATATGAATCACATCATAAAGTTAAAATTACAGATAGTGCATTATATATGGCTGTGGATTTAGCAGATAGATATATAACTGATAGATATATGCCAGATAAGGCAATTGACTTAATAGATGAAGCTGCAGCCAAGGTAAGAATTTCAAGACTAACTTTGCCACCAGAAATTAAACAAAAAGAATTAAATATTGAAAAAGTAATTAATGAAAAAGAAGATGCAATTAAAAATCAAGATTTTGAAAAAGCTGCTAGCTTGAGAGATAATGAAAGAATTTTAAAAGAAGATTTTGAAAAAATTAAAAATGAATGGAGAGCTCATAGTTGTACAGAAGTTCAAACAGTTGATGAAGATGATATTGCAAAGGTTGTTTCAATATGGACTAAAGTACCAGTAGAAAGATTAACTGAAAAAGAGTCAGATAAGTTATTACATTTAGAAGATATATTGAAAAAGAGAATAGTTGGTCAAGAAGAAGCTATAAAATCATTAACAAGGGCAGTTAAACGAGCTAGAGTTGGTCTTAAAAATCCAAATAGGCCAATTGGAACATTTATTTTTTGTGGACCAACTGGTGTTGGAAAAACAGAACTTTGCAATGTGTTAGCAGAAGTTATGTTTGGAAAAATGAGCAATTTAATTAGGATTGATATGTCTGAATATATGGAAAAACATTCTGTTTCAAGATTAATTGGTGCTCCTCCAGGATATGTTGGATATGAAGAAGGTGGTCAATTATCAGAAGCTGTAAGGAGAAAACCATATTCGGTTGTTTTATTAGATGAAATTGAAAAGGCACATCCAGATGTATTTAATATCTTATTGCAAATTATGGAGGATGGAAGATTAACAGATGGTAAAGGTAAAGTTATAGATTTTAAAAATACTATTGTTATTATGACATCTAATGTTGGTGCTCAAAAAATAAAAAATCAAAGAAAAGTTGGATTTGATACTAGCTTTAACGCAAATGAAGCAGAATATGAGAAAATAAAGGATATAGTATTAGAAGAATTAAAGGTAGCATTTAAGCCAGAATTTTTAAATAGGGTAGATGATATAATAGTATTTAATCAATTAAAAGAAGAAGATACACTAAAAATAGTAAATTTAATGTTAAATGATACTATAAGTAGGTTAAAAGAAAAAAATATTGATTTAATTTATGAAGAGGATTTAAATAAGTTTCTTATTAATAAAAATAAGAATCTTGAGTTTGGAGCAAGACCTTTAAGAGGAATAATTAATAGAGAAATAGTAGATAAATTAAGTGATGAATTGCTTAAGGGGGAAATAAAAGTTGGAGATAAACTAAAAGTTGAATGTAAAGATGAAATATTAGTTTTTTCTCATAGATAAAATTATAAAGAAAAAAGTAAGACTTTATTTAACTGCCACTTGTCAATTTGACAGGGTGCAGTTCATATTGTTCTTACTTTTTTTCTTTATAATTTATTTAATGTTGTCATCATGTATATTTTCATCTAAATTGGAATTAACAATCATATTTTCTATACAATCTAAAGTTGAATTATTAGCATAATTACTAGATAAGTTTTTAGGTTTATAGTCATTTAAAATATTTTTTGACTGAACTTTTTTTAAATAAGATTTATCTATCAAAATACCATCTCCTTAGGATTTATATGAATATTATTTCCAAATAATAAATAATTATGTATTATTTGCGAATAAAAATATTTTCAACTGGTATAGACAACTATATGTATATATAATATAATGAATTTGGGAGTGATAATTATGATAGATAAGAATAGTCCAATACCAGTGTATTATCAATTAAAAAATGATTTAATTAAAAAAATTGCTAGGGGAGTTTGGAAGGCTGGAGAATGTATAGCTAGTGAAAGAGAACTTTGTGAAATATATGAAGTCAGTAGGATGACAATAAGACAAGCAATTGGAGAATTAGTTCAAGAAGGTATCTTAGTTAGAAAAAAAGGAAAAGGTACTTTTGTATGTGAACAAAAAGTAAATCAAAAAGATATGATGAGTTTTACTGAAATGATTAAACAAAGTGGTAGAAAACTAAAAACTAATGTTGTTTATTTTAAAATCATAGATACTCCAGATGATATGCAAGATATTTTTGTGTTAGACAAGTTGTATAAAATAACAAGGCAAAGAATTGTAGATGGAGAATGTGTTGCACTAGAAACTGTATATATTCCAGTTGATTATTGTGGAAATATTAATGAAGAAATGTTAGAGGGCTCGTTATATAAAGTATTAGAAGGCTTTGGATATGTTATTAGTCATTCTAATTCATCTATAGTAGCAGTTAATTTAAATAGTGAAATGAGAATTTTATTAGAATGTGAAGAAAATACACCAATATTAAAAACAACAAGTAAAATATTTACTAATTCAAATAAATTGTTATTTTTAGAGGAAGCGTATTATAAATCAGATAAGTTTACATTACAAGTTAATATTTCAAGAAAGGAAGGAGAGATAATATGAAATTAATAACTGTTGATAATTATGAAGAATTAAGTAAGGTGGCAGCAAGAGAGCTTGC
Source organism: Clostridium sp. ETTB3 (assembly GCF_053571985.1). Taxonomy (NCBI): domain Bacteria; kingdom Bacillati; phylum Bacillota; class Clostridia; order Eubacteriales; family Clostridiaceae; genus Clostridium; species Clostridium sp. ETTB3. The sequence continues at coordinate 187,274 of NZ_CP199832.1, forward strand.
AAGCACTATAAAAGAAAAGCCAAATGCTATTTTAGGATTAGCTACTGGAGGTTCACCAGTTGGAATGTATAAAGAATTAATTAAAATGTATCAAGATGGAGAATTAGATTTTTCAAAAATTAAAACAGTAAATCTTGATGAATATGTTGGATTAAATCCAGAACATGAGCAAAGTTATAGACATTTTATGAATGAAAACTTATTTAATCATGTTAATATAAATATTAATAATACTATTGTTCCTAATGGGCTAGCTCAAGATTTAAATGCTGAATGTAAGGAATATGATAAGAAGATGGAAGAGCTTGGTGGAATAGATGTTCAATTATTAGGTGTTGGAAACAATGGGCATATAGCATTTAATGAACCAGATAAAGAGTTATCTTCAGGAACTCATGTAATAACATTAACAGAAGATACTATAAAAGCTAACTCAAGATTTTTTGATACTATTGATGAAGTACCTAAGAGAGCAATCACTATGGGTTTAGGAGAAATAATGAAAGCAAAAAAGATAGTATTAATTGCGTCAGGAGAAAGTAAGGCAGAAGCTATAAAGGGATTATTTTCAGGAAAAATTACAACAGAAAATCCAGCTTCTATGTTACAAATGCATGGAGATGTAACTGTAATAGTAGATAAAGCAGCTGCAAAATTAATAAATAATTTATAAAGAATAAGCCATAAGATTATATTATGGTTTATTTTTTTTATATTTTATGTGTGATATATTAAAATAAGAAAATTAATATAGATAGAGTGGTGAATAAAATGGCAAAAATAAAATCTGTATTTGTATGTGAGGAATGTGGATATGAATCACCAAAATGGATGGGAAAGTGTCCTGATTGTAGCAATTGGAATACATTTAATGAAGAGCAGGTAGTTCAGCAAAATAAGGCAGCAAAAGAAGCTACAAAAGTAAGACAATTAAGTAAGAAGCCAATTAAAAAGTTATCAGAAGTTAAATCAAGTAAAAGTGATAGAATTGTAACTGGAATAAATGAATTTGATAGAGTAATGGGTGGCGGAATAGTTAAAGATTCAATTACTATAATAACAGCACGACCAGGAGCAGGTAAATCAACTTTGTTATTACAAGTAGCAGATAATATAGCCCAAAGTGGATATAAAGTTATTTATGCTTCAGGTGAAGAAAGTGATAGTCAAATTAAGAATAGAGCAGATAGAATTTTAGATAAAATTGATGATAATATTTGGGTAGTTCAAGAAACTAGTATGGATAATGTTGTTGATGCTGTTAATGAAATTGATCCAGATTTATTGATAATAGATAGTATTCAAACCTTTACTATGGAAGCATTTTTACCAGCAAGAGCAGGCTCACCAACACAAACTATGGAATGTGCAAATGAATTATTAAGAATTGCTAAAGACGACAAAAGACAGCGTGCAGTTATAATAGTTGGGCAAATGACTAAAGCTGATGAATTAGCAGGATTAAGAGCTTTAGAACATTTAGTTGATACTGTATTGATTATAGAATGTGATACAGATGAAGAATTAAGAGGATTAGTTAGTTCAAAAAATAGATTTGGAAGTACTGGAGAAACAGGATTTTTTCAAATGTCCGAAAGAGGAATGGTATCTATAGATAATCCTTCAGAGTTTTTTATGACAAAAAGGGAAGAGGGAGAAGTAGTTTCAGGAAGTACATTAACTGTTATAAAGGAAGGTTCAAGACCTATAATAACAGAAATAGAAAGTTTAGTATCTAAGACATTTACTCCTTATCCAACTAGAATAGGGGAAACCTTGGGAAAGGATAAACTTAATACGTTAATATCAATATTAGAACAAAGAGGTGGAATAGGACTTTATGATAAAAATGTTATTATAAAAACTACTGGTGGAATGAGAATTAAAGAGCAAGGAATAAACTTAGCTGTAATAATGAGCATAGTTTCATCTGTAAAGCAAAGAGGAATAGAAGCTAATATTGCTTTTATAGCAGATGTAGGCTTAACGGGAGAATTAAAAAAGGTACCTTCATTAGAAATAAGAGTAAAAGAGCTTGCAAGAATGGGCTTTAAGAAAGTATATGTTGCAAAAGATTCCTTTATCAAAGATGTAAATATACCTAATATAAAAATAATGGCTATGAAGACATTAAATGATGTTATAGCTGATGTATATAGATAAAAATTTAAACAAGTATATTAATTTATACTTGTTTTTTTGTAAAAAAAACTATAAATAATAATATTTATAAATATTTACAAAAACGTTGAGTTAATATTTATATAATAGTAATATTATATATGTTAGTAATATGAAATTTTAAATAGGCTGAGAATAGTTAGCTTTAATACATAAATATAGATACTAGGTAAAAATAATGGATCAGGTGATTAAATGAGAATTAAGGATGATAATGAAATAAAAAATATATTAAAAATAATTAGTCCAGGAACAAATTTAAGAGAGGGATTAGAAAATATTTTAAGAGCTAAGACTGGTGGATTAATAGTTTTTGGTGATTCAGAAGAAGTAATGAGCATTGTAGATGGAGGATTTACTATTAATGCAGAATATACTCCAGCTTATATTTATGAATTAGCAAAAATGGATGGGGCAATAGTCTTAAGTCAAGATTTAAGAAAAATAGTTTGTGCTAATGCACAATTATTGCCAGATCCAACAGTTCCTACTTATGAAACAGGTACAAGACACAGAACAGCACAAAGAATAGCAAAACAAACAGATACAATTGTTGTAGCTATATCTCAAAGAAGAAATATTATAACTGTATATAAAGGCGATATAAAATATGTATTACAAGATAGTAGCGTAATTTTAGCAAGAGCAAATCAAGCAATCCAAACATTAGAAAAGTATGTGAATGTATTAGAGAGAGTGATTAATAATTTAAACATATTAGAATTTCAAGATTTAACTACAGTTTTTGATGTTGTAACAGCTATACAAAGAACTGAGATGGTAATGAGAATAGTAGAAGAAATAAAGAGATATATATTAGAACTTGGAAATGAAGGAAGATTAATTTCCATGCAATTAAATGAATTAATAAGATATATAGAAAGAGATGGTATTCTTTTAATAAGAGATTATTGTGGTGAAAATGCCGACTATAATAGTATTTACAAGGATATTCAAAGATTAAATTCAGAAGAGTTAGTAGATCTTGAGATTATTGCAAAAGTTCTTGGATTTGGAGGTGTATCATTAGTAGATACATTAATATCTCCTAAAGGATATAGAATTTTATTTAAGATTCCAAGGATTCCAACTAATGTAATAGAAAATTTAATTAAACATTTTAAAGAATTAAGATATGTAATAACAGCTAGCAGTGAGGAATTAGATAAGGTTGAGGGAATAGGTGAAGCAAGAGCTACAGCTATAAGAACTGGATTGAAAAGAATAAAGGAACAAATTAACCTAAAAAAAGAAATTTAATAATAAATTTAGAATATTAATAGGATTTAATGGTAAGAATATATAAGCAGGTGGAAGAACCTGCTTATATATTTATCTAAAAGTAAATTTACCCAATGTATTCATCTTATCACTTTCTTTTAATAAAACGTCATAAAGATTTATATTAAGAGCATTACAAAGAGATGTAAGATAAAAAAGATTATTTCCAATTTCTCTTTCTATAACTTCACGACAATTATCACATAAACACCCATCAAGATGAGTTTGTAAGCAAGTTGATAAATCTTCCAATGAGTTGTCATCATTTGGCAAACATTGTTTTTTTGCATTTATCTCAATACAACCACAGTTAGTTACAGATTTAGCCACAGCCCTATTAATTCTACAACTTGATTCAGCATATTTAGTTATTATATCAAGAATACTTTTGTGCCTTAGTAGTGATTCACTAACGTCATTTTGAAAACTATCAAATATAATGTCTTTCATTTGCCTCAACTCCTTAGAAATATATTCCATAATTTAATTATAAGTATTTTCAGACAATTTTGTCAATGCAAGCCTTATTTGTATTAGCTTAATATTATAATAAACAACCTATTGTTTTTTTGATAGGGGGTATAAAATATAATTTATTTTTAAAGTTAAATGTTAGTAATAGTAATATCAATAATATGGTATAATAAAAATGGTTATTTATAACTATTACCTATTATTTTTCAATATAAGTAGGAGGTGAGGTTTTGTTTAAGAGAGGGTTAAAAATTATTTTTACTATTTTAGGATTAGTTGTTGGATATATTGTAGCAGAAGCTATAATACGAATTGGTAGTAGGTTTAAAATTAATATTATAAAGGGATTAGTATCAACTACGATATTTTATATTTTTTGTGTATTATTATTTGGAATTATTTTTTATTTTATTTCTCCAAAGCTATATAAGTTATTAGCTAATATTATAGATAATATTGAAAAAAGTATTCAAAAATTTAGCGCTCAGGAATTAATATATGGATGTGCTGGAATTTTAATAGGATTAATTATAGCTACATTTATTGGAGCACCTTTGTCAGGAATTTTTGTAGGAATACATCCTGCAATTGGCCCAATAATATTTGTTTTATTAGAACTTATTGCTGCAATATTAGGAGCAGAAATATTTATAAGAAAGAAGGATGATATTTCATCTACATTGCTTATATTTAAAAGAACTAATCAAAGAGAAAGAGATAAAGATAAAAAAAATAAAAACTATAGTAAGGGGAATGCTAAAGTTTTAGATACTTCAGTAATTATAGATGGAAGAATATTTGATTTATGTCAAACAGGATTTATAGAAGGAACTTTAATTATACCAAGTTTTGTTTTAGATGAACTTAGACATATATCTGATTCAGCTGATTCTTTAAAGAGAAATAGAGGAAGAAGAGGATTAGATATATTAAATAAGATTCAAAAGGAATTAGAAATTGAAACTAAAATTTGGGAAGGCGATTTTAAGGATATTCCAGAAGTTGATAGTAAATTATTAAAGTTGGCTCAAAAATTAAATGGAAAAGTAATTACTAATGATTTTAATTTAAATAAGGTTGCAGAATTTCAAGGAGTGCCTGTTTTAAATATAAATGAATTGGCTAATGCAATTAAACCAGTAGTACTTCCAGGTGAAGAAATGAAAATCATAGTTATAAAAGATGGAAAAGAATCAACTCAAGGTATTGGATATTTAGATGATGGTACTATGATTGTAGTTGAAGGTGGTAAAAAACATATTGGAGAAGAAATTTTTGTTGTTGTAACATCTGTACTTCAAACATCAGCTGGAAGAATGATTTTTGCAAAACCAAAGGATGATTAAAGGAGAGTTAGGATGATAAGTGCTATTATTTTAGCCGGTGGAAAAGGTAAGCGAATGGGATCAGCTATTAGCAAGCAATTTATTGATATAAAGGGTAAGCCTATAATTTATTATACATTAAAGAAATTTAGTGAAAATAAAAAAATAGATAATATAATAGTAGTTTTACCAGAAGATGAAGTAAAATATTTTAAAGAAAATATTTTAAAGAAATATGAATTAAGAATTAATAAAATAGTTATAGGTGGTAAAGAAAGACAAGATTCAGTATATAATGCACTTAAAAGCTTAAAAAATAGTAGCACTGATATTGTATTGATTCATGATGGAGCAAGGCCTTTTATTTCAGAGAGGATAATAAACGAAGGCATTAAATTTGCTGAAATATATGGTGCGGCTGCACCAGGTGTGATGCCTAAAGATACTATAAAAGTTAAAAATGAAAAGAATTTTTCTGTTGATACACCAAATAGAGCTAATTTAGTATCAATACAAACACCACAAGTATTTAAATTTGATGAAATATTAGAATGTCATGAAAAGATAAGATATAATGGAGAAATGGTAACAGATGACACTATGGTTGTTGAAAAGTATGGATATAGTGTATATCTTTATGATGGTGAATATACTAATATTAAAGTTACAACACCAGAAGATTTAATATTAGCAGAAAGGCTTATTTAACAATAAGTAGTTCGTATTTCATTATATTGACAGAGTATTTTCAAGATTATATAATAAATTAATAAAAAAATATTACTAAAGCAGTGATGAAGAATAGTAGAAATCGCTAATTCAGAGAGAAAATCCATTGGCTGTAAGATTTTCAACAGATTTTGAACCAGCTTTTGAGTTATAGGTAAAAACTATCGGTTTAACACCGTTATCATTATTAAAGTACAAATTTAGGTGGTACCGCGGATATAAGTTCGCCCTAATTATATATTAGGGTGAACTTTTTGTTTATAATTAAAAGTTGAAATTAAATTAAGATAATAAAAGTTTTAATAAGCTTTATTAATATAAATTAGATTTCAATAAAAATAATCAGAAAAATAAAAATTATTATAGTAATAAAAAACAATTAGGAGGAAATTTATTATGAAGATGTCAAATATGTTAGTATCAACATTAAGAGAAGTGCCAGCAGAAGCTGAAATAGATAGCCATAAGCTTATGCTTAGAGCAGGAATGATTAGAAAGATGGCAGCTGGAATTTATAACTACATGCCAATAGGGTTAAAGGTTTTAAAAAATATTGAAGAGATAGTTAGAGAAGAAATGAATACAGCAGGAGCACAAGAGTTTTTAGCATCTGCAGTATTACCAGCAGAATTATGGCAAGAATCAGGTAGATGGGATGTCTACGGAGATGAAATGTTTAGATTAAAAGATAGAAATAATAGAGATTTCTGTCTTGGACCAACACATGAAGAGGTATTTACTGATATTGCTAGAAATGAAATAAAATCATATAAGCAATTACCAGTAAATCTTTATCAAATCCAAACAAAATATAGAGATGAGAGAAGACCAAGATTTGGTATAATGAGATCAAGAGAATTCATAATGAAGGACGCTTATAGCTTTGATAAAGATCAAGCAGGTTTAGATGTATCTTATGATAAAATGCATGATGCATATGTTAAAATTTTTAATAGATGTGGAATTGATGCTAAATGTGTTGAAGCTGATTCAGGTGCAATTGGAGGAGCAAATTCAGCAGAGTTTATGGTTAAATCTGAAGTTGGTGAAGATGATGTAGTATTCTGTAGTGCATGTGATTATGCAGCAAATATTGAAAAAGCAGAAGCTACTCCAGAAAAGGCAGAAGTAGAAGAATTATTAGAAATGGAAAAGTTAGCTACACCAGATAGTAGAGGAATATATGAAGTTTCAGAATTCTTAAAAGTATCACCAAAGAAAACTGTTAAATTATTAATGTTTAATGTTGATGGAAAAATTGTAGGTGTAGTTGTTAGAGGAGATAGAGAAGTAAATGAAGTAAAGGTTGCCAATGCGGCACAAGCTTCAGGAGATATAATTATGGCTTCAAATGAAGAATATACAAAGGCTACAAATTGTGAACCAGGATTTGGAGGACCAGTAGGAATAAAAGTTGATTTATTATTAGTAGATGAAGAAGTTGCTAATATGTATAACATGATTTTAGGGGCTAATGAGACAGGATATCACTTAAAAAATGTTAATTACGGAAGAGATTTTGAAGGTGTTGTAGGAGATTTTAGAAAAATTGAAAGTGGAGAAAAATGTCCAAAATGTGGTTCTGAAGTTACTATTGCAAGAGGAACAGAAGTTGGTCACATATTTAAATTAGGAACTAAATATTCAGCTGCAATGAATGCTACATTTATAGATGAAAATGGCAAAAATGTTCCATTTGTTATGGGATGCTATGGAATTGGTGTTACAAGAACAATGGCTTCAATAATAGAACAACATCATGATGAAAATGGAATAATATGGCCACTTTCGGTTGCTCCATATCATGTATCAGTTATACCAGTAAATATTAAAGATGAAGCTCAAATGAAAATAGCTAATAAGTTATATGATGAATTAAGAAAAATTGGTGTTGATGCTATATTAGATGATAGAAATGAAAGACCAGGTGTTAAATTTAAGGATTCAGAATTAATTGGTATACCAATGAGAGTTACTGTTGGTAAAAAGATTACTGATGGAGAAGTTGAATTTAAGCTAAGAGATGGTGAGATGGAAGTAATAAAAATTGAAGATGTTTTAGAAAAGGTAAAATCTCAATTTGAAATTAATAATATAAGCTTATAATATAAAAAATGAAAATAGAGGAGTTTTAGGATGAAAATATATAATTCTTTGACTAGAAAAAAAGAAGAGTTTGTTCCTTTAGAGCCAGGAAAAGTAAATATGTATGTTTGTGGACCAACAGTATATAACTACTTTCATATAGGAAATGGAAGAACATTTATTGTTTTTGATACTATAAGAAGATATATGGAATACAGAGGATATGAAGTTAACTTTGTTCAAAATTTTACTGATATAGATGATAAAATGATTAATAAAGCTAATGAAGAGCATACAACTGTAAAAGAAATTGGAGACAAATATATAGATGAATATTATAAGGATGCTGATGGATTAAATATAAAAAGAGCAACAACAAATCCAAGAGCAACTGAATATATTTCAGAAATAATAGAATTTGTATCTGGTTTAATAGAAAAAGGTTATGCTTATGAAGTTAATGGTGATGTATACTTTAGAACTAAGAAGTTTGAAAGTTATGGACAGCTTATAGGACAAAACTTAGATGATTTAAGATCAGGAGCAAGAATCAATGTAGATGAAAGAAAAGAAGATCCTGTAGATTTTGCTATATGGAAAGCTCAAAAACCGGGTGAACCAGCTTGGGAATCTCCATGGGGACTTGGAAGACCAGGATGGCATATTGAGTGTTCATGCATGGCTAAGAAATTACTTGGAGAAACTATTGATATACATGCTGGTGGAATGGACTTAGCATTCCCACATCATGAAAATGAAATAGCTCAAAGTGAGGCATTAACAGGTAAAAAGTTTGCTAATTACTGGATGCACTCTGCGTTCTTAAATGTTAATAATCAAAAAATGTCTAAGTCTTTAAATAATTTCTTAACTGCTAGAGATGCATTAAAGAAATATGATGCAGATGTAATTAGATTTTTAATGCTTTCAGGTCATTATAGAATTCAATTAAACTTTAGTGAAGATTTATTAGAATCAGCTAAATCTTCTGTAGAAAGATTATATAATGCAGTTGGAAACTTAGAAAACTTAATTTCAGAAGTAAAAGTTGATGAAATGACAAAGGATGAACAAGAATACTTAAATTCATTAGATACTTATAGACAAAGATACATTGAAAAAATGGATGATGATTTTAATACTGCTGATGCTATATCTGTTTTATTTGATTTAATAAGAGATATAAATAGTAATGTTGGAATAAATTCATCAAAGAAATTATGTGAAAAAGCATTAGAATTAATTAGAGAATTAGGTTCACCTTTAGGAATATTACAAAAAACAACTAAAGGAAATTTAGAAGAAGAAATAGAAGCTTTAATAGCTGAAAGACAACAAGCTAGAAAAGATAGAAATTTTGCTTTAGCAGATAAAATAAGAGATGACTTAAAAGGTAGAGGAATAGAACTTTTAGATACTCCGCAAGGCGTTAGATGGAAAAAGGTTGATTAAATAATTTATTAAAAATAAAAAATTTAAATTAGAGTTAAGAGAGAAGATTTAAAAAATTTTCATTAAATTAAGTAAAGCTTATTTTATTTGAAAAAATTTCAACAAACTTAAGAAAGTTTGTACTTCCTTTTAGCTCTTAGTTTTTAATAAATATAATAACTAGGAGAAAATTAAAATGTTAAAAGATTTAAAAGTAAGAGAATTTACAGCAAAGGAAGCTAGATTATTAAATCCACTTCAACTTGCATTAGTAGGAGATGGAGTTTATGAACTTTTTATAAGAAATCATATATTATCACAAAACTTAGAATTAACAGCGCATAAAATACATATTAAAGCTATAGGTTATGTTAAGGCAAAAAGTCAAGCTACTATTATGCATGTAATAGAAAATGATTTAACAGAAGAGGAAAGTTATATATATAAAAGAGGTAGAAATGCTAAATCTGCAACAATTCCTAAAAATGCAGATGTAAGGGATTATAGAATGGCTACTGGATTTGAAGCATTAGTAGGATATTTATATTTAACAGGGAATTTTGAAAAATTAGAATTTATATTTAATAAGGCTATTTCAATAGAGCTATAAGAAAAAGGAGAATAAACAATGACAAAAAGAGAAAATCAAAGAAGAAGAGAAAGAGAATTTAATAAATTTCAAGAAAGAAATAATAAGTTTCAAGATAGAAGAGATGATAGAAAAGAAAAAAATAATACAAGTAATGAATCTATGAGAGAAGATTTAATCATAGGAAGAAATGCAGTAATCGAAGCTTTAAAAAGTGATAGAACTATTGAATGTGTATATGTAAGCAAGGGGGATTTAGAAGGATCTATAAAGGTTGCTTTAGGATTAGCTAAAGATAGAGGAGTTGTAATTAAAGAAGCAGATAGAAGAAAATTAGATACAATGTGTGATAGATTAAACCATCAAGGAATAGTTGCAAGAGTTACTCCTTTTAAATATTGTGAAGTAAATGATATATTAGAGGATGCAAAAAGAAAAGAACAACAACCATTTATAGTTATATTAGATGAAATTGAAGATCCTCATAACTTAGGTTCAATAATAAGAACAGCAGAGCTTTGTGGAGTGCATGGAATAATAATACCAAAAAGAAGAAATGTTGGTGTAACATCTACAGTTTATAAATGTTCAGCTGGAGCAATAGAACATATGAAAATTGCAAAGGTTACAAATATAAATGCAACTATAGATATGTTAAAAGAACAAGGAATTTGGATTTATGGAGCTGATATAGATGGTAAAGATTATAGTTATAATACTGATTTTTCAGGTCCATGTGCGTTAATAATAGGAAGTGAAGGAAAAGGAATTTCAAATTTAACGCTTAAAAAGTGTGATTTATTAGTAAAAATACCTATGATAGGAAAAATTAACTCTTTAAATGCTTCGGTTGCAGGTGGTATAATGATGTATGAAGTTTTAAAAGGTAGATTAACTAAATAATAAATACACGCATAGGGGTAAGAAGTGAAATTTATATTTGTAGATGGATATAATGTAATAAATAGTTGGAGTAATCTAAAGAGTGAAAAAGAAATAAGTTTAGATAGTGCTAGACAAAAGCTTATTGATATTTTACATAATTATGGTGCTATTCACCAAATTAAAATTATGTTAATATTTGATGGTTATAGAGTAGCTGGTAATTTGGAAAATAAATATGAGCATAATAAAAATCTTACAGTTATATTTACTAAAAGTGGAGAAACAGCAGATGCTTATATTGAAAAAGAAATACATAATATAGGAAGAAGATTTGAGGTTTCTGTAGTTACATCAGATTCATTAGAACAACAAACCATTTTTCAAAGGGGTGCAACTAGAATTTCAAGTATAGAATTTTATAATATGGTGTTTGATACTTCTGAAGATATAAAAAGGTCAAGTAAAAAAGTTAGTACTTCACATAAAAGTACTATTCAAGACAATATTGATGAAGATATTTTAAAAAAATTAGAGGCTATTAGGCGTGGATAAATATAGGGATAATTTTGGGAATGGAGGGGGATTTGTGGATAACAATGATTATTCAAAAGAAATAGCAGGTGAATTTGAGGGTAGAGCAGAAGAAGAAATTGTAGTTGAAGCAAAAAAAGGAAATGTTAGAGCACAAGAATATGTTATTTCTAAATATGAAGGCTTTGTTAAAGCAAAATCTAAATCATATTTCCTAATTGGGGCAGATAAAGAGGATATTTATCAAGAAGGTATGATAGGGTTATATAAGGCAATTAGAGATTTTAATTATGAAAAATCAACTACATTTAGGTCTTTTGCTGAGTTGTGTATAACAAGGCAAATAATAACTGCAATAAAAACGGCAACAAGACAAAAGCATATTCCGTTAAATACATATGTATCTCTTAACAAACCTGTGTCAGAAGATGATTCAGAAAGAACACTTATGGATATACTATCAAGTATGAAGATAACAGATCCTGAAGAGCTTATAATAGGAAAAGAAGAAAAGGAATATATAGAAAAAGCAATTTCAAAGGTCCTTTCTCATTTGGAAATGGAGGTTTTGCAATCATATCTTGATGGAAAATCGTATCAAGAGATTGCTTGTGATTTAGATAGGCATGCAAAATCTATTGATAATGCGCTTCAAAGAGTGAAAAAAAAGCTTGAAAAGTGCCTTTCTGAGACTAAATAATAATACTAAAATAATATTGACAAAAAAAACAAATGATAGTAAACTTTATAATTGGTATATTAAAGTGAGTATCACTTTAATGCTCATGTAGCTCAGTAGGAAGAGTGTCACCTTGGTAAGGTGGAGGTCGTCGGTTCAATCCCGATCATGAGCTCCAAGATAAATATAAATTAGTATGCAAACGCTAGGCAAAGTTTACTTAAAAATAAGGAGGAATTTCAAATGGCAAAGCAAAAGTTCGAAAGAAGTAAGCCACACGTAAATATCGGAACAATTGGTCACGTAGACCACGGTAAAACTACATTAACAGCAGCAATCACTACTGTATTATCAAAGAAAGGATTCGCTGAAGCATTCGATTACGCATCAATCGATAAGGCTCCAGAAGAAAAAGAAAGAGGAATCACAATCAACACTGCACACGTTGAATACGAAACAGAAAACAGACACTATGCTCACGTTGACTGTCCAGGACACGCTGACTATGTTAAGAACATGATCACTGGTGCTGCACAAATGGATGGAGCTATCTTAGTTTGTTCAGCTGCAGACGGTCCAATGCCACAAACAAGAGAACACATCTTATTAGCATCAAGAGTTGGTGTTGAATATATCGTTGTATTCTTAAACAAAGCAGATATGGTAGACGACGAAGAATTATTAGAATTAGTTGAAATGGAAGTTAGAGAATTATTATCTGAGTATGAATTCCCAGGTGATGATATACCAGTAATAAAAGGATCAGCTTTAAGAGCATTAGAAAACCCAACAGATCCAGAAGCAACAGCTTGCATCATGGAATTAATGGATGCAGTAGATAGCTACATTCCAACTCCAGAAAGAGCTACAGATAAGCCATTCTTAATGCCAGTAGAAGACGTATTTACAATCACTGGTAGAGGAACAGTTGCAACAGGAAGAGTTGAAAGAGGAGTTCTTCACGTATCAGACGAAGTTGAAATCGTAGGATTAATGGAAGAAAAGAGAAAAGTAGTAGTAACAGGAATCGAAATGTTCAGAAAGTTACTAGACGAAGCGCAAGCTGGAGATAACATCGGAGCATTATTAAGAGGTGTTCAAAGAACAGACATCGAAAGAGGTCAAGTATTAGCTAAAGTTGGATCAGTTCACCCACACAGCAAGTTCGTAGGTCAAGTATACGTACTTAAGAAAGATGAAGGTGGTAGACATACTCCATTCTTCGATGGATACAGACCACAATTCTACTTCAGAACAACAGACGTTACAGGATCAATCAAATTACCAGAAGGAATGGAAATGGTTATGCCTGGAGACCACATCGATATGAACGTTGAGTTAATCACTCAAGTAGCTATGGATGAAGGTTTAAGATTCGCTATCAGAGAAGGTGGAAGAACTGTAGGTTCAGGAGTTGTTACTTCTATAATCGAATAATAAATCAATTACTTCATATATAAGGACTGGGTTTGTTTACCTAGTCCTTTACAAAGCTAATATTATTGACATAATATCGCTTTTATGATAGAGTGTTTAAGTAATTAACGAATTAGGTAACACAATATCATATATATACTTATATAATTATTTGGATAAACTGGAGGTGCAGACTGTGAGAGTTAAAGTAACATTAGCATGCACAGAGTGTAAGCAAAGAAATTACAACACAATGAAAAATAAGAAAAACAACCCAGACAGAATGGAAATGAACAAATATTGCAGATTCTGTAAAAAACACACACAACATAAAGAAACTAAATAGTTAGCTTTAGAGCAATGACACATATTCGCAATAGTTAAGGATGTGAAGTAATGGCTATTAAAGAAAATGTAAATATTAATACTAAAACTTCTGAAAAAAGAGGGCTTTCTAAGTTTTTTAGAGAACTTAAGGCAGAGGTTAAAAGAATAACTTGGCCTTCTAAAGATGACACAAAAAAAGCGTTAATTGCAGTAGGCGTAGTCGTACTAATATATATTATATTGGTAGGCGGGTTAGATTATATTTTTACAAACCTCTTTAAATTGATTTTTAAACTATAATAAAGGAGGTTTAGATGAAACTTTTCATCTATAGTAAATATGAGTGAAAGAGCTAGATGGTATGTAGTACACACATATTCAGGTTACGAAAATAAGGTTAAAGCAAATATTGAAAAAACTGTAGAAAATAGAAATCTTGAAAATCTACTTCTTGATATACAAGTTCCTATGGAAGAAGTTATCGAAGAAAAAGATGGTAAACAAAAGGTCTCTTTAAAGAAGAAGTTCCCAGGATATGTGTTAATAAAAATGCTTATGACTGATGAGTCATGGTATGTGGTTAGAAATACAAGAGGTGTAACAGGATTTGTTGGACCAGGTTCTAAACCAGTACCTCTTACTGATGAAGAAGTAGAATCAATGGGTGTAGTAGAAATGCCTATAGATATTGATTTAGAAGTAGGAGAAAGCGTAAGAGTTATCTCAGGACCGTTAAGAGAATTCGTAGCGGTAATCCAAGAGATAAGTGTTGAAAAACACAAGATAAAGGCTTTAATAGATATGTTCGGCAGAGAAACATTAGCTGAACTAGATTTTAACCAAGTTGAGAAGTTAGTTTAGTATAATTATATATAAAACTAATGTTTTTAATTAAGTGGGAGGACAAAAAGTCCGTATTACCACAGTATAGGAGGAATAGTAAATGGCTAAGAAAGTAACAGGAATGATTAAATTACAACTTCCTGCAGGTAAGGCAACACCAGCACCACCAGTAGGTCCAGCATTAGGGCAACACGGTGTAAATATTATGGGATTCTGTAAGGAGTTTAACGCAAAGACTGCTAATCAAGCTGGATTAATAATACCAGTTGTTATAACAGTATATCAAGATAGATCTTTTAGTTTTATCTTAAAGACTCCTCCAGCAGCAGTTCTAATTAAGAAAGAATTAGGATTAGAAAGCGGATCAGGAGTTCCTAACAGAACAAAGGTTGGATCATTAACAAAGGATCAAGTTAGAAAGATCGCTGAATTAAAAATGCCAGACTTAAACGCTGCTACAATCGAAACTGCAATGAGCATGATCGAAGGAACAGCTAGAAGTATGGGTGTTACAATAGCAGAGTAATTCTGATTTTTTAATAAGTGGGAGGTAAAAACCGCTAAAACCACGAAGGAGGCATAACAATGGGAAAGAAATATATTGAAAGTTCAAAATTAGTTGATAAGAACGTTTTATATACACCAGCTGAAGCGTTAGATTTAGCTGTTAAGACTGCAAAAGCTAAATTCGACGAAACAGTTGAATTACATGTTAGATTAGGGGTAGACCCAAGACACGCTGACCAACAAGTTAGAGGAGCTGTTGTTCTTCCAAACGGAACTGGTAAAAGTGTTAAAGTATTAGTATTTGCAAAGGGTGCAAAAGCTACAGAAGCTCAAGAAGCTGGAGCTGATTTCGTTGGAGCTGAAGAATTAGTTCAAAAGATCCAAGGTGAAAACTGGTTTGACTACGATGTAGTAGTTGCTACTCCAGACATGATGGGTGTAGTTGGTAGATTAGGTAGAGTTTTAGGACCTAAGGGATTAATGCCAAACCCAAAATCAGGAACAGTTACATTTGACGTAGCTAAGGCTATAGCTGATATCAAAGCTGGTAAAGTTGAATACAGAGTTGATAAGACTGCTATCGTTCACTGCCCAATCGGAAAGAAATCATTTGGTGTTGAAAAGTTACAAGAAAACTTCCACGCTTTAATGGATGCATTAGTAAAGGCTAAGCCAGCTGCTGCTAAGGGACAATACATTAAGTCTGTATCAGTTTCAAGCACAATGGGACCTGGAGCTAAGATTAATCCAACAAAAGTTTTAGATTAATATTGACATAGTGAAATTAACATAGTATAATAAATTTCGTTGTGAAAAAAGAGAATACTGTTTCCGTAGACAGTAGGTGCCGTAAGGTTTAAAGTTGTAATCGCCTGCCTAGGATAACTAGATAAGTGATTATTTATTTGGTCTTCCTATGTCTATGGGAAGACCTTTCTTAATATATATTACAGTTAATAACTGTGAGGAGGTGGACACACAGTGATAAAGAAGAACAGACAAATCAAAGAAGCTAAAGTAGCTGAGATTAAAGAAAAGTTAGAAAAAGCTCAAGGTGTAGTATTAGCTAGTTACCAAGGATTAACAGTTGAAGAAGATACAATGTTAAGAAAGAGCTTAAGAGAAGCTGGTGTTGAATATAAAGTTTATAAGAACACATTAGTAACATTAGCTGCTAACGAATTAGGTTTAGGTGATTTAGTTCAATACTTAGAAGGACCAGTTTCTATAGCTTTCGGTTACGAAGATGCTACTGCTCCTGCTAGAGTATTACATAACTTCGGTAAAGATCATAAGAAGTTAGAATTAAAAGCAGGTATTGTTGACGGTATTGTTTATGACAAGGCTGGAGTTGAAAAACTTGCAACAATTCCATCAAAGGAAGTTCTTATTGCAAAACTTCTTGGAAGCTTCAAAGCTCCATTATCAAACCTTGCATATTTATTAAATGCAATTAAAGAAAAAAAAGAATCAGAGTCAGCTGAATAATAACTGATAAAATTTTGGAGGTGCAATTAAAATGACAAGAGAAGAAATCATTCAAGCTATAAAAGAAATGACTGTTTTAGAATTAAACGAATTAGTAACTGCTTGCGAAGAGGAGTTTGGTGTTAGCGCTGCTGCTCCAGTTGCTGTTGCTGGTGGAGCTGTTGCAGGTGCTGCAGCAGAAGAAAAGACTGAGTTCGACGTTGTATTAGCAAACGCTGGTGCTAACAAGATCAAGGTTATCAAAGTTGTTAGAGAATTAACTGGATTAGGATTAAAGGAAGCTAAGGAAATAGTTGACGGAGCTCCTAAGACATTAAAAGAAGCTGTTTCTAAGGAAGAAGCTGAAGACATGAAAGCTAAATTAGCTGAAGTTGGAGCAGAAGCAGAAATAAAGTAATTTAAACTTTATATATAAAAGGTGCTATATAGCACCTTTTTTAATGCCCAAATCATGAATAAGATTTGAAAAAATGGAATAAAAAAATTTTTTTTGTAAATACTATCATATTAATGGATTGTAATTAATATGCAAAGGTGTTGACAAAGGAAATTGTGTATGTTACTATCATAAAATGTACTATTCATTATGGATAATTATATATTCTTGCGAAAATGAGTATAATCGAAGGTGATTATGCTATAACGTGATGCTCTCCGAAAGTATAAGTCCTTAGGGAAATTATGCTTTTGGTTATTTTACTTTAAACAAGGGGTGAAAATTCATGGTACATCCTGTCCAAGTCGGAAAAAGAACTAGAATGAGCTTTGCTAAGGTTAAAGATGTAACCGAAATGCCAAACTTAATCGAGGTACAATTAGATTCTTACGAGTGGTTTTTAAGAGAAGGTTTATTAGAAGTATTTGATGATGTAAACCCAATTTCAAATTTCACTGGAAATCTTGTACTAGAGTTTGTAGATTACAAACTTGATATGGATAATATTAAGTATTCAGTGGAAGAGTGTAAGGAAAGAGATTGCACTTATGCAGCGCCACTAAAAGTGTCAGTAAGACTGACAAACAATGAAACAGGAGAAATAAAAGAACAAGAAGTATTTATGGGAGACTTCCCATTAATGACAGAGCAAGGTACTTTTATTATTAACGGGGCTGAAAGAGTTATTGTAAGTCAGTTAGTTAGATCTCCAGGTGTATATTATAGCAATACTGTTGATAAAAGCGGTAAAAAGCTGTTTTCATCAACTGTTATTCCAAACAGAGGTGCATGGTTAGAATATGAAACAGATTCTAATGATGTTATTTATGTTAGAATTGACAAAACAAGAAAATTACCAATATCTATATTAGCTAGAGCTATGGGGTATGGAAGTGACCAAGAACTTTTAGATTATTTTGGAGAAGAAGAAAGATTTAAAGCAACTATTGAAAAAGACAACACTAAGACTAAGGAAGAAGCTTTACTTGAAATTTATAAAAGATTAAGGCCAGGTGAACCACCAACAGTTGATAGTGCTGTTTCATTAATAGACTCTTTATTTTTTGATGCTAAGAGATATGATTTATCTAGAGTTGGTAGATATAAATTTAATAAAAAATTAGCTATTAATCTTAGATTAATTAATCAAATTGCAGCTGCTGACATAATAAATCCTTCAACTGGAGAAATAATGGTTGAACAAGGAGAAAAGATAAGCAGAACAATGGCTTCTGATATTCAATCTGCAGGAATAAATTCTGTTGATATTTTAGTAGAAGACAAAGTTGTAAGAGTAATGGGAAATCACTTTGTTGATTTAGAAAAAGTTGTTCAATTTGATGTAAGTGATTTAAACATAAGGGAAGCTGTTCATTATCCAACATTAATGGAGATTCTTGACAATTATGATGATGAGCAAACTATAAAAGAAGAAATTAAGAAGAACATAACAAGATTAATACCTAAACATATTATAAGAGATGATATATTTGCTACTATAAGTTATCAATTAGGATTAGCTTATGGTATTGGATATACTGATGATATAGACCACTTAGGTAATAGAAGATTAAGATCTGTAGGTGAGTTACTACAAAATCAATTTAGAATTGGTTTATCAAGAATGGAAAGAGTAGTTAAAGAAAGAATGACTATTCAAGATCAAGAAGCAATTACTCCTCAAATGTTAATAAACATTAGACCAGTAGCTGCTGCAATAAAAGAATTCTTTGGTAGTTCTCAATTATCACAATTCATGGATCAAACTAATCCATTATCTGAGTTAACACATAAGAGAAGATTATCTGCTTTAGGACCAGGAGGTCTTTCAAGAGAAAGAGCTGGTTTCGAAGTTAGAGACGTTCACCACTCTCATTATGGTAGAATGTGTCCTATAGAAACTCCAGAAGGACCAAATATAGGATTAATCAACTCATTAGCAACATATGCAAAAGTAAATGAATATGGATTTATTGAAACACCATATAGACTAATTGATAAAGAAACTGGAATAGTTACAAATGAAATTAGATACTTTACTGCTGATGAAGAAGATTTATACTTAATTGCACAAGCAAAAGAACCAATTGGTGAAGATGGAAGATTCGTAGATAGTAGAGTTACTGTTAGACATAAGCATGACATTTTACAAGTAAATGCTAAAGATGTAGATTTAATCGATGTTTCACCAAGACAAATAGTTTCTGTTGCTACAGCAATGATACCTTTCCTTGAAAATGACGACGCATCTAGAGCTCTTATGGGAGCAAACATGCAACGTCAAGCAGTTCCACTATTAAAGCCACAAGCACCAATAGTTGGTACAGGAATTGAGTATAGAGCAGCAGCGGATTCAGGAGTATTACCTAAAGCTAAGAACTCAGGTACAGTTGTATATGTTAGTTCATCAGAAATCAGAGTTAAGAGAGATGTTGATGGTGGAATTGATACTTACAAATTACTTAAATTCAAGAGAAGTAACCCAGGTACTTGTATAAACCAAAGACCTTTAGTTGATAAGGGTGAAATTGTATTTAAGAACCAAGTGTTAGCAGACGGTCCAGCAACTGACCTAGGAGAAATCGCATTAGGAAAGAATATCAGAATGGGATTCATAACTTGGGAAGGTTACAACTACGAGGATGCTATGCTTATCTCTGAAGAATTAGTAAGAGAAGATGTATTTACTTCTATTCATATTGAAGAATATGAATGTGAAGCTAGAGATACTAAGCTAGGACCAGAAGAAATAACAAGAGATATTCCTAACGTTAGTGAAGATGCTCTTAAAGATATAGATGAAAGAGGAATAATCAGAATCGGGGCTGAAGTTAGATCAGGAGATGTACTTGTAGGTAAAGTTACACCTAAGGGAGAAACTGAATTAACTGCTGAGGAAAGATTATTAAGAGCTATATTTGGTGAAAAAGCAAGAGAAGTTAGAGATACTTCATTAAGAGTACCACATGGAGAAGCTGGTATTATCGTTGACGTAAAAGTATTTACAAGAGAAAACGGTGATGACTTAAATCCAGGTGTTAACGAACTTGTAAGATGTTATATAGCTCAAAAGAGAAAAATATCTGTTGGGGATAAGATGGCAGGACGTCATGGTAACAAAGGGGTTATTTCTAGAGTTTTACCAGAAGAAGATATGCCATTCTTACCAGATGGTAGACCACTACAAATTTGTTTAAATCCACTAGGGGTTCCATCACGTATGAACATTGGTCAGGTATTAGAAGTTCACTTAGGATGGGCAGCAAGTGCATTAGGATGGCACATTGCAACACCTGTATTTGATGGTGCAACAGAAAAGAACATTGAAGAATGCTTAGAAAAAGCAGGATACAATGCAAATGGAAAGACTGTATTATATGATGGAAGAACTGGGGAAGCTTTTGATAACGAAGTTACAGTTGGTATAATGTATATCTTAAAGCTTGCTCACTTAGTAGATGATAAGATCCATGCTAGATCTACAGGTCCTTACTCATTAGTTACTCAACAACCACTTGGAGGTAAAGCTCAATTCGGTGGTCAAAGATTTGGGGAAATGGAAGTTTGGGCACTAGAAGCATATGGTGCAGCACACACATTACAAGAAATCTTAACAGTTAAGTCAGATGACGTTGTAGGAAGAGTTAAGACTTATGAAGCTATAGTTAAGGGTGAAAATATCCCTGAACCAGGAGTTCCAGAATCATTTAAGGTTCTTATTAAAGAACTTCAAGCTTTATGTTTAGATGTTAAAGTATTAAATGAAGATAACGAAGAAGTTAAATTAAAAGAGTTCTCTGATGATGATTCAGAAGACTTAGATGTAAATATCGAAGGAACAGAAGAACTTGTTACTGAACCTGTTGCTGGAGATGATAGTTATACAACTAATGATGAGGAAATGGATGAAGATATTGATTATGAATCATTTGCTTTAGAAGGTTTCCATGAAGAAGAATTAGAATTAGATGATTTCGTTAATGACGAACACTAAAATTGAAGGGAGGATATACCCTTGTTTGAATTGAACAATTTTGATGCTATACAAATCGGATTAGCTTCTCCAAGCCAAATTAGAGAATGGTCTAGAGGTGAAGTTAAGAAGCCTGAAACAATTAATTATAGAACTTTAAAACCAGAAAGAGATGGTCTATTCTGTGAAAGAATATTTGGACCTATGAAAGACTGGGAATGTCATTGTGGTAAATATAAGAGAGTTAGATATAAGGGAATTGTTTGTGACAGATGTGGAGTTGAAGTTACAAAAGCTAAAGTAAGAAGAGAAAGAATGGGGCACATTGAGTTAGCTGCCCCAGTATCTCACATTTGGTACTTTAAAGGAATTCCATCAAGAATGGGATTACTTTTAGATATGTCACCAAGAGCTTTAGAAAAAGTTCTTTATTTTGCTTCATATGTTGTTATAGACCCTAAAGAAACATCTTTATTAAAGAAACAACTTTTAAGTGAAAAAGAATATAGAGAAGCTGTAGACAAATTCGGTGAAGAAAGTTTCGTAGCTGGAATGGGTGCAGAAGCTGTTCAAGAAATTTTGGGAGAAATTGACTTAGAAGCACAAGCTAAAGAGTTAAAAGAAGAATTAAAGAACAGCAGTGGTCAAAAGAAGGTAAGAATTATAAGAAGACTTGAAGTTGTTGAGTCTTTTAGAAAATCAGGAAATGATCCAAGATGGATGGTTATAAACGTAATTCCTGTAATTCCACCAGATTTAAGACCAATGGTTCAATTAGATGGAGGAAGATTTGCTACATCTGATTTAAATGATTTATATAGAAGAGTAATCAACAGAAATAACAGATTAAAGAAGCTTTTAGATTTAGGAGCTCCTGATATAATCGTTAGAAATGAAAAAAGAATGCTTCAAGAAGCAGTTGATGCTCTTATAGATAATGGTAGAAGGGGAAGACCAGTTACAGGACCAGGTAACAGACCTTTAAAATCATTATCTGACATGTTAAAAGGTAAGCAAGGTAGATTTAGACAAAACTTACTTGGTAAGAGAGTTGATTATTCTGGTAGATCAGTTATCGTTGTTGGACCAGAATTAAAAATGTACCAATGTGGTTTACCTAAAGAAATGGCTTTAGAATTATTTAAGCCTTTCGTAATGAAAAAATTAGTTGAAGATGGCGTAGCTCACAATATTAAGAGCGCAAAGAGAATGGTTGAAAGGGTAAATGAACAAGTATGGGATATACTTGAAGAAGTTATTACTGATCATCCAGTTTTACTTAACAGAGCGCCTACTCTACACAGACTAGGAATTCAAGCATTCCAACCAGTATTAGTTGAAGGTAGAGCAATAAAACTTCACCCATTAGTATGTACAGCATATAATGCGGACTTCGATGGAGACCAAATGGCTGTTCACGTACCTTTATCAGTAGAAGCACAAGCAGAAGCTAGATTCTTAATGCTTGCAGCTGGTAACATAATGAAACCTTCAGATGGTAAGCCAGTATGTGTACCTACACAGGATATGGTTTTAGGTTCATACTACTTAACAATGGATAAAGAGGGTGCTAAGGGAGAAGGAATGTATTTCTCTTCTGTTGATGAAGCTATAATGGCATACAATGTTGGAGAAATAGCTGTTCACGCTGCTATTAACGTTAGAATGTTTAAGGAAGTTGATGGTATAGTTAGACATGGTATAATCAAAACTACAGTAGGTAAGATTATATTCAATGAATCTATTCCTCAAGACCTAGGATATGTTGATAGAGAAAATCCAGAAACAGAATTTAATCTTGAAGTTGATTTCTTAATAACTAAGAAAACTTTAGGAAAATTAATAGATAAATGCTATATTAAGCATGGACCTACTAATACATCAATAATGCTAGATAAAATTAAAGCATTGGGATATCACTATTCATCTATTGGAGCTGTAACAGTTGCAGCATCAGATATGATAGTTCCTGAAGCTAAGTATGAATTACTAAAAGAAGCTGAAGAAACAGTTGAAAAAGTAGAAAAGATGTATAAGAGAGGTTTCATATCTGAAGATGAAAGATATGAAAAAGTTATTGAAAAGTGGAGTAAGACAACAGAAGATGTTGCCAATGCCTTAATGGATAGCTTGGATAAATTCAATCCAATCTTCATGATGGCTGATTCAGGAGCCAGAGGATCTAAGGCCCAAATTAAGCAATTAGCTGGTATGAGAGGACTTATGGCCGCTCCATCAGGTAAGATTATCGAATTACCAATCAAGGCTTCATTTAGAGAAGGTCTTGACGTATTAGAATACTTCATATCAACACACGGTGCTAGAAAAGGTAATGCCGATACAGCACTTAAGACTGCCGATTCAGGTTACTTAACAAGAAGACTTGTTGACGTATCACAAGATGTTATCGTAAGAGAAGAAGATTGTGGTACTGATAGAGGATTAATAGTTGCTGAAATTAAAGAAGGTAATGAAGTAATCGAAGGATTAGCAGAAAGATTATATGGAAGATATACTGCTGAAGATGTTTATGATCCAGAAAGCGGTGAATTATTATTAGGAAAAGACCAATATATTGAATCGCATATGGCTGATAGAATAACAGCTGCAGGTGTTAAAAAGGTTAAGATAAGATCTGTATTTACTTGTAACTGTAAAGTTGGTGTTTGTGCTAAGTGTTATGGTATGAACATGGCTACAGCTCAAAAGATTAATATTGGTGAAGCTGTTGGTATAATAGCAGCTCAATCAATCGGTGAACCAGGTACTCAGCTTACAATGAGAACATTCCATACTGGTGGTGTTGCTACTGGTGCGGATATCACTCAAGGTCTTCCTAGAGTTGAAGAGTTATTTGAAGCTAGAAAACCTAAGGGGCTTGCTATAGTTTCTGAAATTGCAGGTACTGTAAGAATAGAAGAAACTAAGAAGAAGAAGACTGTATTTGTAATGGCTGCTGACGGTGAAGAATGTAGCTATGATATTCCATTTGGTTCAAGATTAAGAGTATCTGACAATGATGTTATAGAAGCTGGAGATGAAATTACAGAAGGTTCAGTTAACCCTCATGATATCATGAATATCAAAGGTGTTGAAGGAGCTAGAAGATACTTACTTTCTGAAGTTCAAAAAGTTTATAGATTACAAGGTGTTGATATCAATGATAAGCACTTAGAAGTAGTTGTTAGACAAATGACTAGAAAAGTTAAGGTTTCTGATTCAGGAGATACTGATTTATTACCAGGTACTATGATAGATATGTTTGACTTTGAAAGCGAAAATGCTAGAGTAAGAGAATTTGGAGGAGAAGAAGCTAAGGGTGAAGTAGCATTATTAGGTATTACTAAAGCTGCTCTTGCAACTGATAGTTTCTTATCAGCAGCTTCATTCCAAGAAACAACAAGAGTTCTTACTGAAGCAGCTATTAAAGGTAAAATAGATCCATTAATTGGATTAAAAGAAAATGTTATTATTGGTAAGTTAATTCCAGCTGGTACAGGTATGATGAGATATAGATCTTTAAAGCTTGATGTACCAACAGAAGAGTTAGAAGAAGATAATATTGAAACAATAGAATAATACAATGCAATTTTATTGACATGTGTATGCTTAAATGATAAAATACCAATTGTGTGATTTTTGAAGCTACACTACAGTATGATTGTCTACATGATTCATGGAGGCATCCTGTATAACATGCCTCTATGATCTTTAATTTAAGGAGGGGGATTCATGTTAGACAGAATTGTAGTAAAAAAAGTTATTGGAATAAAACAATGTACTAAGTTAATTAAAAATAACGAAGGAAAAGTTTTATATGTAGCTAAAGATGCAAATGCTAAGTTGATACTTCCAATAATTCAACTAGCAAAAGAGAAAAACATTAAAATTGTAGAAGTATCTACAATGAAAGAACTTGGGAAGATAGGTGGGATTGATGTTAAGTCATCAGCAATATTGACCCTAGAATAATAATTAGTGTTTATCTTATTTTATATAGATAAATAAATTTCAGGAGGTGAAGAAATGCCAACTATAAGCCAATTAGTAAGAAAAGGTAGAAAGAGTGTTGTTAATAAATCAACAGCGCCAGCACTAAACGAGTGTCCACAAAGAAGAGGAGTTTGTACAGTTGTTAAAACTACTACTCCAAAGAAGCCTAACTCAGCGTTAAGAAAGATTGCCAGAGTAAGACTTACAAATGGATTCGAAGTTACTGCTTACATCGGTGGTGTAGGTCACAACTTACAAGAGCACAGCGTTGTTCTTATAAGAGGTGGTAGAGTTAAGGACCTTCCTGGTGTTAGATACCATATCGTAAGAGGAGCACTAGACTGTGCTGGAGTAGCTAACAGAATGCAAGGAAGATCTAAATACGGTGCTAAGAGACCAAAGCAAAAATAGTTTTCTAAACTAAGACAGTGCTTATCTTCGGCATTTACATAGACTAGAAATTTTACATAAGTTTATATAGATGTAAGAAGCGAAGCACTTTACGGTAAGTTAACTTGCCGAGTACCTATGAATTAAATTAAAAATTGTTAAGGAGGGAAGAAAAGTGCCAAGAAAAGGATTTATCGCAAAAAGAGATGTATTACCAGATCCAATATACAACTCAAAAGTTGTTACTAAGTTAATAAACAACGTAATGGAAGATGGTAAAAAAGGAGTAGCACAAAAGATTTGCTACGAAGCGTTTGAAATTATGGCGCAAAAGACAGGCAAAGATGCTTTAGAAGTATTTGAAGAAGCTATGAACAATGTTATGCCTTTATTAGAAGTTAAAGCTAGAAGAATAGGTGGTGCTAACTACCAAGTTCCAATCGAAGTTAGACCTGAAAGAAGACAAACTTTAGGTATCAGATGGATTTTAGCTGCTGCTAGAAAAAGAGGCGAAAAAGTTATGGCTGAAAGATTAGCTGGAGAATTATTAGATGCAGCTAATAATACTGGAGCTGCTGTTAAGAAGAGAGAAGATACTCACAAAATGGCAGAAGCAAACAAAGCATTCGCTCATTACAGATACTAATATTACAAAAACTGTTTTGGCTTATGCCAAAGCAGTTTTGTCGAATATAAAATTACTCATTGAGAGGAGGACATAAAATGGCTAGAAAATATCCATTAGACAAATTCCGTAATTTTGGAATAATGGCTCACATTGATGCTGGTAAAACAACAACAACTGAGAGAATATTATTCTATACAGGAAAGAGCCACAAAATAGGAGAAGTTCATGAAGGTGCTGCTACAATGGACTGGATGGTTCAAGAACAAGAAAGAGGTATAACAATTACTTCTGCAGCAACAACTTGTTTCTGGGAAGGGCATGAATTAAACATCATCGATACTCCAGGTCACGTAGACTTCACAGTTGAAGTTGAAAGATCATTAAGAGTTCTTGATGGAGCTGTTACAGTTCTAGACGCTAAAAGTGGGGTTGAACCACAAACTGAAACTGTTTGGAGACAGGCAGATAAGTACGGTGTTCCAAGAATGATATATGTTAATAAGATGGACGCTACAGGAGCTGATTTCTTCAGATGTATAAACACTGTTAGAGATAGATTAAAAGCTAATGCAGTTCCAATACAAATTCCAATAGGTTCTGAAGCAGAATTCAGAGGTATGGTAGATTTAATATCTAATCATGCAATCGTTACTTATGATGATTTAGGTAAGGATGTAAGAATTGAAGAAATTCCTGCAGAGTTAGCTGATCAAGCTGAAGAATACAGAATGGCTATGATTGAAGCAATTGCTGAAACTGATGAAGCATTAATGGAAAAATACCTTGAAGGTGAAGAATTAACTGAAGAAGAGTTACATGCTGCTTTAAGAAAAGCTACTATAGCTAATGAAATAGTTCCATGTATCTGTGGATCTTCATACAAAAACAAAGGGGTTCAAGAAATGATCAACGGTGTTGTTGCTTACTTACCATCACCATTAGACATTCCTGCAATCCAAGGTCAAACTTTAGATGGAGAAGAAGATTCAAGAGAAGCTTCAGATGAAGCTCCAATGGCTGCTTTAGCATTCAAAATTGCTACTGACCCATTCGTTGGAAAACTTGCCTTTACAAGAATATACTCAGGTGTAATGAACAGTGGTTCATATGTTCTTAACTCAACAAAAGGTAAGAAAGAAAGAATCGGAAGACTTGTTAAAATGCACTCTAACACAAGAGAAGAAGTTGAGTCATTAGAAGCAGGTGAATTAGGAGCAATTATCGGATTAAAGAACACTACAACAGGTGATACTTTATGTGATGAAAGCGCACCAATCATACTTGAATCAATGGAATTCCCAGAACCAGTTATATCTGTAGCTATCGAGCCAAAGACAAAAGCTGGTCAAGAAAAGATGGGATTAGCTTTAGCTAAGTTAGCTGAAGAAGATCCAACTTTCAAGACTTGGACTGATCAAGAAACAGGTCAAACAATCATCGCTGGTATGGGTGAATTACACTTAGATATCATTGTTGATAGATTACAAAGAGAATTCAAGGTTGAATGTAACGTTGGAGCTCCTCAAGTTGCTTACAAAGAAACTATAAGATCAGCAGTTAAAGCTGAAGCTAAGTATGCTAAGCAATCAGGTGGTAAGGGTCAATACGGTCATGCTGTAATTGAAATGGAACCAACTGAAGGAGAATACAGCTTTGAAAATGCTATCGTTGGGGGAGCTATTCCAAAAGAATACATTCCTGCAATCGATGCTGGTATTCAAGAAGCTGCTAAGAACGGTATAATAGCTGGATACGAAGTTATCAACTTCAAAGTTAAGTTAGTACACGGTTCTTACCACGAAGTCGATTCATCAGAAATGGCATTCAAGATTGCTGGTTCTATGGCATTCAAGAACGCTATGCAAAAGGCAAGCCCAGTATTACTTGAACCAATGATGAAGGTTGAAGTAACTGTACCAGAAGAGTATATGGGAGATGTTATTGGTGATATCAACTCAAGAAGAGGTAGAATGGAAGGTATGGAAGCAGTTAACGGAGCTCAAGTTATAAGAGCATTCGTACCACTAGCTGAAATGTTCGGATATGCTACAGCTTTAAGATCAAGATCTCAAGGTAGAGGTAACTACTCAATGGTATTCGATCACTATGAAGAAGTACCAAAGAGCATTCAAGAAGAAGTTGCTGGTAAAAGAGCAAAATAATTTGTAATAATTTTTTGTAATGTTATCCATAATATAATTATGGGTAATGTTGCAAAAGTTAATATAGACATAAAAACAATTTAAATTTATAATAAAAGAACAATTATTAAAACTTTAAAAATTTTAAAGTTAACATAACATTGTTTCCATAAAGGAGGAATTTCAAATGGCAAAGCAAAAGTTCGAAAGAAGTAAACCACACGTAAATATCGGAACAATTGGTCACGTAGACCACGGTAAAACTACATTAACAGCAGCAATCACTACTGTATTATCAAAGAAAGGATTCGCTGAAGCATTCGATTACGCATCAATCGATAAGGCTCCAGAAGAAAAAGAAAGAGGAATCACAATCAACACTGCACACGTTGAATACGAAACAGAAAACAGACACTATGCTCACGTTGACTGTCCAGGACACGCTGACTATGTTAAGAACATGATCACTGGTGCTGCACAAATGGATGGAGCTATCTTAGTTTGTTCAGCTGCAGACGGTCCAATGCCACAAACAAGAGAACACATCTTATTAGCATCAAGAGTTGGTGTTGAATATATCGTTGTATTCTTAAACAAAGCAGATATGGTAGACGACGAAGAATTATTAGAATTAGTTGAAATGGAAGTTAGAGAATTATTATCTGAGTATGAATTCCCAGGTGATGATATACCAGTAATAAAAGGATCAGCTTTAAGAGCATTAGAAAACCCAACAGATCCAGAAGCAACAGCTTGCATCATGGAATTAATGGATGCAGTAGATAGCTACATTCCAACTCCAGAAAGAGCTACAGATAAGCCATTCTTAATGCCAGTAGAAGACGTATTTACAATCACTGGTAGAGGAACAGTTGCAACAGGAAGAGTTGAAAGAGGAGTTCTTCACGTATCAGACGAAGTTGAAATCGTAGGATTAATGGAAGAAAAGAGAAAAGTAGTAGTAACAGGAATCGAAATGTTCAGAAAGTTACTAGACGAAGCGCAAGCTGGAGATAACATCGGAGCATTATTAAGAGGTGTTCAAAGAACAGACATCGAAAGAGGTCAAGTATTAGCTAAAGTTGGATCAGTTCACCCACACAGCAAGTTCGTAGGTCAAGTATACGTACTTAAGAAAGATGAAGGTGGTAGACATACTCCATTCTTCGATGGATACAGACCACAATTCTACTTCAGAACAACAGACGTTACAGGATCAATCAAATTACCAGAAGGAATGGAAATGGTTATGCCTGGAGACCACATCGATATGAACGTTGAGTTAATCACTCAAGTAGCTATGGATGAAGGTTTAAGATTCGCTATCAGAGAAGGTGGAAGAACTGTAGGTTCAGGAGTTGTTACTTCTATAATCGAATAGTTTTAAACCAAGTTTAAAAACTTTTAAATTTTTAAATAGATAATTTTTAAATAAAGCGCTTAAAATTGTGATCGCATAAAAGGAAAGAGTAAGGGGACGCCTTTACTCTTTTTTTTATATAAACAAATAATTTATTAGAATTATCATATTATTTTTTATAGTTGTTATAATAAAATAAGAAAAATTTATATAATTAAATAAAATACAAGCAATTAAATATAAAATAAATCAAATTATTTATTATAAAAATAAAAGTAAAACTCTATAAAAATGTTTACATTAAAATGAAATGGTTAATGATATATAATATGAGGTAATACAAACAAAAATTTCATTAATTATACTATTGAAAAAAATCTAAAATCGATATAAAATAATAACAGTTGAACGACAGAATTACTTCTAAAAGGACAAAAGTTTTTTTTAAATGATAAAAAAAAGATAAAAAAAAAGTCTTGATAAAGATTTATAAAGATAGTATAATAAAGAAGTTGTGTAGCGCAACGCGATGAATCAAGAGGTTGCCGGACTTCCGGGTTATTCTTGAGGAGCAAGTCAGGATCTAGAATCCGACGACAGGGGTAGTAGCCTGTGTTATTATTTATGAAACACCAGGAACAGTTTATAGAACTACAACTGTTGTGCGTTAGAAGTAAAGCGTACATGAAAAGGAGGGAAACCAGAATGTCAAAACAAAAAATTAGAATCAGATTAAAGGCTTTTGATCACACTATATTAGATCAATCTGCTGAAAAAATCGTTGAAACAGCTAAATCAACAGGAGCAAAGGTTGCAGGTCCAGTACCACTACCAACTGAAAAAGATGTTGTTACAATATTAAGAGCTGTTCACAAATACAAAGATTCAAGAGAACAATTCGAAATCAGAACACACAAGAGATTAATCGATATCGTTAATCCATCACCTAAAACTGTTGATGCATTAATGAGATTAAACTTACCTGCTGGTGTAGATATCGAAATAAAGCTATAATAGCTTAACTATTAAATAAACAGTTTGAACGGTTATGATTGCAAAGCAATCCGCTAATGCGTTTGGGAGGTGTAAATACATGAAAAAAGCTATAATCGGTAAGAAAATAGGAATGACTCAAATTTTTGATGAAAATGGAAAGGTAGTTCCTGTAACTGTAGTAGAAGCTGGACCATGTGTTGTTGTTCAAAAGAAAACTATCGAAAAAGATGGTTATGAAGCAATACAAGTTGGTTTCGGTGAAGTAAGAGAAAAATTAGTTAATAAGCCAAGAAAAGGACACTTTGCTAAGGCTGGAGTATCTTTAAGAAGAACTTTAAAAGAATTCAGATTAGAAGACTGCAGCGGATATGAAGTAGGTCAAGAAATCAAAGCTGATTTATTTGCAGCTGGAGATAAAATTGACGTTTCTGGAGTATCTAAAGGTAAGGGATTCCAAGGGGTTATTAAGAGATGGAATGCTAACAGAGGACCAATGTCACACGGTTCTAAGTTCCACAGAGCAGTAGGTTCAATGGGAGCTTCTTCAGATCCATCAAGAACATTCAAGAACAAGAACATGCCAGGACACATGGGAGCTGTAAACACAACTGTATTAAACTTAGAAGTTGTTAAAGTAATAGCTGAAAAGAACTTAATATTAGTTAAGGGTGGTATCCCAGGTGCTAACAAGAGCACAGTTGTAATAAGAAACGCTGTTAAAGCTTAATTTCTTTAGAAAGGAGGAGACAGAATGCCTACAGTAGGATTATTTAACAAAGAAGGAAACAAAATTGAAGATATTCAATTAAATGAGACTATATTTGCTGCAGAAGTAAATGCAGATGCTATGCACCAAGTAGTTGTTGCATTATTAGCTAATAAAAGACAAGGAACTCAATCAGCTAAAACTAGAGCTGAGGTTAGAGGAGGCGGAATTAAGCCTTGGAGACAAAAGGGAACTGGTAGAGCTAGACAAGGTTCAATCAGAGCACCACAATGGATCAAAGGTGGAGTTGTATTCGCACCAAAGCCAAGAGATTACAGAATGTCTATACCAAAGTCAATGAGAAGAGTTGCTATGTTATCAGCATTAACTAGCAAAGTTCAAAATGATGAAATGGTAGTATTAGATAGCTTAACATTAGAAGCACCTAAGACTAAGGAAGTTGTTAAAATGTTAAATGCTTTTAATGCTAAGAAGACATTAATCATAACAGCTGAAGCAAACGAAACGGTTTATAAATCAGCTAGAAACATAGAAGGAGTAGCAGTACTTCCTGTAAATAACATCAACGTTTATGATTTATTAAAATATCCAAAAGTAATCATGACTAAGGATGCTGTATCAAAGATTGAGGAGGTGTACGCATAATGAAGTTAACAAGCCACGATATAATCAGAAAACCAGTTATAACTGAAAAGTCAATGGCTGCAATGGCAGAAAAGAAGTACACTTTCATAGTTCATATGAGCGCTAACAAAGTTCAAATAAAGAAAGCGATCGAAGAAGTTTTCGGCGTTAAAGTTGAAAAAGTTCAAACTATAAGAACTATGGGAAAAACTAAGAGAATGGGCGTACATGTTGGTAAGAGAGCTGACCAAAAGAAAGCTATAATCACATTAGCTCAAGATAGCAAAGGTATTGAATTCTTTGAAGGAATGCAATAATATCAAAGCGTAATATTGGCTATAAAGCCAGAGAAGCTTAAAGAAGGAGGGAATTAGCATGGCAGTTAAAAAGTTTAGACCTACTACACCATCAAGAAGAGAGATGACAATGGCTAGCTTTGAAGAAATAACTACAAACAGCCCAGAGAAATCACTTTTAGTTTCTTTAAAGAAAACTGGTGGTAGAAATGCTCAAGGTAAAATAACTGTTAGACACCACGGTGGTGGAGCTAAGAGAAAATATAGAATAATTGATTTCAAGAGAAATAAGGATGGTATTCCAGCAAAAGTTGCTACTATAGAATACGATCCAAACAGAACAGCATACATTGCGTTAGTAGTATATGCTGATGGTGAAAAGAGATATATTCTTGCACCAGTAGGATTAAAGGTTGGAGATACAATCGTATCTGGACCAGAAGCTGATATCAAAGTTGGTAATGCTAAAGCATTAAAAGATATGCCGGTTGGTACAGTTGTTCACAACATAGAATTACAAGCTGGTAAAGGTGGCCAAATGGTTAGATCAGCAGGTACTTCTGCTCAATTAATGGCTAAAGAAGGTAACTACGCTACATTAAGATTACCTTCAGGTGAAATGAGATATGTAAGAATCGAATGTAAAGCTACAATCGGAACAGTTTCTAACACTACTAACGATATCATCAACATTGGTAAAGCTGGTAGAAAGAGACACATGGGATGGAGACCTACAGTTAGAGGTTCTGTAATGAATCCTTGCGATCACCCTCACGGTGGTGGTGAAGGTAGATCACCTATCGGTAGACCAAGTCCAGTTACTCCATGGGGTAAACCAGCACTTGGATACAAGACTAGAAAGAATAAGAAATATTCTGATAGATTCATAATAAAGAGAAGAAATAGTAAGTAATTGAAGAGAATTAATTCTCTTCAGGCTTACTGGGCCTAGAGATTATGAAGGGAGGCAAATTATAGTGAGTAGATCAATAAAAAAGGGACCTTTCGTACACGAAGGACTTTTAAAGAAGATAGAAGAAATGAATGCTAATGGTGAAAATAAGGTTGTTAAGACTTGGTCAAGATCTTCAACAATTTTCCCACAAATGATTGGTCATACAATCGCTGTTCATGATGGTAGAAAACACGTTCCAGTATATGTGAGCGAAGATATGGTAGGACACAAATTAGGAGAATTTGCTCTTACTAGAACATACAGAGGACACGATTACGACGAAAAAGCATCAAGAAAAAGAAAGTAATCTGGGAAAGGAGGAACATCAATGGAAGCTAGAGCTATAGCTAAATATGTGAGAATGTCTCCAATGAAAGTAGGAGTTGTTCTTGATTTAATAAGAGGAAAAAATGTTAACGAGGCTTTCGCTATATTACAATACACTCCAAAAGATGCTGCAGTTGTTATAAACAAAGTTTTAAAATCAGCTGTTGCAAATGCAGAGAACAATCATGACTTAAATGTTGAAAACTTATATGTTGCTGAAACATTCGTAGGTGCTGGTCCAACTTTAAAGAGATTCAGACCAATGGACCACGGAAAAGCGTTCAGAATCAACAAAAGAACAAGTCATATAACAGTAGTAGTTAAAGAAAGAGCTTAGTAAGAAGGAGGGAAAAACAAGTGGGTCAAAAAGTACATCCTCACGGACTTAGAGTTGGAGTTATTAAAGGTTGGGACGCAAAATGGTACGCTGATAAGAGAACATTTGCTGACAACTTAATAGAAGACAACAAAATAAGAGAATTCGTAAAGAAGGAACTTTTCTCAGCTGGTATATCTAAGATTGAAATCGAAAGATCAGCTAAAAGAGTTAAGTTAAATATATATACTGCTAAACCAGGTGTTGTTATCGGTAAAGGTGGTGCAGGAATCGAAGCTTTAAAAGCTAAGGTTACTAAATTAACAAACGGAAAGAATCTTTTAATAAACATAGTTGAAGTTAAGAATGCTGAAGCTGATGCACAATTAATCGCTGAAAACATTGCTGCTCAATTAGAAAAGAGAGTTTCTTTCAGAAGAGCTATGAAACAAAGCATTCAAAGAGCTATGAAATTAGGAGCTAAGGGTGTTAAAACAGCTTGTTCAGGAAGATTAGGTGGAGCTGAAATCGCTAGAACTGAACAATATCATGAAGGAACAATTCCACTACAAACATTAAGAGCTGATATTGATTATGGATTTGCAGAAGCAGATACAACATACGGTAAAATCGGAGTTAAAGTTTGGGTTTATAATGGAGAAGTTCTTCCAACTAAAAAAGTTGAAAAGAAGGAAGAAGTTAACGCGTAAGAAAGGAGGAATATAATCATGTTAATGCCTAAAAGAGTTAAGCATCGTAAGGTACAACGTGGTAGAATGAAAGGAAAAGCTACTAGAGGTAATTTCCTTGCATACGGAGATTTTGGTATCCAAGCGCAAACTTGTGGATGGATAACAAGTAACCAAATAGAATCTGCCAGAATAGCAATTAACAGATACATTAGAAGAGGAGGAAAACTTTGGATAAAAGTATTCCCAGATAAGCCAGTTACTGAGAAACCAGCTGAAACAAGAATGGGTTCTGGTAAAGGTTCACCAGAATATTGGGTAGCTGTAGTTAAACCTGGTAGAGTATTATTCGAATTATCAGGAGTTAACGAAGAAGTTGCAAGAGAAGCAATGAGACTTGCATCACACAAACTTCCTGTAAAGTGTAAATTCGTTACAAGAAGAGATTTTGAGGAAATGGGTGGTGAAGAATAATGAAGGCTAGAGAATTAAAAGATTTAAGAGCAAATAATCCTCAAGATTTAGTTGCTAAATTAGGAGAATTAAAAGCTGAGTTATTCAACTTAAGATTCCAATTAGCTACAGGACAATTAGAAAATCCTATGAGAATAAGAGAAGTAAAGAAATCTATAGCCCAAATCAAAACCATCATTAGAGAAGAAGAGATCAGGGCATTTGAACAGTAAATCTGGAAGGAGGTAGCCCCTAATGGAAAGAGGATTAAGAAAGAAGAAAATCGGTAGAGTTGTTTCTGATAAAATGGATAAGACTATCGTAGTTGCTGTTGAAACTAAGGTAAGACATCCACTATACGGAAAAACTATGAATAGAACTACTAAATTCAAAGCTCATGATGAAAACAATGAAGCTAACATGAATGATAGAGTATTAATAATGGAAACTAGACCATTATCTAAAGATAAGAGATGGAGACTTGTTGAAATAGTTGAAAGAGCTAAATAAGCTTTTTAAGACTGAAAGGAGGGTAAATTTCAATGATACAACAACAAACCTTATTAAAGGTAGCTGATAACTCAGGTGCTAAAGAAATCATGTGTATTAGAGTTTTAGGCGGATCAAAGAGAAAGTTCGGTAACATTGGAGATATAATAGTAGCTAGCGTTAAAAGTGCAACACCAGGCGGAGTTGTTAAAAAAGGTGACGTTGTAAAAGCTGTTATTGTTAGATCAGTAAGAGGATTAAGAAGAGCTGACGGTTCATACATCAAATTTGATGAGAACGCTGCTGTTATAATAAAAGATGATAAGCAACCAAGAGGAACTCGTATCTTCGGACCTGTTGCTAGGGAGCTAAGAGATAAAGAATTTAATAAAATATTATCATTAGCACCAGAAGTTCTATAATAGAGGAGGTGGCTAATTTGAAGTTACACGTTAAAAAGAACGACACAGTAGTAGTTGTTTCTGGTAAAGATGCTGGAAAGACTGGTGAAGTTTTAAAAGTATATCCAAAAACAGGAAGAGTTCTTGTTCAAGGAGTTAACATAGTTAAGAAACACCAAAAACCATCTAGAGCTAATGCTCAAGGCGGAATAATAGAAAAAGAAGGAGCTATCTACAGCTCAAAAGTTATGTTATACTGCACAAAATGCAAAAATGCTACAAGAATTAGCAATAAAATCTTAGAAGATGGTACTAAGGTTAGAGTTTGTAAGAAGTGTGGAGAAACATTCTAAAATCTGAAAGGAGGTACTAATTATGACACCAAGACTTCAAGAGAAGTATACAAATGAAGTAATTCAAGCTATGACAGAAAAGTTCGGATACAAAAACATCATGGAAGTTCCAAAGCTTGAAAAAATTGTTATAAATATGGGAGTTGGAGAAGCTAAAGATAACCAAAAGGTTTTAGAATCTGCGGTTGCTGATTTACAACTTATCTCAGGACAAAAACCAATCTTAACAAGAGCAAAGAAATCTGTTGCTAACTTTAAGATTAGAGAAAACATGGCATTAGGATGTAAAGTTACATTAAGAGGAGCAAAGATGTTTGAGTTTGCTGATAAACTAATGTCAATTGCTCTTCCAAGAGTTAGAGACTTTAGAGGGGTTTCTGACAGAGCATTTGATGGAAGAGGAAATTATTCTTTAGGAATTAAAGAACAATTAATATTCCCAGAAATAGAATACGATAAGATCGATAAGGTTAGAGGAATGGATATTATCTTCGTTACAACTGCAAAGACTGACGAAGAAGCAAGAGAATTATTAAGATTCCTTGGAATGCCATTCGCTCAATAATAAGGAGGGAAAACTGTGGCACGTAAAGCTATTATTGAAAAGTGGAGCAAAGCTCCTAAATATAAAACAAGAGCTTATACAAGATGCAGAATATGTGGAAGACCACATGCAGTATTAAGAAAGTTTGGTATTTGCCGTATATGCTTTAGAGAACTTGCTTACAAGGGTGAAATTCCTGGTTGTAAGAAGGCAAGCTGGTAAACCTAACGACTGAAAGGAGGCAAATTAAATGGTTATGACAGATCCTATCGCAGATTTACTAACTCGTATTAGAAATGCGAATGCTGTAAGACACGAAGTAGTAGAAGTTCCTTCTTCAAACGTAAAGAAGGCTGTTGCAAATATATTATTACAAGAGGGATACATCAAGAATATTGAAGAATACAATGATGGTGTTGTTCCAATGATGAGATTATCTCTTAAATACGGTTCTAACAAAGAAAGAGTTATTACTGGAATTAAGAGAATATCAAAACCTGGTTTAAGAGTATACTGTAAGAAAGATGAAGTTCCAAGAGTTCTTAATGGATTAGGAATCGCTGTAATTTCAACTTCAAAAGGTATAGTTGTAGACAGAGAAGCAAGAAAACTAGGCTTAGGCGGAGAAGTTGTTTGCTACGTTTGGTAGTAACTAATTTTGAAAATTAAGTTGTTTAACATATAGATCTAACAAATAATACAGGAGGTGCGATTATGTCAAGAGTAGGTAGATTACCAATAGCTATCCCTGCTGGTGTTACAGTTACAGTTGCTGAAGGTAACGTTGTTACTGTAAAAGGACCTAAAGGGCAATTAGTTAAGGCTATGGACAAAGACATGAATATAGCAGTTGAAGACAACCAAGTTGTTGTTACAAGACCTAGTGACGTTAAAGAGCATAGAGCTCTTCACGGTTTAACTAGAGCATTAATCAACAACATGATCATAGGAGTTGAAAAGGGATACCAAAAGACTCTAGAATTAATCGGTGTTGGTTATAGAGCACAATTACAAGGAAAGAAGCTTGTAATGAACTTAGGATTTTCACATCCAGTTGAAATAGAACCAGCTGAAGGAATTACTTTCGAAACTCCAGCAGCTACAAAAGTAGTTGTATCTGGAATCGACAAGCAATTAGTTGGTGCTGCTGCAGCTGATATCAGAAAGTGGAGAAAACCTGAACCATATAAGGGTAAAGGAATTAAATTCGAAGGCGAAGTTATCAGACGTAAAGAAGGTAAAACTGGTAAGAAATAATTAGGAAGGAGTTGAACCTTATGTTCAAGAAGGCAGACAAAAAAGCAAGTAGAGCAAAGCGTCACCTTAGAGTACGTAAGAAAGTTTCTGGTACTCCTGAAAGACCAAGACTTTCAGTTTATAGAAGTGAAAAAAACATATATGCTCAAATTATTGATGATATAAATGCTGTTACTTTAGCATCTGCTTCTACTTTAGATAAAGAAGTTGATGTAAAAGTTGGCGGAAACAAAGAAGCTGCTAAATTAGTTGGTGAACTAGTTGCTAAGAGAGCTTTAGATAAAGGTATAACTGAAGTTGTATTCGATAGAGGTGGATACGTATATCACGGAAGAGTTCAAACATTAGCAGAAAGCGCTAGAGAAGCAGGCTTAAAATTCTAATCAAACAAGGAGGGAAATCAATGAGAATCGATCCTAGCACACTAGACCTTAAGGAAAAGGTTGTTTTTATAAACAGAGTTACTAAGGTTGTTAAGGGTGGTAGAAACTTCAGATTCAGCGCTTTAGTTGTTGTTGGTGATGAGAACGGACACGTAGGCGTAGGAATGGGTAAGTCAATCGAAATCCCAGAAGCAATTAAAAAAGGTATCGAAGACGCTAAGAAAAACATGGTTAGCGTTGCTATAGTTGGAACTACAGTTCCTCATGAAATATATGGTAAGTTTGGAACAGGTAAAGTTTTAATCATGCCAGCTAAAGAAGGTACAGGAGTTATCGCTGGTGGACCAGCAAGAGCTGTATTAGAATTAGCAGGATTAAAGGACGTTAGAGCTAAGTCTTTAGGTTCAAACAATCCAAGAAACATGGTAAATGCTACAATTAATGGTTTAGCAAGCTTAAGAACAGCTGAAGAAATAGCTAGATTAAGAGGCAAATCAGTAGAAGAAATATTAGGTTAGGAGGTATACGCAATGGCAAAGATAAAGGTTACTTTAGTTAAAAGCTTAATAGGCAGAAAGAAAGACCATATCGCTACTGCAAATGCTCTTGGTCTAAGAAAGATTAACAAAACTGTAGAGCATGAGGATACTCCTCAAATCAGAGGTATGATCAACAAAGTTGACTACTTATTAAAAGTAGAAGAAGTATAATAAAGAGGAGGTGCACGAGATATGAAACTTCATGAGTTAAAACCAGCAGCTGGTAGTAAAAAAGCTCCTAAGAGAGTTGGTAGAGGTACTGGTTCAGGTTTAGGAAGAAACGCTGGTAAAGGTGAAAAAGGACAAAACGCTAGATCAGGCGGTGGAGTTAGACCAGGATTTGAAGGTGGTCAAATGCCATTATACAGAAGACTTCCTAAGAGAGGATTCACTAATATCTTCGCTAAGCAAATAGTTTCTATAAACGTTGATAGATTAAACATATTTGAAAACGGCACAGTAGTAACTCCAGAATTATTACTTGAAACAAGAGTAATATCTAAAGTTAAAGATGGAGTTAAGATATTAGGAAACGGAACATTAGAAAAGAGCTTAACTGTTCAAGGATGTAAGATGTCTAAGGCAGCAGCTGAAAAGATAGAAGCAGCTGGAGGAAAAGTTGAGGTGATGTAATATGCTATCAACCCTACGTAATGCCTGGAAGGTTCCGGAACTTAGAAAAAGATTTTTATGGACGATATTTTTAGTAGCAATTTTCAGGATTGGAATACATATTCCCGTTCCTGGAATTGATACTAGTTATTTAAGCTCAATGACAAACTCTGGTGGGTTACTTGGCTTTTATAATTTAATATCAGGAGGAGCGTTAAGTAAATTTAGTATATTTGCATTAAGTGTTTCACCTTATATTAATGCATCAATCATAGTACAGTTATTAACAATTGCAATTCCTTCATTAGAACAATTATCTAAAGAAGGAGAAGAAGGTAGAAATAAAATTCAGTCTATTACAAGATATGCTTCAATAGCAATAGGTTTTGTATTAGCAATTGGAATTTACTCTATGATAGCAGCACAAGGTGCAGCTACAGGATTAAGCTCAGCTCAAAAAGTTGTAGTATTAATTGCTTTAGTAGTAGGATCTACTTTCTGTATGTGGCTTGGTGACCAAATAACTCAAAAGGGATTTGGAAACGGAGTTTCAATATTAATATTTGTCAATATAGTATCTCAATTACCTACAACTTTAATGTCATTATTTACATTAAAAGAAGCAGGTGAAATTACTATTATTGAAATAGCATTATTCTTAGTTGGTACTTTAGCACTATTAGTATTTACAATATACTTCTCATTAGCAGAGAGAAGAGTGCCTATCCAATATGCTGGTAAGGCTGTAGGTACTAAGGTTATGAGAGGTCAATCTACTCATATACCACTAAGTTTAATTGGATCAGCAGTTATTGCAATAATATTTGCAATGTCTGTAATGATGTTCCCTGAAACAATAGCTAATTTTTTCCCAACTAAGGGATGGTCAAAATGGATATTAACAAGTCCTTATAGTATTTTTAATAAATCTACATGGATGTATCCTGTTTGTTATGCAGTATTAACAGTATTCTTTACTTGGTTCTATACTCAAATAACATTTAAACCAGATGAAATGGCTGAAAATCTTCATAAGTCTGCAGGCTTTGTACCAGGTGTAAGACCAGGTGAAGCTACAGAGAAGTATTTTGAAAAAGTACTTACAAGAGTATCTTTAATCGGGGGATTATTTGCAGCATTATTAGCTGTTACTCCAATATTAATTAGTAATTATACTGATTTAACAGGGATTCAATTTGGTGGAACATCATTATTAATTTTAATTGGAGTTGGATTAGATTTTTCTAGACAACTAGATTCACAATTAGTAATGAGACACTATCAAGGATTCTTAAAATAGATTTATAATGGAGATGATGCCCGTGAAGATAGTATTATTAGGTCCTCCTGGGGCTGGAAAAGGAACACAGGCAAAATCAATTAGTAATAGATACTCTATACCACATATTTCTACAGGGGATATCTTTAGAAAGAATATTTCAGAAGAAACCCCTTTAGGAATACAAGCAAAGCAATATATTGATAATGGTCAATTAGTACCAGATGAAGTTACTATCAATATGGTTAAAGACAGATTAACATGGGAAGACTGTAAAAATGGTTATCTATTAGATGGTTTCCCAAGAACTGTTGCTCAAGCTGAAGCTCTACAAGAGTTTTTAGTATCAAGAAATGAAAACTTAGATACAGCTTTATGTATCGAAGTACCTAGCAGTTTCATTCTTGAAAGAATGACAGGAAGAAGAGTTTGTTTATCATGTGGAGCTAGTTATCATGTAAAATTCAATCCACCATCTGTTGAAGGTGTTTGCGATGTTTGTGGTGACAATGTCATCCAAAGAAAAGATGATGTTGAAGAAACAGTAAAAGAGAGATTAGATGTCTATGAAAGACAAACACAACCACTGATTGATTTTTATAAAGAGAAAAACTTACTTTCTACTGTAGATGGAACAAAAGCTATTAATGAAGTATTCGAAAGCATTTGCAACATTTTAGGGAGTGCAAACTAATGATTATTATCAAGAATGATAAAGAAATCGACCTAATGAGGATTGCTGGTAGAATCGTAGCTGAAACTCTTCTATTAGTTGAAAAAGAGGTTAGACCAGGAATAACTACTGCTGAATTAGATAGGATAGCAGAAGAATTTATAACTAAGCATGGGGCGAAACCTTCATTTAAAGGGCTCTATGGATTTCCTGCTTCACTATGTATATCTGTTAATGAGCAAGTAGTTCATGGAATACCAGGAGGGTATGTATTAAAAGAGGGAGATATTATTAGTGTTGACTGTGGCGCCAATATTAATGGCTTCCATGGTGATGCAGCAAGAACATTTGCTGTAGGTAATATTTCAGAAGAAGCAAAAAGGCTTATTAAAGTTACAGAAGAATCTTTTTTTAAAGGTTTGGAATTTGCTAAGGTAGGAAATAAACTAACTGATATTTCACATGAAATACAACGCTACGTTGAGGTTTCAGGTTTCTCTGTTGTAAGAGAATTTGTAGGTCACGGAATAGGAAAAAGTGTCCATGAGGATCCAGAAGTTCCTAACTTCGGAAGACCAGGCCGAGGGCCAAAATTAGTTGCTGGTATGGCTTTAGCTATAGAACCTATGGTTAATATGGGAACATATAGAGTAGCTACTTTAGGTGATGATTGGACAGTAGTCTCAGCAGATAAGAGTCTATCGGCTCACTATGAAAACACTGTTGTAATTTTACCAGATGGACCAGAGATATTAACACTAATTAAATAAGTGTTGCTTAGTTATAAATTCGCATGATACCAAAAGGTGGCTTGTAAATTTATGACTAAGGTAATCATCGAGGTGAAAGTAATTTGCAAAACAATGACTTAATTGGGAAAATTGTTCTTTCAAAATGCGGAAGAGATAAGAATCATTATTACGTTATTGTTGATAAAGTTGATGATACTTATTACCTTCTAAGTAATGGAAGTAATAAGACAATTCAGATGCCTAAGAAGAAGAGCATAAAACATTTTAATGTTTTAAAAAATGTAGATGATGAGATTAAAGCATCAATTATATTAAAGAAAAAAGGTACTGATTTAAAAATTAAGAGATTTCTAAAACTAAAAGGCATTGTTAAGGAGGGTTGATTACCTTATGTCAAAAGATGATGTAATAGAAATGCAAGGTGTAGTCTTAGAGGCTTTACCAAATGCAATGTTTCAAGTTGAGTTAGAAAGTGGTCATAAAATTTTAGCTCACATATCAGGAAAATTAAGAATGAACTTCATAAGAATTCTACCTGGAGATAAGGTTACTATAGAACTTTCTCCATATGACCTAACTAGAGGAAGAATTACTTGGAGAGCAAAATAAGGTGAAAATAATTTACCATAAATTACACAAGGAGGGTTAGCGATGAAAGTAAGACCATCAGTTAAGCCTATTTGCGAAAAGTGCAAGATTATAAGAAGAAAAGGAAAAGTAATGGTAATCTGTGAAAATCCTAAGCACAAGCAAAAACAAGGCTAATATACTTTAATATTAGGCAGAATAATTTGCAATTATTAATATATTGACTTTTATTTGAAATTTCAATATTATTATATAGGCGTTTAAATCAGCTTATTGATTTTAGGTACGGCTGACGATAGGTTAAAACAACCTATCGACCTAAGATTTTAATATAAATTTATCAAAAGCAAAAATAAAAATTGCATTTCAATAAACAGGAGGTGTAAGTTCAAATGGCAAGAATAGCAGGAGTTGACCTACCAAAGGAAAAAAGAGTTGAGATAGGTCTAACATATATATACGGAATTGGTTTATCTACTTCTCAAAAGATATTAGCTACTACTGGAATTAACCCAGATACTAGAATTAAGGATCTTACTGAGGACGAAGTAAATGAAATCAGAAACTATGTAAACAAGAACTTAATGGTTGAAGGTGACTTAAGAAGAGATGTTGCTTTAAATATTAAGAGATTAGTTGAGATAGGTTGTTACAGAGGTATTAGACATAGAAAAGGTCTTCCAGTTAGAGGACAAAAGACTAAGACTAACGCTAGAACTAGAAAAGGTCCTAAGAAGACTATCGCAAATAAGAAGAAGTAGTGAGGAGGGATTTCGATGGCTCAAAAAGTCAAAAAGACTACTAGAAGAAGAAAAGAAAGAAAGAACGTTGAGCATGGTGCTGCACACATCCAATCAACTTTCAATAACTCAATAGTTACTTTAACTGATGCGGCTGGAAATGCTTTATCATGGTCAAGTGCTGGAGCTTTAGGTTTCAGAGGTTCAAGAAAGAGCACACCATTTGCATCTCAAATGGCAGCGGAAACTGCAGCTAAAGCAGCTATGGAACACGGTTTAAAGAGTATAGAAGTATACGTTAAAGGGCCAGGTGCTGGTAGAGAAGCAGCTATAAGAT
The DNA here is from genome assembly GCF_053571985.1 of Clostridium sp. ETTB3. Taxonomy (NCBI): domain Bacteria; kingdom Bacillati; phylum Bacillota; class Clostridia; order Eubacteriales; family Clostridiaceae; genus Clostridium; species Clostridium sp. ETTB3. Next base: position 231,296 of record NZ_CP199832.1, read on the forward strand.
CATTACAAGCTGCAGGATTAGAAGTAACTTTAATTAAAGATGTTACTCCAATTCCACACAACGGATGTAGACCACCGAAGAGAAGAAGAGTCTAATTATATTTAAATTCAACAGGAGGTGTAACGAATGGCAAGATATACTGGAGCTACATGTAGATTATGTAGAAGAGAAGGTCAAAAGCTATTCCTTAAGGGAGATAGATGTTATACAGATAAATGTGCTTTCGTAAGAAGAAGCTATGCACCAGGACAACACGGAGCAGCTAAGAAGAAGTTATCTAACTACGGAGTACAATTAAGAGAAAAGCAAAAAGCTAGAAGAATATACGGTGTTTTAGAAGGTCAATTCAGACATTACTATGAAAAGGCTGACCACATGAAGGGAATCACTGGTGAAAACTTATTAATGTTACTAGAAATGAGATTAGATAACGTTGTTTACAGATTAGGATACGGTGCTTCAAGAAACGAAGCTAGACAATTAGTTACTCATGGACATTTCTTAGTAAATGGTAAGAAAGTTGATATTCCATCATACAAAGTATCAGTTAACGATGTAATATCTGTTTGTGAAAAGAGCAGAGGATCAGAAAAGTTCAAGACTTTTGCTGAAAATCCAAAGACATTACCAAAATGGTTAGAAGCTAACGTTGAAAACTATGAAGGTAAAGTTGTTGCTGTACCAGCTAGAGAGGACATTGACGTACCAGTTAACGAAACTCTAATTGTCGAATTATACAGCAAATAATAAATTAATATAATTTTATATTAAGATATTAATTTAAATTATTTAATGGAATCAGTTGCCCTCATAAAAAGGTTGCCATTTTATATATAAGGAGGGTTTATACATGTTAGAAATAGAAAAGCCAATAATTGAATGTATAGAATCAAATGAAGACGGTACATATGGTAAATATGTAGTTGAACCATTAGAAAGAGGATATGGTATTACACTTGGAAATGCAATGAGAAGAATTCTTTTATCTTCTCTTCCAGGTGTAGCTACTACATCAATTAAGATTGATGGAGTACTTCATGAATTCTCTACTGTACAAGGTGTTAAAGAAGATGTTACAGAATTAATTCTTAATATCAAAAGTTTAGCATTAACAATGGAAGGCGAAGGTCCACAAACTATTTATATAGATGCTAAAGGACCAGGAGTTGTTACAGGTGCAGATATCAAGACTGATGGAAGTGTTGAAGTAATCAACAAAGATTTACACATTGCTACTCTTGATGAAAACGGAAGACTGTATATGGAATTAACAGTTAACAGAGGTAGAGGATATGTTACTCAAAATAAAAATAAGAGTGATGCACTACCACTTTCAGCAATAGCTATAGACTCTATTTATACTCCTGTTAAGAGAGTAAACTTTACAGTTGATAATACTAGAGTTGGTCAAATCACTGATTATGATAAATTAACACTAGAAATTTGGACTAATGGTACTATTAAAATAGATGAAGCTATAAGCTTATCAGCTAAAATTTTAATAGAGCACTTTAAGTTATTCATGTCATTAGGTGTTGCAACTAATGATGTTGAAATAATGATTGAAAAAGAAGAAGATAAGAAAGAAAAAGTACTAGAAATGACTGTTGAAGAACTAGATCTTTCAGTTAGATCTTATAACTGCTTAAAGAGAGCTGGTATCAATACAGTACAAGAACTTGCTGGTAAATCAATGGATGACATGATGAAAGTAAGAAATCTAGGAAAGAAATCTTTAGAAGAAGTTGAAAGAAAGCTTAAGGAATTAGGTTTAGCCTTAAAACTAAGCGACGAGTAGGGAGGTAAATCCATGGCAGGTTATCGTAAGTTAGGTCTTTCTACAGACCAAAGAAGAGCTATGTTAAGAAGTCTTGTTACTAGCTTCTTAAAGCATGGTAGAATTGAAACTACTGAAACAAGAGCTAAAGAAGCTAGATCTATAGCTGAAAAGATGATCACTCTTGCAAAAAGAGGAGATCTTCATGCTAGAAGACAAGTTTTAGCTTACGTTTTAGAAGAAGATGTTGTTAAAACATTATTTGATGAAATCGCTCCAAAGTACGCTGAAAGAAACGGCGGATACACTAGAATGATCAAAAAAGGTCCTAGAAGAGGAGATGGAGCTGAAGTTGTTATACTTGAATTAGTATAATTATTTCACCCTGGGGATTAAGTTTTACTTAATCCCCATTTTTCATATAAAAAAATATTAATTAAGTATTTATTTTTATCACAATATAATAAATATAACATATTAATTGAAATACTTGTAATTAGTAAAAGCTTATATATAATTAAATTATGGAAATTTATATGGAATTTATATAATTTAGTCATATATAAAAATTTTAAAAGGAGGGATATTGATTGAATAAGATGATAGAATGTAAAAATGTAGTTTTTAAATATTCTACAGGAGAAGAAATAGAAAAGTTAGCTATAGATGGATTAAATTTAGAAGTTAATGAAGGTGAATTTTTAGTTGTTTTAGGACATAATGGTTCAGGAAAATCTACTGTTGCAAAACATATGAATGCATTATTAGTTCCAACTGAAGGAACTGTTATAGTAAATGGTTTAGATACAAGTGATGAAAATAATGTATGGGATATAAGAGCAACTGCAGGTATGGTATTTCAAAATCCAGATAATCAATTAGTAGCAACTATTGTTGAAGAAGATGTTGCCTTTGGACCAGAAAATTTAGGCGTTCCACCAGAGGAAATAAGAAAAAGAGTTTATGATGCCCTTGAAAAAGTTGGAATGAGTGAATATAAGAAGCATGCTCCTCATTTATTATCAGGAGGGCAAAAACAAAGAGTTGCTATTGCAGGTATATTAGCTATACAGCCTAAATGTATTATCTTTGATGAGCCTACAGCAATGCTTGATCCTTCAGGTAGAAGAGAAGTAATGGAAAATATTAAAGAGTTAAATAAAAAGCATGGAATAACTGTTATTTTAATTACTCACTATATGGACGAAGCAGCTCAAGCTGATAGAGTTGTAGTTATGGATAAAGGAAAGGTAATTATGGAAGGAATTCCACGTGATATATTTTCAGAAGTAGAAACTATGAAAAAAATAGGATTAGATGTTCCACAAGTTACAGAAATATGTTATGAATTGAAAAAAGCAGGAATAAATATAGATACTAAAATTTTAAATGTGAATGAGATGGTGAATGCGTTATGTCAATTAAAATAGAAAATTTAACACATGTATATATGCCTAAGAGCCCATTTGAAAAGAAAGCATTAGATAATGTTAATTTACTAATTGAAGATGGAGAGTTTTTAGCTTTAATAGGTCATACTGGTTCAGGTAAATCAACCCTTATTCAACATTTAAATGGTTTATTAGAACCTACTTCAGGAAGAATATTAGTTGATGATATTGATATAACAAATAAAGAAGCTAAACTTACTGAAATCAGAAAAAAGATAGGTTTAGTATTTCAATATCCAGAATATCAACTTTTTGAAGAAACAATTGAAAAAGATATAGCTTTTGGACCTAATAATTTAGGATTATCTTCAGAAGAAGTTTCTAGAAGAGTTAAAAAATCTATGGAAATGGTTGGATTAGACTATGAAACTTATAAAGATGTTTCACCATTTGATTTAAGTGGAGGACAAAAAAGAAGAGTTGCTATAGCTGGGGTAATTGCAATGGAACCTAAAGTTTTAATTCTTGATGAGCCAACAGCAGGGTTAGATCCTAAGGGAAGAGATGATATTTTAGAACAAATAAAACTACTTCATGAAAAATATAAAATGACTATTGTTTTAGTAAGTCATAGTATGGAGGATGTTGGAAAACTTGCACAAAGAATTGTAGTTATGAATAAGGGAAAAGTAGAACTTTTAGGAAAACCATCAGAAGTATTTAAGGAAGTAGAAACATTAGAAAAAATAGGTCTTGCTGTTCCACAAGTAACATATTTAATGAGGGTATTAAGAGAAAGAGGATTTAATGTTTCTGATGAAATATTTACAGTAGAAAAGGGAACAGAAGCAATTTTAAAAGTGTTATCAAAATAAAAGAAAGAGAGAAGTTAAAATGATTAAAGATATAACTATAGGTCAATATATACCAGGTGAATCTTTTATACATAAACTAGATCCTAGAACTAAGATATTAATTACATTTTTATTTATTATAAGTTTATTTATTGTAGATAAATTTGTTGGTTATATTTTTGTAGTTGCTTTTTTAGCATTAGTTGTATATGTAGCTAAAATATCTCCAAGATATTTATATAAGGGATTAAAACCTGTATTTTTATTAATAGCATTAACAGCAATTTTAAATATTTTTATGCTTAGAGAGGGAAGGTTGCTTTTCCAACTTGGGTTTATCAAAATTTATGAATCAGGTATTAAAACTGCATTATTTATGGCAATAAGATTAATACTTCTTATTATGGGGACATCAGTTTTAACATTAACTACATCTCCAATAGAATTAACAGATGGTATAGAAAGATTATTAAGACCAATTGGTAAAGAAATAGCACATGAATTAGCTATGATGATGACTATTGCATTAAGGTTTATACCAACACTTATTGATGAAACAGATAAAATTATGAAGGCTCAAAAAGCTAGAGGAGCAGATTTTGAAAGTGGCGGATTAGTTAAAAAAGCAAAAAACTTAATTCCACTTTTGGTGCCTTTATTTATTAGTTCATTTAGAAGAGCGGATGAACTTGCTATGGCAATGGAAGCAAGATGTTATAGAGGGGGAGCTGGAAGAACTAGAATGAAAGTTTTAAAGTTTACCTCTAAAGATTTTATAGCATTTGGAGTGTTTGCATTATTATTAGCAAGTACATTAATAATAAGATTTGCAATCTAATAAATTAAATTGAAAAGGTGATATGTTGAATAATATTAAATTGACCTTAGAATATGATGGCACAAATTATTATGGATGGCAAAAGCAAAAAGGATTTAAAACTATACAAGGTGAAATAGAAGAGGCTATTGAGCTTGTTACTAAAGAACATTGTGAAGTTATAGGAAGTTCAAGAACTGATGCTGGTGTTCATGCAAGAGGATTTGTTGCTAATTTTAAAACAAATAGTAAGGTGCCTCCTAATAAATTTAGAGAGGCACTAAATGTTAAATTACCAAATGATATAGTTATAACTAAATCAGAACAAGTTGATGAAGAATTTCATGCAAGATATTATGCAAAGGGAAAAACATATGAATATTACATATTAAATTCAGATGTTCCTTCTGCTTTAATGAGGAACCAAATGTATCATTATAAATATGATTTAGATGTAGAAGCAATGAAAATAGCAGCTAAACAATTTATTGGAACGCATGATTTTGCAGCATTTAAGACTCAAGGAAGTTCTGTTAAGGGAACAATTAGAACTATATTTGACGTAAAAGTAGAAAAAGAAAAAAATATTATAAAAATTTCGGTAAGTGGTGATGGATTTTTATATAATATGGTTAGAATAATAGTTGGAACCTTAATTAATGTTGGACGAGGAAAAACTGATGCTACGTCAATATTAGAAATAATAAACAAGAAAGATAGGTCTTTAGCAGGGGATTGCGTACCACCATATGGTTTATTTTTAAAAGAAGTTTATTATTAAAAATTTTTAATAAAAATGTTGACACACCCGTATGCGTGTATTATAATTTATTTTGTTTGTTAGAATAATTTATGTACGTGAGACCACGTGTGCAGAGGTCTTGACATAAATGTTATACATAATTAAGGTATAACGATAAATGTAAGTTCAGGGAGGGAAATAACATGAAATCATACATTGCAAAAGCACAAGAAGTTGAAAAAAAATGGTATGTTGTTGACGCTGCTGGAAAGCCACTAGGAAGAGTTGCTAGCCAAGTTGCTACAATATTAAGAGGTAAACATAAGCCAACATTTACACCAAATGTTGATTGCGGAGATTTCGTAATAGTTATCAATGCAGAAAAGGTTGTTTTAACTGGTAAGAAGTTAGATCAAAAAATGTTAAGAAAGCACAGCGGATACGTTGGTGGATTAAAAGAAATTCCTTATAGAGAAGTTCTTGCTAAGAAGCCAGAATTTGCTTTCGAAGAAGCAGTTAGAAGAATGCTTCCATCAGGAGTATTAGGTAGACAAATGCTTAAAAAGTTAAAAGTATACAAAGGTTCTGAGCATGAACATGCAGCTCAAAAACCAGAAGTACTTGAATTAAAGTACTAATACAATCTCGGGAGGAGGAATAAAAAATGGCAAAAGTTCAATACATGGGTACTGGAAGAAGAAAAAAATCAGTTGCAAGAGTTAGACTTGTACCAGGAAATGGGAAAGTTGTTATAAATAACAGAGAAATCGAAACTTACTTCGGTTTAGAAACTTTAAGAATGATAGTTAATCAACCATTAGTTTTAACTGGATCAAAGGATAAATTTGACGTATTAGTTAATGTTCACGGTGGTGGATTCACAGGTCAAGCTGGAGCTATCAGACACGGAATTACAAGAGCTTTAATTAAATCAGACGAAAACTTAAAATCTGAATTAAAGAAAGCTGGTTTCGTAACAAGAGACCCAAGAATGAAGGAAAGAAAGAAATACGGTCTTAAGAAAGCTAGAAGAGCACCACAATTCTCTAAGAGATAGTATTTTTTACGAGAGGTTTTTATACCTCTCTTTTTTTTATTTTAATATTGAAGTACCATAAAATTAAAAATTCCAATATTAAATCTATGTTAAAAAATGTTGAAATCTATTAACAAATGTTAATTTTTATTGTAAACTTAACTGGATGAAATAATTTTTAACATAAATAAAATATACAAGAGTAAAGGAGAATTTATCTTGGATACAATATTAACAATTGTTAAATTATTAGGTGGATTGGGTTTATTTATCTATGGTATGAAGCTAATGGGAGATGGACTTGAAAATGCTGCTGGAGAAGGATTAAAAAAGATACTTGAAAAAGTAACAAAGAATCCTTTAATTGGAGTAATAGTTGGTGCTGTAGTAACTATGGTTATTCAAAGTAGTAGTGCTACAACTGTAATGGTAGTTGGATTTGTTAATGCAGGATTAATGAATTTAGCTCAAGCTGCTGGAATTATTATGGGGGCAAATGTTGGAACAACTGTAACAGCACAATTAGTTGCATTTAAGTTAGATGATATTGCTCCAATTTTTGTGTTTGTTGGTGCCATGATGGTAATGTTTGTTAAAGGAAAAAGGAGAAGGGAAATTGGAAATATAATACTTGGTTTTGGTATTTTATTTGTTGGAATGGGAACTATGAGCGAAGCTATGAAACCATTAACATCATCTCCAATATTCCAAGATATACTTACAACAGTAGGATCACATTGGTACTTAGGATTAATTGCAGGGGCTTTAATAACAGCGGTTCTTCAAAGTTCATCAGCAACTACAGGGATACTTGTAGCATTAGCAACTGCAGGAGCATTAAATATCAATGAAGCACTTCCTATAATAATGGGATGTAATATTGGTACTTGTATAACAGCAATGCTTGCAACCGTTGGTACTAATAAGACTGCTCATAGAGCTGCTATGTTACATTTAATATTTAATGTAGTTGGAACTATAATATTTTTACCAATAATAGTTCCAGGATTTTTAGGTAGATTTGTTTCATATTTTTCTAGTGATGTAAATAGACAAATTGCAAATGCGCATACAATATTTAATGTAATTAATACAATAATAATGGTTCCATTAATACCTATACTATGTAAGATTGTTGAAAAATTAATACCTGGTGAAGATGACGAAAAAGTAGGACCTAAGTATATAGATGATAGGTTATTAGAAACACCTGTAATAGCTGCAGGGCAAGTTCTTAAGGAAACTATAAGAATGTCTAATAAATCAAAATTAAGCTTAGAATTAGCTATGGATGCATTTATGAAAAATGATGAAAAATTAGCTGAAAAAGTATATGAAAACGAACAAATAATAAATAATCTTGAAGAATGCATAACAAATTATTTAGTTAAGCTTTCTAAATGTGAGTTATCAGATAAGGAAAAAAATATAGTTGCTGCAACTTTCCATGTAGTTAATGATATTGAAAGAATAGGAGATCATGCAGAAAACTTAGCAGATTTAACTATTCAAAAAATAAATAAAAAATTAAGTTATAGTGAAGAAGCAATTTCTGAAATAACAAATATGTATAAAGCTACATTAAAGGCATTAGATATATCAATAGAAAGCTATTCTGATAGAGATAAAGAAAAGGCAAAAAAAATAAATAGTGTTGAATCTGAAATAGATAAGATGCATAAGAAATATAGAGATTTACACATAAAGAGATTACATGAAGGAACTTGTAGTGCATATGCAGGTGCAATATTCCTAGATTTATTAAGTAATTTAGAAAGAATAGGAGATCATTCAACTAATATTGCTGAAAGTGTAATTGAAAATAATTAATAAAAAGGAGCGAATTTTCACTCCTTTTTATTTTGTATAATTCTTATAAAAATAAACAAAATAAAGATAAGATTAAATTTTTGGAGGATATAATATGAAAAAAAGTATTGTTGCTATTTTTGTCTTCTTAATGATTATTAATTTTGTTACTCCAGTTTGTGCAGTTATAAATGAAGATAAATCTGAAAAAATTATTTTAATTGACCCAGGACATGGAGGAATTGATGGTGGTGCAAAATCAAAAAATGGAACAATTGAAAAAGATATTAACTTACAAATAGCAATAAAGCTTAAAGAAAACTTAGAAGATAAAGGTTATAAGGTTTATATGACTAGGGAATGTGATGAAGGGCTTTATAAACAAGGTAAAACTGTAAAAGAAAAAAAGAGGGAAGATTTAAAAAAGAGAGTAGATTTAAAAACAGAAACTAATTGTGATATATTTGTTTCAATACATCAAAATATGTTTCCACAAAGTAAATGTTATGGGGCACAAGTTTGGTATGCTTCAAATGAAAATAGCAATAAATTAGCTACAAGTGTTCAAGATGCTATTAAAGAAAGCGTTAATGATAATAATAAAAGAGTTGCAAAACCAGCAGCAGAAGCTTATTTAATATTAAGAGATAAATATGAAGGGGCATCAATATTAGTTGAATGTGGATTTTTATCAAATCCAAATGAAGAAGCAAAGTTAAAAACTGATGAACATCAAAATTTGATAGTAGAAGGAATATCTAAAGGCATAGATAGATATTTTGAAAATAATATTGAAAATAAAAAGGATTAATAATTTTTTTGGAAAAATGGGAGTTATAAGTTAATTAATAGTAATAAACTTATAACTCCTATTTTATATTTTAAATATAATTAAATAAGAGAACTTTTAATTTTGGTTGTAAAATTCTACAGTAAATAATAAACTATTTATATATGAAAGGGGAGGATATTAAATGAGAGAAATACATATATCTAAAATAATAGAAGCAGTAAAAGAACTTTGTGTTGAAGCAAATTATTATTTATCAGATGATGTAAGAAATACATTATATCATGCAAAAAAAAGTGAAACATGGCCATTAGCAGAAAATATATTAGAACAAATAATATTAAATTCTGATATAGCTAAAAATGAAAATAAACCTATATGCCAAGATACAGGAATGGCATGTGTATTTTTAGAAATTGGACAAGATGTACATATTATTGGAGGATTATTAGAAGATGCTATTAATGAAGGAGTTAGAAGAGGCTATGATGAAGGATTTTTAAGAAAATCAGTAGTTAAAGATCCTATTAATAGAATAAATACTAAAGATAATACGCCTGCTATTATTTATTATGATATTGTTCCAGGAGATAAGATAAAAATAACTGTTGCACCAAAAGGCTTTGGTTCAGAAAATATGAGTAGAATAAAAATGCTTAAGCCTTCAGATGGGTTACAGGGGGTTAAAGATTTTATAATTGAAACAATAAAACTTGCAGGGCCTAATCCATGTCCACCAATAGTAATTGGAGTTGGAATAGGAGGTACATTTGATAAAGCAGCATATTTATCTAAAAAAGCATTAATAAGACCTTTAAATGTAAGAAATAAAGATGAATTTTATAGTAATTTAGAAAAAGAGCTTTTAGAAGATATAAATAATCTTGGAATAGGACCACAGGGATTTGGAGGAAAAACTACAGCAATAGGATTAAATATAGAAACATATCCAACACACATTGCTGGGTTGCCTGTTGCAGTTAATATTAATTGTCATGCAACAAGGCATAAGGAAAGAGAGTTATAGGAGGTTAAATATTATGAGGAAGATACATACTCCTTTAAATGAAGATATAACTAAAAAATTAAAAGCTGGTGATAGCATATTATTATCAGGAACAATATATACAGCTAGGGATGCTGCTCATGAAAGACTAATAAACCTATTAAAAGAAGGTAAAGAATTGCCTTTAAATATTAAGGGAGAAATTATATATTATGTAGGACCTACACCAGAAAAGCAAGGTGAAGTTATAGGGGCTGCAGGGCCAACAACAAGTTATAGAATGGATGGCTATACACCTGAACTTTTAGATTTAGGATTAAAAGGCATGATAGGAAAAGGTGCAAGAAATGAAGAAGTAATAAATGCAATAAAAAGAAACAATTCTATTTACTTTGGAGCAATTGGAGGAGCTGGAGCATTAATAAGTAAATGTATAAAATCATCAAAGATAATTGCTTATGATGACTTAGGTGCAGAAGCAATAAGAAAGCTTGAGGTAAAAGATATGCCTTTAGTTGTAATAATAGATACAAATGGTAATAATTTATATGAAATAGGAAAGAGAGCTTATTTAGATAGCATTAAAGCCTAAAATATGCATTAATTAAATAAAAAACGATTATCTCTTATGAAAGAAATAATCGTTTTTTAATATAATAAATTAACTATAGAGTAACAAACCCTTTTCCTTTAACTTCAGAAACATCTATTATTGTAATAAAAGCTTTAGGGTCAACTCTTAAAATTTTAGTTTTTAAGCTAATCATTTGAGAAGTTGTGACTGCCACATATAATAGTCTTTTTTTATCTCTAGTATATCCGCCTTCAGCCATAAGAGCAGTAATACCACGATTCATATCCTTTATTACATAATTAATAATATCATCTTCTTTTTCAGTTAATATAAGCAGAAGTTTTTTACTAGTAAAACCATTTAAGACTTTATCTAAAATAGTGCTAGTAATAAACATAGAAATTAATGTGTATAATGCTCTAGGTAATCCAAAAATAAATATTGATACAGTTACTATAATTAAATTAAATGCAAATCCAACTTGACCTATATCAAAATTAGAATATTTTTTTCTAATAACCATAGTAATTATATCAGTACCACCAGTAGAACCATTTCTATAAAATATTAATCCAGATCCAATTCCACTTAATACACCACCATAAATACAATATAAAAGCATATCATCAACTTGAACTAATGTAGATAAAGGTTTAGTTATCATAAGTGCAGTTGAAAAAGAAAGCATTCCTATAGCAGTATAAATTGTAAAACGTTTATTTAAATATTTATAACTTACAAAAAACAATGGAATGTTTAATAAAAACACTGTAATTCCAGAGGGAACTTCCCATAAGTATTGTAAAATAAGTGCTATACCTGTAACACCACCACTTAATAATTTAGCATTAGATAAGAATAAATTAACTCCTAAAGATGAAATAAAACTTCCTATTATAATTACTAAAATATCAACATAAAAATTTTTGCTTTTAATTAAATATTTCATAAAGTACTCCTATAAATATATTAATAGTTCCATACAAATTATATATTAAAAATTTAACTATGTTAAGTAATTTATTTTAAAATTATGTAACATAATAAGATTGAATATAAAAAAGTTAGAATAATAATTACTATTAAATAATAATAATAATAATAATAGATTATTAAAGAAAATGAAAGAAATTAAAAAGATAATTATTTTCTTTTTAGTTTTTGGTTTATAAGTTATTTTACAATAGTTAAAAATATAAATATAATGAACGATATATTGTGTGAAAAAGTGCAAAATATACTATATATAGTGGAGGAGTAAAAGTGGTTAATTTAGAAGGCATTTGTGAAAAAGCAATTAGTAGAATAGATAATAATGAAGAAATTTATGTAAAAGAAAAATTAATAGATGGTTGCAAAAACATAATAAGAAATTCAATGAGTGAAGAGGAAATTAGAAGTTCTGTAATTCAAGTGGCACTAGAATTAACTACAGAACAGGAGCCAAAGTGGCAATATGTTGCATCAAAATTATATGTAGAAAGATTATATGATGAAGTAAAAATAAATAGAAATAAAAAAATAGAAGAAATACCATATAGCAATTACTATGAATTTATTTGTGAAATGACAAATAAAAATTTATATGGAAAATACATATTAGAAAATTATACTAAAGAAGAAATTGAAGAATTAGAAAAAGAAATAAAACCAGAAAGAGATTTTATATTTACATATAGTGGAATAGATTTATTAACAAAAAGATATCTTATTCAAGATTATAATAGAAAACCTCTTGAACTCCCACAACAAATGTTTATGGGAATAGCAATGCATTTAGCAATTCCAGAAGAAAAGCAAAATAGATTAATGTGGGCAAAAAAGTTTTATGATGTTTTAAGTTCACTTAAAGCAACTATGGCAACACCTACTATGTCAAATGCCAGAAAACCATTTTATCAGCTAAGTTCATGTTTTATTGATACAGTAGAAGATAGCTTAAAAGGAATATATAAATCATTAGATAACTTTGCAGAAGTATCAAAATTTGGTGGAGGAATGGGAATTTATATAGGGAAAATAAGAGCAATAGGTTCTACAATAAGAGGATTTAAAGGGGCATCAGGTGGAGTTATTCCATGGATAAAATTATTTAATGATACTGCTGTTGCAGTTGATCAGCTTGGAGTAAGAAATGGTTCAGTAGCAATATGGCTTGATGCATGGCACAAAGAAGTTCCAGAGTTTCTACAATTAAGAACTAATAATGGTGATGATAGAAAAAAAGCACATGATGTCTTCCCAGGATTATGTTATCCAGATTTATTTTGGAGATTAGCAGAAGAAGATATAGATGCAAATTGGTATATGATGTGTCCACATGAAATTAAAAATGTTAAGGGATATTCATTAGAAGATTTTTATGGGGAAGAATGGGAAAAAAGATATTATGATTGTGTAAATGATGAAAGAATAGATAAAAGAATAATGTCTGTTAAAGACATTGTAAGATTAATTATTAAAAGTGTAGCAGAAACAGGAACACCATTTGCTTTTTATAGAGATACAGCAAATAAAATGAATCCTAATAAGCATGTAGGAATGATTTATTCTTCAAATTTATGCACAGAAATAATGCAAAATATGAGCCCTATGGATATTCAAACTACAGAAGTGATAAATGAAAATGGAGATAGTATTATAGTTGAAAAAACTAAAGCAGGAGATTTTGTAGTTTGTAATCTTTCATCAATAGTATTAGGAAATGTTAATGTAAATAATGATAAAGAAATAGAGTATGTTGTAGAAACTCAAATAAGAGCCATGGATAATGTAATAGACCTAAATTATTATTCAGTTCCATTTGCAGAAGTTACAAACAAAAAATATAGAGCAATTGGATTAGGAACAAGTGGTTATCATCATATGCTTGCAAACAATAAAATTCATTGGAATGAGGAAAAACATTTAGAATTTACAGATGAGGTATATGAAAAGATTAATTACTATGCAATTAATGCAAGTATGAAAATTGCAAAAGAAAAAGGTAAATATTCTTGTTTTGAAGGTTCAGATTGGCATAATGGAAATTATTTTGATTTAAGAAATTATACTTCAGAAAAATGGAATAAATTAAAAGATGATGTTAAAAAATATGGATTAAGAAATGGATACCTTTTTGCTGTTGCACCAAATGGTTCTACAGCTACAATTGCAGGAACATCAGAAGGGGTGGATCCTGTTATGGCAAGATTTTGGTTAGAGGAAAAGAAGGGGAGCATAGTTCCTAAAACTGCTCCAAATTTAAGCTGGGATAATTTTTGGTATTATAATTCAGCATATAATGCAAATCAACAACTTTGTGTAAAAATAAATGGTATAAGACAAAGACATATAGACCAAGGACAATCATTTAATTTATATATAACGACAGAATATACAATGAGACAAATAATGAATTTATATATATCTGCATGTAAGTGTGGAGTGAAATCTATTTATTATGTAAGATCTAAATCATTAGAAATTGAAGAATGTGAAAGTTGCTCTGCATAATAAACAATTAATTTTATGGGGCTGTCGCACTAAAACTTTTATACACAATATATTGTTTTAAAAAATAAAAATTAATACAATATATTGTGGTATTTATTCTTAATGCGACATCCCCATATTTTAATAGGAATATTGATCAAGAAGCTCCCACTTACATAAGTGGAGAGTAGTTCACATTAGAAGTTAGGAGAGTTTAGATATGGAAATTAAAAAAAAGCCATTGTTTAATGAGCTAGGTGATATAGAAGTTAGTAAGAAAAAATTGATAAATGGAAATACAACTAACTTAAATGATTTTAACAACATGAAATATAAGTGGGCATCAGATTGGTATAGGCAAGCAATGAATAATTTCTGGATTCCAGAAGAAATAAATCTTTCTCAAGATTTAAAGGATTATGGAAATTTAGATGAAAACGAAAGAGTTGCATATGATAAAATTTTATCTTTTTTAATATTTTTAGATTCAATCCAAACTGCTAATTTAAGTAATATTAATAACTATATAACTGCTAGTGAAATTAATTTATGCCTTACTATTCAAGCTTTCCAAGAGGCAGTACATTCACAAAGCTATAGTTATATGCTTGATACAATATGTTCTCCAGAAAAAAGAAATGAAATTCTTTATCAATGGAAAGATGATAAAGTTCTTTTAGAAAGAAATAAATTTATTGGGGAACAATATAATAAATTTTTAGAAAATCCAACAAAAGAAAATCTTATAAAAACTATAATGGCTAATTTTATATTAGAAGGAATTTATTTTTATTCTGGATTTATGTTCTTCTATAATCTTGAAAGAAATGGGAAAATGCCAGGGTCAGCACAAGAAATACGTTACATAAATAGAGATGAAAATACACATTTATGGTTATTTAGAAGCTTAATTAGAGAACTTCAAAAAGAAGAAATTGAAATATTTAATAAAGAATTTATTGAAGAATTAAGATTAATGATGAAAACGGGAGTAGAACATGAAATAAATTGGGGTAATTATGTTATAGGGGAAAATATACAA
Source organism: Clostridium sp. ETTB3 (assembly GCF_053571985.1). Lineage (NCBI taxonomy): Bacteria > Bacillati > Bacillota > Clostridia > Eubacteriales > Clostridiaceae > Clostridium > Clostridium sp. ETTB3. Next base: position 246,608 of record NZ_CP199832.1, read on the forward strand.
GGTATTAATAAAAATTTAATTGATTCATATATTAAATATTTAGGAAATAAGAGATTAAAAGAAATTGGATTAGAACCATTATTTGATGGATATGACAAAAATCCAGCTCCATGGGTTGATTCATTATCAAATGCTAATTCTGTAAAAACAGACTTTTTTGAAGCAAAATCAACAGCATATGCAAAAGCAAGCGTGTTAATAGACGACTTATAAGTAGTTAGTAGTTAGTAGTGACAAGTGGTAAGTGGCAAGTTAAGGGAAAAATTCAGCTTAGGCTGAATTTTAAAAATGTATTATTGGAAACTCCTAAAGGAGTTTCAGATTAAACTTGTCACTTATTACTGATTTAATTTATCATACATAACTACAAGCTACTCACTACAAACTAAAAACTAAAAATTACGCTTAGTTGAATTTGGAAAAATATAAAATTTAAAAAAATTTAATGATAACGTTATTTAAAATATGTTATAATACTCATGTCGTATTAAGTTTAAAAAAATAAATTTAAAATCAAAATAAATTTATTTCAAAAAGGTTAAGCATATATTTTGGGTAACTAAAATTATAGTAACTTAAGATATAAGGATTAAAAGAGTATTACTAATTTTATACTTAAGTGTAGGAGGAATTTTTATGAAAAAAGGTATCGCTGCATCAAAAGGTTATGCTATAGGTAAAGCGTTTATTCAAGAACACGAAGAAATAGTTATTACAGATGCTAAAATTGAAGACGTAGCTGCAGAAAAAGAAAATTTAAGAGTTGCTTTAGAAGCATCAAAGCAACAATTAACAGCAATTAAAGAAAAAACACTTGCAGAAATAGGTGAACATGAAGCTGCTGTTTTCGAAGCACACTTAACATTATTAGACGACCCTGAATTTACAGGACAAATGGAAATGACAATAGAAAATGATAGTTTAAATGCTATGAAAGCTGTTCAAAATGTAACAGATACATTTGTTATGATTTTTGAGTCAATGGATGATGCATATATGAGAGAAAGAGCTGCTGATATTAAAGACGTTTCTAAGAGAATCATCTCTAACTTAGCAGGAAAAGGTGGAAGTGCATTTGCTATAACTGAAGAAAATACAGTTGTTGTAGCTCATGATTTAACTCCATCAGATACAGCTCAATTAGATAGATCAAAAGTTTGTGGTTTCTTAACAAACATAGGGGGAAGAACTTCTCACTCAGCTATTATGGCTAGAACATTAGAAATTCCTGCTGTTGTTGGTTTAGGAGATATAACTACAAGCGTTAAAAATGGTGATTTAGTAATAGTTGATGGTATAGAAGGTGTTGCTATAATCAACCCATCTGAAGAAATTGTTGCAGAATATAAAGCTAAGAAAGAAGCTTTTGCAGCAGAACAAGAAGAATTAAAGAAACTTATCGAAGTTAAAACTGTAACTAAATCTGGTAAGAGAGTTGAAGTTTGCGGTAATATCGGTAAGCCAGAAGATATAGATCAAGTTTTAGCTAATGGTGGAGATGGTGTAGGATTATTCAGAACTGAATTCTTATACATGGATAGAGAGCAAGCTCCAACTGAAGAAGAACAATTCACAGCTTACAAGACTGTTTTAGAAAAAGCTAACGGTAAGCAAGTTGTTATAAGAACATTAGATATCGGTGGAGATAAGGTATTACCTTACTTACCATTACCAGAAGAAATGAATCCATTCTTAGGATACAGAGCTATTAGATTATGCTTAGATAGAAAAGACATATTCAAAGTTCAAATCAGAGCTTTATTAAGAGCTTCTGTATACGGAAAACTTTGCGTTATGTTCCCAATGATTTCTGGTTTAGAAGAATTCCAAGCTGCTAAAGAATTCGTTGAAGAATGTAGAGCAGAATTACATGCTGAAGGAGTTAAAACTTCTGAAACTATCCAATGGGGTATCATGGTTGAAATTCCAGCTGCAGCAGTTATGGCTGATGAATTAGCTAAATATGTTGATTTCTTCTCAATTGGAACTAATGACTTAATCCAATATACATTAGCTGCTGACAGAATGAGTGAAAAGGTATCATACCTTTACAACCCAATGCACCCAGCTGTATTAAGATTAATAAAGATGACTATAGATGGTGCTCACAAACATGGTAAGTGGGTTGGAATGTGTGGAGAAATGGCAGGAGATGAAGCTGCTATTCCAACATTAGTACAATACGGATTAGATGAGTTCTCAATGAGTGCTACTTCAATCTTAGGTGCTAAGAAGATAATATTAGAACAAGAATAATATAAAAGAGAATTGCATTTTATTTGCAATTCTCTTTTTGTATTAATAAAATTTTACAGATACCTAAGCAATAAGTGACAAGTGATAAGTGGCAAGTGACAAATTAAGGAAAGAATTCGGCTTAGGCTGAATTTTTGAAAGTATAAAATTTAAGAAACTCCCTGAGGAGTTTCATCCGTAACTAAAAGCTATTCACTAAAAACTACAAATTATCTAAAGTGTGAAGAATAAATGTTGTCCTATTGAAATTACATTGTGTTTTTCTACATTTTTCATCCAAGAGCAAGTAGCTATATCTGGATTATAGAAAAAAACAGCATCTCCTGTAGGATCATTTCCACTTAATGCATCATAAACAGCATCAAAACATTCTTGAGTTGGTTCAACATTGATTTCTCCATCAACAACACAAGAAAATGCTCGAGGTTGGAATACAACACCTTGAATTGTGTTAGGAAATCCAGTATTAAGAGCTCTGTTTAATATTACAGATGCAACAGCAACTTTACCCTCATAGGGTTCACCCTTACTTTCAGCATATACTACTTGAGACATTAAATAAATATCTGATTTTGTTAAATAAAGCAGTTGATTATTTTCCTTAAAAACTTGAACATAATCTTCATCAGATAAATTTATATAGTTATTTGTGTTATTTTCTAAATTTAATAAAGTGTTTTCAAATCTTGTACTTGCATTTACATTAAAATTATTTAATAAGTTTAAGTCAAGTGCTGAAAGGGATAATATTAGTATAATACAAAATAAAAATTTTCCAAATTTCATTATAAACCTCCTTTTGGAATAACCAAATCGAGATTTATTTTGCCCATAAAATTAAAAATAATACAAAATTTTATTAAAAAGAACTTAATAATGATTTAAAAGAAGTTTTTACATCTTCATATTTAGAAAAAGCATTTTCATAATACTTATCAATATTAGTTTTATTTTTTTCATAAGATGAAGAGGATTTTTCATAAATAACTGCAATTTTAAGAGAATTTAAATAAGTTGAATATAAAGAAAATATATTATTCATAGAATTATAATAAGATATACATCCTTCTGGAATAGATGAATAATTAAAATCTCTCTTTATATTACTTAACTCATCTTCATTTTTTCTAATGTCATCAAGAATAACATCAAATGAGCGATTATCTTTTCTTATTAATTTAATTGCAGGTTCTAAGTCTTCCAATAAATCAGAAAAGCTATTAGTGCATTTAGTCAACTTTTCAATATAAGAATTATATTGATTAGTTTTAATGATATCTTCTTTATTTAATTTATCAATAGCATTTAAATATCCTATTAAATCATCAAGAAATTCTTCACTTTCACTTGGAAATTCCACAGATAATCCATAAGGGTATAATGCTTCATAACTAGAATTACAATTATCCTTAAGCAATAATATTTGAGATGTTATTTCAGAACTACTTAAATCATTAGAATAAGACAAGGATTCAATGCAATACTTATAAAGATTTTCTGTAGCTTCTATAGAACTTATAAACTTTGGAATTATATCAGGATTTTTATTATTATTTATTACTGTAGCAGAAACCTTTTCTTTTAATGAACTTAAATTTTTTAAGCTATCATTTAATATATTTAATGTTGATTTAGTATCAATTGTTGTACCCTTAATGCATTTCTTTAATGAAGAATTAATGGATGTTAGTTTAGTAGCATAAGGTTCAAGTTCATTTACAAAGTTATCAGTAATAGATAAATTATTATTTAAAGTTTCAATAGAGTGATTATTTTTATATAATAATATCATCATAGAAGAAGTTACTATAACACTTATGCTTAAAGTAATTAAAAACATTTTATTATCTGATAAAAATTTTTTTATATTTTCCAAAGAAATTCACATCCCTTAAGTATAAATATGTTTAAATATTATAAAGAATTAATTTATATAATTTATATAATTTATATTAAGAAAAATGAAAATTATACTAAAATGAGATAACAAAAATAAAATTATAATATTTTAACAATTATTATAATGGTGTATAATTTAATTAATAAATTTATGGTGGTGAATTAAATGCAAAATTTTATTACGATGGTAATGAATTCACTAAAGAGTATGTCATTTACTGCTATTATAGATATTTTAGTAGTGGCATTTATATTTTATAAAGGATATATGTTAATAAAAGAAACAAGAGCTGAACAACTATTAAAAGGAATAGCATTTATTATCATATTAATTCCAATTAGTGCAATTTTAAATTTAAGTATGCTATATTTTATATTAAGCAAAACATTAACAATTGGGATAATATCTGTTGTAATAATATTTCAGCCTGAAATAAGAAGAGCATTAGAGCATTTGGGAAGAAGTGCTTTTGAAGATAAACATGGATTTGTAGATAAAGAACAAAGAAATATATATGTAAATGAAATAGTTAATGCTGTATCAAATTTAGCTGATAGCAAAACAGGAGCATTAATAGCAATTGAACAAGGAACAGGATTAGGGGAAATCATTTCCTCTGGTACTATTATTGAAGCAAAAATAACTTCAAACTTATTAGAAAATATATTTGTAGTTAATACTCCACTTCATGATGGAGCAACAATAATAGGAAAAGATAAGATATTAGCAGCAGGATGTGTTTTACCTTTAACTAACAACAAAGAAATAAATAAAAAGTTAGGAACCAGACATAGGGCAGGTATAGGATTATCAGAAATATCTGATGCTTTAGTAATTATAGTATCTGAAGAAACAGGAATAATTTCTTTGGCTATAAATGGCCGTTTAACTAGAAATTATGATAAAGATAGATTAAGAAGTATCTTACTAAAGATAATGGATCATAGAGAAGAAAAAAATGTTAAAACTGCTGGTAAGAAGGTGAAAACATGGATAGTTGGAAAAATAAACAAAAAGTCATAGTTCAATTAGTATGTATTTTATTATCATTATGTTTGTGGATTTATGTTACAAATATTAAAAATCCTATTAAATCTTATGAATTAAAAAATGTACCAGTAGAAATATTAAATTCAAATAGCTTACAAGATTCAGGATTAGCTTTAGTTCCAAATCAAAATTTTTATGTAAACTTAAAAATAGAAGGTAATACTCAAGATTTATTTAATGTTGATAAAGATAGCTTTAAAATAATAGTGGATTTAAGTGAATATGTGCTTAAAAAAGGTGAAAACAAAGTTGCAGTAAATATTAAAGAATCGCCAAGTTCAATAACAATTAAAAATAGCAATGGCTTAACAATAAGTGTTAATACAGAAGAATATGCAACAAATGAAGTGCCTGTAAAATCAGAGATAAATATAACTTCAAAATCAAGTTATTATGTTGCAACACCAGTATTTAGTCCCAAAACAGTAGTAGTTTCAGGACCTAAATCATTAGTTAAGAAAGTAACTAAAGTAGTAGCACAAGGTGAAGAAAGTAATGCATCAAAAACTATTGTTAAAGATTTTATAATATCACCAGTAGATGAAAATGATAATGAAGTTATAGGTGTAAAATTATCAGAAAAATGGGTAGAAGGAACTATTGAAATCAATGAAGGAAAAGTAGTGCCTATAAAAATAAATACAACAGGAACATTAAAAGATGGATTAACATTAAAATCAATATCTGGAGATATCACAGAAGTTGGAATAACAGGACCAGAAGATGTATTAAGAAATATATCTGAAATTGGAACAGAAGAAATTAATTTATCAGAAATAAAAGATTCTACAAATATTGAAGTAGCTTTAGGAATACCAGATAAAATATCAATTTATAATGGAAAAAGTTCAATAAATGTTAATATATCAATAGATAAAGCCAAAACAAAAGATTTTACAATTGCTTATTCTATTGTAGGAGCAGCAGATGGACTAACTATTACTCCAGATTCAAATAAAGTTACAATAACAGTTTCAGCTAATTCTGATGTTTTAGATAGTATTACAGAAGAAAACTTTAATGCACAATTAGATGTATCACAATATACTGAAGCAGGGGAATATAATAAAGCACCAGAGGTTACAATAGTTAATGCTGATAATATTACTATAAATAATGTTAGTGAAGTAAAATTAACAGTAACAAAAAATTCAGAAGATAATAATAATGGTAGCATAGAAACAGATAAAGAAAATAATGCTGATGGAAAAGAACAAGCAAAAGAATAAATTACAGGTAAGGTCAATCTATTAATTAGATTGACCTTAATAGTAAATATGAGGTGAAAACATGACAATAAGAATAAATAATTTAAGTCTTGGATTAGATGAAGACATAAGTATATTAAAGAAAAAAGCAAGTAAAAAATTAAGAATTTCAGAAAATGAAATTAAAGATTTAAAAATAGTTAGAGAAAGCATAGATGCTAGAAAAAAAGATAATATTAAATTTACATATGCAATTGAAATTAATTATAAAGATGAAGAAAAATTAGTTAATAGACTTCATGATAATGATGTAAGAATTGATACATATAAATATGAACCAGATGTAGAACCAGGAAATGAAAAACTTAATAATAGACCAGTAGTAGTTGGGCTTGGGCCAGCTGGTTTATTTTCAGCATTAATGTTAGCACAAAAAGGTTATAAACCATTGGTGATAGAACGTGGAGAAGATGTTGATAAAAGAACTGAAACTGTGGATAAGTTTTGGAAAACAGGAATTCTTAATTTAGAATCAAATGTACAATTTGGTGAAGGAGGAGCAGGTTCCTTTTCAGATGGAAAACTTACAACTAGAATTAAAGATAAAAAATGTGATTATGTTTTAGAAGAACTTGTTAAGGCTGGAGCGCCAAAAGAAATAAAGTATGAAGCAAAGCCACATGTAGGTACAGATATATTAAAAGATGTAGTTAAAAATATAAGAAAGCAAATAATTGCACTAGGAGGAGAAGTAAGATTTTCTTCAAAATTAGAATACATAAAAAGTAAAGATGGAAAAATAAGAAGCATAATTGTAAATGGAGAAGAAATACCTTGTGATGCACTTGTTTTAGCTTTAGGACATAGTTCAAGAGATACTTATGAAATGTTAAATGATATAGGAATATTTATGGAACCAAAAGCATTTGCAATAGGTGTAAGAATTGAACATCCACAAGAAATGATCAATGTAGGTCAATATGGAAAGATGACAAGTCATCCAAGATTACAAGCTGCAAGTTATAACTTAACTTATCAAAGCAAGAGTTTAGGAAGAGGTATATATTCATTTTGCATGTGTCCAGGCGGGGTAGTAGTAGCTGCAGCATCTGAAGAAAATAGATTAGTTTCTAATGGGATGAGTTATCATGCTAGAGATAAAGAAAATTCAAATTCCGCATTAGTTGTAACTGTTGCTCCAGATGACTTTGAAGGAAATTCAGTTTTAAGAGGAATGGAATTCCAAAGATATTATGAAGGGTTAGCATATAAAGTTGGTGGTGGTGGCTATAAGGCACCAGTTCAATTATTAGGAGATTTTATAAATGATAGAAAGTCAACTAAATTAGGTGGAGTTACTCCAAGTTATGAACCAGGTTTTGAATTTGCAGATATGAGACAATGTTTACCTTCGTATGTTGTTGATGCAATTAAAGAAGGTGTTGGTAACTTTGATAGAAAAATTAAAGGGTATGGAAGAGAAGATGCTATTTTAACAGGTATTGAAACAAGAACTTCAGCTCCAGTTAAAATTACTAGAAATGAAAGATTAGAAAGTATTTCATTAAGTGGATTATATCCATGTGGAGAAGGAGCAGGATTTGCTGGCGGAATAGTATCAGCAGCAGTAGATGGAATAAAAGTTGCAGAAAGAATTATAGAAAAATACTACTACAGTTAGGAGTGACAAGGGGAAAGTGGCAAACTTATGTAAAAGCATGAGTTTGTCACTTTTTTCGTTAATTGATATTTTTATTTATAACATATTTAATGTGGGATATAATTAAAATAGATAATAATTATATTGATGGGAGAAAGTTATGAGTAAAGGTTTATTAGATCCTAAAGTAGATTTTGTATTTAAAAATATATTTGGTTCACCAAATCATCCAGAAATATTAATATCATTTTTAAATGCAACATTAAAAGCAAAAAAGAAAATAGTAAATGTTGATATAAAAAAAACAGACATAGAAAAGCAATATATTGAAGATAAATATTCAAGATTAGATGTAAAAGCAACAACAAGTAATGATGAAATAATTAATATTGAAATACAGCTAAAAAATGAAAATAATATGGTAAAAAGAAGTTTATATTATTTAAGTAAAATGTATGAAGAGCAGTTAAATGAAAAAGAAGATTATTCAAAATTAGTAAGAACAGTGTGCATTAATATTCTTAATTTTAAATATCTTAAAACTGATAATTTCCATACAGGATATAGATTTAAGGAAATTGAAAGTAATGAAGAATTAACAGATATTATGGAAGTTCATTTTATAGAAATTCCAAAGTTACAGGATTCAAGTGATGAAAAAGATATGCTTGTTGCATGGACAGAATTTTTAAAAGATCCGGAAAGTGAAAAAGTTAGAGGGTTAGAGTTAAGCATAGAAGAAATCCGACAAGCAAAAGATGAACTTATACGAATGAGTAATGATAGTACTCAAAGGGAGCTATATGATATGAGAGCAAATTCTTTAAGGGATAAAATGAGTGAATTAAATGCAGCAGAGAGAAAAGGAATAGAAAAGGGAAGAGAGGAAGGTAGAGAAGAAGGTAGAAAAGAAGGAATAGAAGAAGGTAGAAAAGAAGAAAAAATAGAAATAGCAAGAAATATGAAGTTAAGTGGACTAGATACTAATACAATTGCAAAGATAACTAATTTATCAGAAGATGAAATAGATAAATTATAGTTTTAAGAGTGCTATGGATTTTAAATTTTTTAAGTGGCAAACTTATGTAAAAACATGAGTTTGTCACTTTTTTCGTTAATTGATATTTTTATTTATAACATATTTAATGTGGGATATAATTAAAATAGATAATAATTATATTGATGGGAGAAAGTTATGAGTAAAGGTTTATTAGATCCTAAAGTAGATTTTGTATTTAAAAATATATTTGGTTCACCAAATCATCCAGAAATATTAATATCATTTTTAAATGCAACCTTAAAAGCAAAAAAGAAAATAGTAAATGTTGATATAAAAAAAACAGACATAGAAAAGCAGTATATTGAAGATAAATATTCAAGATTAGATGTAAAAGCAACAACAAGTAATGATGAAATAATTAATATTGAAATACAGCTAAAAAATGAAAATAATATGGTAAAAAGAAGTTTATATTATTTAAGTAAAATGTATGAAGAGCAGTTAAATGAAAAAGAAGATTATTCAAAATTAGTAAGAACAGTGTGCATTAATATTCTTAATTTTAAATATCTTAAAACTGATAATTTCCATACAGGATATAGATTTAAGGAAATTGAAAGTAATGAAGAATTAACAGATATTATGGAAGTTCATTTTATAGAAATTCCAAAGTTACAGGATTCAAGTGATGAAAAAGATATGCTTGTTGCATGGACAGAATTTTTAAAAGATCCGGAAAGTGAAAAAGTTAGAGGGTTAGAGTTAAGCATAGAAGAAATCCGACAAGCAAAAGATGAACTTATACGAATGAGTAATGATAGTACTCAAAGGGAGTTATATGATATGAGAGCAAATTCTTTAAGGGATAAAATGAGTGAATTAAATGCAGCAGAGAGAAAAGGAATAGAAAAGGGAAGAGAGGAAGGTAGAGAAGAAGGTAGAAAAGAAGAAAAAATAAAAATAGCAAGGAATATGAAGTTAAGTGGACTAGATACTAATACAATTGCAAAGATAACTAATTTATCAGAAGATGAAATAGATAAATTATAGTTTTAAGAGTGCTATGGATTTTAAATTTTTTAAGTGGCAAACTTATGTAAAAACATGAGTTTGTCACTTTTTTCGTTAATTGATATTTTTATTTATAACATATTTAATGTGGGATATAATTAAAATAGATAATAATTATATTGATGGGAGAAAGTTATGAGTAAAGGTTTATTAGATCCTAAAGTAGATTTTGTATTTAAAAATATATTTGGTTCACCAAATCATCCAGAAATATTAATATCATTTTTAAATGCAACCTTAAAAGCAAAAAAGAAAATAGTAAATGTTGATATAAAAAAAACAGACATAGAAAAGCAATATATTGAAGATAAATATTCAAGATTAGATGTAAAAGCAACAACAAGTAATGATGAAATAATTAATATTGAAATACAGCTAAAAAATGAAAATAATATGGTAAAAAGAAGTTTATATTATTTAAGTAAAATGTATGAAGAGCAGTTAAATGAAAAAGAAGATTATTCAAAATTAGTAAGAACAGTGTGCATTAATATTCTTAATTTTAAATATCTTAAAACTGATAATTTCCATACAGGATATAGATTTAAGGAAATTGAAAGTAATGAAGAATTAACAGATATTATGGAAGTTCATTTTATAGAAATTCCAAAGTTACAGGATTCAAGTGATGAAAAAGATATGCTTGTTGCATGGACAGAATTTTTAAAAGATCCGGAAAGTGAAAAAGTTAGAGGGTTAGAGTTAAGCATAGAAGAAATCCGACAAGCAAAAGATGAACTTATACGAATGAGTAATGATAGTACTCAAAGGGAGCTATATGATATGAGAGCAAATTCTTTAAGGGATAAAATGAGTGAATTAAATGCAGCAGAGAGAAAAGGAATAGAAAAGGGAAGAGAGGAAGGTAGAAAAGAAGGAATAGAAGAAGGTAGAAAAGAAGAAAAAATAGAAATAGCGAGAAATATGAAGTTAAGTGGACTAGATACTAATACAATTGCAAAGATAACTAATTTATCAGAAGATGAAATAGATAAATTATAGTTTTAAGAGTGCTATGGATTTTAAATTTTTTAAGTGGCAAACTTATGTAAAAACATGAGTTTGTCACTTTTTTCGTTAATTGATATTTTTATTTATAACATATTTAATGTGGGATATAATTAAAATAGATAATAATTATATTGATGGGAGAAAGTTATGAGTAAAGGTTTATTAGATCCTAAAGTAGATTTTGTATTTAAAAATATATTTGGTTCACCAAATCATCCAGAAATATTAATATCATTTTTAAATGCAACCTTAAAAGCAAAAAAGAAAATAGTAAATGTTGATATAAAAAAAACAGACATAGAAAAGCAATATATTGAAGATAAATATTCAAGATTAGATGTAAAAGCAACAACAAGTAATGATGAAATAATTAATATTGAAATACAGCTAAAAAATGAAAATAATATGGTAAAAAGAAGTTTATATTATTTAAGTAAAATGTATGAAGAGCAGTTAAATGAAAAAGAAGATTATTCAAAATTAGTAAGAACAGTGTGCATTAATATTCTTAATTTTAAATATCTTAAAACTGATAATTTCCATACAGGATATAGATTTAAGGAAATTGAAAGTAATGAAGAATTAACAGATATTATGGAAGTTCATTTTATAGAAATTCCAAAGTTACAGGATTCAAGTGATGAAAAAGATATGCTTGTTGCATGGACAGAATTTTTAAAAGATCCGGAAAGTGAAAAAGTTAGAGGGTTAGAGTTAAGCATAGAAGAAATCCGACAAGCAAAAGATGAACTTATACGAATGAGTAATGATAGTACTCAAAGGGAGCTATATGATATGAGAGCAAATTCTTTAAGGGATAAAATGAGTGAATTAAATGCAGCAGAGAGAAAAGGAATAGAAAAGGGAAGAGAGGAAGGTAGAAAAGAAGGAATAGAAGAAGGTAGAAAAGAAGAAAAAATAGAAATAGCGAGAAATATGAAGTTAAGTGGACTAGATACTAATACAATTGCAAAGATAACTAATTTATCAGAAGATGAAATAGATAAATTATAGTTTTAAGAGTGCTATGGATTTTAAATTTTTTAAGTGGCAAACTTATGTAAAAACATGAGTTTGTCACTTTTTTCGTTAATTGATATTTTTATTTATAACATATTTAATGTGGGATATAATTAAAATAGATAATAATTATATTGATGGGAGAAAGTTATGAGTAAAGGTTTATTAGATCCTAAAGTAGATTTTGTATTTAAAAATATATTTGGTTCACCAAATCATCCAGAAATATTAATATCATTTTTAAATGCAACCTTAAAAGCAAAAAAGAAAATAGTAAATGTTGATATAAAAAAAACAGACATAGAAAAGCAATATATTGAAGATAAATATTCAAGATTAGATGTAAAAGCAACAACAAGTAATGATGAAATAATTAATATTGAAATACAACTAAAAAATGAAAATAATATGGTAAAAAGAAGTTTATATTATTTAAGTAAAATGTATGAAGAGCAGTTAAATGAAAAAGAAGATTATTCAAAATTAGTAAGAACAGTGTGCATTAATATTCTTAATTTTAAATATCTTAAAACTGATAATTTCCATACAGGATATAGATTTAAGGAAATTGAAAGTAATGAAGAATTAACAGATATTATGGAAGTTCATTTTATAGAAATTCCAAAGTTACAGGATTCAAGTGATGAAAAAGATATGCTTGTTGCATGGACAGAATTTTTAAAAGATCCGGAAAGTGAAAAAGTTAGAGGGTTAGAGTTAAGCATAGAAGAAATCCGACAAGCAAAAGATGAACTTATACGAATGAGTAATGATAGTACTCAAAGGGAGCTATATGATATGAGAGCAAATTCTTTAAGGGATAAAATGAGTGAATTAAATGCAGCAGAGAGAAAAGGAATAGAAAAGGGGAGAGAGGAAGAAAAAATAAAAATAGCAAGAAATATGAAGTTGAATGGACTAGATACTAATACAATTGCAAAGGTAACCAATTTATCAGAAGATGAAATAGATAAATTATAATTTCAAGAAGACTAAGGATTTTAAAGTTTTCAATTGGCAAACTTATGTAAAAACATGAGTTTGTCATTTTTTTCGTTAATTGATATTTTTATTTATAACAAAATACAATTTAGTTAGGAGTTAGTAACAAATTTCAAGTGACAAGTGTTTCAAATGGGAAGTGATAAGTTTCAAGTGACAAGTTAAGGAAAAAATTCAGCTTGCGCTGAATTTTATAAAATATAAAGTTTAAGAAATTCCCCAAGGAATATCATCCATAACTTGCCACTTGTCACTGTTTAAAAACTAACTAAAAGTTTTCTGAAAATTTAAGTTTTAATAAAAAACTCTGATAAAATAATATATAGGTAAAATTTTCATTAATTAAATAAAATTGTAATTTTGTTTAAAGAGAATATTGATAAATTCATATATATGAGAGGTGTGTAATGAGCAAAAATTTTGATGATTTATTAACTAAATTAAAAGTAGCAAAAACTAAAAAATTAGCAGTAGCAGTAGCACAAGATGAACCAGTTTTAGAAGCAGTTAAAGCTGCTAAAGATAGAGGAATTGCTGATGCAATTTTAGTTGGGGATAGAGAAAAAATAGAAGCAGTTGCTACAAAAATAGATATGGATTTAAGTAGCTTTGAAATAGTTCATGAAGCTGATGTAAAAAAAGCAGCATTAAAGGCAATTGAATTAGTATCAAGTGGTCAAGCTGATATGGTTATGAAGGGATTAGTTGATACGGCTACATTTTTAAGAAGTGTATTAAATAAAGAAGTTGGATTAAGAACTGGTAAATTAATGTCACATGTATCTGTTTTTGAAATAGAAGGAATTGATAGATTAATTTTATTAACAGATGCAGCATTTAATACTTATCCAGATTTAAAACAAAAGGTACAAATTATAAATAATTCTGTAATGGTAGCTAAGGCTTGTGGAATAGAAAATCCAAAGGTTGCTCCAGTTTGTGCTGTTGAAGTTGTAAATCCAGATATGCCTGCAACTATAGATGCAGCACTTTTATCTAAGATGAGTGATAGAGGACAAATTAAAGGATGTATTGTTGATGGGCCATTAGCATTAGATAATGCATTATCAGAAGAAGCATCACATCATAAAGGAGTAACTGGTCCAGTTGCAGGAAAAGCAGATGTATTATTACTTCATGATATAGATGTAGCAAATGTTATGTATAAATCTTTAACTTATACAGCAAAAACTAAAAATGGTGGTATATTAGTTGGAACATCAGCTCCAGTTATTTTAACTTCAAGAGCAGATAGTTTTGAAACAAAAGTAAATTCAATTGCATTAGCAGCATTAGTTTCAGAAAGGAAAAATAGTTAGCAGTTAGTAGCAAGTGTTTCAAGTGACAAGTTTCAAGTGACAAGTTAGGGAAAAAATTCAATTTAGGTTCAGAATAGTTAGTAGTTAGAAGTTAGTAGTTAAGGAAAAAATTCAGTTTATGCTGAATTTTAGAAAATATAAATTTAAGAAATGCCAAAAGAAATTTCATCCATAACTAAAAACTACTCACTAAAAACTAAAAACTAACTAGGGGAATTTCATTCACAACTTGCCACTTGTCACTATTTAAGAACTACTAACTACAAACTAAATATAAGCGGGGAGTGAGAATTATGGCATATAAATTATTAATAATAAATCCAGGTTCAACATCTACTAAAATAGGTGTGTATTCAGGAGAAAAGGAAGTTTTAGTTGAAACATTGAGACATTCAGCAGAAGAAATAGGAAAGTATGATACTATTTTTGACCAAAAGGGCTTTAGAAAAGAAGTTATAATGAAAGTTTTAAAAGAAAATAATATAGATGTTAATTCATTAGATGCTATTGTTGGAAGGGGAGGTATGCTTAGACCAATTCCAGGTGGAACTTATGAAGTAACAGATAAATTATTAGAAGACTTAAAAGTTGGAGTGTCAGGTCAACATGCTTCTAACTTAGGTGGAATTTTAGCTCATGAAATTGCAAAAGAAGTTGGAATAAAATCATTTATAGTTGATCCAGTTGTTGTTGATGAGTTACAGGATATAGCTAGAATTTCTGGTATGCCTGAACTTCCAAGAAGAAGTATTTTTCATGCATTAAATCAAAAAGCAGTAGCAAAGAGATATGCAAAAGAAAATAATAAAAAATATGATGAATTAAATCTTGTTGTAGTTCATATGGGTGGAGGGGTATCAGTTGCTGCTCATAAGAATGGACAAGTTATTGATGTAAATAATACATTAGATGGTGATGGACCATTTTCACCAGAAAGAGCAGGTTCAGTTCCAGTTGGAGATTTAGTTAAACTATGTTTTAGTGGAAAATATACTGAATCAGAAGTATATAGTAAAATAGTAGGTAAGGGTGGATATGTTGCATACCTTAATACTAATGATGTTAGGGATGTTTTAAAGGCTATAGAAGAAGGTGATAATCATGCAAAATTAATTTTTGATGCATTTATTTATCAAATTTCAAAAGCTATAGGTGAAATGTCTGTTGTTCTTAAAGGTAAGCTTGACACAATAATATTAACAGGGGGAATTGCTTATTCACCAGTAGTAATTAATGCAATTAAAGAAAATGTTAATTGGATTAGCAATTTAACAGTTTATCCAGGAGAGGATGAGTTATTAGCATTAGCACAAGGTGCAATTAGAGTTCTTGATGAAGAAGAAGAAGCAAGAGAATATTAATTAATATCTTTCAAACAAAATTGTAAAAATATGATTTTGTTTGAAAGATATTTTTTTATAATTAGTCTTAACTTTTACATATACAATCCGTATAATTAAAGTATTAACGTTTTGAGGTGATTAAATGTCAGGTAGCATACAAGGATTAAATAATATAAATACTATTTTACAACTTAAGAATCTTAACAAAACAAGTAGTACAAATACAAGCTCAATAAGTGATTTAAGCAGTCTTTCTGGATGTAAATGTAACTCAGGATTAGAATCAATTTTAGGACTTAGCTCTATTAATGGGTTAACTTCAACATCAGATTCAAGTTCTACTTCAAGTGCATTTAACATAATGTTTACTAGTTTACTTAATGCAATAAGTCAAAAAAATAAAACAGTAAAAAATGAAAGTGAAAAAGTTTCATTAGAAGGAATATTTAATACATATAATAATTCAATATTAAACGCTGGAAATATAAGTAATAAAAATTATGTAGCAGCAGATGTATCAAATTTAACTGTAGATGAAAGAATAGAAAATGCAGTTCAAGTATATTCTAATAAATATGGAGTTGATTCTAATTTAGTAAAAGCAATAATAAAAACAGAATCAAACTTTGATCCTAATGTTGTATCTTCAGCAGGGGCAAAGGGGCTTATGCAATTAATGCCTGAAAATTGCAGAGATTTAGGTGTGGAAGATCCATTTAATATAGAACAAAATATTGAAGGTGGAGTAAAACATATAAAAGAATACATAGATAGATACAATGGTGATGTTGAAATGGCACTTATGGCTTATAATGGTGGGCCTACAAGAATGATGAATAGAGGAGTTAAATCAATGGCTGATATTTATAAAATGCCAAAAGAAACACAAAATTATGTTCCAAAAGTAATGAGTTATTATAGAGGTTTTGCAAATGGAAATTAGAGGGATACAACCAAGTAGAACTATAGGAATTAAAGATAAAGTTGTTTCTAATAAAAGTGGTTTTTCAGAAAACTTCATGAAATCCTATAAATCTGCAACTAAAGAAGAACTTGAAAATTATATAAAAGACATTAAGAAAAAAGGAAATAAATTAATTTTAACAAAAAGCTATGTGGATGTTAAAAATTATAAGACAACTATTAAAAATTACTTAAAAGCAGTAGTAGATTATACTTATACATTAAATAAAAATATAGGATTTTGGGAAAATCAATATTATTCTACAGTTGAAACTATTAATGAAAAATTAGAAAGCTTAACTAATGAATTATTAAGTGAAGAAAAAGAAAACTTAGATATATCTTCAACAATTGACATAATACAAGGTTTATTAATAGATATTTATAAATAATACTATGAAATTTCATAATCAATATATTAAATTATGACAAAATATAATGTAGAAAAGTGGTGAAAGTATGACAAAAGAAAATTTATATGAAGTAGAATTTGAAACATTAAATAAAAAAGAAATAACACCATTTGAAAGTAAGGCTGCTATATTAAATTCAAAGTTAGATGTTAGTGTTATTTTAGGAAAATGTAAAAAAAACATAAAGGATATAGTGAACTTACAAGAAGGTGACATTATTTTCTTAGATAAAACTATAGATGAAAATTTAGATATTTATGTTAATGATAAATATGTTGCTTCTGGTGAAAGCATAAAGATAGAAGATAAGATATCTGTTAGAATAATAGATTTTAATTTAATACATGAATAAGTTTTACATATTTAAAGGGGGATGTCGCATTAAGAATAAATACTACAATATATTGTGTTGATTTTTATTTTTTAAAACAATATATTGAGTATAAAATTTTTAGTGCTACATCCCTTTTTTGTTAACAGCAATAATAATAGTTGTTTATCAATAAAATTTAAAATAATAAATATAACTAATAATGGGGTTTGTTACCGATAAAGTTCCAAATAAGAAATAACAGTAATAGCAACAACTTGTCCATCCGTAAAATACTAATAATAAATATCAGTAATAACTTGTCCATTCATATCATAAAAGTACCACAATATAAAATATCCCCTTTTACTTTAAAATAAATAATTATTTTCATAAATTTTTTATAAAAGCTAAACATAATTAAAGATAAGCCGATAATTAAACTTAGGAATAAGTCCATGAAAGAATGGAGGTATATTAAATATGAAGATAAATTCTGTAATGGCAAATAATGCGGTGAATATGTATAATAAACAAAAACAACATACAAAGATAGAAATGGGAAGTAAACAACTAAAAGATAAAGTAGAAATATCAAAAGATGCCAAATACTTAAATAAGATAAATAACGACAATGAAGAAGTAAATTTAGAAAAGATTAATGAAATAAAACAAAGGATAAAAAGTGGAACATATAATATAGATTCAAGAAGCTTAGCAAAAGCCATACTAAAGTAGTGGCAAGCTTAGTAAGTGGCAAGCTTAGTAAGTGACAAGTGGCAAGTTAAGGAAAAAAATCAGCTTAGGCTGAATTTTTGAAAATATAAATTTAAGAAATTCCTTAGAATTTAATACAAAAATTATAATTTGTCACTTAAAACTGTTTTAAAAACTACAAATTAGATAAAAGTATTAGTTAGGAGTTAAGTATAAAACTCATTAGGGAGTTTCTGAAAATATAAATTTAAGAAATTTCCTAAGAAATTTCAACCATAACTTGTCACTTGAAACTGTTTTACAAATTAAAAACGGGAGTGTAGTAAATGAATTCTGAATTAAAAGTAATTATTTTTGAGCAAAAAAAGATATTACAAAATTTGTTGAAATTATTAGATGAACAATACAACTTAGTTTTAAATAAAGATGTTATTGCATTAGGAAAAATAGCAGAAGATATAGAAGAAGAGGGAAAAAAGCTAGCAACTATTGAAATAAAAAGAAGAAATATTGCAAGTGAAGAAGAATTTAATAATTTTATAAAAAATACAGATGATGAACATATTACTAATGTTTATAATGAAATGAAAGAACTTCTTACTAATTTACAAAAGCAAAAAGACATTAATAATACTTTAATAAAACAAAGATTATTTTTTACAAATAAAATGATTAATGTTATAAAGCCATCAAAAAGTGTTAATACATATAATGCTTATGGAAAAGTAGGAAGATAGCAGGAGGAAAAGTTATGTCAGGATTATTATCAACCCTTAATACAGCAAAATCAGGAATGAATGTAAGTCAAGTTGCAATACAAACAACTTCACATAATATAAGTAATATAAATACACCAGGATATTCAAGACAAAGAGTAAATCAAAGTGCAAGCAGTCCTTATAGTATGCCAGGAAAAAATAGTAACTTTGGTGCAGGGCAAATAGGAACAGGTGCACAAATAGATAATGTAACAAGAATAAGAAATTCATTTTATGACTATCAATATAGAAGTGAAAGTCATCAATATGGAAGCACAAGTGTAAAATATGAATACTTTAAAAATATAGAAGGCATATTTAATGAACCATCAGATACTGCAATATCTTCTTCATTAAATAGCTTTTTTAATAGTTGGAGTGAATTATCAAAAGACCCACAAAGTTCTGGTGTAAAAAGTGTTGTAATAGAAAATGGAAAATACTTATCTAATAGTATTAATAGTGCCTTTAAGAGATTAGAAAGTTTAGAAGAAGGTTTAGATAAACAATCAGAATATATAATGGATGAAGTAAACTCAATGCTTTCACAACTTGATAAGCTTGAAAAAAATATAAAAATAATTCAAGGTTCAGGAAAAAGTCCTAATGATTTTTTAGATCAAAGAGACCAATTATTAGATAATTTAAGCTTTAAATTAAATATAAATGATAAAGATGTAAAAGCTACATTAAAAAAAGCTTATGATGCAAATGGAAAAGTTACTTTAGATGATTTAACAAAATCAGGAGTTAAAATTTCTGGTGAGTTAGAAGGAACACTTTCCATGAAGCAAGAAATAAACAAATACAAAGAGGGTTTAAAACAATTATCAAATACTATTACAAGTAATGTAAACAAGGCAGCAGGACAAGAGATATTTAAAGCGAAAGATGGAGAACTTATTTCTATAAATCCAGAAATGTTACAAGAACCAGAAAAAATTAATGTTACAGCAGATATAGCTCTTAAAGTTTATGAATTAAAATCAGAAAAAATAAATATTAATGGAAAAGATATGACTATAAATACTTTTTATAATAGTATGATACAAGATTTAGGACAATCATCTGCAGCAGTTATAAGAGATGAAAGCAATCAAAGTAAGCTTTTAGAAAACATAGATAGTTCAAGAAGTAGTGTGTCTGGAGTTTCATTAGATGAAGAAATGATAAGCTTAGTACAGCTTCAACATACATATAGTGCAAATGCAAAAGTAATGTCAACAATAGATTCATTATTAGATGTAGTTGTAAATGGATTAGTTAGATAAGATAAATTGAGTTAATAATTATAAATTGTTAATACCAAATAATAAAGCAATTAAATAAAAGAAATAAATTAGTTAGATAAGGTAAATGAGTTAGTATATATAAAATATTAGCATCAAATAAAGCAGTTAAATAAACGGAGGATAAAGTAAATGAGGGTAACTAGCAATAATATGATGAATAGTTATTTAAAAGATGTTCAAAAAAATCTTCAAGGAATGAACAAAATAAATAACCAAATAAGCACAGGAAATCAAGTAAATAAAGTATCTGATGACCCACTTAAGGCTGTAAAAATAATGAACTTAAATAATGAAATATCAGATATAGAAAGATATAATTCTAATGTTGATGAAGTTAATGGATGGTTAGATATGACAGATAATGCATTAGATAAAGTAGGAACACTTAGTAGTGAAATAAAAACACTTTTAACTTCTATAAGTGGTACTTTTGGCAAAGATGAAATGAAGGCAGTTTCTTCAGAAGTTAATGAAAAAATAAAGCAAATAGGAGAAGCTTTTAACACTAGCTATGGTGGAAAGTATATATTTGGTGGAAGTATAACAGATGAGCCACCTGTAAAAGTAAATGTTGATGAAAATGATGGAACAGTATCATTAGTTTTTAGAAATACTAATGATGAAGGAAAACCTAATAAAGGATTAAGCGATAACTTAAATGTAAGTGTATCAAATGGAATAAATTTTAATTATAACTTAAATATAAATGAAGTAAGCAATTCTGGTGATGCTTTTGATATATTTGAAGAAGTATCAGATGCTTTAAAAGGAGATACTGCTGATTTTGAAAAGCTTGGTGAACTATCAAAAAAATTAGATTCATATTTAAGTGATATTTTAAATCAACGTTCTGTAGTTGGGGCAAGAAGCAATACAATTCAAACTATAAAAAATACAAATGAAGAAAATAAAATAGAAATGAAAGGTGTTCTTTCAAATATTCAAGATGTTGATGTTGCAGATGCATTTATTAAATATAAATCAGCAGAAATGGTTTATACTGCAAGTTTACAAGTTACAGCAAAAATATTTAATAATACTATATTAGATTATTTAAGATAGGGGAATAATAATATGGATGTAATATTTAAGAAAGGTATACCAGGTTTTGATAATATTAATGATTTTACTATAAAAAGTTTAAAGGATAATGATAAATTCAAAATATTAGAAGCAAAGAATGGAGAAGTTAGTTTTGTTACTATTAGTCCTTTTGAAGTTTATAGTGATTATGGATTTGATTTAACAGATGAAATTATAAAAGAACTAGAAATAAAAAGTTCAGAAGAGGTGCTTGTTTTAAGTATAATAACTCTTGGTAAAGACTTGAAAAGTAGCACAATGAATTTACAAGCACCTTTAATCATAAATGTAAAAAATAATTTAGCAAAGCAATTTATAATGCAAAATAGTGAATATAAAACTAAACATCCTTTAATAAGGAGAGATTAATATATGTTAGTTATTACTAGAAGAAAAGATGAATCATTATTAATTGGTGATGATATAGAAATTAAAATAGTTAAAGTTGAAGATGGTAGCGTAAGGTTAGCAATTTCAGCACCTAGGGATATTACTATACTTAGAAAAGAAGTTTTTGAAAGAGTAAAAGAAGAAAATAAAGAAGCAATAAGCGGAAATTTAGATATTTTAAAGGAATTTAAGTAGGAGGAATACAAAATGGCAAGCTCAAATCCATATAATGCATACAAGCAAAATAGTGTAAAAATGGCATCAAAGCAACAATTGCTTTTAATGCTTGTTGATGGTGCAGTTAAATATACTAAAATTGCAAGATTAGCAATTGAAAAAAAAGATATAACAAGAGCACATAATGAATTAGTAAGAGTTCAAGATATTTTCACAGAACTTATGGTAACTTTGGATAAAAGTGCTGGACAAGTATATGAAGATTTATATAAAGTTTATGAATACATAAAATCAAGGTTAATAGAAGCAAATATTAAAAAAGATGTAGAGATTATTGATGAAATTTTACCTCTTATTGAAAATGTAAGAGATACTTGGTATGAGGTAAGTAAAAAATCAAAAGGATTATAAGGGGTGATTAAATGAATACAATTAATTCTAATAGAATAACAGGTTTAGCAACTGGTATGGATATTGATGAAATGGTAACAAATATGATTACTGGTGAGCAAAGCAAAGTTGATAAAGCAGAACAAAAAAAGCAAACACAAGTATGGCAACAAGAAATTTATAGAGATGTAATAAAAGATGTTAAAGGATTATATGATAAATATTTTAGTGCAACATCATCAGATTATATTTTAAGCAGTAAAGTTTTTTCAAGTATAACTATAAATAGCTCAAATAGCAGTGTTATTACAGCAAGTGCTAGTGCAGGGGCAAGTGAAGTTAATTATAAATTTGAAGTAACTCAACTTGCTACAGCACCTAAATTAAGCAGTAATGTTGAAGGATTAACAAAATCAACTAAATTATCAGATTTAGGTTTAGAAGAGGGAGCTACTTTTAAAATAAATTATGGAGAAGAAAAAACAAAAGATCCTAATGATGAAAATAAAGAAATAACAGTAAAAAAAGGCACTAAAGAAATAACTATAGAAAAAGATGATACTATAGAAACCCTAGTAAAGAAAATAAATGAAAGTTGTAATGGTGAAGTAAAGGCTACATTTAGTGAAATGACAGGAAAATTTAGCATAGAAGCTAAAACAACTGGTGCTGATAGCAAAATTGATATAGTATCTTTAGTTAAAGAAGATAATGGTAGTTATGTTGAAGTAAGAGGAAAAAATCCATTAGATGCTTTAGGAATTGAAGCAAGTGCAAATGGGCAAAACTCTTTAGTTAATGTTAAAGATAGCTTTGGAAATATTATTAGACAAAACATGGAAAATGATAGTAATACTTTTACTTTAGATGGAATTACATATAATTTACATGGAACTAATGTTGGTGAAACTGCATCAATAACTTCAACACAAGACACAAAATCTACAGTAGATAAAATGAAAGCATTTATAGATGAATATAATTCTATGATGGATAATGTTTATGATTTAGTTACTCAAAAGAAAAATTCAGATTATCCACCTTTAACAGAAGCTCAAAAAGAAGAAATGAGCGAAAAGGAAATTGAAAATTGGGAAAAGAAAGCAAAAGCTGGAGTTTTAAGAAATGATAATGAATTAAGAAAATTTATTGAAGATATGAAAGGTGCAGTTTATGGTGAATTAGAAGGATTAGGCATAAGCTTAAGCGATATAGGAATAAATTCTGTTTCAGATTATAACAAGCCAGGGCAACTTTCTTTAGATGAAGAAAAATTTAGCAAAGCATTAAAAGAAAATGGAGAATTAGTTTATAAAGCAACAACAGCTGGTTTAGAAAAAATAAAAAAAGTAACTTATAATTATGCAGGAAGCTCTGGTAGTGTATTTGCTAAAAAAGCAGGTATAGAAAAAACATCAACAGCAGCAAATAACCTTTTTTCTGAGCAAATTAAAAAACAAGAAGAACGTATAAAAGAATTAAAAGCTAAGATGCAAGAAAGACAAGAAGAATTATATGCAAAATTTGCATCATTAGAATCTAGTATGAATACTTTAAATTCTCAAATGAATTACTTAATAAATAGTATGAGTAGTTAAGGAAAATATTTATGATAAATTTATATAAAAGCATATCAGAAAAAATTTTAGAAATAGTTAGTGCAAAAGAAGTTGATGAAAAAAAATTAGCTATTGAGTTAAATAAAAGGCAAGAATTAATTAATAATTTAAAAGATGAGGAATTAAAATCTTTTAAAGAAGCTTATAATACTGAAAAAATTTATGAGTATGATGAAAAAATAAAAATAAAATTAAAATCTCAAATACTATCAGTGAGAAAAGAATTAAGTGAATATAAATTAAACAAAACTGTTAATACTGCTTATGCTAATATGAATAAAAACAACTTAAATATTTTTTCAAGAAAAGTATAAAAGGTTAAAATCATAAACAAAAGACAAGGATGTCAAATAATAACTTAGGAAAAGTATAAAAATGAGGATTAACACAAACTTAAATGCCATGAAGGCAATAAAAAACTCTAATAAAAATGTTTCTTCATCTGGAAATTCAATGAAAAAATTAATTTCAGGGTTAAGCATTAATAAAGCTGCAGATGATGCAGCTGGATTAGCTATATCTGAAAAGATGAGAAGTCAAATAAGAGGGTTAAATCAAGCAGAACAAAATGCACAAGATGGTATTTTAATGCTTCAAACAGCAGAAGGGACTATTGAGGAAGTTGGAAATATAGTTCAAAGAATGAGAGAATTATCTGTTCAATGTGCAAATGAAAGTAATTCTGGAGAAGATAGAGAAAAAATAGTAATAGAATTAAATGAGTTACATGAAGAAATTGATAGAATATCAAACTCAACTCAATTTAATGAAAAAGACTTATTAAATGGACAAACTGTGATAAGAATTGAAAAGCAATATACTATTACAAAAGGTGCAGCAATGAATGATCAAATTTCTAAAATACAAGTTCAAAGGGGATTTGATTTTAGTGATTTAGACCTTGGAGGATTAGGCTTTGTAAGTCATAAACAAGGTGAGATTAGTTTTGAGCCTGGAAAAAATATTAATTATAAGGTTTCTGTAGATAATATGGTTAATCAAAAAGTACAACCTGGTGCTACAATAACTATAAATGATTCAAATGGAAAATATATTAAATTTGCTGTTAAACAAGAAATAGATTTAAATATTGCAACTCAAGTTAAAATGATAAATGTAGCACTTAAAGAAAAAGAAATAAAGGGAAAAGAAATTAAGTTGCAAATTGGAGCAAATTCAGATAGCTCTCAAACATTAAAAGTTAAAATAGATAACATGAGCACAGAATCATTGGAAATAAGCAAAGCTGATATATCAAATATGAAAAAAGAAGGCAGTAAAGGAACAGAAGCTGCTACAAAAATGATAGATAATTTAGATGATGCTTTAGAAAGAGTTAATGTTTCAAGGGGGAACCTTGGTGCAATGCAAAATAGATTGCAAACAGCTTCATCTAACTTAAATACTATGAATGAAAACTTAACTTCAATAGAATCAAGAATTAGAGATGTAGATGTTGCAAAAGAAATAATGAATTTATCAAAAATAAATTTAATAATTCAAGCAAATCAAGCAATAATGGTGCAAGCAAAATCTCAACCAGAAGCTGTAATACAGTTATTAAAATAATAAAAGTTATTATAAATAAAAATAATTTTAATATTTTTTAAAAAAAGTATAAAGTATTAAATTTATTAACCGATATATAAATATGTAAGGCAAAAAAGCCAAAAAGACAAGGATGTCAAATAAGAAAAACTAAGGAGAGTAAACAAATGAGAATTAATACTAACTTAAATGCTATGACAGCATTAAACAGTGCAACTAAAAACACAGCTTTAGCTGGAAGCTCAATGGAGAAATTATCTTCAGGATTAAAAATCAACAAGGCAGCAGATAATGCTACAGGATTAGCTATATCTGAAAAAATGAGAAGCCAAATTAGAGGTTTAGACCAAGCATCTCAAAACACTCAAGATGGTATTTCAGTAGTTCAAACTGCAGAAGGTGCAATTGAAGAAGTTGGAAACATTGTTCAAAGAATGAGAGAATTAGCAGTTCAAGGTGCAAATGAAACAAACACTGGTTCTGATAGAGCTAAGATAAGTGAAGAATTAACTCAATTACATGAGGAAATTGATAGAATTGCAGAATCAACTCAATTTAATGGAAAAGATTTATTAAATGGAACAAATACAGTAAGAGTTGAAAATGGACATGATGTTGAAAAAGTTGCAGGAAAAATATCTAATATAGAAATTCAAGATGGATTTGATTTTGATGATTTTGTTGGTACAGAACTAAAAATAAAAACAGAAGCTAAAAATAATAACCCATCAGCAACTATAACTTTAGATGGTAATCCTAAATATGGAATAGCAGCTGATGGTTTAGATGATAATGGTAAAATAAGCAAGGGATCTACAATAACAATAACTGATTCAAATGGGAAGAGTATTAAACTTACTGTTGAAGCAGATATAGAGCAAAATACTACAACAGCAGGTTTAAAAATAGGAACTATAAAAGAAACTGAAAAACAAATATCAGGAAAAGAAATTAGTTTACAAGTAGGAGCAAATACTTCAGATTCACAAACATTAAAAGTTAAAATAGAAAATGTTAGCACGAAATCATTAGGATTAGATGGTGATACAATTACTAAAATGGCTAAAGAAGGAACTAAGGGAACTACAGCTGCAAATGATATGATAAAGAGCTTAGATAAAGCTTTAGAAAGAGTTAACACTTCAAGAGCAAACCTTGGTGCTATGCAAAATAGATTAGAAACAACAGCTTCTAATTTAACAACTTCAAATGAAAACTTAACAGCAGCAGAATCAAGAATTAGAGATGTTGATGTTGCAGAAGAAATGATGAACTTATCTAAGTTAAACTTAATAAACCAAGCTGCACAAGCAATGATGTCTCAAGCTAAATCACAACCAGAAGGTGTAATGCAATTATTAAGATAATTATCTTAATAATATATAAGGATAAAGCAAAAGCTTTATCCTTTATTAATATATAAGAATAAATAAAAAAAGATTTGTTGTTATATATTAATAAGGAAAAATAAAAAAATGGAGGAATAACAAATGACAAAGTTTAATGTTTTAAGTATAGATTATTATAAAGATTTTGAATGTATAGGAAATAAATGTGAAGATAATTGTTGCAAGGGTTGGAAAATTACAATAGATAAAAAAACTTATAATAAATATAAAAAACTTCCAGTAAGTGATTTTTCAAAAAAATTAAATAATAATATAAATAGAGTTAGAAAATCTACACATGATAGACATTATGCAAAAATTAATTTAATAGATAAAAAATGTCCAATGTTTTCTAAAGATGGTTTATGTGAAATTTATTTAAATTTAGGACCACAAAATATGTGTTATACTTGTAGAACATATCCAAGAGTATATAATTTAGTTGATAATACTATAGAAAAATGTCTTACAGTATCATGTATAGAAGTTGCAAGAAATATTTTATTAAGAAAAAATCCTATAGAATTTAATTTAGATATAGTTGATATAAAAGAAGAAATGGATGCAATTAAAGTTGTAAATACTAATAAAGGTAAAAAAATAAATGAAAAATGCTTTAATGAAATAAGAGAATTTTCTATAGGTTTAATTCAAGATAGAAGATTTACTATTGAAAATAGATTAGCTATTTTAGGATTATTTATTAATAAATTAAATGAGCAATGCAATAATAAAGAAGAAGTTATAAACCTTATAGAAAATTATAAGGCTTCAATTGAAAATGGTGTTTATGAAAACTTATTAGAAAAATTAATAAAAGAAGATAAGTTTGATGCCCAATTAGAATTTTTAATGAATATATATTCTGAAATGATAAATAAAAATATAAATAGCAAAAGATATAAAACTAACTTTGTAAATATAATAAATTCATTACAATTAGCAAATGAAAATTTAAATAGAATAAAAGAATGTTATGAAGAAGCATTAAATGAGCATTATAGAAAATTTATGGAAAATTATGAATATATATATGAAAATTACTTAGTATATTATATGTTTAAAATTTTATTTCCATGTAATGAAGAATCAATAATGGATGCTTATATAATGTTAGTTATTCAATTTGCAATATTAAAAATGAATTTAATAGGAATATGTGGACATTATAAAGAAGAAATGGATGAAGAAAAAGTAGTAAACTTAATACAAAGTTATGCTGTAGTTACAGAGCATGATAATTTTATAGAAAATAGAATAAATAAATATTTAAAGGAAAATAATTTAAATACACTTGCACATATGTTTATTATAATGGGTAAATAATAATTTAAATTTAGGGGGATGAAATGATAAAAATTGAGAATACAATTAAAGATAAGGTAAGTCAAATAAATTCTTCTAATAATGTTAATCAATATTTAAATATAAAGTTAGAACAAGAAAATAATAAAGATTCAAAAACTACTATTACAAAAAGTAAAAATCAAGATATATATAAAACTATAAGAAAAAAAGCAAGTATTATAAATAGTGACCAAAGAAATATACAAGATAAAATATCTTTAATACAAGCTCAAGAACAAAAGATTAGTCAAATAGAAAATACTTTAAAATATGCTAGAAAAGAATATGAGCAAGCTATTAAAAGTGAAAAAAAAGAAGAAGTTAAACAAAAAATAAAAATAAGACAATTAAGCAATAAAATTGATAACTTAAAAAATCAATCTCAAGAAAAGCAAAGTAAAATAGAAGAAATAAATAATGATAAAGAAAATTATTTAGAAGATGAAGAAAAAATAATTAATAGAATAAATGAATTATTAGAAAAAATAAGTAATTCAAAAAGTCAAATGTCTCAATATAAGGCAGAGCTTATTGCACTTAGTCAACAAATTGAAAGTAATAAGACAAAAATAAAAGTTCAAGAAAGTGAACTTCAAAAAAATTTAGAAGATAGTGATTATATAATAAATAATATAAGTATAAGCAATTATAATTATAGTAATAAAAATGGAAATATAAGCACTGGAATAATTATTGATATTTACATATAAATTATAAATTAAGATTATTGTCAAATTTGATGGTAGTCTTTATTTTTTTGCAAAAATATAAAAAATTTTAATTAAATAAATAAAAATGGAAAATGAAGAAATGAAAAAGTGTAGAAAAAAATAAAAAAATGTCGAAAAGTATAGAAAAAAATCTTGTTACAGTATATAATTATAGCAAATAATATATAAGGGTAAATCTAAAAATAGTAATGCAAGGTATAGAAACTAATTATAGTTAATTTATAATAACCAGTTGCAGAAGAGTAAGTATACTTTTTATTTTTTAGCAATTATTCTACCTAAGATAGATAATTAAAAATACTACTCTCTTCGGAGAGTAGTATTTTTAATTTTGCACAATAAAGGGAAAAACATACAAATAAACTTTTTCTAGTAAAATAATACTTTTAAATACTGGTTTAAATGGAAATAAAGGAGTGAAAATTAAATGCAAACATATAATCTTATGAAAAGTGGATTAAATGCAGCACAGCTTAGAAGCAAAACAATTGCAAATAATATTGCAAATATTAATACGCCAAATTATAAAAGAAAATATGTTAAATTTGAAGAAACATTAAATAATGTAAATAAAACTGGGAAAATTGAAGTTAAAACTGATACTTCTGGAGCCGTTAGAACTGATGGAAATAATGTTGATTTAGAAAGTGAAAAAGTTAATCAAGCGGCAAATACTTTAATGTATAATGGCTTAATAAGTTTAACAAATTCAAAGTTATCAATGGCTAAAAGTGTAATAACAGGAAGGTAAGTAATATGAGCGTATTTAGTGGAATGAGAATAAGTGCTAGTGGATTAAGTGCTGAAAGATTAAGATTAGATGTAATTTCATCTAATATAGCAAATTCAAGAACGACAAGAACAGAGCAAGGTGGAGCATATGTAAGAAAAACTGCTATATTTTCTGAAAACTATGATAATAAACTTGGAATGTTAGGGGTAAAGGTAACATCTATAGAAAATGATAAATCAGAAATGAAATTAGAATATGACCCTACCCATGCAGATGCTAATGAAGATGGATATGTAGAATATCCAAATGTAGATTTATTAATTGAGATGTCAGATTTAATATCTGCATCAAGGGCATATGAATCAAATGTAGATACATTAAATGCTCAAAAAAATATGATTTCAAAAGCTTTAGAAATAGGAAAATAAAGTGAGGAGATAAAATGGCAATACAATCAATAGGTACAAATTCAATACTTAATAATTTAAATATAAGCAATACAACAGAAGAAAAAACAAATGGTACAAGTTTTTCAAATGTGTTAAGTGATGCAATAAGCAAAGTTAATGATTCTGAAGTAAATGCAAATAATAAAATAGAATCATTAATTAAAGGGGAAGATGTAGAAATGCATGAGGTTATGCTTGCAATGCAGGAGTCTGTATTATCTTTACAAGCATTAATAGAGGTAAGAAATAAAACTGTTGAAGCTTACCAAGAAATAAGTAAGCTTCAATTATAGGAGTAGAGGAGCATAAATTAAGAGGTAAAATTGATGCAGAAGGTTAAAGAGTTTCTAACAAAAATTATAGGTGGATTTAAAAATTTAGATAAAAGCAAAAAAATAGCAATTTGTATAGGTGTAGTTGCAATAGTAGCATCAATAGCTTTAGGTGTTAATTATAAGCAACAAAATAAATATGGTGTGCTTTATTCAGGATTAGAATCTACTGACTCAGCTGCTGTTATAAAAGCTCTTGAAGATGCTGGAGTTGATACAAAAATAGATGGAGATACTATTTACGTTCCAAAAGAACAGGTGGATAAATTAAGAATACAATTAGCTTCTACAATAACAAATGGTTCAAAGGGATTTGAATTAATGGATGAAGGTTCTAATCTTTCCATGACAGATGAGGAATTTCAAATAAAGAAGCTTAGGATGATACAAGGGGAAATTGAAAAAACCATAAAAACATTCCCACAAGTTGAAGATACAAGAGTACATATAACTCAAGGAAAAGAATCTGTTTTTAGTACTGAAACAACAGAAGGAAAAGCAGCAGTATATGTTTCTTTAAAGCCTGGACAAGAATTGGATAGAAGTCAAATAAAATCAATAATGTCATTAGTATCAGCTTCAACTACCAATATACCAAAGAAAAATGTAGAAGTTATAGATCAAAGGATGAATTTATTATCAGAAGGAATTTATGATGAAGATGGAAATTCAATAAATAATAAGGAAGCTATATCTTCTAGAAGTGCAGAAAAGCAAGTTAGCAGTGATTTGCAAAAGTCAATATTAGATATGCTTGAAGGTGTATTTGGAAAAGATAAGGTAAAGGTAACGGTAAATGCTGTATTAGATTATGATACAGTTGAAAAAAATGAGTTAGTAATAAATCCAGATAAGGTTATAAAAACTGAAAGTAGAAGTCAAAATTCATCATTAAGTGAAAATTCAACAGGTTCACCAGTAGATAATAATATGACTACTACTTCTTCACCAAATAATGATAAGTCATCATCAAGTGAAGAAAAAATAGAATATGAACTTGGAAAAACAGAAACAAAAACTGTTTCAAGTGGGGGACAAATAAAGAAGTTAACAGCAGCTGTTGTTATAAATGGAACAGTTTCTGATGATGTTATGTATAACGTAGAAAAAATGGTTTCTTCTGCATTAGGTATAGATAATGCTAGAGGAGATCAATTAAGCGTTGTTGCAATGCCATTTAATACAGATGGACAAAGCATATTTAAAAATAATGATGATACTAATAAAACACAAAAGAATGAAGGATTCTTAAAGTATGGATTAATGACAGGTGGAATAGCATTAGCAATTATAGCAGTTGTAGCTGTATTGTTATTTATGAAGAAAAAATCAACTAAAGAAGAAATTGAAGAAGTTGAAGAAACACAAGAAGATTTAATAGCTAAATTAGTAAAAGAAAAAGAAGCAAAAATAGAAAGAGAAATTGCTATGGAAGAAAGTGAAATAAGCTTAGAGGATGAAATTAAGCTTATTGTTTCAAAGAATACAGATGAAACTACAGAATTAATAAAGACTTGGTTAAATGAATAAGAAAAAAAGGAGATAAAAGTGAGTAATAACAGTGTAAAAAGTGGAAATGCTTATGATTTAGGTGACATAAATGAAGGAGTTACAAGTGGTGCAAAAAAAGCAGCAGTATTGCTTATGACTTTGGGAACTGAATTATCTTCTGAAATACTTAAAAATTTATCAGACAAGCAGGTACAAAAAATAGGTGTAGAAATTGCCAATTTACATAAGGTAACAGCAGAGGAAAGAAGAAAGATATTGAGAGAGTTTTTAGAGGCAAGAAAAAGTAAGGATTTTGCAATGCAAGGTGGAATAGATTATGCAAAATCTTTATTTCAAGGTGCATTTGATGCTTCAAAAACAAATAAGATAATGGAAGGAATAAAGTATGAAACATCAGCACAATCATTTATGGCAGCGAGAAAAGCTGAGGTAAATGAAATATTAGCTTGTTTGCAAGGTGAAAGTGCACAAACAATTGCAATAATATTATCTAATATACAAGTTGAAAAATCAGCTCAAATAATATGTAGTTTAGATGAGGGGTTACAACAAGAAGTTGCATTAAAGCTTGGAACAATATCTAATATTTCTCCAATTGTAATAAAGGCAGTAGATAATGCATTAGAAAAGAAATTACTTGCTACAGGAGATAATAAAATAGATTCATCAAATGGATTTGATAGTTTGCTTGATATATTAACAAAGGTAGATGGTAAAACAGAAAAGAACATTATTAAATTCTTAGAGGATAAGAATAATATTTTAGCTGAAAGACTAAAGGCAAACATGATTACATTTGAAGATATTGAAAATATTGATGATACGTCAATTCAAAAGATATTAAAGGAAGTAAATATAAAAGATGTTGCTATTGCCCTTAAGGGTGCAGATGACAATATTTCAAGTATTATTTTAAAAAATCAATCAAGCAGAGCAGCACAAGCTTTAAGAGAAGAAATAAGCTTACTTGGGGCACTTAAAGTTTCTCAAGTTGAAGAAGCTAAGAGAAATATAGTTAAGATTATAAGAAAGCTTGAGCAAGAAGGAGTAATTAGTATTAATAAGGGCTCGGAGGATGATATACTTGTTTAAAACTAATGTTTTAAGAAATAGTAATACAGAAATAAAAGGTAAATTAAGTTTAAGAAGCTCTTATTCTAATGATTTTTTTAATATGCCAGATAAAATATTTCAAGAACAAGAAGAATTAGAAAAGAAAGTTTTAGAAGCAAAAGAAGAATATAAAAGAGTAATAGAAGAAACTGAACTTAAAAAACAAGAAATTTTAAATGAAGCTAATGAAAACTCAAAAGTAATTGAAAAAAAAGCTTATGAATTAGGATATGAGCAAGGTTTAAAAAATGGTTATGAAGATGGATATAAAGAATCTTATGAACAAAATATAGAAAAAGCTATTAAGGAAAGTGAAGAAATAAAGCAAGAGGGTTATAACACATTATTAAATATAAAAAATGAAGCAAAAAGTTATATAAAAGAAAATAAAGAATCAATAATTAATATTTCTATATCAATAGCTGAACAAGTATTAAGGGAAAAGTTTAAGGATGTAACATTAATGGAAGCTATGTTAAATAACATTATTGCTGAATATGACTTAAAAAAGGATTTAGCTATAAAGGTTAACCCATTATATAAGGAAGAGTTACAAAAAAATATTGATGAAGAAATTAGTAAAAATAACTTATCTCAAAAGATTTTTATAATTCCTGATTTAGGAGTTAAAGAAGGAAATGCAGTTATTGAAACTGAAAGTGGAAAATTAATTGTGGGTATAGATAGTGTATTAGATAAAGTTAAAGAAGAATTACTATAGGAGGAAATATGATTTCTATAGATTTTAATAAAACACTTAAAAAAATAAATGATATAACCCCATATATATCAGAAGGAAAAGTTAAAAAAGTTATAGGACTTACTATTGAAGTTGAGGGATTAAAGGCAGCAGTTGGTGAATTATGCACAATATATAATCAAAGCAATAATCCCATAGATTGTGAAGTTGTAGGTTTTAAGGAAAATGAAATAATTCTTATGCCCTTAAATGAATTAGTTGGAATTGGACCTGGTTGTAGAGTTGTAGCTAGTGGGAATCCTTGTAGTGTTAAATGTAGTGATGAATTATTAGGAAAAGTAATTGATGCATTAGGAGCTCCAATAGATGAAAGTGTTGTTACTGGTGGGGAAAGATATAGTATGTTTAATAAACCACCAGACCCAATGAAAAGAAAGAGGATTAAAAATATAATGCCAACGGGAATTAAGGCAATTGATGGATTTATTACTTGTGGAGAAGGTCAAAGAGTTGGAATATTTGCAGGTAGTGGTGTTGGTAAAAGTACAACTTTGGGAATGATAGCAAAAACTGCAGAAGCAGATGTTAATGTTATAGCACTTATTGGAGAAAGAGGAAGAGAGGTTTTAGATTTTATTGAAAGAGATCTTGGGCCAGAAGGAATGAAAAAATCAGTTGTTGTATGTGCAACTTCTGATAAACCTCCATTAGTAAGATTAAAAGGAGCATTAACAGCAACGTCAATAGCAGAATATTTTAGAGATCAAGGCAAAAAGGTAATATTGATGATGGATTCAGTTACTAGATTTGCAATGGCTCAAAGAGAAGTTGGACTTGCAATTGGTGAGCCACCAGCACAAAAGGGATATACCCCATCTGTATTTGCTGAATTGCCAAGGCTTATGGAAAGAACAGGGCTTTCTGATGTAGGTTCAATAACTGCTTTTTATACAGTTCTTGTTGATGGTGATGATTTTAATGAGCCAATTGCTGATGCTGTAAGGGGGATATTAGATGGACATATAGTTTTATCTAGAGAATTAGCTCATAAAAATCATTATCCTGCAATTGATATTTCAAATAGTGTTAGTCGTCTTATGAATGATATTTGTGAAATTGAACATAAAGCTGCTGCATCTCAAGCAAGAGATATAATTGCAACCTTTAAAGAAGCAGAGGATTTAATTAATATTGGAGCTTATGAAAGAGGTTCTAATATTAAAATTGATAAATCAATTGAATATATAGACAAGGTAAATAGTTACTTGAAGCAAGGTGTAAATGAAAAGAGTTCATTTGAGGATAATATTAATAATTTGAAAAATATGTTTAAATAGGAGAATATTAAGTGGAAAATTTTAAGTTTAGACTGCAAAGGGTTTTAGATATTAAAATAAAAAATGAAGAAGAAAGTAAAATAAAATATTCTAAAGCCCAAAATGAAAAAAGGGTAGTAGAAAAAGAACTTGATGATTTAAAACAAATGTATAAAAAGTATGAAAATGAAATTGATGTTGAAGACCATATTTCTAGAATTATAACTTTTAATTATTTAAACTCTTTATCTAATAATATTAATATTAAAAGTAATGAATTATTTAAAAAAGAAGAACTGTTAAATGAAGCTAGAGTAGATTTGTTAAATAAGCAAATTGAAAGGAAGTCCTTAGAAAAATTAAAGGAAAATAAATTTAATTTACATAAGAAAAAGGAAGAATTAAAAGAGCAAGCAACAAATGATGAATTTGGAATGTATTCATTTTTAAGACATAAATCTGAAAATGCTTAGGAGAATGAAAACAGTGGAAATAAATATGTTACAAGCACTATCAAATTTTAAAACTAATAGTGTGGAAGTTAAAGGTAATGGAACTGAAGGGAATTTTTTAAAGTCATTAAATAATTTAATAAATAGTGAGGAATTTAATGGTGAGGAAAATATAGAAGCTGAAAATATTCCTAATGTTAAAGTGGATATTGAAGATTTATTAAATATTGAATTTAATGAAGATATTAAAACAGCTGAAAATATAATAGTAAATGAAGAAGTTAAAAGTGATAAAAATATTGAAATTAAAGATGTTATCCAAAGTTATGAAAAAGATGAATTAATTGAATTTGTTGAAGATGATAAAGAAGATGAGTTAAATAAGATTGATGAAAATTTAATAATTTTAGCTAATAGAATTTTTAATAATATAAGTTATAAAGAAAAACAACAATTTGATATAACAGAAGATAATGCTGATTTTAAAAATAATACACAGATGGACATGAATATTGTTAATAACAATGTGAATAAACAACAGGAAATTGTGGATAACTTAATTGCTTTTGTGGAAAGTAGTAGTAATAAAGACAATATTCAAAATAAAATTGATTTTATTAAAAAAACTTTTGATTTTAATGAAGTTAAAAGCAAATTAACTGATTTAGTAGAAAGTAATTTTAACTTACAAAATAGTAAAGATGAATTTACTAATAATGTAGAAAAAAGTTTAGATTTTGCTAGTGAATTAGAGGCAATTAGCAATTTTAAGGTTTTATCAATGAAAGACAATATTAAAGTTAATGATAGTAAAAATGAAATTAACTTTTTAAATAATATTGCTATGACTAATAATAATGCTAACTTAGAAGTAAAAACAGAAAACTTAGAACCTCATGTTGTTAGAAGTGAATATATAGCAAATGATATTGTTGAATCTATAAATTATTTAAAAGTAAATAATTTAGAAGAAATAAAGGTGAAAATGAATCCTAAAGATTTAGGAGAGTTACATATAAAAATAATTAAAGAAAATAATGTAGAAAAAGTGTTTATTACATTACATAATTCAGAAAGCTTTAAGTTGGTAAAAGATAATGTAGCTGAAATAAAAAATCATTTAAATAATTTAGATATTAATGTTAATGAAGTAAATGTTGAAATGAAATCTGAAAATAGAGATGATTTTTCTCAAAATTTAAATCAGCAATTTAATAAAGGAAATAATAAACAGCAAAGAAGAGCGGTAAAGTTTGAAGTTGAAAATGAAAGTTCTATAGAAAATGATTTATTAAAAACTGATTCAAATATTAATAGATTAATATAGGAGGAAGATATGGAGATAAATACGAGAAGTGCTTCAAATTCAGCAATAGGAAAAACTGAAAATGGAACATATATATATGATTCTGCTACTAAAACTGATAAAAATTTGTTTTTAAAAATGTTAGTAGCACAAATGACTAATCAAGATCCTTTTAATAGTCAAGACCCATCAGAATATATAAGTCAACTTGCACAATTTAATACATTAGAACAAATGATGTCATTAAATGATTCAATGAGTTATTTAGTTAATTTGGGAAATTCAATGTTAGTAAATAATGCTGTTGATGCTGCATCATCAACAATAGGAAAAAATGTTGAAGTATCTGTAGCAAATGAAAAAGGTGATTATGAAAACTTTAATGGCAAGGTGAAAAGTGCATCAATTAAAGATGGTGTTGTGTATTTAGAGTTAGAGTTAAAAGATACTGGTGAAATAAAAGAAGTACCATATTCATCATTAACAAAGATTACAGAATAATAAAATTAAGGGAGAGATAAATCATATGTTAAAGTCAATGTATTCGGGAATAAGTGGAATGAAATCAAATCAAACAAAGATGGACGTTGTAGGTAACAACGTTGCTAATGCTAGTACAACTGCTTTTAAAAAGGGAAGTGTAAGATTTAGTGATACATTAAATCAAACTGTAATATATGCCAGCCAACCTGGTAATTCTTTAGGGGGGGTTAACCCTGGACAGGTTGGTGCAGGTATGAAGGTTAGTTCAATAACTAAAAATATGTTACAAGGTTCATTACAACAAACAGCAATTCCTAGTGATATAGCAATTGATGGAGATGGATTTTTTGTAGTTCAAATTGGGAAAAAAGGTGATGGTTCACCATCAGAAGGATTTACAAGAGATGGAGCCTTTACAGTAGATTCAGAAGGTAAAATGGTAACTGCTACTGGATATTATTTATTAACAACTGATAATAAAGCAGTATTTATTCCAGAAGAAGCAAAAAATGCAGAAGGAACAAAAATGAGGGTTGTATCTTATAACATTTCTAAAGAAGGTCAAATTTCTTATGTATTAGAAGATGGAAGTAAGGTAATGGGAGGTAAAGATCCAGATGATGCACCAACACAAACATTAAAAGTTGCAACTTTCATGAACCAAAGTGGTTTAGAAGCAAATGGTAATAATATTTACTTAGATTCAGCAAACTCTGGTACACCAGTATACAATGCTTCAAGTAATACTAAAGATAAAACAGGTGCTAGAATTGGTCTTGTTACTCAAGGTGCATTAGAAATGTCAAATGTAGATTTATCAGAAGAATTTACAGATATGATAGTAACTACAAGAGCTTTCCAAGCGGCTAGTAAGATGATAACAACAAGTGATGAATTATTACAAGAAATAATAAATCTTAAGAGATAAACTAAGAGGTAAATAATATGAAAAGAAGTGATATATTAACGCCCATTGGGATGTTGCTAGGGATAGGTCTTATAGTATTTGCAATATCACAAGGTAATGTTGGCTTAGCAGGATTTTATGATTTAGTATCAGTAATAATTACTATTGGTGGTTCTTATGCAGCACTTCTTATTACTTTTTCACTTGATGAAGTTAAGATGATGGGGACAATTTCAAAGGGATTATTTAAAACTCCTTCAATGAATAAAATTGATGTAATAAATCAATTTAAAGAAATTTCAATTAAATCAAGAAAAGATGGATTGCTTGCATTAGAAGCTGATATTGAACAAGTAAAAGATGATTTTATGAAAACTGGATTAGAATTAGTGGTAGATGGTATTGAAGGTGATTTAATAGTTGAAATCTTAAATAATAATATTTCAGAAATTGAGGGAAGATATTCAAAAGGGGCAAAAATGTACAAAACATGGGGTTCATATGCTCCAGCATTTGGTATGATAGGTACACTTGTAGGTCTTATACAAATGCTTGCAGAGCTTGATAACCCAGATAATATAGCAAGTGGTATGGCAGCTGCACTTATTACTACTTTCTATGGTGCATTATTAGCAAACTTAATTTTAAATCCATTAGGATTTAACCTTGAAAATAAAGGGCAAAGAGAAGTTGAAAATAGAGAAATGATGTTAATTGGTATTTTAAGTATAAAAAATGGTGATTCTACAAGAGTTTTAGAAGAAAAGTTAAAAAGCTTCTTAAACGAAAAAGAAAAAGTAAAATATGAAAAAGAATCAAGCAAGGATAGTTAGTTAGAGTAATATGGCACGTAAAAAAAAGAAACCAGATGATATTAATACCAATGCATGGATGGACACATATGCGGATACAATAACATTATTATTAACATTTTTTATACTGCTTTATTCATTTTCAACTACAGATAATGAAAGATTACAACTTATTGCAGCTGCATTAAAGGGAGAAATAACAGGAATACCAATGAAGCTTGAAAATACTCCAGATATTTCACTAGAAGATATAGAACAAGGTATAGGGGAAAAAAGTCCTTATAGTATTTTGGTAGATAAAATACAAGAAATAATAGATAAAAATGCATTAACTGATTCTGTTAAAGTAAGAGAAGAAGATTCGGGAGTTGTACTTCAATTAAGTGAAAATGTGCTTTTTGATTTAGGAAAGGCTGATTTAAAACCTGAAAGTATTAAAGTTTTAGATATAATAAGCACTTTGATTCCTTCAATAAGTAATGAAATAATGGTTCAGGGACATACAGATAATATTCCTATAAGTTCTGGTACATATAAATCAAACTGGGAGTTATCAACTGCAAGAGCAATAACAGTATTAAGGTACTTTATTGAAACAAAGGGGTTTGACCCAACTAGATTTTCAGCAACAGGATATGGAGAATATAAGCCTTTAGTAGATAATTCTACGGAAGAAAATAGAGCTATTAATAGAAGAGTTGATATATTAATAGTTCAGCAAAAGGAGAAATAAATTAAATAAATGAATAATACATTTTTAGAATTTATTATTAATTTAATTGTGTTAGTTCCAGTTGTGGTGCTATTAATATTTATTTCATTGAGACTTAGCAAAAAGAGCCTGAGCAAAATAGGTTCAGGCTCTTATGTTAAGGTATTAGAAAAAATTAATTTAAGTAAAGATATATGTTTATATGTAATTAAATCTGGAAATACAGGATGCATAATAGTAACATCAAATAATAATACACAAGTAATCAAAAAGTTAAATGAAGATGAAATAAATGAAATAATAGAAATGAAAAATCAACACAATGATTTAAGCTATTTAAATAACTTAGATTTTAGCAAAATATTAAATAAAAAGATGCTAAGTGATAAAGTATTAAAAAATAAAATATCAAAGAAAAAAGGGAAAAGATGATGGACATATTAAGTCAGATTTTAGATAATGGTTCGGAATTAACAACTAATATGCAGATGTTTTTATTAATGACTGCTCTTATGTTTTTGCCAACAATAATATTTATGATGACTAGCTTTGTAAGAGTAATAATTACATTTTCATTTATAAAATCTGCATTAGGGGCTCAGCAATCTATTCCAAATCAAATATTAGTTGGATTAGCAATGTGCATAACTTTATTTATAATGAGTCCTGTTATGAACAAAGTTGCTGAAAATTCAATTAGGCCTTATATGAATCAGGAAATAACAATGCAAGAGGCATATGATGAGTTTAGGAAGCCAGTAGCAGAATTTTTACTTAAGCAAACAAGAGAATCAGATTTAGAGTTATTTGCAAAAAATTCTTCAATAGAT
Organism: Clostridium sp. ETTB3; assembly: GCF_053571985.1. Lineage (NCBI taxonomy): Bacteria > Bacillati > Bacillota > Clostridia > Eubacteriales > Clostridiaceae > Clostridium > Clostridium sp. ETTB3. Next base: position 287,231 of record NZ_CP199832.1, read on the forward strand.
ACAACAAATCTTAAAGATGAAGAATTACCATTAAGCATTATAGTTCCTGCATTTGCAATAAGTGAATTAAAAACAGCATTCCAAATAGGATTTATAATATATATACCTTTTTTAGTAATAGATTTGGTAGTTTCAAGTACATTAATGTCTATGGGTATGTTTATGCTTCCACCAGCAATGATATCATTGCCATTTAAATTACTTTTATTTGTTATGGTAGATGGCTGGAATTTATTAATTAAATCATTAATAGAAAGTTTTAAGGTATAGGAGCATTATAAATGAATGAATTAGTAATAATGACAATAGTAAAAAAAGCATTGATTACAGGGGTTACAGTAGGTGGTCCAATATTAATTATATCTTTAGTAGTAGGGCTTATAATAAGTATCTTTCAAGCAACAACACAAATTCAAGAGCAAACTTTAACGTTTGTACCAAAGTTAATTGCAATAATATTAGTTTTAGTTTTAGGTGGACCTTGGATGTTAAATAAACTTGTTATGCTTACAAATGAATTATTCCAAAGTATATCAACTATAGTTAATTAAAAATGATATACGTATTTTTCAGAATAACAGCATTTTTTTTAGCAGCAGGTATTATTTTTCCAAATGGTACACCAAAACTATTTAAAATTTGTTTCTCATTATTATTATCGGCAATGATTGCAATTAATTTAGATATAAATGTAACAATTAAAAATTTTTATGAATTGATAATATATGGAACAATGGAAACTATAAATGGATTGGTATTAGGTTATATGGTATCTATTTGTTTTTATATTATAAAAATGGTAGGGAAATTAATTGATGGACAAATGGGATTATCTATGGCAAGTACATATGACCCTAACACTCAATCACAAGCTACCTTAATGGAAAATTTAATATATTTTGTAGGTCTAGTAGTATTTTTTAGCATTGATGCACATCATATAGTAATAAATTCAATGCAAAATAGTTTTAAGATAATTCCAGTGGGGTATTCTATTATAGATTATAATTTTACATATATTTTAAACATATTTACTCAATATTTTATAATGGGGTTAAAAATGGCAATGCCTCTTATAGTAGTTTTAATTGTAACAGATATAATAACTGGGATAATATCAAGAAGTATTTCTGGATTAAATGTTATGATTATAGGAGCTCCATTAAAAATACTTGTTGGGATTATATTTTTATTAATAGCATTACCTTTTATATTAAATGGAATGAAGGATATGATTAAGCATTTAAAAGATGTTATAGAAGGAACACTAGTATATCAACAAAATATGATAATGGTATTAGTAAATAATTTATTTTAAATAAAACATTTATAGGGGGGAGATTATTTTGTCAGGAGATGATAAAACAGAACAGCCCACGCCCAAGAAGAAAAAGGATGAGCGGAAAAAAGGTAATGTAGTAAAAAGTAAAGAAGTATCAAATGCATTTACATTAATAGGTGCAGTAATGTGTATTTTTACAATGAGTGATTCATTAATTAAAAATTTAAAAATATATATAGCTTCAGTATTAACAATGAATTTTAGTAGTAATTTAAATGAAGTAGTGGCTCATGAGATATTTAAAGATGGTTTACTTAAATATGCAAAGTTATTTTTGCCAATGGGTGGTATAGTAATTTGCTTAGGTGTTATTTCACATATTATTCAAAGTGGAGTTGTAATAAGTAAAGAATCATTTAAACCTAAATTTTCAAAGTTAAATCCTGTAAATGGTTTAAAAAATATGTTTTCTCAAAAAGCTTTTGTTAATGCATTAAAAAATACAATACTTTTAATTTTATTATCTTACATTGGATATTCAGTAGTTAAAAAGAACTTTATGGATATTTTAAAACTAGAAAATGTATATTTTCCTTATTTAATATATGCAATATTTAATATAGTTAAGAAAATATTTAATGTTGCAATAATGATTGCTGTAGCAATTGCAGCTGTTGATTTTGCATATGAATTATATTCACACAAAAAGGGAATGAAGATGACTAAACAAGAAGTAAAGGAAGAATTCAAACAAGCAGAAGGGGATCCTAATGTTAAGTCACAAATTAAGCAAAAGCAAAGACAAATAGCTTCACAAAGAATGATTCAAAATGCTAAGGATGCAACAGCAATCATAACTAACCCTACTCATATTTCAATTGCAATTAGGTATGATAGAGAAAAAGATTCAGCACCAGTAGTAATTGCAAAGGGAGCAGATGTTTTGGCTATGAAAATTAGGGAAATAGCTAAGGAAAATGATATTCCAATGATTGAAAATGTACCATTAGCAAGGATGCTTTATAGAAAGGTTGAAGTTGACCAAGAAGTACCAGCAGAAATGTATCAAGCTATTGCTGAAGTACTAGTTGCTGTATACAAAATAAAAAATAGATATAAAAAGAATAAGTAGAGGAATTAGATATGGGGAATTTAAAAAATAGGTTAGATGTTTTGGTTGCCTTTGGTGTTATAGGGATAATATTAATGATTATCATTCCATTGCCTTCTTTTTTATTAGATATATTATTAGTTGTAAATATAACATTATCAGTATTAATCTTACTTATGACTTTATTTTCAACTAATATATTACAATTATCAGTATTTCCAACATTATTATTGGTAACAACATTATTTAGGTTAGGACTTAACTTGTCATCTACAAGACTTATTTTAGGACAAGGGTATGCTGGAAATGTAATTGAATCATTTGGTAACTTTGTTGTTGGTGGAAACTATGTGCTTGGGGTAATAATATTTTTGATAATAATTATTATTCAATTCGTAGTAATTACTAATGGTTCTGGAAGAGTATCAGAAGTATCTGCAAGATTTACATTAGATGCTATGCCAGGTAAACAAATGAGTATAGATGCTGATTTAAATGCAGGAATGATTGATGAAAAGACAGCAAGAAAACGTAGAAGAGAATTACAACAAGAAGCAGATTTTTATGGTTCTATGGATGGTGCTTCAAAATTTGTTAAAGGTGATGCCATTGCAGGGATTATAGTAACAGTAGTAAATATTTTTGCTGGAATTATAATGGGTGTAATGATGCTTAATATGGATTTTGCAACAGCAGCTCAAACATATATAAGATTAACTATTGGGGATGGGCTTGTAAGCCAAATTCCTGCACTTCTTATATCAACTGCAGCAGGTATTTTAGTTACCAGAGCTGATAGTGATGAAAGTGTTGCAAGTTTAGCTGGTCAACAATTAACAGCAATTCCAAAGGCGATAATGATAACTGGGGTAGTTTTATTTATTTTAGGTATTATGCCTGGATTGCCAACATTATCATTTTTTGCATTAGGTGGAGGTTGTGTTGGAATAGGGATAACCTTAAATAATAGTGAAAAGAAGGAAATTGAGGAAGCTGCATCAGAGGAAGCTGCTGTAGAAGAAGCTGCAGCTATAGCAACAGAAGTAGAAGATGTTACAGAATTGCTTAATGTTGAAGTTTTAGAAGTTGAAATTGGATATGGACTTATACCATTAGCTGATGAAAGTAGTGGAGGAGACTTATTGCAAAGAATTGCTTCAATAAGAAGACAATGTGCAATTGACATGGGAATAATAGTACAACCAATAAGAATTAGAGATAATCTTCAATTAGAACCTAATCAATATTGTATAAAAATAAAGGGAAATAAAGTAGCAACTTATAGTCTTATGCCTACTATGGTTTTATGTATGGATCCAATGGGCTTAGGTTTAGATTTAGAAGGAATAAAAGCTGTTGAACCTAGCTTTGGATTAGAAGCATTATGGATAAGCAAGGATAATATTGAAGAAGCAGAATTAAGAGGATATACAATAGTAGACCCATCTACTATATTAGTTACTCATTTATTAGAAATAATAAAGGAAAAATCTCATGAGCTTATGGGAAGAGAAGAAGTTAAAGCTATAATGGATGCAACTAAGGAAAAGTATAGTGTAATTGTTGATGAATTAATACCTGATATTATGACTTTAGGAGAAGTTCAAAAAGTATTACAAAATCTTCTTAGAGAAAAGGTAACAATTAAGGATAGAGTTACAATATTAGAAACTTTAGCTGATAATGCTGTAAATACTAAAGATATTGAGTTATTAACTGAATATGTGAGAATGGCATTAAATAAAAGTATTGCAGTTGACTTTGTTGATGAAAATAATACTATAACAGTTGCAACTTTATCAAATGATGTAGAAAGATTAATTGCAAATAATCTTCAAAAATCTGTTAATGGAACTTATCCAGCAGTTGATCCAGATAGTACTAATAAAATTTTTAATAGTATAAAGGAAATTATTGAAAGTACAGATTTTTATAATAATAGGCCTGTTATTTTGGTTTCTCCTAAAATAAGAGCACCATTTAGAAAACTAGTTGAAATGGTATTTCCTAATGTTTCTATATTATCATTAAATGAAATACCAAGTGATATTCAAATAAAAGCACAAGCAGTAGTAAATATATAGTGAGGAAGAGTTAAAATGCTTAATGAAAAAACTGAGGAATATATACTAGAAAATATGAATTTAGTAAGATATATGGCATCAAGGTATTTTACTAAGAATATTGGAATTGAATATGAAGACTTAGTTAGTTATGGAACTATGGGGCTTATAGAAGCTGCTAATAGTTATAAGGAAGATAAAAATTGTAAATTTTCAACTTATGCTTCATTAAAAATAAAAGCTGCAATTATTGATGAAATAAGAAGACATTCTCCAATTTCAAGAAGGGATGTTTCTAAGGTTAATGAATATAATTGTGCAGTAGAAAGTCTTCAAAATAAGTTATTAAGAGAGCCTAAGGCTGATGAAATAGCAAAGTATTTAAATATACAAAGTGAAGAAGTTAATAAAATTGAAAATACTATTAATTTAATGAGTACTACTTCTTTAGATACAGTTATTTTTCAGGGAAATAATGAAGTTAGTATTATAGATACTATAAAGGAAGATGACTCATTATCACCTGAAAGTATAATTGAAGAAAAAGAAAAGTTAGAAATATTAACTAAGGCAATTGATATGCTTAAAGAAAAGGATAAATTAGTTTTAGCTTTATATTATTATGAAGAGCTTACCTTAAAGGAAATTGGATATATTTTAGAAGTTTCTGAATCACGGGTATCTCAATTACATAGTAGAGCAATAGTTAATTTAAGAAATACAATAAAAAAATTAAACTATAAAATAAGTTAAGGAGGGGTAAAATGTTAAGAGGAATGTATACATCTATATCAGCAATGGTAAATTTACAAAGTAGTCAAACTGTAATAACTAATAATATTGCTAATGTAAATACAACAGGATTTAAGGAAGAAAGATTAATGTCTAAAACCTTTGATGATGTATTAATTAGCAATAATGATAGATATTCTAATGGAGTCGGTCATTATCAAGAGTTAGGTACATTAAATTTTGGAGTAAAAATAGATGAAATTAAAACTAATTATAATCAAGGAAGTTTAGTGGAAACTGAAAATCAAACTGATTTTGCTATAAATGGAAAAGGATTTTTTACTGTAAGAGATAATGAAGGAAATTTATTTTATACTAGAGATGGAGCTTTTAAGGTAAATAGAGATGGATATTTAGTAACATCATCTGGTTATTCTGTATTAAATTCAAATAACCAGCCTATATATGTTGGCAATAGCAGTGTATCAGTTGATACTAATAATAATGTTGTTTTATCATCCGGTGCAGTACATAGATTTAATATTGTAGATTTTCAAGATTATAATTCATTAAATAAAGTAGGTTCAAATTTATATACTGGTGAAGGTGCTACTGCTACAAATAATTATATAGTGAAAAATATGCAAATAGAAGGCTCAAATGTTGATATTATTCAATCAACAGCAGATTTGATGTCAAATTTAAGAGCATTTGAAGCAAATCAAAAGGTAGTACAAATTATGGATTCTACTTTAAGTAAAATAGCAAATGAAATAGGTACAGTAAGGTAGGTATAAGATATGTATGGTATTTTAAATGTAAGTAGAACTGGAATGAGTGCAACTCAAAATAAAATTAATGTTATTTCAAATAATGTAGTTAATGCAAATACAACTGGATACAAAAAATTAGAGGTTGGATTTGAGGATTTACTTAGAAATGGAATTTCAAAAGAAAGGTATCCAGTAAATGCTGATAATACTACAGTAGGTACTGGTGTAAAAAGCACTACGGAATTAAGAAATTTTACACAAGGTTCATTAAGAAATAGTGGTATAGCGACTAATTTAGCTATAGATGGAGAAGGGTTTTTTAGGGTAATTAAATCTGATAATACATATGCTTATACTAGAAATGGTGAATTTTCAATTGATGGAAATGGAAAGATTGTTGATGATTCAGGAAATATTCTTGATATTCAATTTATTAATGGGAAAAATTATGATAATTCTGGAATACAAGAAAATAATTTTTCTGTTAATAAAAAGGGTGAAGTTTATGTCAATGATGAAAGGATAGGAAATATTAATTTATATAAGGCCACTGGTGACAATGATTTTTTATCAACAGGTAATAATTTATTTATTATTAATGATGGAGCTCAAGTAATTCAAGCAAATGGAGACATACATCAAGGTTATATCGAAATGTCTAATGTAAATACAGCACAAGAATTTACTGATTTAATATCAATGCAAAGAGCTTTTCAATTAAATAGTAAGGGATTTAGTGTTGCTGATGAAATGTGGTCTATGATTAATAATTTACAATCTAGGTAAGAAAGAGGATAAAGCATGGATGATATAAGATTATATGATTTTAAAAAAAGTAAGAAATTCTCTTTAGAAAACATAAGAAATTTAACTGTTATGTGTGAAGAATTTTGTAAAACTTCAAATATGCAAATTAATTATGAAACTAAAAGCAATGATTTAAGAATGTCAGTAAATAAATCTATGCAAAGTACTTATGGGGAATTTATTGAAAGTATAGATAATGACAATATAGTAATAGAATACTCAATTTTACCAACTATATACAATTTAACTTTATTTATAGATAAAGTTGCAATTTTAAGTATTGTTGATTTATTATTAGGTGGAAATGGAAATATTGAAGATAAAGATAGAGAGCCAACTAATATAGATATAGAATTAGTAAAATATTTATTTAGCAATTTATTAACTAGAATGTATATGCCTATTCAACATGACAGAATTCAAATAAACAAAGTTTACACAAATAAAATTCAATATCAAAATCTTAATTCAAAAGATATGATTTTTACTTCATTAATAAATATATCATTACAAAATAATATAATTGGATATATGAGATTTTGTATTCCTTATGAAAGCACAAAGGATATAATAAATGATTTTAATACAAGAGGAGCAAATAGTAGCGATATTAAGGAGGAGGAAAGTGAAAGACATATTGAGGGTTATGAAATATATCCATATATAAAAAATGTTGATTTAAATGTAACTGCTCAATTAGGAACTGCCAAGGTAAGTATAAATGATTTATTAAATTTAGAGATTGGTGATGTTATAATTTTAGATCAAAAAATAAATGAAGACATTACAGTAAATATTGGTGATGCTAAAGCATATAAAGCTAAGCCAGGTATATTAGGAAGTAAAAATGGAGTAGAAATTACTGATATTATAAGGTAGGAGAGATATATATATGAATGAAAAAATATCTAGAGTTTTAGATATTCCAATAGAAATAACTGCTATTTTAGGTAGAACAAAAATGTCATTAAATGAAATTTTAGAATTAGGAAGAGGTTCTTTAATAGAGCTTGATACTTTAGAAAATCAAGAAGTTGAAATACTTGTAAATGGTAAAAAGGTAGCATACGGACAAGTTGTAATTTCTAATCAAAATTTTGGAATTAAAATTACTGAGGTTTTAGAACCAGAAGATTTAGTGAATAGTTTAAAATAATAAGTAAAATCTAATAATATTTAAAGTTACAATTATAAAAATCTCTTGAAAAATTTAGTTATTAAATTTTTCAAGGGATTAATTTTTAAAATAAGTTAAAGTGGATAAGATTAAGATATAATGTATAAAAGTATAGGATGTAAAAATTATATGAGAAGTAATATAGCTATAAAAAATAAACCTACTTTAGTTTCACAAATGCAAGGAGAATCTTGTTTTTCAAATATTAATTAGTTCTAATATAAAAGTAGAATAAGAAAAATATGAAAAAATAATTGATGAAGAACTTGTCGAAGAGGTAAATAATGTTTATAGTGGTATAGGAGAGTGTGGATTTTAGATGTAAAAAGTATTTATGATGAATACATGAAAAGAGAATTATTTTATAATGAAGATGAAAAAGAATATTAAACCAAGGAAAATTTTAAGTGCATGTTATTTTTAGTGTATTAAATTGTTAAAATAAAACATGTAAAAAAATAGGGGTGATTATATGAGTCTAAAGGATTTGGATTTTAAGGAAGACTTAGATATACTTTTTAATGCTATTTTAGAATTAAAGGATATAGATGAATGTTATAAATTTTTTGAAGATATAGCTACAATAAATGAATTAAGAGCAATTTCACAAAGATTATGTGTTGCAAAAATGCTTACAGATAAAAATGTATATACAGAAATAGCAGAAAAAACTAGAGCAAGTACAGCAACTATAAGTAGAGTAAATAAATGCTTAAATTATGGTCAAGGTGGATATGGATTAGTATTAGAAAGATTAAAAGCTAAGGAAGGTGAAAATTAGCTATAAATAATAATTAATATTTTGAAGTAAACTCGTTCCACTAGGAATATTGACTAAGAAGGCTCCCACTTCTATAAGTGGAGAGTAGTTCACCTAGTTTATTTTTAGACAAAATAAAATGTTAAATAGTTTATAAAATAAATTATTAGTTGAAATATAACTAAAGAATATTATATTGTAAAAAAACGGAATAAATACTATACTAATAAAGTAATGACTATATTTAAATTCAAAAGTGAGGTATTTTATATATGAGTAGAATGTTTGGAACAGATGGTGTTAGAGGTATAGCTAATACTGAACTAACAGCAGATTTAGCATATAGCTTAGGAAGAGCAGGAGCTTATGTATTAACAGAAGGTACGCATAAACCTAAGATTTTAGTTGCTAAAGATACAAGAATATCAGGAGATATGCTTGAAGCTGCATTAGTTGCAGGTATACTTTCAGTTGGTGCAGAAGCTGTAATATTAGGTGTTGTTCCAACACCAGCAGTAGCACATTTAACTAGACAATATAAGGCAGATGCAGGAGTTATGATTTCAGCATCTCACAACCCAGTAGAGTATAATGGAATTAAATTCTTTGATGGAAAAGGATATAAATTATCAGATAGTTTAGAAGATCAAATACAAGCTGTAATAGAAAGTGGATTTGAAGGTGTACCTAGTCCAGTTGGAGGAGATGTTGGAAGATCATATACAGAAGAAACAGCATTAAGAGAATATATTGATTATTCATTAAGCACAATAAAAACAGACTTAAAAGGTCTTAGAGTTGCATTAGATTGTGCAAATGGTGCTGCTTATAAAGCTGCTGTAAAGGCATTTAGAGCTTTAGGTGCAAGAGTATATGTAATAAATGATAATCCAGATGGAAATAACATAAATGAAAATTGTGGTTCAACTCACATGGAAGAGTTAATGGATTATGTTGTAAGAAAACAATGTGACATTGGATTTGCATTTGATGGAGATGCCGATAGATGTTTAGCTGTAGATGAAAAAGGAAATATGATAAATGGAGATTTCCTACTTACTATTTGTGCAAAAGCATTAAAAGAATCAGGTAAATTAAATGATGATACTTTAGTTGTAACAGTTATGAGCAATTTAGGATTAGATATTGCTGCTAAAAGAGAAGGGGTTAACTTAGTAAAAACTAAAGTTGGAGATAGATATGTTCTTGAAGAAATGCTTAAGAATAATTATGTATTAGGTGGAGAACAGTCAGGACATATTATATTCTTAGATCATAATACTACTGGTGATGGATTAGTTACTGCATTACAAGTTGCAGCTATTCTTAAAGAAAGTGGAAAATCATTTAGTGAATTAGCTGGAGTAATGAAGGAGTTACCACAAGTATTAGTTAATGCAAAAGTTCCAAATGAAAAGAAAAACATTTATTTAGAAGATGCTGAAATAATTGCAGCTATAAAAGAAGTAGAAGATAAATTAAATGGTGTTGGAAGAGTTCTTATAAGACCATCTGGAACAGAGCCATTAGTAAGAGTTATGCTTGAAGGTGAAAACCAAGAAGAAATAGATGAAATGGCACATAAAATTGCTAATTTAATATTAAGTAAAATATAATAAATATAAGTATTTTTGATTTAATGGTGTATTAAAATTAATTTTTTAGTTTTAATACACCATATTTTTATATATGGTAGAATATAAAATTTTTAAAATAATGAAATAATTGATACTGATTAATGTCAATACTTAAAATTTAAGTAGAGGTGATAAAATAGAATTTGTAAGTAGTGGTGATAGAGATTGATTTTAAGATTTAAAACTATAAAATTCTATATTACAAAATAGACATTATGATAGCTAATTTGATTTTTGAAAAATTATTAAAAATAATTAATGTTATGAAAAGATAAAAAATATTATTAATAAGTTAATAAGAATAAAATAAAAATACTAGATTATTAATAAATTTATATAAAAAATGGTTAATTATAAAAATAAAGCAATTTTAACATAAAATTACAATTAAATTAGTAAAAATTAAAAGAGAGTATTGACAGTATATTAAGAAAGAGAGTAATATATTAGCAATAGAATATTTTGGAAATCCCGCTTAGGGAAGAAAAGCTGTGATAGAGACACTTATTTAGAGAAAAAAGTTACAGAGAGTCCATGGATGGTGTGAATGGATACTTTTACTAGATAATAATCACTCTTGAGCTGCACTCTGAACATTAGTCAAAAGCTAATAATTAAGAGATTGCCGGTAAGCACCGTTAAAGGCAAGGGTTTGTTTGAGCCTAGTGATATTAATGATGAGGAATGTTATCCCACCGTTATGATTTTATCATTAAGGGTGGGATTTTTTTATCTAAATAAATACATTTTATTGAATAACTTGAAAATATTTGAATTGGGGTGTGTAAATGGCAAGGTATGTTTTATCAGTTTTAGTTAGAAATTCTTCTGGTGTACTTACAAGAGTTTCAGGACTATTTTCAAGAAGAGGATTCAATATTGACAGCTTAACAGTTGGAAGAACGGAAAATTCGGAAATTTCAAGAATGACAATTGCATTAAATGGGGGATTAGAAGAATTAGAGCAATTTACAAAGCAATTAAATAAATTAGAAGATGTTTTAAGGGTATTAAGTTTAAAGCCAGAAAACTCGGTTTATAGGGAATTAGTACTTATTAAAGTTAAGGCTGATGCAGAGCAAAGGGCTTCGATTAATGAAATTGTTAAGATTTTTAGAAGTAAAATAGTTGATATTTCGCCTGAAACTTTAACAATTGAACTTACTGGTGATGAAAGTAAAATTAATGCTCATATTAAATTACTTGAAGAATATGAAATTAAAGAATTAGTTAGAACAGGAGTATGTGCATTAGAAAGAGGGGCAAACGATATTACAGACTATTGCGAAATCTTTAATTAGTTAGCAAGTGGTAAGTGGCAAGTGGCAAGTGGCAAGTGGTAAGTGGTAAGTGGTAAGTGGCAAGTTGAGGAGGAAACTCCTTGGGGAGTTTCTGAAAAATATATTTATTAAATTCAGGTTAAGATGAATTTACACCTAAACTTGTAATTTATAACTTGAAACTGAAAAAGAACTTGGCACTTGTAACTTGCAGTTTGAAACTGCAAAAAAGGGGGGTTAATTTGAATAAAAATATTGAAATTTTTGATTCAACTTTAAGGGATGGTGCTCAGGGGCAAGGAATATCATTTTCATTAGAGGATAAAACAAAGATAGTGAAGATATTAGATGAGATGGGCATTGATTATATAGAAGCTGGCAATCCAGGATCTAATCCTAAGGATATGGAGTTATTTAAGGTTATAAAAGATATAAAACTTAAAAATTCTCAAATAGTTGCTTTTGGTTCAACAAGAAAACCAAATTCAAATGTTAATGAAGATATAAATATAAAAAGCCTATTATCAGCAGAAACTGATTTTGTATCTATATTTGGAAAGTCATGGGGATTTCAAGTTACAGATATATTAAAAACAACATTAGATGAAAATTTAGAGATGATAAGAGATACAATAGAATATTTAGTTGAAAAAAATAAAAAAGTAATTTTTGATGCAGAGCATTTTTTTGATGGATATAAGGAAAATAAAGAGTATTCTATAATGACTTTAAAAGTTGCTATGGATGCTGGAGCAAGTAGGTTGGTTTTATGTGATACAAATGGTGGGACTTTGCCAAATGAAATATTTGAAATAACAAGTGAAGTAGTTAATAGGTTTGGAAATATTATAGGAATACATTGTCATAATGATATAGGAATGGCTGTTGCAAATTCAATTATGGCAGTAGAGGCAGGTGCAATACATATTCAAGGTACGTTTATTGGTGTTGGTGAAAGGTGTGGAAATACAAATTTAAGTACACTAATTCCAACTATAGCTTTGAAAATGGGATGTAAATTAAGGGTAAATGAACATTTGCAAGATTTAACTTCAAAGGCAAGGCATATTGCAGAAATATCTAATATTCAGTTGGAAGATTCAACTCCTTATATTGGTAAATCAGCATTTGCACATAAGGGAGGTATGCATATAGATGCAATTTGTAAAATACCAGAGTCTTATGAGCATATAAAACCAGAGGTGGTTGGAAATAAAAGAAGATTTTTATTATCAGAAGTAAGTGGAAAAAGTACAGTTTTACAAGAAATACACAAGATTTTTCCTAATGTTAAAAAGGATGGAGATGAAGTAAAAAAAGTAACTAAAAGGTTAAAAGAATTAGAGTATGAAGGTTATCAATTTGAGGGAGCAGAAGGAACTGTAGAGCTTTTAATAAGAAAAACAATTGGAAAGTACAAGCCGTTTTTTAAATTAAATCATTTTAAGACTATAGGTGAAAATCCATGGAATAATGATGATTTTACTTCAACAGCTTTAATAAATATAACAGTTGATGGAAAAAGAGAAATGACGGCAGCAGAAGGAGATGGCCCAGTAAATGCATTGGATAAAGCATTAAGAAAAGCGTTAGAAGTTTTTTATCCAGAACTTAAAAGTGTAAAGCTTGTTGATTATAAAGTTAGGGTTTTAGATTCTGAAAGTACAACAGGGGCAAAGGTTAGAGTTTTGATTGAAAGTACTGATGGAAATGAAAGTTGGAGTACCGTTGGAGTGTCTAAAGATGTGATTCAGGCAAGTTGGATTGCTTTAGTAGATTCAATGGAATATAAACTTATAAAGGATATTGAAAGAAAAGCAAAAGCGTATTTTTAAAGGGGGAAATTTTTATGGCAATGACAATGACTCAAAAAATATTAGCTGCTCATGCTGGTTTAGAAAGTGTGAAGGCAGGACAATTAATTGAAGCAAATTTAGATTTAGTATTGGGGAATGATATTACCTCACCAGTTGCAGTGAAAGAATTTGAAAAGTTTGGAGTTAAAGATGTATTTGATAAGGAAAAGATAGCAATAGTACCAGATCATTTTACTCCAAATAAGGATATAAAGGCAGCAGAGCAATGCAAGTTTATTAGGGAGTTCTCAAGAGAAAAAGAAATAGTTAACTTTTTTGAAATTGGAGAAATGGGAATTGAGCATTGTTTATTACCAGAAAAAGGATTAGTGGTTGCTGGGGATGTTGTTATAGGAGCTGATTCTCATACTTGCACATATGGGGCATTAGGAGCTTTTTCAACAGGAATAGGTTCTACAGATATGGCTGCTGGAATGGCAACAGGTAAGTGTTGGTTTAAGGTTCCTTCAGCATTAAAGTTTGTATTAAAAGGAAAACCAGCAAAATGGGTAAGTGGTAAGGATATAATCCTTCATATCATAGGAATGATTGGTGTTGATGGAGCATTATACAAATCTATGGAATTTGTAGGAGATGGATTAAATTATTTATCAATGGATGATAGATTTACAATGGCAAATATGGCTATTGAAGCAGGTGGAAAAAATGGAATTTTCCCAGTTGATGAAAAAACTATTGAGTATTTAAAGGAACATGGTAAGAAGGAATGGAGAGTATATGGAGCTGATGAAGATGCAGAATATGATGAAGTTCATGAAATAGACCTATCTTCTTTAAGACCAACAGTATCATTTCCACACTTACCTGATAATACAAGGACAATTGATGAAGTTGGAGATGTAGAAATTGATCAAGCTGTTATAGGTTCTTGCACAAATGGAAGAATTTCAGACTTAAGAGTGGCAAGAGATATTCTTAAGGGAAAAAAGGTAAATAAAAAAGTTAGATGTTTAGTATTTCCAGGAACTCAAAGGATTTATTTACAAGCATTAGAAGAAGGAATAATAAAAGATTTAATAGAAGCAGGTGCAGTTGTTTCAACTCCAACTTGTGGGCCATGTTTAGGTGGACATATGGGGATATTAGCTAAAGGTGAAAGAGCAATTTCAACAACAAATAGAAATTTTGTTGGAAGAATGGGGCATGTTGAGTCAGAAGTTTATTTATCTAGTCCAGCGGTTGCAGCAGCTTCAGCAATAACAGGAAAAATAACTAATCCAGAAACACTTTAAGGGGGGTAAATATGGAAGTAACAGGAAAAGTTTTTAAATATGGGGATAATGTAGATACAGATGTAATAATACCAGCAAGATATCTAAATACATCAGATCCAAAGGAATTAGCAAGTCATTGTATGGAAGATATAGATTTAAATTTTTCTAAGAAGGTTAAGAAGGGAGATATAATTGTTGCAAATAAAAACTTTGGATGTGGTTCATCTAGAGAGCATGCACCAATAGCAATAAAAGAAAGTGGAATTAGTTGTGTTATAGCATCCACATTTGCAAGAATTTTTTACAGAAATGCAATTAATATTGGATTGCCAATTTTAGAATGTGATGAAGCAGTTAAGAATATTGATGCTAATGATGAATTAGAAGTTAATTTCGATACAGGATTAATTAAAAATTTAACTAAAAATGAGCAGTATCAAGGAGAAGCCTTTCCAGAATTCATGCAAAATATAATAAATAATAATGGGCTTATAGGATACATTAGGAACAAGGGATAGCTAGGAGATTAGTAAGTGACAAGTGGCAAGTGGCAAGTGACAAGTGGCAAGTTGAGGAGGAAACTCCTTGGGGAGTTTCTGAAAAATATATTTATTAAATTCAGGTTAAGATGAATTTACACCTAAACTTGTAATTTGTAACTTGAAACTGAAAGAGAACTTGTCACTTGTAACTTGTAACTTGAAACTGAAAAAACGGGGGGTTATAAATATGAATTATAATATAGCAGTTATACCAGGGGATGGAATAGGTCCAGAGGTTATAGACGAATCAATAAAGGTTTTAAATAAGATTGGGGAAAAGTATAATCATACATTTGAATTTGAATTTTTACAAGCTGGAGGTTGTGCAATAGATTCTATGGGAACGCCACTTCCAGAAAAAACTTTAGAAAGATGTAAAGAAAGTGATGCTGTTCTTTTAGGAGCAGTTGGAGGTATTAAGTGGGATAATCCTAATGCAAAGATAAGGCCAGAACAAGCATTATTAGGATTAAGAGGTGGATTAAATTTATATTGTAATTTAAGACCAGCTCTTTTATATAAACCATTAAAGGAGGCATCTCCATTAAAAGACAGCATAATTGGTGATGGAATAGATATTTGTGTTGTAAGAGAACTTACTGGAGGAATTTACTTTGGTGAAAGAGGTAGGGAAGTAGTTGATAGAGTTATTTCTGCTTATGATACAGAAAGATATAACATAAATGAAATTAAAAGAATAGTTAAAATTGGTTTTGAAACAGCAATGAAGAGAAATAAAAAATTAACTAGTGTTGATAAGGCTAATATATTGGAAAGTTCAAGATTATGGAGAAGTGTTGTTGAGGAAATGTCTAAAGAATATCCTGAAGTTGAAGTAAATCATTTATATATTGACAATGCATCAATGCAATTAGTAAGAGACCCTAAACAATTTGATGTAATTGTTACTTCAAATATGTTTGGTGATATTTTGTCTGATGAAGCTTCAATGATTACTGGTTCAATAGGAATGCTTCCTTCAGCATCATTAGGAGAAGGTACATTAGGCATGTATGAGCCAATTCATGGTTCAGCTCCTAATATTGCAGGAAAAGGAATAGCCAATCCATTAGCAACAATTCTTTCAACTGCAATGATGTTAAGATATAGCTTTAATTTAGAACAAGAAGCAAGGGATATTGAAGATGCAGTAATTAAAGTATTAGAAGAAGGGTATAGAACTGGAGATATAAAAAGTAAAGGAACTACACTTGTTGGAACAAAAGAAATGGGACAACTTGTTGTAGAAAAAATTTAAGATAGTTAGGAATTAGTAGTGAGTAGTTAGGAGTTTTAGAAAATATAAATTTAAGGGGATGTCGCATTAAGAATAAATACTACAATATATTGTGTATAAAATTTTTAGTGCGACATCCCCATCCTAAACTACAAACTATAAACTAAACCATAGAGGTGATATAAATGAGAAGTGATGTAGTTAAGAAGGGAGTTGCAAAGGCTCCTCATAGAGCTTTGTTTAAAGCATCAGGATTAACTGATGAAGAAATAAATAAGCCTTTAATAGGAATTGTAACATCTCAAAATGATATAATTCCTGGACATATTAACTTAGATAAGATTGTTGAAGCTGTTAAAAAGGGAGTATTAATGGCAGGAGGAACTCCATTAGTATTTCCAACTATAGGTGTATGTGATGGAATTGCAATGGGACATGAAGGAATGAAATATTCACTTGTAACAAGGGAACTAATTGCTGATTCTGTTGAATGTATGGCAAATGCTCATGCTTTTGATGCTTTAGTATTTATACCAAACTGTGACAAGATAGTTCCAGGTATGGTTATGGCGGCATTAAGAGTAAATGTTCCATCAGTAATGGTTAGTGGTGGACCTATGTTAGCAGGGAAATTTAAAGGTAAGGAAGTATCTTTATCAACAATGTTTGAAGCAGTTGGATCAGTTGAAAGTGGCTTAATGCTTGAATCTGATTTAGCAGAATTAGAAGAAAAGGCATGCCCTACATGTGGTTCATGTTCAGGGATGTTTACAGCAAATTCTATGAATTGCTTATGTGAAGTTTTAGGTTTAGCATTACCTGGTAATGGGACAATTCCTGCTGTTTATTCTGAAAGAATAAGACTTGCTAAATATGCAGGTATGGCTGTAATGAATTTATTAGAAAAAGATATTAAGCCAAGAGATATAGTAACAAAGGATTCTATTAAAAATGCATTAACAGTAGATATGGCACTTGGATGTTCAACAAATAGTGTTCTTCATTTAACTGCTATTGCAAATGAGGCTAAAATTCCAATGAATCTTGATATTATAAATGAAATGTCAGCTAAGGTACCAAATCTTTGTAAATTAGCACCAGCATCTGATACACATATTGAAGATTTATATGCAGCTGGTGGAATTAAAGCTGTAATGAGTGAATTAAATAAAAAGAATTTATTAAATTTAAATTGTATTACTGCAACTGGTAAAACTGTTGAGGAAAATATTAAAGATGCTAAGGTTTTAGATTATTCAGTAATAAAACATATAGAAGAACCATATAGCCAAACTGGTGGTATAGCAATATTAAAAGGAAATTTAGCTCCAGATGGCGCAGTTGTTAAAAGATCAGCAGTTTTAAAGGAAATGCTTACACATAAAGGACCAGCTAAGGTTTTTGATTCTGAGGAAGAAGCTATAGAAGCTATTTTAGGAAAGAAAATTGTAAAAGGTGATGTTGTAGTTATTAGATATGAGGGTCCAAAGGGTGGGCCAGGAATGAGAGAAATGTTATCACCAACTTCTGCAATTTGTGGAATGGGACTTGATTCATGCGTTGCACTTATTACTGATGGAAGATTTAGTGGGGCAACTAAAGGAGCAGCAATAGGACATGTTTCTCCAGAAGCAGCTGATGGTGGAAATATTGCTTTAGTACAAGATGGAGATATTATTTCTATTGATATTTCAAATGGAAATTTAGATTTACTTGTAACAGATGAGGAATTAGCTAAGCGTAAAGAAAATTTAAAGCCATTTGAACCAAAGGTTAAAGAAGGCTATTTATCAAGATATGCTAGGTTAGTAAGCTCTGCAAGTAGTGGAGCAGTGTTTAGATAGTGGATAGTTAAGTGACAAGTGACAAGTTTCAAGTGACAAGTTAAGGAGGAAACTCCTTGGGGAGTTTCTGAAAAATATATTTATTAAATTCAGCCTAAGCTGAATTTATACCTAAACTTGCCACTTGTCACTGAATAAGCTTGTCACTGAATAAGCTTGTCACTAAAAAATGGGGGTGTTTTAAATGTTACTGACAGGTGCTGAAATTCTTGTTAAGTCTTTATTAAATCAGGGTGTTGATACTGTTTTTGGATATCCTGGGGGGGCTGTTTTAAATATATATGATTATTTATACAAATATAAAGAGCAAATAAAGCATTATTTAACTTGCCATGAGCAGGGAGCAGCACATGCAGCAGATGGATATGCAAGATCTTCAGGTAAGGTTGGAGTATGTATTGCAACATCTGGACCAGGTGCAACAAACCTTGTAACTGGTATTGCAACGGCATATATGGATTCAGTTCCTTTAGTTGCAATAACAGGAAATGTTCAAAAGAGTTTGCTTGGAAGGGACAGTTTCCAAGAGGTTGATATTACAGGAATAACAATGCCAATTACAAAACACAATTTTATTGTTAAGGATATTAATAATTTAGAAGAAACTATTAGAAAGGCATTTTATATTGCAAAGGAAGGAAGGCCAGGACCGGTATTAATAGATATTCCAAAGGATATAACATCTGATAAGACGGAATATAAGGGATTAAGTCCATTACCAGTTGAGCCAAAAAGTAAGCATATTACTGTTACTTCATTAAATGAGGCAGCTAAGTATATTAATGATTCAGAAAAACCTCTTATTTATGCAGGGGGAGGAGTTATAAACTCAGATGCTACTGAAGAATTAATTAATTTTGCAGAAAAGATAAATGCACCAGTTGCAACAACATTAATGTGTAGAGGTGCAATTCCTTCAGAACATAGATTAAGTACAGGAATGATAGGAATGCATGGAAGTAATGCATCAAATATTTTAGCAACTAAATGTGATTTAATAATTGCTCTTGGGGCAAGATTTAGTGATAGGGTAATTAGTGATAAGGAATTTATAAATAATGCTAAAATTATTCAAATAGATGTTGATCCAGCAGAAATTAATAAGAATGTAAGGGTTGATTCATTTATTATTGGAGATATTAAAGTTGCATTACAAAAATTAATGCCATTAATAAATGAAAAAAGAAATGAAAATTGGTTAAAAACTGTGGAAGAATTAAAGCTTTTATCTATTACTAAAAATAATAGTGATGATGGTGAACAATTAACACCTAGATTTTTATTTGAAAAGCTTAGTTCTTTAGATGATGGCAGTTTTGTCATGACAACAGAAGTTGGACAGCATCAAATGTGGACAGCACAATATTTTAATTTTAAAACTCCAAGAACATTAATTTCATCAGGTGGTCTTGGAACCATGGGATTTGGATTAGGAGCAGCAATTGGAGTAAAAGTTGCTAGTCCAAATAAAATTGTATTTAATATTGCTGGTGATGGAAGCTTTGGAATGAACTGCAATGAATTTGCAACAGCTGTTAAGTATAATATTCCAATTAAAATTATTGTTATGAATAATAATGCATTGGGTATGGTTAGACAGTGGCAAAGTTTATTTTATGAAGCAAGATATTCTCAAACTACATTAGATAGGGCAACTGATTTTGTTAAGCTTGCAGAAGCTTTTGGAGGAGTTGGATTTAGAGTAGAAAAAAGAGATGAACTTGATGGTGTATTAAAGGAAGCTTTATCTGTAAATAGGCCAGTAATAATAGATTATAAAATTGATAGTGATAAGAAGGTATTTCCGATGGTTGCTCCAGGGGCACCAATTCATCAAATTATTAATGAAGAAGATTTAGAAGGAAAATAAAAAAACAGCAATTAAATAGTTAATTTAAATTTCTATCAAAATATGAATGGTAGTAAATTTTTATAGATAAAAAATAAATAAGTCGGGGGTATTAAATATGGCAAAAATGTTTTATGAAAAGGACACAAATTTAGGGTTATTAAAAGGGAAAAAGGTTGCAGTTATTGGTTATGGTAGCCAAGGACATGCACATGCATTAAATCTTCATGAAAGTGGAGTTGATGTAGTTGTTGGATTATATGAAGGCAGTAAGTCTTGGGATAGGGTTAAGGAAGCTGGCTTAGAAGTTGCTACAGTTGCAAATGCAGTTAAGTCTTCAGATGTAGTTATGGTTTTAGTACCAGATGAAAAGCAAGCTAAATTATATAAGGAAGAAATAGCTCCATATTTAGAAGAGGGAAATGCTTTAGCATTTGCTCATGGGTTTAACATTCATTATGGACAAATTGTTCCACCAGCTAATGTTGATGTATTTATGGTTGCACCAAAGGGACCAGGACATATGGTAAGAAGAACTTATACAGAAGGTTCAGGAGTTCCTTGCTTAATAGCGGTTCAACAAGATTATACTGGAAATGCTAAAGAAGTTGCATTAGCTTATTCTAATGGTATTGGTGGAGCTAGAGCAGGTGTATTAGAAACTACTTTTAAGGATGAAACTGAAACAGATTTATTTGGTGAACAAGCTGTTCTTTGTGGTGGAGTTACTGCACTTATAAAGGCTGGCTTTGAAACTTTAGTAGAAGCAGGGTATGCTCCTGAAAATGCTTATTTTGAATGTTTACATGAAATGAAACTTATTGTTGATTTAATGTATCAAGGTGGTATGGCTGCAATGAGATATTCTATTTCAGATACTGCTGAATATGGTGATTATGTAACTGGTAGCAGAATAGTTACTGATGAAACAAAGAAGGAAATGAAGAAAGTATTAACTGAAATTCAAGATGGTACATTTGCTAGAAACTGGTTAATGGAAAATCAAGTAGGAAGACCTCAATTTAATGCAATGAGAAGAATGGAAGCAGAACACCCAATTGAAAAGGTTGGTAAAGAGTTAAGAGAAATGATGTCTTGGATTGATACTAAGAATTTAGATTAATTAATTATTTATATAAATTTATAATTTTATTAGTTATAAGGGGAATATCTTTTAAGGTATTCCTTTTATTAGTTTATTTATTAGTTTATTTAATAGTTTACTTTAGAAAAAGGTTAATAAACAAAAACACGAACAATATTTTTTAAAAGTAATTAAAAATATAAAAAAATAATAAAAAACATGGACAAATATTAAAAAATATATTATATTATTCATATAATTTGTTTGTTAATAATATTAATTATGTAAACATTGAATTATATTTGTTGATTTTATGGGAGGAGATATATTGCAAAATAATGAGGGGGTAATTAAGTGATAAATTTAATATCTAAGTATTTTAATTTTCAAGAAAAGGATACTAACTTGAAAACAGAAACAGTAGCAGGAGTAACAACATTTTTAACAATGGCATATGCATTATTTTTAATTCCTAGTGTTTTAGGTGATGCAGGAATGCCAGAAAAAAGTGTGTTTGCTGCAACAGCATTGGCAGCTGCAATTGGGACTTTTATTATGGGGATATTTGCAAAGTTTCCAATGGGATTAGCGCCAGGGGTTGGATTAAATGCTTTCTTTACATATAGTGTTTGTATAGGAATGGATATTCCATGGCAAACAGCATTATCAGGTGTATTAGCATCTGGAATTATATTTTTAATAGTGTCAATTACAGGAATAAGAGAAATAGTTATAAAAGCAATACCAACAAATTTAAAATTTGCTGTAAGTGCAGGAATTGGATTGTTTATAGCTTTTATTGGATTAAAGAATGCTGGAATAGTTGTGGCAAATGAATCAACATTTGTAGGTCTTGGAGATTTAACAAATCCAACAGTATTACTTTCTGTATTTGGTCTTATTGTAATAGCAATATTAATGGTTAGAGGGTCTAATATAGCAATATTTATTGGTATGGTAGCAACGGTAATTGTAGGAATGATTTTTGGTTTAATAAATTTTCCAGATAAAATAATATCAATGCCACCATCAATTGCACCTACATTTGGAGTTGCAATTAAAAATATAGGAAATATATTTAATCCTCAAATGATATTAGTTATATTTACATTTTTATTTATGGATTTTTTTGATACAGCAGGGACAATGGTTGCAGTTGGGTCTAAGATTGGATTATTAAAAAATGATGGATCAATTGAAGGTGGTTCTAAAGCATTATTATCAGATTCAGTTGCTACTTGTATAGGAGCAATATTTGGGACTACTAATACAACTTCTTATGTTGAATCATTATCAGGAGTAGCAGTGGGAGCAAAAACAGGATTTTCAAGTGTTGTAGTAGGAATTTTATTTTTAATTTCATTATTTTTCTCACCATTACTTACAGTAATTACTTCAGCAGTAACTGCACCAGCTCTTATTATAGTTGGGTCATTAATGTGTAGTAGTCTTAAGGAAATTGAATGGGATAAACCAGAAGTTTCAATATCATCATTTTTAACTGTAATATTAATGCCATTAACTTATAGCATTGGGGAGGGAATAGCATGTGGATTTTTAGCATATGTAGTCCTTATGTCTTTTAAGGGAAAAGTTAAAAAGGTTCATCCAGTTATGTATGTTTTATCAGGATTATTTATAATATATTTTGCAGTAAGATAATGAATAAAACTTTACAATAATAATTGCAGTCTGTATAATTAACTTGTAATTTGTTAAAACTAATACAGTAGATTGCATTGAAGAGGAGCAGTAAATAAAATTTTAACTTAAAGCGATTTAGGGATGGTGTAAGCCTAAAATTTAAAACTATTGAAGGAAACCTTGGAGCAATAAAAATTAATAAGTATTTGAGTGGGTTAATAATTTATATTAACCAATTTAGGTGGTAACGCGGAATATAAGTTTTCGTCCTAATAATATTTGGGATGGAAACTTTTTTATTTGGATATAAATGGGTGTACCTCCGTGGAACAACCATTTTTTATATATTATATATAAAGGAGCATTAAATATGGCGTTTGAAAAATTAGCTGAAATAATATTCCCTAATGTTGAACATGATAGAGAATATTATATAGCAAAATACCCAAAAAGAAACTTAAAAGAAGGTGCTAGAGTAACTAGATATGCACCATCACCAACAGGATTTCAACATATAGGTGGAGTTTTTGCTGCATTAATCAATGAAAGATTAGCAAGCCAAAGTGAAGGAGTTTTTTATTTAAGAATAGAAGATACAGACCAAAAGAGAGAAGTTGAAGGTGCTATTGAAGATACAATTGAAACTATGCACAATTTTGGAATGGACTTTAGCGAAGGAATGACTGGTCAAGAAACTTCAAAAGGTGAATATGGCCCATACAGACAAAGTGAAAGAGCTGAAATATACAGAACTTTTGCTAAAGATTTATTATTAAAAGGTTTAGCATATCCAGATTTTTGTACTCCAGAAGAATTAGCTGCTTTAAGAGAAGAGCAAATAGCTAATAAGATAACTCCAGGATACTATGGAGAATATGCTAAATATAGAAATATTACTGAAGAAGAAGCTATTGAAAGAATAAACAATGGTGAAACTTATATTTTAAGATTAAAATCACCAGGAAATATTGAAAATAGAGTAGAATTCCACGATTTAATAAAGGGAGATATATCTTTCCCAGAAAATAATCAAGATGTAGTTTTAATAAAAGGAGATGGGCTTCCAACATATCACTTTGCACATGCAATAGATGATTATTTAATGAGAACTACAGATGTAATAAGAGGAGAAGAGTGGTTATCATCACTTCCAATACACGTTCAATTATTTGAAGTATTAGGATTTGAAAGACCAAACTATGCTCATATTCCAACAATAATGAAACAAGAAGGTGGATCTAAGAGAAAGCTTTCTAAGAGAAAAGATGCTGAAGCAGCTGTTTCTTATTATAATGAAGTTGGATATCCAGTAGTATGTGTTATTGAATACTTATTAAACATAGTAAATTCAAGTTATGAAGAATGGAGAGCAGAAAATCCAATTGCTGATTATCATGAATTCCATGTTGCTTTAGAAAAAATGAGTAAGAGCGGAGCATTATTTGATTTAGTTAAATTAAATGACGTTTCTAAAGATGTTATAGCTAGAATGCCAGCAGATAAAGTATATGAACAATATACTGCATGGGCTAAACAATATGATGAAGAAATGTATAACTTAGTAACTTCAAATGAAGCTATGGCAAGAGAAATATTTAATATAGATAAAGAAGGTCCAAAACCAAGAAAAGACTTTGCAAAGTGGGATGAAGTTAAGGATAAGATATTCTATTTCTTTGATGAATTATTCTATAATGAAACTGCAGAGCAGGTTGAGTTACCAAAAACTTTATTATTAGAAAATGCTAAAGCTATAATTGAAGAATATGCTAAAAAGTTTACTTTTAATATAGGAAGTCAAGAAAACTGGTTTGAAGAATTAAAAGTAATTGGAGCAGAACTTGGATATTGTGCAAATAGAAAAGAATTTAAGGCTAACCCAGAAGCTTATAAGGGAATGATTTCTGATGTTGCAGGTGCAGTAAGAAGTGCATTATCACATAGAACAAATACTCCAGATCTTTATACTATAATGCAAATTATAGGAGAAGAAAAGGTTAGAGAAAGATTTAATAGATTTTTAGAGTTATAAAAATTAAAAGATTTTTAACTAGAAAAAATGCTATATTTTATCTATAAGAAAAAAGAGCTGTATTTAGATTATAGAATTAGTCTAAATACAGTATTTTTTATGATTAGATTAGTAAAAAATAAAGTTATAAAATTATAGAAAAAAATGTGCTTTTTTTCATTATTTTAATTTAAATTCACAACTTGGTCCAAAATGAAATTAATACAAGGTATTAAAGAAAATAAAGTGTACAAACTATTATTGTAGCGGTGGTAGAACTAAGTATAGACTTGGCTGTATCAGGGCTAAATTTAATAGGACATTGGAGGAAAATATTATGAGTAATAATTCAAACTGTGGATGTCATAAAGAAGGTAAAGGAGAGCACAATTCACACACTGGATGTGGATGTCATGAAGGACAAAAAACAGCAGTAAATAATCAATGGGCATCACCTGCAAGTGCAAAATCAGAAATAGAAAATAAATGTGGATGTGATCATAAAATTAAATAATATTAATAGAAATCAATTTAAAAATAATTTATAGAAATAACTTCTAGTATTAAATTAATAAAAGCGAGCAAAATAATATTGTTAAGAGTTTCAGGAGTATAGACCAATGTGATAAAAAATAAGACTAGTTCAATATTTTAACTATTTTATAGCTTGTGTATCTACAAAATGCGTTATACATAATTATATAAGTAAAGACTTGGTTCAGTGTGCATTTAATTATAAAAAATTACTGTGTATGAAACCTCAACGAACACTTACTATACCTAATTAAAAATTAAAGAAAGGCAAATTGCCTTTCTTTAATTTTTTTTATTTTAATTTAAATGAAGATTTTAAAGGTACAATTCTATTAAATACTAATTTATCATTAGTAGTATATTTAGTATCAATATTAAAGAAACCATTTCTAACTAATTGGAATTTATCTTGAGGTTTAGCATTTTCAACAGCTGTTGGTTCAATGAATCCTTGTAAAATTTCTAAAGAGTTAGGATTTATTTGTTCTAAGAAATGCTTACCTTCATTTTCAGGAGCATCATCTAATATTAAAGGTTCATACAATCTAAATTCAGCAGGTACACAGTTATTTGCATCTACCCAGTGAATAGTTCCTTTAACCTTTCTTCCTGTAAATCCAGAACCACTTTTAGTTTCAGGATCATAAGTGCAATGAATTTCAGTTACATTGCCATTTTCATCTTTAATTACTTCATTACATTTAACAAAGTAAGCACCCATTAATCTAACTTCATTACCAGGGAATAATCTGAAATATTTCTTTATTGGAACTTCCATAAAGTCTTCTTGTTCAACATATAATTCTCTTGAAAATGGAACAAGTCTCTTTCCAAATGATTCATCTTTAGCATTGTTGCTAACTTCTAACATTTCAGTTTGCCCTTCTGGATAATTAGTAATAACTAATTTTAAAGGTTTTAAAATAGCCATTGCATTAGGAGCCTTTAATTGTAAATCTTCTCTTACAAAATAATCAAGCATTTGAGAATCTACTGTAGAATTTGCTTTAGCAACACCAATAGCAGAACAGAAATTCTTTAATGCTTCTGGTGTACATCCTCTTCTTCTTAAGCCACAAATAGTAGGCATTCTTGGATCATCCCATCCATCAACAACACCTTCATCAACTAATTGTTTAAGTTTTCTTTTACTCATAACAGTATTAGTCATGTTTAATCTAGCAAATTCTATTTGTCTAGGCTGAGCTTCCATTTCACATTCTCTAACAACCCAATCATATAAAGGTCTATGATCCTCAAATTCTAAAGTACAAATAGAGTGAGTTACCTTTTCTATGGCATCTTCTAATGGATGAGCAAAATCATACATAGGGTAGATGCACCATTTATCTCCAGTGTTATGGTGAGTTGCATGAGCAATTCTATAGATTATAGGATCTCTCATATTCATATTAGGAGAAGACATATCAATTTTAGCTCTTAAAACTTTTTCTCCATCTGAAAATTCACCATTTTTCATTCTTTCAAATAAATCTAAATTTTCCTCAACACTTCTGTTTCTATAAGGACTTTCTTTACCAGGTTCAGTTAAAGTACCTCTATATTCTTTAGCTTCTTCTGGAGTTAAGTCACAAACATAAGCTAATCCTTTTTTTATTAAAAGAACAGCTCTGTTATACATTTCATCGAAATAATCAGATGCAAAGTAAAGTTCATCCCAATTTCCACCAAGCCATTTTACATCTTCTTTTATTGATTCAACATATTCTGTATCTTCTTTTACAGGGTTAGTGTCATCAAATCTAAGATGTGTTTTACCATGGAATTCTTCAGCTAATCCAAAATTTAAAAGAATAGACTTTGCATGACCTATATGAAGGTATCCATTTGGTTCTGGTGGAAAACGAGTTATTATTTCTTGGTGTTTTCCACTTTCTAAATCATTTACTATTATATTTCTTATAAAATTAGAAGAATTAATTTCAGTTGACATAATTTACATCTCCTATTGACTATTAATTTTAGGGGTGAACTACTCTCCACTTATAGAAGTGGGAGCTTCTTAGTCAATATACCTAACGGTACAAGTTTACCCAAGCTTATTTAGTGTCTAAATCCGTTATTATTACTCATTTCTATCATTTAATACTGACTATATTGTACTATTCTTGTTGACTATCGTCAAGTGCTGTCCATCTCCCATTTTAGAAGATGGGAGATGGACAGCACATTTCAGATAAAAAATAATTATTTCCTAATTATATAAAATTTATAACATATATTTTACTATTACTAATACTAATAATTTTATATTGAAGATAATGAAAAAATAAAGTAGCATATACAAGAAATTTATTTATTTAGAAATAAAAAAAAGTGTTGACAAAAAAAGTCGAATGATATAATATTATGTCATAAGATATTTGCGCCTTTAGCTCAGAAGATAGAGCACCTAGCTCTTAACTAGGGGGTCCGGGGTTCAAGTCCTTGAAGGCGCACCAAAGCAGAGGTAAAAAAACCTCTGCTTTTTTTATATATGGAAATTATAAAAATTTAAACTTATAAAGTTAATTATATCAATGAATTTTAATATTTAAGCAGTAAAATTGATATCACGAATAGGGCATGGCGGTAGCCACTTTGTTATATTTAAAAATGTTTAAAAGTTTTTTTGAAAATAGTATTGACAAAGAAAGTCGAATGATATAATATTATGTCATAAGATATTTGCGCCTTTAGCTCAGAAGATAGAGCACCTAGCTCTTAACTAGGGGGTCCGGGGTTCAAGTCCTTGAAGGCGCACCAAAGCAGAGGTAAAAAACCTCTGCTTTTTTTTATATAATAAATGATAACCTTTTTATATACAACATGTTATATAAATTAATATAAAAATTATATTAATTAGTGAAAACGGAGGTGGATTTCATGTTAGAAATAAGCGAATATGTAAATTTAAATGGAGTTAAACAATATATTCTTGCAACAGGTAATGAAAAAGGACCTTTAATGTTATTTCTACATGGAGGACCAGGAGTATCTCAAAGTGGTTTTATAAGAAAATATCAAAGCAAATTAGAAGAAGATTTTCTTGTTGTAAATTGGGATCAACGTGGTGCTGGAAAATCAAATACAAAGATATTTTCAAAAGATGAATTAAAAATAAATAATATTGTTAATGATGCTATTTCCTTAATAGAAATATTAAGGGATAGATTTAAAAAAAATCGTATTTATTTAGTAGGGCATTCTTTTGGAAGTTTGATAGGAATAATTTTATCACAAAAGATACCACAATATATAAAGGCATATATATCTATAGGCCAAGTTGTTAATATAAATGAAGGAGATAAATTTATTTATAAAATTTTATTAAAAAAAGTTAATAATGAAAATTATCAAAAGGGAATCAAAATTTTAAAAAATATAGGAAAACCACCTTACAAAACTCAAGATAGTATTAATAAATTAAATAAATTAATACAAAAGTATAAAGGTGATGTTTTTAAATTTAGCAAGATATCCCTTATGTTAAAAAGTATTTCCTTTAAATACTATAACTTATTTGATTGGTTTAAATTTTTAGGTGGAATTATTATTTCAAATAGATATATGTATTCAGAAATGTCATGTATAAACTTATTTAATACAAATAATAAGTTTGAAATTCCAATATATTTTTGTTGTGGAGATAATGATTACCATACTCCTAGTAAGATAGTAGAAGAATATTATAATTTTATAAATGCACCTAAAAAGCAAATATACAAGTTTAAGGCATCAGCACATATGCCTAATATAGAAGAAGAAACATGTTTTTATAATATGTGTAAGGCAATATATAGAGAAAATGAATAATTTTTATTATTAACTTAATATATAAAGCTAAAATTTTGATTTATAAGGAGGGGAAATGAATAAGAAATATTTTAAAGAAAATATACTAATAGTAACTTATGGACTAATAATGTTTTTTTTAATAAGTAATTTAAAGTATGTATCACATGTTATTGATAATTTAATAGAAATTATCTTACCAGTTATATTTGGATGTGTTTTAGCGTTTTTCTTAAATATGCCAATGAGCTTTTTAGAAAAGAGAATTAGAATATTACTGAAAAAATTTAATTTAAATGAAAAAAAAGTATTTACAATTAGTCGAGCTATGTCATTAGTAATAGTTTTTTTAACACTTATTATTGGAGGAACATTAGTTATTAATGTAGTAATACCTGAAATTTTACATAACTTATATACTTTTATAGAAAAGGCACCTGAACAAATTAAAAATATAGAAAAATTTTTAACTCAAAATAGCAATAATAATTATATATTAGAAACTATATTTTCCAAGTTCAATAAAGTAGATAATAATATTATGAGTATAGTAAATAATATACTAAAAACTTCATTTTCAGGAATTTTAAATATTACTTTAGGAATAACTAATGTTTTAATTAATTTAATTTTAGGTTTGGTAATATCTGTATATATTTTATTAGAAAAAGAAAGTCTAAAATTTCAAATTAAAACTATTATATGTAAGTTTATGAAAGATAAACATAAAAGATATGTTATAGAAACAATAAAATTGACTTATAGCAAATTTAAAAAATATATTTTTGGGCAAACAATTGATTCTTTTATATTATCTATAATGATATTTGTTAGTATGGCAATTTTAAATATTCCATATGGTTTATTTATAAGTTTAATACTTGGATTATGTGCAGCAGTACCAATTTTAGGACCATTTATAGGTATTATAATAACAACTATTATTATGATTATAGCTGGGTATAAAAACATATTGCTATTTATTTTTATAGTTGTGTTAATGCAACAAATTGAAGGGAATATAATTTATCCAATAGTTGTGGGAAATTCAATAGGACTTTCTTCATTATATATTGTTTTAATAGTTATTGTTTTTTCAAGTTTATTTGGTATTTTAGGAGTAATAGTTGGGGTTCCTTTATGTGGAGTATGTTATGAACTTATATGTAATTATATAAGGCAAAAAGATGTAGTAAATTGATAATTATTATAGTTAAAAAGGGGTAAAAAAATGAAAATAAATAAAAAGTTATTTAAGATAATACAAAGTATAATCATAGTAACAATATTTTTTCTAGCTTTTAAAGAATTATATAAAATATTTGTAGATATAGATATAAATTTATTTAAGAAATATGCTGATAGGTTAACAGCTCCTAACTTGTTAATAATTGCATTATTAGGAATAGTTTCTTATATGCCATTGTCATTTTATGATTTAATTACAAGGAAGAGCATACCAATAGATTTGCCAGTAAAGAAGGTATATAAATACTCTTGGATTGCTACTTCTATTTCAAATATTGTTGGATTTGGTGGTAGTTCTGCAATTCTTATAAAAAATTATTTTTATAAAAATCATGTAGATGACCAATCAAAATTAACAAAGGAAAATTTAAAGGTTGTAGGATTAAATTTAAGTGGTTTTTCTTTAATATGTCTTATATATAGCATATGGTGTGCATTTACCATTAAAAAGTTTGACATAGTTTTTTATGGTTCAACATTAGTGGGATTATATATTATAGGTGTTTTAATTTTCAGTACTTATAAGTTTATTAAAGATAAAGACAAAAATGCATATTTAGCTACTATAAAAATATCATTTATTTCAATTCTTGAATGGGCAACAACAATTTTATTAATTTATGGATTAATACTTATCATAGGGATAAAGGTAACATTAATTCAATTTTTCCCTGTTTATATTAAAGCAATAATAATAGCTATTATTAGTATGATTCCAGGTGGAGTAGGTACATTTGATTTAACTTTACTTACAGGATTAAAAAGTTTTAATGTTCAATCAGAGCAAATATTATTATTATTATTATTATATAGAATAAGTTACTATATAGTTCCTTTAGTTATAGGGGCAATATTATATATAGATGATGTATATAAAAAGGCTAATGTTGAAACAAGAGAATTAATATCAAGAGTTAATTCAAAAATATCAACTACACTTTTAATATTAATGGTTTATATTACTGGAATAGGTTTAATATTTTGGATAACAATTGATATACCAGCATTTATACATAAAACTACAATATTTAATATGGATATATTTGATTTTGCTATATCTTTAAGTATAATTTTAGGATTCTTATTAGTAGCATTAGCACCAATTTTAAGTACTAAAACTAAAAAAGTATATTATATTTTAATAGCATCTTTTTCTATAATAACAATATATTCACTAGTTGTTGTTAAAAGTTTTAACGCATGTATAATAAATGCAATTGCATGGGTATTAATAATTTTAAGTAAAAAAAGATTTTATAAAAAAGGTTTTATATTTACATGGAATAATGCAATAAAGGGTATAGCATCAGTTTTAGTATTACTTATATTAAACTTACAAATGGTATTTATTAAACCATCAGATGTAAAATTGTTTGAAGGAATAGAAGAATTTGATTTTGTAATGCCAAATGTATATGCAGATAAAGTATTAATTACTGTATTTTTAGGTGTAATAATATCAATATCATTAATTATAATTTTACTTAATATAAATAAATTTAATAAATTCCCTGCACAAAAATTAAATAAAGAAAGAATTATTGAATTAATATCTAAATATGGTGGTTCAAGCTTAGCGCATTATGTTTTTGTTGGAGATAAATATGTTCATATAAGTAAAAAAGAAGATGTATTTTTCCAATATCAAATTATAAGTGATAAAATAATAGTTTTAGGCGGCCCTATAGGGAATAGAGAAGCATTTTCTGAAGCAATTAAGGAGTTTTATGATTTAGCAGATTTGTATGGTTATACGCTAGTATTTAGTGGTGTAGATATGAATATATTTCCAGAACTTCATGACATGGGATATGATTTCCTTAAACTTGGTCAAGATGCACTTGTAAAATTAGATGAATTTTCATTAGCAGGAAATAAAAATAAAAGTAAACGACAAGCTGTATCTAGAATTGATAAAGCTGGATATACTTTTTCTATAGAAACACCTCCATTTACAGATGAATTATTTAAAGAATTAAAAGAAGTATCTGATGAATGGTTAAATGGAAAAAAGGAAAAGGGATTTGCTGTAGGATACTTTAACAAAGAGTATATGGAGATGGATAAAATAGCAATAGTTAGAAATAGTGAAGGTGAAATTAAAGCTTTTGCAAATATAATGCCTATGTATGATGGTAATAAGACATTATCTATAGATCTTATGAGATTTAAGAATATAGAGTTAAATGGAATAATGGACTTTATATTTGTAAACTTATTTGAGTATGGTAAAGAAAATGGATATGAATTCTTTAATTTAGGATTAGTTCCACTAGCAGATGTAGGTGAAAGTAACTATTCATTTATAAGAGAAAAAATAGCATATCAAATATTTAATAATGGAAACTTTATTTATTCATTTAAGGGGTTAAAGAAGTTTAAAGATAAGTATGCAAGTAAGTGGGATGATAAATATATAGCATACAAAAAGGAAAGTTCATTATTAATAACTTGTATTCAATTATTAACAATTTTATCTCAAGACAAGAAGGATTAATTGGGTATTATGGATAAAAATATTTTAAGAAAAGAAATATTAGAAAGAAGAAATTATCTAGAATTAGATAACAAAAGTAAATATGATAAGGTAATATTTAAAAAATTAATAAATAGTGATATTTATAAAAGATCAAAAAAAATATTTACTTATATAAGCTTTGGTTCAGAGGTAGATACTAAGAAATTTATAAATTATGCTATAAGTGATAATAAAGATATTTATGTTCCTAAAACAGATAAAGTTAATAAAGAAATGTTAGCAATAAAAATTAACAGTTTAAATAACATGAATGTGGATAAATTGGGTATACTTGAACCAAAGCATGTGGATAAAAGTAAAATTGGAGATAAGTTTGATTTAATAATAATGCCTGGTGTAGTTTTTGATAAGAATGGAAATAGGATTGGTTATGGTGGAGGGTATTATGATAAATATATTTCAAAACTTAATGATAAATGTGTTAAATTAGCCCTAGCATATGAATTGCAAATAGTAGAAAATATTAAATCAGAAATCCACGATATTAAAGTTGATTTTATTATAACTAACAAATAAAACTAAAATTTATATTAACTTGAAACTTGTAACTTTAAATAAGTTGTGTGAAAAGAAAAATCTAATGTAATGTGCAGATTACATTAGATTTTTTCTTATTTAAATTAATTTATTTTATAAAACTATCTTTCTTTGTTAGCTATTTCAGTAGTGATTCTAGAAACAAAAGCATCTAAAGCCATTGCACCTTCATCATCATTCTTTCTGCTTCTTACAGAAACTTCATTGTTTGCAGCTTCCTTTTCACCAACAACTAAGATATAAGGAACTCTTTCAAGTCTAGCTTCTCTAATCTTATAACCAATCTTTTCAACTCTGTGGTCAACTTCAACTCTAACACCATTTTTTCTTAAAGTCTTAACTACTTCATCAGCATATTCAGCATACTTATCAGATAGTGGAAGAACCTTAGCTTGAACAGGAGACATCCAAGTTGGGAAAGCACCAGCATACTTTTCAATTAAAGTTGCAATAGTTCTTTCATAACATCCAATTGAAGATCTGTGAATAACAAATGGTATTTTCTTTTCTCCATCTTTATCAATGTAAGTCATACCAAGTCTTTCACCTAAAGCAAAGTCAATTTGAACTGTGATTATTGTATCTTCTTTTCCATGAACATTTTTAGCTTGAATATCTAACTTTGGACCATAGAATGCTGCTTCACCTTCAGCTTCAACATAATCAATTCCTAAATGATCTAATATAGTTCTCATTTGATTTTGTGTAGCTTCCCAAGCCTCTGGGTTGTTTATATATTTTTCAGTATCTTTTGGATCCCATTTAGAGAATCTATAAGAAATATCTTCAGATATACCTAAAGTTTCCATAACGTAATTTATTAAATCAACAACTTCTTTAAATTCATCTTCTAATTGTTCTGGAGTACAAATTATATGACCTTCAGATAAAGTGAATTGTCTAACTCTAGTTAATCCATGCATTTCACCAGAAGCTTCTTTTCTAAATAAAGTAGAAGTTTCTGCATATCTTATAGGAAGATCTCTGTAGCTATGTTGTTCTGCATTATAAACTGTAAATTGGAATGGGCAAGTCATAGGTCTTAATGCCATAACTTCAGCATCTTTTTCTTCATCACCTAATACAAACATTCCATCTTTATAGTGGCTCCAGTGTCCAGAAGCAACAAATAAATCATTTTTAGACATAAATGGAGTTTTAGTTAATACATAGCCTCTTCTTTCTTCTTCATCTTCAATCCATCTTTGAAGAGTTTGGAATAATTTAGCTCCTTTTGGCATAAATAGTGGAAGACCTTGACCAACTTTCTCATCAGTTGTGAAGATTCCAAGTTCTCTTCCTAATTTATTGTGATCTCTCTTTTTAGCTTCTTCTAAAGCTTCTAAGTGAGCATCTAAATCAGCTTTCTTTAAAAATGCTGTTCCGTAAATTCTAGAAAGCATTTTATTTTTTTCATCACCTTTCCAGTAAGCACCAGCAGTTCTTAAAAGCTTTATGGCTTTAATATTTTTTAATGACATTACGTGAGGACCAGCACAAAGGTCTGTGAAATCACCAATTTTGTAGAAAGATATAATTTCATCTTCTGGAAGGTCATTTATTAATTCAACCTTATAAGGTTCATCCTTCATAAGTTCTAAAGCTTCATTTCTTGGAAGTTCAAATCTTTCTATTGAAGGATTTTCTTTTATTATTTTTTTCATTTCAGCTTCTATTTTATCTAAATCATCTGCTGTAAAAGCTTTTTCTACATCGAAATCATAATAAAAGCCGTTAGCAATTGCAGGACCTATAGCAATTTTTGCTTCAGGGAATAATCTTTTTACTGCAGCAGCAAGAACATGAGAAATACTATGTCTTACAGTATCTTTTCCTTCTTGAGCATCAAAAGTGCAAATTTCTAATTCACAATCTTCATTTAAAGTTGTTCTTAAATCAACAACATTTCCATTTACTATTCCACATTGTGCAACTCTTGCTAAACCTTCACTAATTGCTTTAGCAACATCTAAAACTGAAGATCCATTTTCAACTTCTTTAATAGATCCATCTTTTAAAGTAATTTTAATCATTTTTAATAACTCCCTTCATTTTTATGTTTTTAGTTAATAATAATGTTGTAAAAAGGTTAAATATGTGTGTAGCGTTTTGAGGTTAACCTTAATGCAAATTTAAACTTAATTAATTTTGTTAATAAGTTTATGTATAAAAAAAGCTCGTCGTCGCTTTTCTTATACAAATAGTATAGAAAAGGGACGAGAGCATTATAATTCCCGCGGTTCCACCCTTAATTGCCTATAAAATAAAGGCCTCTTAAGAAAACACCGTAACGTGATGCAACGGACTGGATTAGAGTCTCTCAGAGGTAGTTTTCAATTAATTTCATATAAAAATACTTTCAGCTATTGTATTTTCTCTCTGAAAATGAAGGTTTAATTTACTTGTCTCTTCATAGATTTAATTTATGGGGTTGTTTCATTAAAAATAAATACTATAATATATTAGATTAATTTTTAATTATAAAAATAATATATTATATAATTTTTAATTTGATGACTCCATTTTTAAGTTTTATTTAACAATAATTATAAATATCTAAATTAATTATGTCAATAAACTAGTAATGATTAATTTTTTAAAGAATTAATTATTTAAAGCATAAGTTGAATAAAATAAAACAAATTACGACAAAAAGCTACAAAAATTTAAATATTAGTGTAAAATAATAAAAGTATAATGCTATCTTTACGATTAGCATTAAAAATGCTCTTTATATTAATATCACAATCTATGAAGGGAGGGTGAATTTAATATTTTAATTATCTATAAATATAAAAAGTTTATATTTATTTAATTAAATAGAAGGGAGTGAAAAAAACAAATGAATAAAAGGTTAGTGTCCATTATTTGTGCAGCGGCATTATTTACTCAAACCTTGCCAACAAATGCAATTGCAACAACAATTGAAGATGCATTTATTAAAAAAGGTTTAAATAGTGAAGTTGATAAGGATAAAAGTGATTCTAATAGTGAAGAATCAAGTTCTAAAGATGAAAATGAGACAAGCCAAGACAACAAGTTAAAGGAAGAAGAATTAGGACTTGATAAAGTTAAATTTAATGCATATATAGATAAAACTGATCAATTATTGTTTTCTATTGGATTTGATGAAAAAGAAAAGAAATTCACTGTTAGTGAACAATCTGAAAAGAATATATCAGAAGAAACTCCAGAAGAAACAATGTATACTATAAAAATATTTGATAAAGAGCAAAAAGAGAAATTTTCAGTAGAACTTAAAGGTAAGGATACTGGAAATTCTGAAAAATTAGAGCCATTAAAAAGTTTAAACTATGAAGTAGGCGATTTTATACAAATAACACCTACTGATAGTAAGGATGTATTAAAGATTACTGGTAATATTCAAGGCGATGTGGACAAGCAAAAGGAAGATTATTCTGATGGAATTGATAATTATGATTACATTGGAAATGTAAGATTCCAAGTTGAAGAAGATCACCTTAAAACTGTATATAATGAAGCACCAGTTATAAATGGACTTACAGATATTGAAGAATCAGAAAATCCTATGAATGATATTCTTACTGGAATATCAATAAAGGATGATCATGATGGGGATATTGATAATTCTAAAATTGTGCCTTTAATAACAGAACTTGAAGGTGGAGTTTTAGAGGTAAGTTATACTGTTGAAGATAGCTGGGGAAGAAAAGCAACTGGTAAGAGAAAGATTTCACCTAAAAAAGTGGAACAAGAAGAAGTAAAACAAGAAGAGCCAAAAATTATTAGGGAAGAAATTAATTTACGTACTGGAAGTTCAAGTGGTAATACAAGTCAAACTGCTACTGGATTAGCTGCCAATGTAATAACAGTTGAAGGGACACCATATTATGGGAGTCAAATAGCAAGATTTGAAATAAGATTCGACACTATAGCAAATCAAATACAAATAGCAAATGAAGATGGAAGAAAGTTAAGTAATTCAGTTGATGGAGAATACTTTAAGTTTGTATTATACGATAAGGATATGAATGTAAAAACTTCAGCAACCTTATTAGGTAGTGACAAAAGTGACTCTGATAAATTAGATGCTATAAATAATTATCTTTTTGAAGAAGGGGATTATATAGGAATATGGCATGCAGAAACTAAGAATGGAACAAATAATGAAAGTGATCCAGAAAATAATCCAAGTTCCCCTTCATTTATTCCTAAGCTTAAAATAGATGGACAAATAAATGTTTTATCCAAAAATGATTCAGGTGATTTAACTGAAAATGGACAAATTAAAAACTATTCTAATGGGATGGATAATCAAGAGATTTCATCTAGAAGATTTAGAATTACAAAAAGTGGATTAAAAGAAGTAACTAATCAAGCACCTGAAATACAATCTTTAAATGCTGTTACAATAGCAAGAGGTGGAGA
The DNA here is from genome assembly GCF_053571985.1 of Clostridium sp. ETTB3. Taxonomy (NCBI): domain Bacteria; kingdom Bacillati; phylum Bacillota; class Clostridia; order Eubacteriales; family Clostridiaceae; genus Clostridium; species Clostridium sp. ETTB3. The sequence continues at coordinate 325,218 of NZ_CP199832.1, forward strand.
GTTTGATCCATTAAAGGAGATAAAAAATAATAAAATAACAGATGACTTTGATAAATTTACTGAAGATAATTTAGATGCTAGAGTTGTTTCAATAAGTCATAGTGATTTTAATAATTCTAAAGTTGGAACTCAAACTATAACATATACTGTTACAGATAGTTGGGGTAAATCTAGTACTGCACAAATGAATTTAATAGTTACATCAAGCAATCCAATTGATGAAAAGTATATAGAATTAAAAGATGGAGATAAAAGTCTATTTAAAATAAAATTTGATTCTGTAGAACATAAATTTTTAGTAGATAACTTAGAAAATATAGTGGATAAACCTATAGATTCATCAGTATCATCATCTATATTTAAGTTAAAGGTATATACAAATGGTGGTGTATTACAAAAAACATTAAACATTAAAGGTACTGACAATTTAAAATCAGTATTAAAGAAGTTTGATGGTTATAAATATACTGTTGGTGATCGTATAGAAGTATGGTCAAATAATCCTAAAAATATAATAATTCATGGTGTAGATAGAGATGAAAATAAGCTTCCTGAACAAAATCCAAGTGAAACACCAACTGAACCTTCAGATGGAAATACGGAACAACAACCTAATGGAGGGTCAAGTGAAACACCAGAAAATGGTGGGGGAGAACAAGCTCTAGAATTAACAACTAGAGCAGGCAATACAAATCAAGCAGAAAGTTATCAAGAAAATTATGAAGATGGAATTGATGATTCTGATTACATGAAAAATGTAAGATTTGAAATAGGAGCTGATAAGCTAAAGTATATTTATAATAAGGCGCCTGAATTTAAAGTAGAAGATAGTGTTAAACTAAAAGTTAATAGAGATGGAACTTTAAATAAAGAAGATTTAATGATGGGTTTAACCGTTAATGATGATCATGATGGTGATAGTTTAACTCAAAAGGTTATTGTTGGAGAGTTAGATACTAGTACTATTGGTGAAAAAGAAGTTGAATATAGAGTTATAGATAGCTGGGGAAGAAGTTCACTTATAAAAAGAAAAGTAACTGTATATCCTTATAATAATTTAGAATATAACTATATAAATGTTAAAAATAATGAAACAGGTGAATCTATTTTAAAGATTAGGTTTGATGATATTAACAAGAAGTTTGTAGTTGATAAAGTTGATAAAAGTAAAATACCAAGTAGTTTAAATAATGATAATAAAGTATTTGAAATTAAACTTATAAAAAAGGAAGATATAAACTCTAGAAGTAATGAAGATAATGTTAAAGTAAAAACTATAAGTTTAACTAAAAAAGAGTTAATAGATGGTGATAAAGTTAATGAGATTAATAATTTATCATATGAAGGTTTTGATTATGTTTCTTTATGGGTTTATAATTCAAATGATGGTATATCTATATCTAAAAATCCAAATTTAATTTCAGAAGAAAAATTTATAAGAAATAGTATTTCAGAAGAAGACTCTTCAAAATATATCCTTTTAAATGGTTTTAAAAATCAAGAAGAAATGCAAAATACTAGGTTTGAAATAAAGTCTGAAGGATTAGAAAAAATATATAATAAAGGACCTGTAATTAATGGATTAAACGATACTTTATATGTATATAAAAACAATAATATAACAAAAGAGTATGCATTAAAAGGAGTAACTGTAACGAGTGATATAGATAATACAATTTCTAATGAGAAAGTATTAATTACAAATATAGACAATAAACCACTTAAAGACTTACATGACGAAGTTAGTACAATTGGGAATTTTATATTGAAGTATACAGTTACAGACTCATGGGGAAGAAGTGCTACGTATAATAGAACTGTATCTGTAATATCAAGATCTGTATCAAATGATTTTGAATTTTATAATGAGGATGGCAATAATAAAGTATTTTCGCTTAAATATAATCCAATATCGAATATATTTGATGTAACTGAAAACAAAGTAGATACTAATCCGAAAGATGATGAAGCACCGCCAGCAGCAGGAAATCAACCTAGTGAACCTATATTACCACCAAATGGAAATCAAAATCCAAGTGAATCAGAACCTCCAGAAAATGTGGGTGGAGTAGAATCAGATGAAAGTGATGTTGAGTTACAAGTTGAAGATGGCACTTTAAATGAAGGTAACAGTGATACATCACAAGGAGATGGTCCTTCAAGTGAAAATACACCTGAGCAAGACGGTAACGGTTCACAAGAAGGAGATACAGATGATGATTCTGAAAATGATTCTTCTGGTGATGATATTCAACAACCACAAGAAAAAATTGTATTTAAGTTAACTATCTTTAATGTTGAAGAACAAAAAGTTGGAGAAATTGGATTAACTGAAGAACAGACAAAAAATATAGAATATATTAAAAGTAAGTTAGATAATATTACTATTTATGATGAATATTATGTTAGTGTATGGAGTAATAAACCACAAAGAATAAAAATTACGGGCTATATGACTGGGAATAATGAGTTAGGTGAATCAGGAAAAGAAGAGCAAAATTATTCAGAAAATATAATAAAGAGTGATTATATTGATAATGTTAGATTCCACTTTACAGTAGATGGAATACATGCTATTTACAATAAAGCACCTAGAATAAATTTTATTCGAAGGAATAAGGATGTTGTTACTGAGTATGCTGGAAATCTTATTGATTATACAGATAATATGTTAATAGAAGATGACCGTGATGGAGTTATTGATAATAGCAATGTAGAAGTTGACTTTGGTAAAAAAGAAGATGGTACTAAAAAGAAGGAAGAAGATTTAGTTATAGGTGAAAACACTGTTAGTTTAACTGTTAAAGATAGTTGGGGAAGAGTTACAACTATTAATAGAAAAGTAGAAATATTGAATGGTATTGATAAAAATAATATTGTGTTTAATGGTTCTGATGGAAAAATAATAGATATTGGATTTGATCATACAAATAATAAATTAAAAGTAAATCAATATGGAAATACGTTTGGTAGTGGTAGTATTTCGAATTATGTGAAAATAGCTATATATAGACCAAGAGAAAATAGTAGTGAACCGGAAACTATTGTTTCACAGATAGGCATAGGCGTAGGAACAACTATTACAGAAGAGATGTTAAAACCATTAAAAGATTATACTTTTAAATATGGTGATTATTTTGAAATTTATCATGGACATCCAAGTAAATTTTCTATAACAGGAAGTGTAATTGATGAAAGAGAAGATTATACTGATGGTGTACAAAACCCTGAAAATTTACTTAATGTAAAATTTGTAATTACAAAAAGTGGTTTAAAATCTGTATATACTAATCCTGATAAAGATAAAGTAAATGATAATAAGGTTGTATTTGGACCAGTTGCACCAGAAAAATTTCCATTTAAAATTCAAATTGATTTTTCAGATAGGAGATTCAAGGTAATAGAAACAACAGCAACACAAATTATATATGGAAATAGCGCTGATGTTTATAAGATTGTTCTATTGGACCCTAATAAAAGAAAAAAAAGAGAAACAATTTTCAGGGGGACAGACGATGGTAGTGTTGTTATGAATAAGAATAATAATAGAGGTGAAAAAAATTGGAACAATCAGGAATTTAATTATGGAGATTACTTATACATATCTCATGCTGAGCCTAAAAGATCTATTATAAAAGGAACTATAACAGATGAAAGAGAAGATTATAGTGATGGTGTTGATGATATAGATAATATGAACCATGTTATATTTAGATTAACAGCAACTGGATTAGAATCTGTATATAATGAAGCACCTAAAATAGAAGGTGTAGAAGATAAGGATATATATATTGGTGAAATATTTAATTCTAGTGAAGGAGTAACTTATTCAGACGACCATGATAATGATAATTTAACAAAAAATATTTCAGGTGATAATTTTACTACAAATGAACCAGGAGTACATATAGTAACTTATACTGCAACAGATCGTTGGAATAAAACTACAACAGTAAATAGAAAGGTTACAGTAAGACCTAATTTATATAAAAATGTATTTAAGGTATTTTCTGAGAGTGATAACACATCAACAACTACTAAAAGTGAAGATTCAATAGATGAGGATAATTCATCTCAATCAATTCCAGAAGAACCTAGTATAGGGGGTTCAAATTCGGATATTGGAGACTCTGGAAATACGGATTCTGGGTCAAACAATCCAGGAGAAAATACACCTGAAAATAATACTAGAACACCGGTATTTGAAATAGGATTTGATACTATTACTAATAAATATAAAGTATATAATACTACAGATAAAAAGCTGTCCATAAATAATATGGAAAGTGAAGCATTTACAATTGAAATTAGGAGTTCAGATTTAAATCAAAAGATAAAAGTTACTTTAACAGGTAATGATAGAGGTACTTCCCCTAAATTATTAGCACTTAATAATTTAACTTATGAAGAAGGGGATATTATAAGAGTATATAGAAGTGATTTAAAAGGGATTAAAATTACTGGAACTATAACTGGAGATATTCCTAGAGAAGAGCATGATATGAATGATGCTAATAATAAATTTGATTATATGAATAACACAGGTTTTATAGTAAGTAATGATGGTTTAAGTGCTAAATATAATAAGGCTCCTATTATAACTGGGGTTGAAGAAACTAAAACTATTAGTAAAGGTACTGTAGATTTATTAGATGGAATAAATGTAAGTGATGATATTGATACAGAGATTTCGAAACAATATGTATCTGTATATGTAAATGAAGAATTGGTAGAACATGAATCAGGGCAAGTAGATGTATGTAATTATAACTTTGATAAAGTAGGCGTTTATAAAGTAGAATATAAACTTTATGATAGCTGGGGTAGAGCAACGCTTAAAGAATCTACAATAAATGTACAATCAAAAGTAAGAGAAAATGAAATTGAAGTTTATGGACCTAATAATGATTTAGCTTTTAGAATTACATTTGATACAAATAAAAATAAATTTGTATTAAAAGGTAAAAATAATACAGAGAATGATTCTTCATCAGAAGAAAGTAATGATCAAGAAGGTACAATAGATACATATTCAGATCAATCAAATAGTGAAAAATATTTTGAAATGATTGTAAGAGATGCCAAAGGTAATGAAAGAAAAAAGGTGACATTAACTGGAGAAGAAAATCATGATAGGAAGCAACTAGAAGCATTACATCAATTTGAATTTAATAGATATGATACTATAAGTTTATATGGTAAAACTCCAGAAGTTGTAAAAATTAAAGGAGATGTTGTTTCAGAAGTAAACACTAAATCAATTACTACCAACTATTCAAATGGATTTGATACAGTTGAAAAGTATTCAGAAGTTAGATTTAAAATAACTGATGATGGGCTTAGAGAAATGACAAAAAAATCTTTAAGAATTAATGGAGCAGATCCTATAACTATAAAAAGAGGAGATACCTTAGATCTTTTAGAAGGTGTATCAGTAAATGTTAATGATGAAAATAATGAGGATTATGAATTAACAGTAGAAGAAATAACATCTAATGGTAAAGCAGTGATTATAACAGATGATGAAAGCGATACTAATGATTCAAATCAAAATGGAATCACATCTCAAGATAAATTTAAGTTTACTAAATTAAAAGAAGGAACTTATACTATAAAATATACTGTTACAAATAGCTGGGGTGCTACTACTACAGTTGATAGAAAAATAACAGTTGACCCTAGAACAGGCTTAGAAGCTGTAAAGTTAACTGTAAAAGATTATCAGGGAGAAGACATACTTGTAATAGGATTTGATTCTATAGAAAGAAAACTTAGAGTTATAGAATATAAAAAGAAAAGTATTAATTATTTAGTTAGCTCTCAGGTTTTTGAAATAAATGCATTTGATTCATTAGGAAAAACAATAGGAACTATTGCTTTAAAGGGAGATCAAACTATAAATGAAGAAATAATAAATAGAATAAATGCTTTCAGTTATGAAGAAGGTTATTCATTAAGTGTTTGGTCAAAAGAATTAGAAAATAGAATAAATATAGAAGGTACTATAAAAGTTGATAATAATTCTACGGAAGAAAGTAAAAAAAGTATATATAAAACAAGTCTTTCATTAGATGATAAAAAAGATAAAATGGAAAATGGTAGATTTGAAATTTTAAGTGATGGATTAAAGTATATCTATAATAATGCACCTACAATTACTGGTGGAGAGCAAACAATACCATATTATAAGGGAAGTTTGTTAAGTATACCAAGTGATTTAAAGGTAGAGGATGACCATGATAATATAAGTTCTAGCCAAGTAACGATAGATGATGACCAAGTTGATTATGATAAATTAGGACTTCAGAATATAACATATGTTGTTGAAGATAGTTGGGGAAGAAAAGGTACAAAACCAGGAAAAATTGAAATTAGATCTTCTATGGATAGTAATAGTATAGATATTTATCCAAAAGAAAATTCAACAACTAGTGGAACTACATCAGAAGGTATACAACAACCTAATCCAAATCCAGAAGATACTACACAAGGAGAATCACCTCAAACTAGAACTACTGAAATTGAAAGTGATAGTGGAAGTATTGAAAATGGAAATACTAGTGAAGGTACTAATCCTAATCCAGAGACTGGAGGAACAGTAACAGATGGAATAACTCAAGCTCCAGAAGGTGGAAATAATACTTCAGGTAGTGCTTCTGACGGACCTACAACTCCAGATAATGAAACTGTTAAAAATAGTGGATTTTCTATAAAGTTTGTTAGAGAAGGTGATAAAAATAGAATTAAAGTTGAGTTAGGAACAAAAAAGGATGAGAAATTTGACTCAAATAATTCTGAACAAACATTCTTGACAATAAAAATTTATGATGTTGATGGAACAGTATTAAAATCAATAGATATTTTAGGAAAAGATACTGGGATAACTGCAAAAGAAAAAATAGAAGCTGCATTGAAAAATAGCAATAAAGATAATGGTGAAAATCCAGATCAAGAAGATGAGGTTGAAGAAGAAGCACAAATTAATACAGGCTCAGATTCAGGAAAAGATGATCAGGAAGATACAGATGATGAAAGCTCTCAGGGGGGAAGTAATTTAAATAATAATGAATTTGAATACTTTAATGGGCAATATATTGCTATAGAAGGTGTAACTGAGGCAACAAAAAGTTCTGTAAAAATCCAAGGAACTGTTGTTAATAAGCAAGATGACTATAACATAGGTGTTAGTGAAGTTGATAAAATTAAAAATGTTAGATTTAAGTTTAGTGACTTAGGATTAGAAGCAGTTTATAATAATGCACCAGTAATAAAAATAGATGAAAATATTAAATTAGATGGTACTGAAAGAAAAACTAATTCTAATATAGGAGGAGATTCATCTCAAAGAACAGAAATTTCTAATGAGGAAGATGCTGATGGTACTAAAGGTGATACTTTTAATTATTTAAGAGGTGTAACTTTATTTGATGACCATGATACATTAACTAAAGAAAATGTAGAAGTTAAGTGGAATGAAAAGTTTATAGGTGATACAAATGATTATAAAACAACTGAAAAAACTGCTTCATCAGAAAGTTCAGAACAAGAGCCTACGTCCATAGAAAATGGAATAAAAGTATATGGTCAACAAAAAGTTGGTGAAAATATACTATATTATAAAGTAACAGATTCTTGGGGAAGAGTTACTTTTGCGCAAAGAAAAAATATAAAATTAAAAAATGGTGCTTTTGAAGATAATATTAAATTTGGTAATGGTAATTATGGGGATGATAAATTAAGTTTAAAATTTAATAAAGTTACAAATGATACTGAAGAAAAAGTTCAATTACAATTAACGGCAAATGACAATAATAATTACTTTGCAACAAGTGATGCTGATTTTGAGTATTATAAGATAGAGGTATGGGTACCTGATAATACTTTATCTAACAATAGAACTAATGGATATTCATGTTTTAAAAATTTGGTTTTTAGAGGAAATCAGAAACCACAAGATGTTCAAGATGAGATAAACTCATTTAATGAATTAAAAGTTCCTTATGGAACAATACTTAAAATTTATTCTGGACATCCTCAGTTATTCTCTATTGATGGACCTATTAGAAATGGAAAAGAAGATTATTCGGATAAAGTTCAAAATCCAGAAAATCTTGTTAATACTGTATTTAAAATTACAAATGAAGGATTAAGAGCTATTTATGTTACTCCAAGAACTGATAGTATAAATGATAATGAGAATTTAATTTCATTAGTAGCTCCTGAAAAAATACCACTTAAAATTAAGGTTAGTAATAATGGAAGTAGTGGAGGAAGTTTTTCTATTGTAGATAGTAATGCTACAAGAATAGAGAATGGAGTAGACAGTATTGTATTTAAAATGGAATTAAAAGGAGTTAATGGAAGCACTAAAAGAGTAGTTGAAATTAAAGGAGATGTAGATGGTAATCATAATAGTGTTAAAGAGAAATTTAGAAATTTAACATATGAATATGGAGATACATTAACTATTTCTCATACAACACCTAAAAAAGTTCTTATAAAAGGTAATATAAAAGGTAATAGAGAAGATTATTCTGATGGTGTAGATAACAGTTTAAATCTTACAGAAGCAGTATTTAAGTTAACTGCAACTGGTATGGAAGTAACTTATAAATCAGCACCTAAAATAATGGGAATATTAGATATGGAAGTAATAAAGGGTGGAACTATAAATTACGAGCAATTAAAAAGTAGTGTAACTGCTAAGGATAATATAGATGGAACAATTGAAGATATAGAATATTTAGATGATAATAGCATAAACACCGATAAAGTTGGTATGTATGAATACAGATATCGAGTTACTAATAGTAATAATCGTACCACAACAAAATCAAGTACAATAACTGTATATGACTTACCTGAAATTGAGAAAAATAATAAAGCAACAATAGAACTTAATTCTATAGATGATTCAGAGGAGGCTATTAAAGATTATTTAAAAACAGCTGTAGATGTAAGTGATGGAGACGATGAACTTTATGGTAAGGAAACAAAGTTAGAAGTTAAGAGTAATAATGTTAATCCTAATAAAGAAGGTAAATATGAAGCAACGTATATTGCTACTGATTTATATGGAAGGTCAACAACAGAAACAAAAGAAATACAAGTTGTTAGAACTATAAATGTAACAGTACCAACTAAGCTTCCATTCCAAGTTGTAACAAACTTAATGCCAAGTGAAGATAAAGACTCAACAGTAGATGAAACAACTAATGGCTTTGTATCTGGAGTATTAAAATTAAAAAATAACAATACAAGTCCAGTAAAAGTTAGCGTTGCATCATTTGGTAAAAAAGCTGATTCAGGAAAACTTGAAATTGTAGATCCAAAGTCTTGTGATTGGGATAACATGAATGAACAAGATTCCATGACAAAAATGGCATTAGGCCTTTATATAAAGAATAATTCATTAACAGGGTCAGATTATAATACTGAAAATAATCCTTTATGGTTATCAACAAACAAGCAAAATAGTGATACAGCTAACCCAGATTCTCCAGATGATTCACAAGAACCAAGTTCAAGAACTGGAACAACTGAAGATACTAATGCAAATGAAGTTAATGTAATAAATAAAGAATTAGGAGTTCTACAAAGAAGAGAAACGAGAGATTCTGCTCCAGCAGAAGCTAGTATAGGTTTTACAAGCAAACATGGTAAAAACTTTATTGGTGGAAGTGTTACAGGAAAATTTGAATTAATATTTAAATTTGAATAATTAACTAAAATTTATGGAGTTGTAATTAAATTGAATTAAAAAATTCAATTTAATTCAACTTCATTTTTTTTGTCTAATTTTAAAACAAAATGAAGAAAATTAGTAACTTAGGGAAATAATAAGATTATAAGTTTATATATTATGGAAGGGAGAAGAATCTAATATATGAAAAAAAGATTAATTATTATTGTTTGTATAGTTATATTGTTTATAGAAAATTTACCTGAAGGCATAATTACATCAGCTATTGAAAAAAGCATTGTTGGTAAAAATGAAAAAATATGCAGTAATTATAATAATAAAATAATAAATAATTATGATGAAAATATTAAAGGAGAAAGCCCAGAAATAAGTATTCAAAATAATGAAGAAGAATTAGGGCTTGATAAAGTTAAATTTAGTGCATATATTAATAAAACTAATGATTTATTATTTTCTATTGGATTTAACATATTAGAAAAGAAATTTACTGTAGAAAATCAATTGGATAAAAATATATCAGAAGAAACTCCAGAAGAAGTAATGTATAAAATAAGGCTTTATGATAAGGAGGGAAAGGAAAAGCTTGCAATTGAGCTTAATGGTAGTGATACTGGAAATTCTAAAAAATTGGAACCATTAAAAAATTTAAGTTATGAAATTGGTGATTTTGTTCAAATAATACCTGTAAATAAAAAGGATGTATTAAAGATTACTGGTAATATACAAGGTGATATAACTAAAGAAAAAGAGAATTATTTTGATGGCATTGATAATTATGATTATATTGAAAATGTAAGATTTGAAATAGCTGATGACCATCTAAATTCAATATATAATGAAGCTCCAGTTATAAGTGGTCTTAATGATATTATAGATTCTGAAAATCCTAATAATGATATATTTACAGGAATATCAGTAAAGGATGACCATGATGGAATTATTGATAATTCTAAGCTTGAAATTGAAGTAATTCAGCTTCAAGATGGCATATTAGAAGTTAGATATATTGCTATAGATAGTTGGGGAAGAAAAACTATTGGGTCAAGAAGGATATTTCCTAAAAGTATTTCAAAGTTAATAGATGAACCTGAAAATCAGGAAGAACAAATTATTAGTGATAAAGAATTACCTACCCCTAATAATGTAAATATAGAAAATGCTTCTGACCAATTAACACAAAATGAAATTATAGTAGAAGGAACTCCTTATTATGATACTGAAGTTAGAAGATTTAGATTAAGGTTTGATACTATAGCAAATCAAATTCAAATAATGGATGAAGATGGAAGACAAATGAGTAATTCTATAAATGGAGAGTATTTTAAATTTGTGTTATATGATAAAGATATGAATATAAAATCATCAGTTACGTTGTTAGGTACTGATAAGAGTGATACTGATAAATTAAATGATATAAGAAATTATCTTTTTGAAGAGGGAGATTATGTGGGAATATGGCATGCAGAATCTCAAGATAAGCTTAAAATAAATGGAGACATAAGGGTTTTAAGTAAAAATTCATCTGGTGATTTAGTAAGTACTAATGAAGTTAAGCATTATAATGAAGGGGTACCACAAGAGGATATTTCAACTCGTAGATTTAGAATTAAAAATAGTGGATTGGAGGAGGTAATTAATGAAGCTCCACAAATAGCACCTTTAGCACCTGTTGAAATAATAAGAGGAAGCACAGATTTTGAGCCATTAAATTATATAAAAAATGGAAAAATAACTGATGATTTTGATGAATTTACAGAGGATAATTTAGATTCAAAAGTTGTTTCAATAACTTATAGCTCTTTTGATACTTCTAAGGTAGGAGAGCAAATTATAGTTTATACTGTTACTGATAGTTGGGGAAAGTCTAATACTGCTGAAATGAGGTTAATAGTTAAATCAACAAATCCTCTTGATGAAAAATTTATAGAATTTAAAAATGGTGATGAAAGTTTATTTAAAATAAAGTTTGATTCTGTAAAAAATCAATTTTTAGTTGATGATTTAGATAATGTAAAAGATGAAGCTATAGATTTATCTGTATCATCATCTATATTTAAATTAAGGATATATACAAATGATGGTGTATTGCAAAAGACTTTAAATATTAAGGGAACTGATAATTTAAGGTCTATGTTAAAAAGATTTGATGGTTATCAATATGCTATAGGTGATTGTATAGAGTTATGGTCAAATAATCCTAAAAATATAGTTATTAGTGGTGTGGACAAAAATTCATCAAGTGAAGATGAAGGGGAAAATGGTGAAGATTATAGTGATGGAATTGATAATTCAGATTTTATGAAAAATGTAAGATTTGAAATAGGGGAAAGTACATTAACTTATATTTATAATGAAGCCCCAAGGTTTATAATAAATTCTTCTATTAATTTAGAAGTTAATAGAAATGGAAGTTTAAGTAGAGAGGAATTAATGGAAGGTTTAAGAGTGGAAGATGACCATGATGGAAATACTTTAAATGAAAAGGTTGTAATTGGCGATTTTGATACTAATACAATTGGAGAAAAGGAAATTGAATATAGTGTTGTGGATAGCTGGGGTAGAAGTTCTATGATAAAAAGAAAGATAACTGTTTATCCATATAGTCCTTTAGAATATAATTATATAACAATTAAAAATGATGAAACTGATGAAGTTATATTAACTATTAGATTTGATGATGAAAATAAACATTTTGTAGTAGATAAAATTGATAAAAGTAAGGTTCCAAGTAGGCTAAAGGAAAATGATAAGATATTTGAGTTTAAGCTTATTAAGGATAATAAAGCTGAAGGCTCTAAAATTAATGGAAATAATAGTGAAAGTGAAGAGGAAGTTATTATAAGTTTAACTAATTCTGATTTATTAAATAATGAAGTAGTTAATAAGATTAACAATTTATCATATAAAGGCTTTAGATATATTTCTTTATGGTGTTATGATTCAAAAGATGGGATATTTATATCTGGTAAATCAGATATTATTTTAAATGGATTTGAAAATGAAGAAAAGATGGAAAATACTAGATTTGAAATTAAATCTGAAGGGTTACAAGTTATATATAATGAAGCACCTGTAATTATAGGGTTAAATAAAATTTTATATGTATATAAAAATGATGATATAACTCAAGAAGTTGCAACTAATGGGATTGAAGTAAAAGATGATACAGATGAAATAAGTCTTAGCAGTATAGAAATTACTGATGTAGATGGACGTAAACTTAAAGGAGAAGATGAAAGTAAAGCTAAAGAAAAATTTAAGTTTAAGATTTTTAATAAAAGTAGTGATGATTATGTAGAAACTGATGAAATTAGGGATTTTATTTTAAATTATAAGGTTACTGATGCTTGGGGAAGAAGTGCTACTTATCAAAGGAATGTATCTGTAATATCAAAATCTGCATCAAATGATATTGAATTTTATAGTGCAGACGGCAATAATAAGTTGTTTTCTATTAATTATAATCCAATATCAAATATATTTGATGTAAAAGGTGGTATGGTTAATGAAGAGAATTTTGAAGAACAACAAAATGAAATTGTATTTAAGTTAACTGTATTTAATGTTGATGAAGAAAAGGTTGGTGAAATTCAATTAACAGAAGCAGAATCAAGGGATGTGGAAGAAGTTGAAAAAAGGTTAGAAGATATTACTGTTTATGATGGATATTATTTTAGTTTATGGAGCAGTAATTTAGTTAGGTTAAGAATAAATGGATATATGACAGGAAATAATGAATTGGGTGAAGATGGAGATGGAGAGCAGGATTATTCTCAAATTATAACTAGTAATGATTATATTGATAATGTTAGATTTAATTTAACAGAAGATGGAATACATGTTATTTATAATAAGCCACCTAAAATAAGGTTTTTAAGTAATGATATTCTTACTGTATATGCAGGTGATCCTATTAATTACACAGAAAATATACAAGTTGTTGATGATAGGGATAATCCTGAAAATAATCATATTATTGATAATAATAAAATAAAGGTTAGTTTTATAGATAGCAATGAGGATAATGGCTCCACAGTTCAGGGATATAATCTTGAAAATAATGAACAGGATAATGGAAGGTTAAGTAACGGTAATGTTGAGGAAAAAACAGAAGAAGAGAAGTTTGTAGAGGAAGAGAAGAAGTATTTAAGGATAGGAAATAACACAGTTAGATTAACAGTTCAAGATAGCTGGGGAAGAGAAAGTAGCGTTGAAAGAAGTTTAATAATAAAAAATGGTGTTGATAAAAATACTATTATATTTAATGGTGAAAATGGAGAGATAATAAAAATTGGTTTTAATCATGAAAATAATAAATTAAATGTAATTACTTATAATAAGTCTTTTGGTAATGGGGGAGTTAGTGGTTATGTAAAAATTGCAGTATATAGACCAAATGAAAATGGTGTTGGGGCAACTGCTATTGTTCCACAAATAAGCATTGATGTATCACAAAGAGTTACAGATAGTACTTTACAAACTTTAAAGGATTATACATTTAAATATGGAGATTATTTTGAGATTTATCATGGACATCCAAATAGATTTTCTATAATAGGTAATGTAACTGATGAAAGAGAGAATTATACTGATGGTGTACAAAATCCAGAAAACTTACTTAATGTAAAATTTGAGATTACAAAAAGTGGATTAAAATCAATATATACTAATCCAGATGAAAATAATATAACAAATAATAAAGTTGTATTTGGTCCAGTTGCACCAGAAAAGTTTCCATTTAAAATTCAAATTGATTTTGAACAAAAAATGTTTAAAGTAGTTGATGTAACAGAAACAATGGTTTTATCAGATAGAAATGAAGTAGTTTATAAAATGGTTCTTATAGGAAGTGATGGACATATTAAAAAAAGAACAGAGTTTAATGGGCGTGAGGAAGGTTCAACATATATGTCCACTACTAATTCTAATAATGGAGAAAACGATAGGAATTGGAATAATGTTCCTTTTGAGTATAATGATTGTTTATATTTATGGCATATAGAACCAGCTAGGTCAATTATAAAAGGTAAAATAAAAAATGCAAGGGAAGATTATAGTGATGGTGTTAATGATATTGATAATATGAATAATGTTGTGTTTAGATTAACTCCTGATGGATTAGAATCTATATATAATGAAGGCCCTAAGATACATGGAGCTGAAGATAAGGATGTTTATCAAGGTGAAGAATTTGTTAGTGGTGAGGGTGTAACTTATACTGATGATTTTGATAGTGGTCATTTAAGAACAAGTATTTCAGGTGATATTGTTAATACAAATCAATTGGGACCTTATACAGTAACTTATACTGCAACTGACCGTTGGGATAAAACTACAATAGTAAATAGAAAAATTACAGTAAGACCTAATTTATATAAAAATATATTTAAAATATTTTCAGAAGTTAATAATATGCAAGAAGGTAATGAAGCTATAAGTCAAAATGAAAGTATTAATTTAGAAGGTGATAATACTTTAAATATAATTAATTCAGAAAATGTTAATAGAAAATTAGCTTTTGAAATTGGATTTGATACAGTTAAAAATACATATAAGGTATTTAATCAAAGTAATGAAAAGTTGTCTGTAAATAATTTAAGTGATGTTGCATTTACTATTGAAATTAAAGATTCAGAGGGAAATGAAAAAGCTAATATTACTTTAAATGGTAATGATAGAGGTACTTCTCCTAAATTAATAGAGCTTAATAAGTTGCAATATGCTGATGGGGATATTATAAGAGTATATAGAAGTAATTTATCTTGCATTGAAATTACTGGAACTATATTTGGTGATAAGCCAAGAGAAAATGACAATATGGATGATGATAATAAGTTAGATTATATGAAAAATACTGGATTTAAAGTAAGTAATGATGGATTAATAGCTAAGTATAATAAGGCGCCCAATATTGAAGGAGTTAGAAAGAACAGAACTATTAGCAAAGGTGTTATAGATTTATTAGCAGATATAAATGTAAGTGATGAAATAGATGAAAATATTTCTAAAGAATTTGTATTTGTATATGTAAATGATAATCTTGTAACACATTTAAATGAAAATCCTAATATATGTAATTATGATTTTAACAAATTAGGAACTTATAAAGTGGAATATAAACTTTATGATACTTGGGGAAGGGCAACTCTTAAAGAAGCTAGCATAAATGTGGAATCAAAGGTAAGAGAAAATGAAATAGAAGTTTATGGGGTAGATGGAAACTTATCATTTAAAATTATTTTTGATACTAATGAAAATAAGTTTGTATTAAGAGGAAGTGATATATTACAAAATGAAACAAGTAATGTTTATAAGTTAAGTGAAAATAATTATTTTGAGATGGTTTTAAGAGATTTAAGGGGAAATGAAAAAATTAAAGTGATTTTAAATGGTGATAATGAGCATGATGAATTACAGTTAGCAAGTTTAAATAATGTATCATTTAGCAAGTATGACACTATAAGTTTAAAAGGAGAAACATCTACAACTGTAAGAATTATAGGTGGTGTTATAATTGAATCTAATGATGAAAATAATATATATAGTGAAAAGTATTTAAATGGATTTGGAGATATTCAAAATTATTCTAATGTTAGATTTAAGATAACAGATGATGGCCTTAAGGAAATGACACCAAAACCTTTAAGTGTAACTGGTGTAGATAATTTAACTATAAAAAGAGGGGATACTTTAAATCTTTTAAGTGGCATTACTGTAAACGTTAATGATGATAATAATGAGGATTATACAATTAGTATAGATGAAGTAGTAACTGAAGTTAGTGATGTGAATTTTAGTGATGAAGTAATTGAAAATGGAACAGAAAATCAAGATAAGACACAATTTAAAAAGTTAAGGGAAGGGGTTTATATTGTAAAATATATCATTTCAAATAGCTGGGGAATTAAAGAAGTTATTAATAGGACAATAACAGTTTTACCTAGAAATAATTTGGAAAATATAAAGCTTAATGTAAGAGATGATAATAGAAATAATATACTTATAATAAGTTTTGATTCAATACAAAAAAAACTTAGAGTATTAGATTATGAGCTTAATACTAGTATTAATTTTATTGATAAAAATCAAGTGTTTGAAATAAATGCTTATGATACTGTGGGAAAGAACTTGGGAACTATTGCATTAAGGGGAAATCAACTGATTGATAATTCTATAATAAGTAAAATTAATAATTTTTCTTATGAAGAAGGTTATGCTTTGAGTATATGGGCTAAGGAGCCAAACGAAACTTTAGAGTTGCAAGGTGAAATAATAAATAGTGAGCAAAATAAACTTGAGGGTTTATCAAGTAAGGATAAAATGGAAAATGGAAGATTTGAGATTTTATCTAATGGATTAAAGTATGTTTATAATGAAGCACCTAAGATAATAGGTGGAGATGATCCTATTCCATATTATAAGGGAAGTTTATTACTTGTTCCAAGTGATATAGAAGTTACTGATGATCATGATAAAATAAGTAGAAATGAAGTAACTATAAATGATGATGAAGTTGATTATGATACATTAGGAATACAAAATATAACATATATTGCTGAAGATTCTTGGGGTAGAAGTGCTACAAAGCCAGGAAGTATTGAAATTAGATCTGCCATGGATAGTAATATAATAAATATTTATTCTATTGATGGAATAGAAGGAGTTTCTATAAGCTTTGCTAGAGATAATATAAATAATCAAAATAAAATTATGGTTAATACTAATGAAGAATTAAATACTACTTTTAATCCAAATAGCTTAAGTGATATTTTTGCAACTATAAAAATTTATGATTTTAATGGTAATGAATTAAAATCTATAGAGATTTTGGGTAACGATAATGCAACTACTATAAAAGAAAAGTTATATAATGAGGAAAGTGGAATACAAAATTTTATATACGAAGATGGACAGTATATTGCTATAGAAAATGTAACTGAATTAAATAAAATGTGTATAAAGATATTAGGAACTGTTGTAAATAAAGAAATTGATTATTTTAATGGAGTTACTAATATTGATAAAATAAAAAATGTTAGGTTTAAGTTTACTGATTTAGGATTAGAAGCAGTATATAATAATGCACCAGTAATACAAATAGATGAAAAAGTTAAATTAAATGGTATTATTGTTGAAAATAGAAATGAAGAAGTATTTGATGGGATTAAAGGAGATGATTTTAATTATTTAAGGGGAGTAAAGATTTTTGATGACCATGATATTTTAACTAAGAGTAATGTAAAAGTTATTTGGAATCCATCTAATAATGGTGAAGAAATTAATTTAAATAAATCTGTAGGTAAAGAAGATGAAATTGAAAAAGTTAAAGATGAAGTAATTGTAGAAGGTGAGCAAAGGGTAGGAAGAAATGTTTTACAGTATATAGTAACAGATTCTTGGGGAAGAAGTAATACTGCTGAAAGAATAGTAAATTTGAAAAATGGTATCTTTGAAGATAAAATTAAATTTGGATTAAATGATAGATTGAATTTAAGTTTTATTAAAGATACTAGTGATGAAAATAGTGTTAAATTAAATTTTACAGTTAACAATAGTTTGGAATATTTTGCATCTAGTAATTCTAATTTTAAATATTATGGAATAAAGGTATATGAACCTAGAGAGGGAACAACAGCAAGTAGTTCCAGTGATTATACTCTTACTCAAAACTTAGAGTTAATGGGAAGTGCTAGACCAAGTATTCAAGTTTTAGGAGCACTTCAAAATATGAAGATTCCGTATAATACAATAATTGAAATTTACGCAGGACATCCACAATATTTTTCTATTAATGGACCAGTTAGAAATTCTGCTGAAGATTACTCTGATTTTGTTCAAAATCCAGAAAATATTGTAAATACTGTGTTTAAAATTACTGATTCTGGATTAAGGGCAATTTATGTGGAGCCAGAGGTTGATAAATTAAATGTAAATGAAAATTTAATAGAATTAGTAGCACCAGAAAAAATACCTATTAAGATTAAAATTACTCCAAATGGAAATAATGGTGGTAGTATTGCTGTAGTTGATAAAAATACAACTTTACTTGATAGTACAGTATCAACTACTGTATTTACAATGGAGTTAAAAAGTGAACAAGGAAATAGGAAACGATTAATTACCTTAAATGGAAATCAAAATGGAAATGATGCTAGTGTTTTAAATCAATTTAATGACTTTAATTATGTATATGGTGACACGTTAACTATGACTCATAGAACACCTAAAAAATTGCTTATAAAGGGTAATATAGAAGGAGCAAGAGAAAATTATTATGATGGTGTAGATAATAGTTTGAACTTACTTGAAGCTGTTTTTAAATTAACACCAAATGGCTTAGAAGCAATTTATAAATCAGCACCTAGAATAATGGGAGTAATGGATAAAAAAGTATTAAAGGGTACAGAAATAAATTATGAAGAACTAAAAAGAAGTGTAACAGCAGATGATAGTATTGATGGACCACTTACTAACCAAATAGAGTTTGATTATTCGGATGTAAATGTTAATGTTGTTGGTTTATATGAAGCTATATATACAGTTACTAATAGTAATAATCGTACTGCTAGAAAGTCAAGTACAATAATTGTATATGATATGCCCAAAATTGAATCAACTAATAAGACGATAATAGAATTAGATTCAATAGATAATAAATCAGAAGCTATTAATGAATATTTAAAGAAAGCTGTAAGGGCAACTGATGAAGATGATTCTCTTTATGAAAGAGAAACTATATTAGAACTTTTAAGCAATGATGTTAATCCTAGCATTGAAGGTAATTATAAAGCAAGGTATAGGGCAACTGATTTATATGGAAATTCAACAGAAAAGGAAATAAATATACAGGTTGTTAGAACTATAAATGTAACTGTACCTACTAAACTTCCATTTCAAATAGTAACAAACTTAATACCAAATGAAGATGGAAGTCAAGAGAATGATCAATTTGTATCTGGAGTACTAAAAATAAAGAATAATAATACTAGTCCAGTAAGAGTTAAAGTTGAATCATTTGCTAAAAAAGTTAATTCTGGTGAACTTGAAATTGTAGGACCAAATTCTTGTGATTGGGATAACATGAGTGAACAAGATTCCATGACAAAAATGGCATTGGGTATTTATATAAAGGATAAATCCTTAGCTCAGTCAAATTATAATGAACCAAACAATCCTTTATGGTTATCAACAAATAAACAAAATAGTAATACAGGTAATCCAGATTTTCCAGAAGACTCAGAAGAGCCAAGTTTAAGAACTGGAACAATTGAAGAGTTTATTGGAGATAATGTTAATGTGATAAACAAAGAGTTAGGTGTATTACCAGCTAAAGAAACTGGAAGTGATACACCAAAAGAAGCTAGTATAGGTTTTACAAGTAAACATGGTAAAAATTTTATTGGTGGAAGTGTTACAGGAAAATTTGAATTAATATTTAAATTTGAATAATTCATTAAAAGTATGGGGGTGTCGCATTAATAATAAATATTACAATATATTGTTGTTGATTTTTATTTTTTTAAATAATATTAAACAATATATTGTATATAAAAGTTTTAGTGCGACAGCCACATCTTTTTTTTATGGGAAATTATAAAAATTTGAATTTGTAAAGCTAGTTATATCAATTGATTTAAAGCTAACAAAAGATTACTTTGTGCAATTAGATATGGATATTTGAATAAAACAAGTTATAATTGCGTACAAAATATAATATAAAAATAAAAAAATTAAAAAAATTGTTGACAAGGTTAGTATTATAGAATATAATGATAATTGTTCAAGAGGTTAGTTATTCAGAAATAACTAAAATGAAATATGCGGGTATCGTATATCGGTAATACTCCAGCCTTCCAAGCTGGAAAGGTGGGTTCGATTCCCACTACCCGCTCCATATTGATAAGAAACCCAATTATTAAAAAGTTAATTAGAAATAGTTAACTTTTTTTATTTTATATGAAAAAGGAGTTGTACACTAATTTTTAGCAAAACAACTCCGTATAATTATTATAAAACTTCAACCAATAAATCTAATGCTAATTCTTCTAGAGTATCTATATTATATTTCACACAACCCATTAGAGTAAAAATTATATCATCACGTTTATAGCCTTCCTTATATCTTTTTAAATTTTTTAGTAATCTTTTTAAGGAATTATTATGAACTCCTAAGATTTGAGAAATTTCTTTTGGTGAATAATATTCCTTTTTTAAAGTATTGTACAATTTATTTTGCATCTCAATTTTATATTGAAGATCAACAAATTGATTTTGATGTGGACCATTTTTACCACGATGATGAAAAGCACAAAGATGCTTATAATTAAGTTCAATATCAAAACCACCTTCACTTCTATGAACTATATGATGAACATCAGCTTTATCTCCACATATTTCACAATTGTACAATAGATTGCCCCCTTTTAATTCTTTAGAATTATATAAATATCTACTTATATTATATTCTAAATAAAGTAAAATATCAAATTTACATTTTATAAAAACGTTTTCTAGTTGATTAGAACTACCATTAAGTGGTATATTATAAATGTAATATTAAATATACTGATGAATAAATATAAGTTATGCAGTACCATTAAGTGGTGTATTATAAATATAATATATTATATTTAACATTGTTAAGGAAGGTGATAGTATGAGACAAAATTATAATTCTTTTGAGTATTGGAAAAACTTTATTATGGAAAATAGGACCATAAGAGGTCATATGTTTATGAAAAATTTGCCTACTGATAAAAGTGTTTATATGCATACTTTGATTTTTTCTAAATATGGTGGATTAAATAGTATATGGGCATATTTCCCTAATATTAAAGTATTTATTGGATATATACAATATTCTTTTTTACAAGAAGCATTTTATACTTGGATAAATTGTAAGTATGGTCCTATTTCATACGTTCCAATAAAGCCAGTAGAGGAAATAATAAATGATGGTGAAAGTTCTGAAAAAATTACAAGAGAAGAAGCAGATAAAATGAGAAAAAATGTTTCTGATTTAAAGAGATTTTGGGATTTTCCAAATGATAAAGCTATAAGAGAAGTAAAAAAATTTTTAAGAGAATTTAATAGGACGTGGTATGGTGATAGTAGGGAATTTCTTTATATAAAAATGTTTGAAACTTCAGAGGAGCTTGGAAAATTTGTTTTAGAATCAAGCTATATGTCAAGTGGACAAGAAGAAATTAATAAGAAAACTGATAAAGAACTTAAAACATGGTTAGATATATGTAAAAATGCAACAACTGATAGAAAATCAGGGGAGCTTTTTAGAAACGTATTACAAAAAAATCTTACTGAGGTTATATAAAATATTGACAATATAATTTTTATTAAGTATAATTATATTGTCAAGTATGCGGGTATCGTATATCGGTAATACTCCAGCCTTCCAAGCTGGAAAGGTGGGTTCGATTCCCACTACCCGCTCCATTTATGCGCTATTAGCTCAGTTGGTAGAGCACCTGACTCTTAATCAGGGTGTCCCGGGTTCGATCCCCTGATGGCGCACCAAGAAGAAGTAATTTTTATTACTTCTTTTTTTATATCTAAGAAATTATAAAAAATTTTAAGAATAAATTACATATAAAAAGTGGTAAGTTATAAGAATTAAGTTAATAGCTTACCACTTTTAATTTTTAATTCGTTAAGTTTATTGATTATAATTAATGTTATAAAACTTAATTTTTATTTTGAATTAAACAAATAGCTTGTGAAGATATTCCAAGACCTTCTCCAGTAAAGCCAAGACCTTCTTCAGTTGTGGCTTTAACATTTATTTGATCAAGGGAAATGTTTAATGCATTAGCTATATTTTTTCTCATATCAGGTATATGAGGTGCCATTTTTGGTCTTTGAGCTATTATTGTTGCATCAATGTTTCCAATTATATAGTTATGTTGTTCTAAGAGCTTACCAACATGTTTTAGTAATTCAATACTTGAAATATCTTTATATTTTTCATCTGTATCAGGAAAGTGTTTTCCTATATCTCCTAAAGCAGAAGCTCCAAGAAGAGAATCCATTATAGCATGTAAAAGTACATCAGCATCAGAATGACCAAGTAATCCTAATTCATATGGAATTTTAACTCCGCCTAAAATTAAATCTCTATTTTCTACTAATTTATGTACGTCATATCCCATTCCTATTTTCATCAAATCACCTCATTAAAATATAGTTATTAATTTTATTGCAAAGCAATAATAATATTAAAGATTTAAATGTATTATATATATTTTAACATAAGATTTTATTTCAAAATAATAATGGGATAATAAAAATTAATAATTTGATGTTTTTCTGTTTGTGTATATAGATTGATTTTTATTTTTATTAGATGTAAATCTAAATGGAAAAATTTTTATCAATCTTGAGTAAAGTTTATATAAAAATAAATGAGGCTTAGAATTAATTTTTTTCCTTTTAAATGTAAAATCAATATAAATAATATTATCCTTATTATATTTCATAAAAAACTCCCCCCATATACTTTACATTAAAATATATTAATGTTTTTAGTCCTTATGTTATAATATATGTAGAAAAAATTATATATGTACAAATTTAGAGAAATAAAGATAAAATTTAATTAAGGGGTTGATTTATTGGATAAGTTTAGAAGGTTTATAGGTATATTGCTTATACTTATAGGGGTTAGTATAATAGGTACAGTAGTTTATAAGAAAATGGTTACTTCTAATAAGCAAAATGAAGTGTTAGAGAGTTTTGAAAATCAGTTAAAAGAAGATAATACAAATAATGAAAGTCATGAGGATGTAAATTTAGATTCAATAAATGGATATACTCCTATAGCAATAATGGAAATTCCATCAATTAGATTAAAGCAGCCTGTTGTCGAAGGGGTAACTGAAGATGTAATAAAGTATTTTTTAGGTAAGTTTCCAGAATCAGCAATGCCAGGAGAGGTTGGAAATTTTTCAGTTGCAGGACATAGAGTTTCTGATTTTACAGATGCTTTTATAAATTTATATAAGGTTAAGCCTGGAGATAAGGTAATTGTAACTACTAAAAGTGGAAAATATACATATGAAGTTGATGAAAGTTTTATTGTAGAACCAGAGCAAGTAGAAGTTTTAGACACTGCAGATTATGAAAAAATTACATTGATAACATGTACTATTGGATCAAAGAGAAGGGTTATAGTAACAGGAAGACTTATTGATAAAAGTGAGAAATGATAACTAGGGGGAATAAATGGATAAATTTCAAAGCGGTAAGTATAAATTTTCATCAGTAAAGCCTTTATTTTTAATTGGTAATTATGTAATAGGAGAAAGAGGCAAAGAAATTAATATCTTAGTAGATGAATTAATAAAATATAAGGTTCTTATAAAAGATTTAATTTCAAGAGAAGTAAGTTATTCTCAAAGAAATGAGTTGGTAACTATATCAATGTATATAGCAGCTAATTTTGAGCTATATGATAGTTTTATAAATAATATTGAAATACCATTTAGTAAGTTACAGATGTTTACAAGAGTTAATAAGAAGTTTCTTGAGAAATATAGGGATTATATAATTGTTTATACATTAATTTTTGGAAATGATAAATATAAAAATATTCAAGATTACTTACAAATGGTTGAAACTAGTGTTGATGATAGTAAGAATAGTGATGTAAAAGATATAGTAGAATATGAAGCTGGATTAACTGTTAATGGTATTGTTGTATGGAAAAATAAAAAAGATGCAATTCTTCTTACAGCTTTAGGTGAATTTAAAAAGGTTAAATTAAATGAAGATGTATTAATAGGTCAGGAAATTAATGCTAATGAAAAAAAGACACTAAAAGATGTTAAAATATATATATCAATTTTAGTTGTATTTATATTAGTTTTTTCAATGGCGATAATATATAGGTATAATGTTGTTACCAGAACAATAGTAATTGACACAACTTCTACTATAAAGTTAGATATAAATGGATTTAATAGGGTTTTAAATATTTCATCTTCAACAGAAAAAGGAGCAAAGTTAATTGAGGAAACTAATCTTTTAGATCAAAGCATTGATACAGCAATATATAAGATTATAGAATATGCTAATGAAAATCAAATGGTAAAATCAACAGGTATAGTTGTAACAGTTACAGGAAAGGAATTAAAGCACAACTCATTGGAAAAAACAGAAGATTTTATTTATAGAAAAAATTTAAAGGTTAGATTTAATAATTCGGGCCTAGAGCATAAGGTAAATTAGAATGATAAAGGTTAGGCCTTTGGAGTTTTTGACTCTAAGGGTCTAAAAATTTATAAAATAAAAACAAAGGAAGGTTTATATGAAACAAAAGTCAGTAAAAAATAAAAATGTAATTGTTCATAATGATAGAGGGGATAGTGTAAGATTAAATAAATATATAAGTGAATCAGGCTTTTGTTCAAGAAGAGAAGCAGATAAATTAATACAAAGTGGATTAGTTACTATTGATGGACTTAAAGCTGAAATGGGAACTAAAGTTACAAAGGGACAAAAGGTTAGAGTTAATGGAATATTAATTTCTAAGGAAGAGGAATTAGTTTATATTGCTCTTAATAAGCCAGTAGGAATTACTTGTACAACAGAACATAAGGTAAAGGGCAATATTGTTGATTTTGTAAATCATAAAAAAAGAATATTTCCTATAGGTAGATTAGATAAAGATTCTCAGGGATTAATATTAATGACTAATGATGGTGATATAGTTAATAAAATATTAAGGGCTGGAAACAATCATGAAAAAGAGTATATAGTAACTGTTAATAAACCTATAAATGATGAATTTGTTAAAAAAATGAGTAACGGAATCAGAATTTTAGGGCAAGTTACAAAAAAATGTTATGTTAAAAAAGAAGGAAATAATACATTTAGAATAATTTTAACTCAAGGTTTAAATAGACAAATTAGAAGAATGTGTGAATCTTTAGGGTATGAAGTTGTAAAGCTTAAAAGAATTAGGATTATGAATATAAATTTAAGTGATTTAAAAATTGGAAAATGGAGAGAGCTTACATATAATGAGCTTAAGGGCTTAAATGAACTTATTTTAACATCAGGTAAAACTAAGGACGTTGATCAATAGTAATAATTAAGAAAATAAGTATTATAATATGGGGATGTCGCATTAAGAATAAATACTAAAATATATTGTATTGATTTTTATTTTTTAAAACAATATATTGTGTATAAAAGTTTTAGTGCGATAGTTCCTATTTTTTTTGGAGTTTTATTTTAAATTAAGATTTATTTTTTATGTTGTGTATAAATAAGCTTAAGTTATAAATTTATAAAAGAATATAGTTAAAAATATGAAAAAAATTATAAAATTAACAAAAACTAGATGTTACGCACATAATCCACAAGTGTCTGTGGATAACTTGTTAAAAATTTGTTGATATATAAGTTAATAATTATTAACAATATTGTAGATAATAATAAAAAGAGTGTGATTATTAGCGAATTTAGAGGAGGATTGTTTTATGAAACGCCTAAAAATATGCATTTTTATAATATTAACAATATTAACAATAAATATTAGTTATCCACAGGCTATGTTAAAAACTATCTGTATAACTGAGGATAATTCTAATATTGAAATTGTGGATAAAGTATATAAGTCTAAAAATAACTATTTAGATATTAATGTAATAATTCCACAAATAAAGGGGTTAAATAATAATAAAAAAGAAAAGATTATTAATGATAAGATTATAAAGTGGACACAACTTTGGATAGGGGAGGCTAAGGGGATAGCAGATGAGTATTTTAAAGATAATCCTTCACCGTTAATAAGTTATCAATTATATGCAAGATATAAAATTACTAATAAAGATGATATTATAAGTTTTTATATAGATTATTATCAATTTACTGGGGGAGCTCATGGAATTACAAATAGAGTTGCATATAATATAGATGTTGCAACAGGCAATGAATTGAAGCTTGAAGATATTTTTAAAAAAGATTTTCTTTATAAAGATGTAATAAATAATGAAATTTCAAGACAAATAAAAAAGGATCCAGATAGATATTTTACTGGAAAAGATGGGTTTAATGGAATAAATGAAAATCAAAATTTTTATATTAAAAATAAGAAGCTTGTAATTTATTTTGAATTATATGAAATAGCTCCTTATGCATCAGGAATTTCAGAATTTGTTATACCTAATAAGATTATTAAAGAAAATATGAAGTATTATGAAGTATTATAAAGTATAAATATATTATGGAGAATATTTTATGGAAGATATAAATTTAATATTTAAGAATCAAAAAGAATTTTTTGAATCTGGAAAAACTATAAATGTTGATTATAGAATTAAAAACTTAAAAAAGTTAAATGATATAATTAAAAAAAATGAAGATAAAATCTTAAGTGAATTAAAAAAAGATTTAGGAAAATCAAATTTTGAAGGATATGTAACTGAAGTAGGAATTTTATATGATGATATTAATTTTCATATAAAAAACGTAAAAAAGTGGAGTAGTGAAGAGAAAAGAAAGTCTCCTATAGTTTATTATCCATCTAAAAGTTATATATATAAAGAGCCATATGGTGTAACACTGATTATAGGGCCATTTAATTATCCATTTCAATTAGTTATAGCTCCATTAATTGGGGCTATTTCAGCTGGAAATACAGCAATAATAAAACCATCTGAAAATTCAAGAAATATAGCTTTATTATTGGAAAAGTTAATTAATGAAAATTTTCCAGAGGAATATTTAAGAGTAGTAAATCCATTAGGAGGAAAAGAAACTGTTTCACTTCTTTTAGACAAACCATTTGATTATATATTTTTTACTGGTAGTGTTAGAGTTGGGAAGTTAGTTATGCAAAAGGCAGCACAACATTTAACTCCAGTAACATTAGAACTTGGAGGAAAGAGTCCTTGTATAGTTGATTCTGATGCAAAATTGAAACTTGCAGCTAAAAGAATTGTATGGGGAAAATTTTTAAATGCAGGACAAACTTGTGTTGCCCCTGATTATTTGTGTGTGCATAAATCTGTAAAAGATGAATTATTAAAATTAATAATAAATGAAATAAGGATTCAATTTGGTGAAAATGTAAGGAATAGTGAAGATTACCCTAGAATAGTTAATAAATCGTCATTAGAAAGATTAAGTGGGTATTTAAATGATGGAAAAATTTATTATGGAGGAAATATAGATGAAGATAATTTATATATGGAGCCAACATTAATAATTAAACCAGATTTAAATTCACCTCTTATGAGTGATGAAATATTTGGACCTATATTACCTATATTGGTTTATGAGGATTTGGATAATGTAATTAAGTTTATAAATCATAGAGAAAAGCCTTTAGCATTATATTATTTTTCAGAAAGTAAGAAGAAAATAAAATATGTTTTAACATCAACTACATCTGGTGGAGTTACTATAAATGATACTATTATTCATGTAGCTAATCCTAACTTACCTTTTGGAGGAGTGGGAAGTAGTGGAGTAGGAAAGTATCATGGAAAAGAAAGTTTTGAAACATTTACTCATAATAAATCTGTTATGAAAAGAGGAACTTTTATTGAATTTAATATTAGATTTGCACCTTATAAAAATAAGTTGAATTTAGTTAAAAGGATAATGAAGTAATGCTAAAACTTCACAATTGTGAAAGTTTAGATTTTGAAAATTTAAATGGGCTTATATTATATATTCATATTAAGATTTCACAATTGTGAAAAATCACTCATATAATAAAGCATAGTACTACGTGGAGTGGAATTGTGTGATATACGCGCTAATTTTAGCAGGGGGAAAAGGTACAAGGCTATATCCTTTATCAAGGGCAAATCAACCAAAGCAATTCTTAAAGGTTATTAATAATAAGAGTTTTTTAGTAAATACTGTTGAAAGAATTACTCCTTTAATTAAGAAGGATAATATTTATGTGATAACTAACCAAGATTATTTAAGTAAAATAAGAGGTGAGTTATCTGATGTTAATTCTAAAAATATATTTACTGAACCTGAAAATAAGGAAACTGCTTTATGAAGGTCATAGGTTCTAGATAATAAAAGTGGATAGATAGTATTAAGTAAACTACCTAGTTTATAGTTGGTTTTTTCTATATAATAAAATTAATGGGAAATAATATCGTATTAAAAATTTAAATGATAAAGAGGGGTTCTATGTTAAAGATAAAGGACATATTCAATGTGTTTTCAAAAAGAAATAAAATAGGTAAAGAAATAAAAATAAGTTGTGAAGTAAGAAATAGAATTTTTATGCTATTAATAAATTTGCCAAATAACTATAATGATAGTGGGTGGCATCATTGTGGCAATCCGTTTAGTATAGATAGTTTTTGTGAGGAAATATTAAAAACTTTAATGTTTAGAAGTGGGAAATTTGATATAGTTACTAGCAACTCAAGAAGTGCTAATGGAGTATTAAACTTTTTATTAAATTGTAAGGGTGAAATATTTCTAGATTTTATAGAGGATATGTTTAGGACATATGAATTTTCTAAGGTTGGGGAATACAAGAAAAATAAATTAATAGAAGATATTAATTATGTATTTACAATTGAAGATGTAAAATTTGAACTTACACCATATAAAGAATATTGGATTTCTGAAGAGCGTTGGAGGAAATTAGAATCGACTACATATCCTATAATAATATGTAAGGAAGATATTTTTATTAATTCAGAGATAATAGAACCTGTTATAAAATTATTAACGGATGATAGATTTAAAAATGCGAATAATGAATTTTTAGAAGGATTGGAGCATTATAAACATAAAAGATATAAAGAATCTATTGCAAGTTGTTGTTGTGCTTTAGAAAGTGTGATGAAGATAATTAGTTCAATTAAAAAGTGGGAGT
Source organism: Clostridium sp. ETTB3 (assembly GCF_053571985.1). NCBI lineage: Bacteria > Bacillati > Bacillota > Clostridia > Eubacteriales > Clostridiaceae > Clostridium > Clostridium sp. ETTB3. Next base: position 354,797 of record NZ_CP199832.1, read on the forward strand.
ATAAAGAGAATGCAACAGGATTACCATTGATAAAAAATATTATAGAGAAAAGCCAATCTCCCAATTGGTATGAGGGAATCATAAGTCCAACACTAACAATAAGAAACAAATTAGGACCTCATGGTAAAGGAACTAATGAAATTCTTGTTACCAAAGCACAAGCACAATTGCAAATAAATTTAGTTGCATCTCAAATAGTGTTCCTTATTGAAGAATATAAATAAACTTTAAATAATAAAAAACGATAAATTCTTTACAGTTTTTTTATTTAACTATTTTGAGATTCCTTCTTATCTTTCTTGATTCACATTCAGAAATTGTATTTGATAATTCAGGGTAGGAATCTAAGAAATCATAAAATGCTTGTATTACAACTTTTTTATCGTGTTTTTCTAATCCGACATCTTGAGATATTGTACGCAGCCAGATAGCAGCACCTTTTAAAGTGTTACTATTTTTATCTAATATATTGTTCATAGAAACACCTATGTAATTATATTATAATAATTAATGAAAAAATATGTGGAATTATATATAATAAATATGTAAAAAAGATATTTTAATGTGATAAAGTATAAAATATGGATATTGATGATAAAGAGTAATATTTGGTATTGGAGGATAAAGATGAAATTAAAGAGATTAAAAATAAAGAGATTTAGAGGATATAAAGATATATCAGTAGATTTTGATGGAAATATAAATGTTATTATAGGTAAAAATGATATTGGAAAATCTACAATAATGGAGGCTTTAGATATATTTTTTAATAGTGCTTCAAATTCAAAAGTTAAAATGGAAGTAAATGATTTAAATATTGATGAGCAACAAAATAAAACTATAGAGATTACATGTGTTTTTGAGGTATATGATGATATAGTTTTAGATTCAACTAGAAGGACTAGTTTGGAAGAGGAGTTTCTTTTAAATGAAAAGGGATTATTAGAGATAACTAAAGTATGGAATTGTTCTAAAGAGAAAATTGGAGCATCAGATTTAAAGATATATATAAATGCGTTTTATCCTAATATAAGTGATAAGCCTTTAATTAATATGAAGATTTCTGAGTTAAAAAAAGTTATGGATTCAATTAAAGATGAAATAAATAATTATGGTGAAATAAATAAAACAGTCAGTTCAGATATTAGAAAATGTATATATAAATATTACATAGACAATTCATGTGATTTTAGTGAGACATTAATAGATATTTCTAAGGAGGATATCAAAGATATTTGGAGTGGAATAAATAATTCATTACCAATGTTCTTTTTGTTTAAATCAGATAGAAGTAATATGGATTCAGATTCAGAAGTTCAAAATCCGTTAAAAATAGCAACTAAAAGTGCATTAAAGGAAATACAAAGTGAGTTAGATAGTATAACAGAAAGAATACAAGATGCAGTTAAGACTATAGGTGACAATACAATAAAGAAACTACAAGAGATGGATGCAGACATTGCTAGTCAATTGACGACAGAACTTAATATGAAGCCTTGGGATAGTGTTTTTTCATTTGAGTTGATTGATGGAAGAGGAATACCACTTAATAAAAGAGGTAGTGGAGTAAGAAGACTTATGTTATTAAGTTATTTTAGGGCAGAAGCAGATAGGTTGATGAATGAAACTAACAAGACAAGCACTATTTATGCTATAGAAGAGCCAGAGACAGCGCAGCATCCAGATTATCAAAAAATGATTATTGAATCATTTAAAGAGATATCTAATGATGTTAATCATCAAATTATTATTACCACACATACTCCTCAAATCGCAAAGATGGTAAGACCTAATCAAATAATATTTATAAAAAGAAATGAAAATAAAGAACCTTGTATCATTAATGATGAAAATGATAAGATAAATGGAGTAATAGAAACATTAGGTATATTACCTGATATAAAATCTAAACTAGTTATATGTGTAGAAGGTGAGAATGATATATCATTTTTAAAAAATATATCTAAATTGGAGTGTTTTAAAGATATAGTAGATTTAGAAAAAAAGCAAATACCTTTAATACCTATGATAGGTGGGAATTTGAAAGTATGGATAGATAAAAATTATTTTAAAGACTCTAATGTAAAGGAGTTTCATATATATGATAGTGATGTCGATGATTATGTTAAAAAAGTAAATGAAATGAATAATAACCCTGATGGTAGAAGGTGGGGGATAAATACTATGAGATTAGAAATGGAGAATTATATACCACCTAGATTAATAGAAGAGACATTAAAGATTGAAATTGAAGAAGAAAAAAAACAAATATGGAGTGTCATAGATGTACCTGAATTAGTAACATCAAAATATGGTCAAAGTAAAGGCATGAAGGTTTCGGCTATAAAAAGTATTTTAAATGGTAGAGTTGCAAAGGAGATAACTAAAGATTCACTGATTGAAATAGAAGCCTATGAAGAAATAGTCGAGTGGTTTAAAATGATAAAGGAGATTAGTGAAGAATAATAGCCTTTATTAAAGGCTATTATTCACAGACTGTTGAAAAACCCCCCTGTTAAAAAAGCAGAGGGTTTTTGTTTACTAGTTGTGGATAAAGTTTGAAATACATAATATAATTAAAATTACTAATATAATATGAAAATAACAAAGATAGTCTTGTTGCTATCTTTTTCATATTCTGTACTGCTGCAGTTAGCAGACATTGTTCGGACACTTTTTCGTGTCCACGGAAGCGAGCATAGCGAAGCCCATGCAGATTTTTTGAATCTGCGAAGCTTCGCTCAACCGTTTCTTTTCTTCTATTGTAAATACCTTTTCCCTTCTCGGTTTTAAGAAAATTTTTATTATCGTCTTTATGATTTTCCCAAACATGTCTTTATCATAATCATATATATACTTATTCTTTGTATACATTCCTTTTTTATGAGGAGAACGTCTATATGCAACAACAGGTATTATATCTCTATCTATTATTCCTTTAAAAATAGGATTAGTTGAATATCCTACATCTAAACCAAGATACTTAGGTTTTATATTAAATGTTTCTTTAATTCTATCTATTCTCTTTAATATTGGTTCGCTATCGCTGACGTTACCAGGGGTAACATGAACATCTATAATTATATTATTTTTACTATCTACAGTTCTATGGTCTAAATAAAAAAAGCCTTCGGGTTTATTATCTCTCATCATATATCCACTATCAGGATCAGTTGTACTTTTCTTAATTTCTTTTGTTTCTTTTTTGAACTTTCTTGGTTTTAAAGGCTTTTTATTATGATTCTCTCTATCTTCATTAACATCAATATCTAACTGTTCTATATATTCCTTAGGAGTTACGTCTACTTCAACTTTTTCAAACTTTCTTTTATTAGCATTTGCTTTTATATGAGTTGAATCAGAATAAAGAATTTTACATCCAACTAAATCTTTTTCCATAGCTTGAAAAACTATATTATCAAATATTTTCTGTGGAATATCAGTACCTTTAAATCTTCTAATTCTATTCTGACTTATTGTAGATGAATCTGGAATTTTCTCTGTAATTGAATATCCTAAAAACCATCTATATGCTAAATTTACTTCTATATCTTTAACTAACTGCCTTTCGGAGCGTATGCCATAAAGATATCCTATAAATAACATTTTAAATAATACTACTGGATCAACAGCTGGTCGACCATTTGTATGACAATACAAATCCCTAGTTAAATCCCTAATGAATGAAAAATCTATATATTTATCACTTTTCCTTAATAAATGGTCTTGTGGGACTAATTCTTCTAACATTACTACTTCTATTTCACTTTGTGCTTCTTTTCTTTCGTTTATCATTAATAAAACCTCTATGTAACAAATTTATATATTTTAAATTATATTACATATTTGGATAAAAATAAAGACTGATGACACTTTGTCAACAGTCTGAAAAAATCCATAAGTAAGTAATACTACTTATGGATTTTCATTTTTTTCAATATGTTCTATATAAAACTTAATGGCGTTAGATACTTCTTCTTTTAAAGTTCGTCCTTGTAATAAACTGTAAAGTTTAAGTTGTTGTTTATCTCTAGCGCTAATAAGTATATTTAATTGACATAATTCTGAATCGGATGTAGGTGTTAATTTTTTTACAGGTGTAGAAAAATCTATTGATAAACTCTTAGTATCCTTTTTACGTTGACAATGAATACATCTGTCATTATAAAAATTATTAGTTGTCACTTTGATTTTACTATTCTCTATAGGTAAAAATATTTTTTCAATAGTATCAAAAATTTCAACATCAAATACTTTTTTACACTCACAACATTTACGCTGTAAATAAATATTTCCATCATATGCTCTAAGGCTAAATTGTGTACCCCCTTTTTTATATGAGAAGGTAATGATAGTATAGTGTCATTTATATTAATAGTTAAACTTTTTACGTTATCTCTGCTTATTTTAAAATATGTACTTTCCATTATTAGTACACCTCCTTATTTTATTAGATTAATAGTAACTTAATTTAATAAGTAAATATTTAGTTATTAAATTAAGTTATTATAAAAATATACATCTATAAAAGTATTAACTTATGTTAGTACTTAATTATTTAAATAGAAAAATAGTTTCCTAGGTATATAATATATTATTTTTAAAACTATACATTATTTCAAATTTTTATTAATAAAATTTGAAATAATCTTTGTAAATATAATATTAAGGTAAATGTAAACACAAAAAATAGATTCAAAAATCGGTTTTCTTATAGAGAAGGTAACGTCCAAATGTATTTGGATAATGTCTCTTTTAGTATCGGTAATGCCTTAATTATTAAAAAATACTCATTTAAATGCTATTCATTAGGTATAAATTACTTTAATAGCATTTAAATTGATTTAAAGATATTTTTATTGAATTTTATAATGATAAAGTTATTATTGAGGCTTAAATGATCAATAAAGTAGAAGTAGATTGTTGATTGAAAAAATACAGTATAAAATCTGGTGAAAAGTTAGTTGTTAGGAGAATGTGAAATAGTATATTAAAATATTTTATAAAAGGGAGTATAGAGATGAATGATGATTTTAAAATAATTAAATTAGAACCAAGAGAAGATTATACAGTAAAGATCTATTTAAATAATGGAGTATGTTGCATATATAATGCAGATAAAATTATAGAAAAATATAAGAAACTTAAAGAAGTAGATATATTTATAAATTCATGTGAAATAGTAAATGGAATGCTTACATGGAACTTACAGGGGGAGTGTATAAATATTACTCCAGAAGTATTGATAAGAGATTCACATATTTTAAGTAGTTGGTATTTTGAGCGAAATGGGAATGTTAAATCTATGCAGTATGGATTATTACAACTTGTTTTAAAGAGTGAAATAATATATAGAGTAAATATAAAGAGTGATGAAATTATTGATTGGTATTTTGGAGTAGATGAGTTATTAATAGAAACAAATGAAGAATTTATTAAATATAGCATACCAGAATTAACTAAGTTAAATGTAAAAGCAAAGACTTATATTAAAGAAAATAATATGACTAAAGAAGAATTTCTAGAGAGAGGCGGATTTAAAGAGGTTTCAGAAGAGAACGAGATAGAATTATTTCTTAAAAGATTAAATTAGATTCAAAGGGAAACACAAATAGGATATACTCCTTATTAATTTTTAAATTAATAGAATTATATCCTCTATAAGGTTTATTAAATTGTAAAAAAGATAAGTATGTTATTAGGTCAGTGTTAATACTTACTATTTCAATTCAGCCATCATCAAAAAAAGCAGGAAAGTTAAAAATTTGATTTGTATAATTTTGTGATTTTGTAAAATAAAAAGGTGTTTTTACTTCTATAGTTAATAATAAAAGTAATAAATATAAGATATTTGTTTTATTAAAATCAGGTCTTGTTTGGTCAAATAAATTAAATCTTAAAAAATCAATATATTTAGTTGGTCTATTATCTAATAATAAATGACTATAATTATATTTAGACAAAATCTTTTTATAAGAGTTTAAAGTTGTCGCTGATATACTAATACTTTCAGTAATAAAGTGATTATACATATTTCTAAAAAGACGTTCCTTAATAAGGTTATTTTTATATAGTTTATTAAGAAACAATTCTAACTCTCTTTTCGTTAAAAACTTCTTATTTAATCCTAATCTACATAAAGTTTTTTGATAAATATTATTAAGAGAAGATGTGTTGCTAATAACATCTTCAAAGTTTTTACTTGTAACATAGCCTGTATTTTTTAATCTGTTTAGAGATTTATTTTTGTATTGAAATTCAACTCTTAAGATTCTGTTATCACAAGAGTTATTCTCATGAGATTTACTATACATATTATAAACAATAGATTTATTATGTGCGTGGATAGAAGTTGGGTAGATGTTTATATTGTGTTTTTTACAATTAGAAAAAAACAGTCCATTTAACATATTTAAATAAACCATCTTATCATTTTCATTGTTACACAAGTAATTATTTACCAAATATAATCTAGTTACTGTCCACTTTTTAACGCTTATAATTTTTTGGCTAGTTGCAATTCTAATAGTAAAGTCTAATTCCTTAAATAACTTATCTAAATTATTTAAATTAAAATCTACACTATTGTCTCCATATAAAAACTTAGTTACAGAAGTTTCTAAGGTAAGAGCAAATTTATTATAGTAATAAACTAATCTAACTCCATTGTAATTACAGTTATAAATTGTTCCTTTTTCACTTCTAAATTTATTCCATTTAATTTTTTTAGATGTTAGTAAATTAACATCCAATTTAATTTGTAAAAATAATTTTAATGTATCCATTATTTCACCTCCTTCAATTTTAAATTTTTTAATGCCCTCTTTTCTTTGTATTTGGTCACTCATATTATTGAAGGAATAAAAAAAAATTCCAATTTTCATTACAAATTAAAATTGGAATAAATTACATGAAAAAATTTTTATCAAAATAAAAAAACTCACTTATTGTTAAGTGTGAAAAAGAAGTTAATGTTATATAAACTTCTTTAGAAACGAATAAAATGGAGAGTATATTATTAAAATTAATATTAGTAGTAATATACTCGGAGGAGTGTTTAAGTGAGTAATATAGAATTTAATTTATTCTATAATGACAAAGGAATAAAATTAGAAGCGATTATTGATAAATTAATTGAGCAAAAAAAAGAAATAGTAACTATGGGTATAAAAAATGGTAGTATAACGCGCTATAATAAAGATGAATACTATCTATCCACTGATATTAAAAGTAATGAGGTGGATAAAAAATGAGGAAAATATGGAATGTAGGAATTTATGCAAGGGTATCAAGTGCTAGTGAATCACAAGAAACTTCAGTAGCAGAACAAGTTGCTATTTTAAAAAAGTGGATTGAAGATAGAAGAAAAAGTGATAAAAATGCAAAATATAATATTATAGATATTTATGAAGATAATGGATTCTCAGGATCAAATTTAAATAGAGATGCATTAAAGAAGATGTTAGATGATATTGATTTAGGTAAAATAAATATGGTTTTAACTAAAGATTTATCAAGATTGTCTAGGAATTATTTGAATGCTGGTAATTTAATAGAAGAGGAATTTAAGATTAAAGATATAAGATATGTTGCTGCACACGATAATGTAGACACAAGAGATGAACTAGATGATTTTGTAGCGTTTAGGAATGTTTTTAATGAAATGTATATAAAAGATTGTAGTAAAAAGATTAAAGGTTCATTAAAGTCAAGAATGGAGAGAGGGTCTTCAATTGCATCCAAACCACCTTATGGATATAGAATAGAAGATGTTTTTGAAGGAGAAATTAAAAAGAAAATTCTTGTTCCGGCAAATGATGAAACTACAGAGGTTATAAAAGAAATATATATGCTTTATATAAAGGGATGGGGAGGAGGAAAAATTGCAAGTTATCTTAATGATAAAGGAATTGCTCCCCCAAGTACTAGAATAGAAAATTTTGGACGTACTAAATTTAGACTATGGAATGCTAATACAATTATAAGTATTTTAGATAATGCCAAATATGCAGGATATATGTTACAAGGACAATACAAGAAAGTGAGTTATAAGAGTAAGAAAATAAAAAGGGTTGATAAATCCGAATGGATTGATGGCGGAAGTTTTGAGGGCATAATTGATAAAGATACATTTGAAAGGGTTCAGGAAATAAGGCTATTAAGAAAAAGTAGAAATTACAGATACAAAGGAAAAAATATTCATCCTTTTTCAACAGTATTAAAATGTAATGGATGTGGTGGCAGTATGTCCTATCGAAAGAAATATGAGGGATATAAATGTACAAGTTCACAGATGGGCGCTAAAAGATGTACTCCACACAGTGTAAAGGCTCAGGATTTAATAAATATGATGAAACAATCTGTACAAGATGATATAAAAAAAACAATAAATAAGGACAAGTATTATGAACAAATAGATGAAATTCAAATAGAGAATTCTTTTGAAAAAGAGTTGAATAATATTAATAAAGAACTAGATTCATTAGATGTAAAATTTAATCAAGTATATTCTGATAGATTAAATGGATTAATAAATGAAAGAAATTCAAATAATATATTAAAGGATATACAGGTTAAACAAGAAAAACTGTTACAAAGAAAAAGTGAATTAGAAAAAATAAATAGTAAAAATGAATACAATTGTTATTATGATATATATAAAGATGAAATAGATCGATTATTAAATTTAGATGAAATAGATCGTAGTTTAGTTGAAGCATTAATAGATAGAATCGAAGTAACAGAAATTGAAGGTGGCAAAAAGAAAGTTGATTTTTATTTTAAATATGCAAGAATATCATAGTAATATATTGTTAATTATAGAGTAGAGAACCAATAGACCTAATAAGACAACTGCTACTTGTATAGGGTTATCAGCTATTAAGTTGTTAAAGAAAGATAATGATGCTGTAATGGTAGTATTACCTTCTGACCATCATATTGAGGGGCAAAAGGCTTATTTAGATACACTATCAGAAGCTATTGAAATAGCCAATAGGCGTAGAGGAATTGTAACAATAGGAATTAATCCAACAAGACCTGAAACAGGATATGGATATATTGAAATGGGAGAAAGGATACCATCAGGAGCTCAAGCTTATAAAATAGCAAGATTTACTGAGAAGCCTAATATTGAAGTAGCTAAGGATTTTTTATTAAAGGGAACTTATTTATGGAACTCAGGAATGTTTGTTTTTAGAGCAGATGTTATATTGAGAGAAATTGAAAAATATATTCCTAAGATGTATAAATCATTAATGAATATATATCAGCATATAGGGGAAGAAGATGAGGAAGAAGTAACAAGAGAGGAATATGGATTAATTGATGGAATCTCTATAGATTTTGGAGTAATGCAGAGAACAAGAAAGGCCTATGTAATCAAAGGAGACTTTAAGTGGGATGATATCGGTAGTTTTAATGCATTAAGCAGATATTTAAATGAGTATAGAAATAATAAAATAAGCAATAATGTTTATATACAGGATTGTGAAAATTGCTCCATATTTGGAGGGAATGAAAAGCTTATAATTGGATTTGGAGTTAAAGATTTAGTTGTAGTTGATGCAGGAGATGTTATACTTGTTATGGATAAAGATAAGGATCAGGAAATTAAGCATTTGCTTAATGATATTAATGAAACTCCTGAATTTGGAGCATTTATTTAATGGAAGGTTAAAAGTACGAAGTTGGGTTTTATGTTAAATTCAATTTTGTACTTTTATTTTTTATATTAATTAGTAAAGGGGATGTCGCATTAAGAATAAATACTACAATATGTTGTATTAATTTTTATTTTTTAAAACAATATATTGTGTATAAAAGTTCTAGTGCGACAGCCCCTTTTGAGTTATAAACTTTTAGTATTTTAAATTATTTGAGATTTCTTATTAGTTACTCCTTGATTTAAGAGTATTGGAGAAGTAATTCTAATTCCAATGGCACCAATAGGAGCTGTAATTAAAACACTTAATATGGCTAAAGCTTGCATTATTTCTCCTCCAGCTACACCCATCTTTAATGGGATTCCAGCCTTAGCAGATTGAACAGTTGCCTTAGGTAAATATGCAATTATACAAAAAATCCTTTCTTTAAAAGATAAATCCGTTCCAATTAATGAAATTAACACACCAATAGATCTTATACTTAAAGAAATAATTAGCATAAGTATTCCTATCCATAAATATTTTCCAACAAGATAAGGATTAATAGCCATTCCTACAAATGCAAATAAATAAAGTTTTCCATATTTCCAAACAACATTTATTCCATCTTGAATCTTAATAGCTATGTCACCTAAAAGTGCACTTAAAAAGAATCCATAAATCATTATAGTTAATAAGGAATTAAATAATTCTAAGCTAAAGGTATTTTCTACAAATCTAAGTAATAAGCAAATTAAGAAAGAAAAACAAATTTTGAAGTTAATGCTTTTGAAAATAGATAATATTTTTTTTGTTAAAATGGAAAGAATCCATCCTAAAAATATACTAATTAAAATAGTAACAGGTATTGAAATTAATTCTTTTGTTATTGAAATATTTTTTCCATTTACATTAGATAAATAAATTCCTAAGAATGTTGTAAATAAAGTTATTGCTATAGTATCATCAGCAGAAGCACCAACTAAAAGCATTTGAGGAATAGCTTTATCTTGCCCAATTTTCTTTTTAATTAAATCAACCATTGATGGTACTAAAACAGCGGGACTTACAGCAGCTATTATGAATCCTAATATTGCACCTTGTATAAAAGTAAAATTAAGAAGTAGCATTGATAAAAAAGCAATTGTTAATCCCTCTAATGTTGCAGGTATTATACTTAATAAAATGGCAGGTCTACCTATTTGCTTCATTTGATTTATACTTATTCCTAATCCACCTATAAATAATACTGTTACTAAGGCAATATCTTTAATATATGGTGATATATCTAAAGTTGATTGAGGGATAATATTCAAAAATGATGGACCTATAAACATTCCTAATAAAATCATTCCTATAAGGGGTGGAAGTTTTATAAGTTCTACTAATTTTCCACTGTAATTAGCTAATATACCTATTAATATTAAACTAATTATAATTATTAAAAACTTAATTAACATAAATAATCCTCCTAAAATAAAATTAAAAAAAGCTAATGATTTCTACAACAAAAAAGGTTGTAGAAGTCATTAGCTTGTTAAGCGGTTTTGATAAGTATCAAGGGAGTACTTCATTCCCTATTTTTTGATTTTATCATAAGTAACTATATATTTCAATAAAGCTATTATTGAAATATAAGATGATTTTTATAAAAATATATTTTAATTTTTTTTATATTTGAATAGTTGAAAATATAAATGAAAGTGTTGTAGCACTAGGAGTTGTTGGGGTATTTTCTGGAGCAAACAATACTCCATTAGCAGCTTTTATGATGTATTTAGGGATTTTTGGATTTAATAACATGATTTTTGCACTTATGGTTTGTATATTATAAGTTTTTATTTCAGGAAAAAAAGGAGTATATACATCACAAATATGGAATAAACAAGAAAACACAAACGAAATTTATTATTGACATATTAAATGTTCGTATCTATAATGTGTATATAGAGTAAAATAATCTCGTATATAATCGGTAATATGGTCCGAAAGTTTCTACCTGCTAACCTTAAATATGCAGACTACGAGGAGTTGTGTTTATAAATAATAAATAGTATTTAAATATTTATATTTTAAGCAGCACCTCAAATTTAATTTGAGGTGCTGCTTTTATTTTTATTTTTAGGAAGATATTAAAATATTTGAAGTTGTAAAGCTAGTTATAGCAATGAACTTAAAGATTCAAAGCTATAAGTTTTATACTTAGAAGTGGGCGTGTCGATGGCTACTTTATTATAATAATTTTTTAAAAGAAAGAAGATGGTTAAAAAATGAGCAATGAACAAGGTTATTTAGATAACAGTAAGTTAGTTTATGGTGTTGATGATAATCCGAGCATTTCAAAGAAAATTATATTTGGAATTCAGCATATATTTGCAGCATTTGGAGGAATAATAGTTGTTCCATTAGTAATAGCAAGTGCTCTTGGATTAGATGTAAAAACTACAACTGCATTAATAAGTGCAACTATATTAGCTTCTGGATTAGCAACAATAATACAAGCTAGGGGTGTAGGAAAAATTGGTTCAAGGGTAGCATGTATAATGGGCACTGACTTTACTTTTGTATCACCATCTATTTCAGTAGGAACTGTTTTAGGTTTACCAGGAATAATTGGAGCAACTATATTAGGTGCATTTTTAGAAATAATTTTAAGTTTTTTCATAAAACCATTAATGAAATTATTTCCACCTTTAGTTACAGGAACAGTTGTATGTTTAATTGGATTAACTTTATTGCCAGTAGCAATAGATTGGGCTGCAGGTGGATCAGGGGCAGTAAATTATGGAGATTTAAAAAATATAAGTATTGCAGGGATTGTTTTGATTATAACACTTATATTAAATATTTATGGAAAAGGAATGATAAGTAGTGCTTCTATACTTATAGGAATGATTATAGGATATGTAATTTGTATACCATTAGGAATGGTTGATTTTACGTCTATTAAAGAAGCAAGTTGGGTATCTATTCCTAGAATATTTGAGTATGGGGTAAAATTTGATTTAAAAGCTGTATTAGCATTTTTACCAGCATACTTTGTTACTACAATTGAAACTGTAGGATGTTTAAAAGCTGTTGGAGAAAGTTCAAATATAGGGATGAAAGAAGAGCAAGTAGGAGCAGGTGTCTTAGCAGATGGAATAGGAAGTATTATTGGAGGAGTACTTGGATCATTTCCTAATACTTCATTTAGCCAAAATGTTGGAGTTATTTCATTAACAAAGGTGGCTAGTAGACATGTTGCAGTTATGGCTGGTTTTATATTAGTTATACTTGGGTTTCTTCCTAAGATTTCAGCTTTAATAACTGAAATACCACAACCTGTTTTAGGGGGAGTTGGTATAGTTATGTTTGGTACTGTAGCTGCATCAGGTATAAAAACATTAAGTAAAATAGAGCTTAATGATACCAATTTATTAATAATTGCAACATCTATTGGTTTAGGTTTAGGTGTTACTTTTAGACCAGAATTTATTGGACAGCTTCCAGAAGGACTTAAGATGGTATTTTCATCAGGAATATCAATAGGAACTATAACTGCTTTAGTACTAAATTTATTATTTGGAAGAAAAAATATTAAAAAATATGAAGTAAATGAAGATAGTAATATTATTGTTGCTTAATAAAAATGTCAGTAGTTCAATCTTTGAATTATTTTCTGTCTACTTGATAGGGAACGATTCAATTGAGTTACTGATATTTTTTATTATTTTAAAATTTATATATTATAGTTACTAAAATTTTGTTTAAGTTTATGAGGATAAGTTAATAATCATAACTGGTGATGATTATGATAAATAGTAGATTTTATAAAACTTTAATTAAAACTAGTCCTAAATTAAGCAATGAACAATTAAATTACAAGAAATATTATAAGAGTGTTGAAGAAAATAAAATTAAAGAAGGAAAACAATGTCCTTACTGCAAGGGTGAAAAAATAATAAAGTTTGGCTTTTTTAATGGGCATCAAAGATTTAGATGTAAAAACGAACTTTGCAAAAAGACTTTTACAGCCAGCATAAATAATCCTTTTAGATATTCTAAAAAGTTTAGAAAAAATTACGAAAAGTATTTTGAATTTTTTATACAAGGGCTACCCTTGAGGATTTGTGCTGCAAAGACTGGAATTACACTAGTTACAGCATTTTTTTGGAGACATAGATTTTTACATGATTTAGTTAGGAAAAATTATAAAGAAAAAATATCAGGGCCATATATTGAGCTTACTCAATTTGTTACTTTGGAAAATTTTAAGGGCGATAGAAAGTTCCATGAAGAAAAGAGAGATAAAATTATAGTTATAAATGCATTAAATGATAAAATTGAAATTCTTCCAATTATGGGAGGAAGAAAGTTTTTTGGAGCTAATCAATTAAGGGATAATCTTATACCAAGACTAGATAAAAAAGCTTATACCGTAGGATTTATAAATGGAAGATTAAAAAACTTTTGTAGAGCACTTAATGTAGTTAATAAGGTAAAGATTAATAAAGAGGAAATTAATGAAATTGATAAGGGGTATTCTAATAAAATAAAATGGTGGCTAGTTAAATTTAAAGGTGTTGCAAGTAAATATTTAGATCATTATTTAAATTGGAGAGCCTTTGAATATAAAAATAGTATTGAATATACAAGGAATAATTCAATAATAGAAAAAATTAATTTTAATATTAATGTAAAGGCTGAAATTAATACTTATTTATCTTGGAATAAAATAAAAGAAAAGGTTATTTGTATTTAAAAATTACTTAGTAATATAAATTTTAAATGATAAGTTTTAATTTAGAAAGAAGCTATTGTCTAAATTTGATAATGGCTTATTTGTAATTGATTTTATTTGAAGTAAGTTAAAAATTTTATTATATTTTAATTTAAAAAGTAAAATTTATAGTTTAAGGGAGAAGGTGAAGTATATTAATGTAGCTTTATTACTATATAGTTGTGTTATATCAAAATGTTGTCAACAATAATTTAATATAACACAACTATATATAGAAAATTAATATATTATAAAATATTAAATTAAAAAAAGAATTTATAGTATTACATAATAATTTAAAATTTATTTGATTAAAGTGTGAAATATAAATACCAAATATCTTAAAAGTATGTTAAAATTGTAATAAATTAACAAAATGGTAATATTATTATAAATGTAAAAGAAAGTAGTGAGATAACAAGTTTTATGCTATATATGGGAGGAAGGTATGAACTTTAAGATATTAAATGATAATATTAATTTTTCAAATGAATTTGTTAAATTAAATGAAATAAGGGGTATATTTTTAGAAGAGGCTCTTAACTCTGTTTCTACATTTAGAAATAAATTCAAAGAAAAATTTAATGATAATGAACAAGTAAAAAAGGATGCAGAAGCTTTTGGATATGAATATTTAAAACAATATATATCAAAAGCTATTGGTATTATAAAGGATTTTAATGTAAAAAATATAAATGAAGATGAATTTTTTAAAGATTATTATTTATTAAAGTATTATACTTGGGAAAATACAATAAATGAAATAAAAAATAATGAGAAGTCATCTAAAGATGAAAGTAATATAATATTACCTAAGTTAAATATTAGTTCAGGATTAATAAAAACTCCTTATGAAATTAAAGAAAAAGAAATAGAATTTAATGAACAAAAAATTAAATCCAATATTTCTAATGAAATTTTAGATAAGCTTTCAAATTCAATGATGGAAAGTATATTTAATATTAATTTTGCAATTATAGATTTTTTAAATGATAATAATGTAAAAGATGTAGAAAATTATAGTGATATAAAAAAGATGAAAAAATCTAACAAATTAATTAAAGAATTATTGAAAAATGAAGTTTCAAAGGGAAGAGAAATTGCAACAATTAAAGAGATAATACAACTTAATCCTTATAATGAAAATATATATAAAGCATTATTATATAAGTATGGAGATAAGGATAATGAATTAGAAAGATTAGGTGAATTTTTAGGATATAACAATATTCATAATTATAAAGAAAAGCTATTAAATGAATATTATAAAACATTAAATACTAGTACAAATGATAGTATAGTTAAGGCAAAGGAAAATTTAATTTTATTTGCAAATAAGTTAAGTATTAAAGACTATAATATGTATATTGAAAAATTAGATGAGTTATTAAATAAAGAAAATTTAAAAGATACTAATGAGTTAGAATTAAAAGAAAATGAATTAAATGATGAAAAAGTTATTAATACAAAAAATGAATTAAATGAAAATAAAATAGTAAAAGAAACAGAAGTATTAAATAGTAATGTTATAAATGAAGTTGATCCAAAGGAAAATATTGAAGTATCTACTGTAGATTTAGACACAGAACCTAATGGAAATAATGAATTAAAAGGAAATAAGAAAAATGCTTCAAATAAGGGATTAATTATAACTACTTGTGTTTTATCTTGTATTTTAGGCGTTTATTTATTAATGACATTGTATTTTAATAGTCATTTTTTCTTTAGAACATCAATTAATAATATAAGTATATCAGGAAAAAGTAATAAATCTGCTCAAGAATTAATGCGTGATAATGCAAATGAATATGTTCTTACTATTGAAGAAAGAAATAATAAAACAGAAACAATAACTGGAGAAAGTATATCACTTAAATATGATTTTTCTAATGATATTGATAGAATATTAAAAAGTCAAAATCCATTTTTATGGATATCATCAATATTTAGACATAAAAATTATGAGTTTACTGATGGAATTAATTATGATGAAAGTTTATTAAATAAATATATTTCAGAATTAGATGCACTTAACGAAAGTATGGTAACTAATCCTGTTAATGCAAAGCTTAATTATAATGATGGTAAATATGAAATAATAAAAGAAGATATAGGAAATAAAGTAAATAGGGATTTATTAAATTCAAAAATATTAGAAAAAATAATAAGTGCAAATAAAACATTAAATTTAGATGAAGAAGGATGTTATGAAAGTCCTATTTATACATCTAAATCAAAGGAAGTTATTGCAGCAAAAGATACTGCTGATAAATATGTAAAGGCAAAAATAACATTTAATGTTAATGGAAATTCTGAGAATATTGATGGTAATATGATTAGTCAATGGATAGTTGTAGGAGAAGATTTTAATGTTTCTTTAAATGAAGATGCTATTAGAGAATATACAAACCAATTAGGAGACAAGTATGATAACATTGGAGAAACAAGAACAGTTACTAGATGGTCTGGTGAACAAATTAAAATTAGTACAACTCCAGGAATTTATTATGTAGATAGAAATACAACTATTTCAGAAATTGAAGATGCAATTAAAAGTGGAAAATCTGTAACTAAGGATTTAACATTCAAAACACCAACTGCAACTGATGAATATGTTCTTAATACATTTGTTGAAGTTGATTTAACAAATCAAACTGTAATATATTATAAGAATGGTGAAGTTATAACTCAAGGAAATGTAGTAACAGGCAATGTAAGTCAAGGTCATGCAACTCCAGCAGGTGTATATAAGTTAGATTGGAAAGCAAAAGACTATGTGTTAAGGGGGCAAGGATATGCTTCACCAGTAAACTTTTGGATGCCTTTCAATGGGGGCATTGGACTTCATGATGCAAGTTGGAGAAGTCAATTTGGAGGATCAATATACAAGACTAATGGTTCACATGGATGTGTAAATATGACATATGGTGTAGCAAAAGCTATTTACGATAATATAGAAGAACACACAACAATAATTTGTAAGTATTAATTTATAAATAAAATGGTATAGATCTTATCAAATTAAATTATTTGAAATAAATTTGATAAGATCTTTTTATTAAATATAACTAAAACATTAATAAATTTAAGAAAAAATGGTATTTACAAAGAAAATCTTCATGGTATAATACCAATAAGTGAATTTGTAAAAATAACTCGTATAAAATCGGTAATCGGTCCGAAAGTTTCTACCTGCTGACCTTAATTAGCAGACTACGAGGTGTTGTTAAATGCATAAAATTATGTGAAATTGGATATTCAACACTTCTAATATATTTAGAAGTGTTATTTTTTTATTAATGTTAATTTAGGAGAGATAATACAAATGGAAAGTTTAAAAGAACGTATATTACAAGATGGAAAAGCATTAAGCGAAACAGTTTTAAAGGTTGATTCATTTTTAAATCATGGTGTAGATGCAAAATTAATGTATGAAATAGGAAGTTGTTTTAAAGAGTATTATAAGAAGCATGGAATAACAAAAATATTTACAATAGAAAGTTCAGGAATTGCACCTACTGTAATGACTGCAATGCAAATGGAACTTCCAATGGTTACATTAAAAAAGCAATCTTCTAAGATATTAAATGGAAATGTATATCAAACTACTGTACATTCATTTACTAAGGGATCAGATTATGAATTAACTTTATCTAAGGATTACATTTCAGAAGATGATAATATATTAATAATAGATGACTTCTTAGCTAATGGAGAAGCTGCATTAGGAGCAATAAGATTAGTTGAAGAAGCAGGAGCTAAAGTTGGAGGAGTTGGAATAGTAATAGAAAAATCATTCCAACCAGGAAGAGATATTTTAGATAAAAAAGGATATGATGTATATTCATTAGCTAGAATTGGAAAACTAGGAAAGGGAATTATAGAATTTATATAAGAAAAATTTTACAACTTCCTATATATAAATTGGGAGGAAATGCCATGAAATTAAATATGAATAAAGAAGAGCTTAGAAAATTTCTATTGCATGCACCACAATCTAGTATTATTAAATATGAAGAAAATATTCATCCAGTAGATATACTAGATGTTTTACGTGATTATCCAAAAGATAAAAAAGATATTTTAAATAGATTACCAGAAGAATTAATTGCAGATATTATAGATGAAGCTGAAGATGATGAAAAATATTTAATTTTAATGGAATTTTCAGAAAATAAGCAAAAAAATATTGTTGAAGAAATGTCATCAGATGAATTAACAGATTTACTTGGAATGTTAGATGAAGAACAAGTAAATAAAATATTAGCAAAAATGACAGATGAAGACTCAAGAAAGGTACGTCAATTATTAAGTTATGATCCAGATACTGCAGCAGGAATAATGGCAACAGAATTTGTTTCACTTAAGGAAAATATGACTGTAGAGGAAACATTAAAGTATCTGCAAAGCTGTGGTGAAGAAAGTGAAAATATTTATGATTTATATGTGGTAGATAGTTTTGATAGACTTAAGGGTGTAATATCATTAAAGGAATTAGTAACTCATAATTTCAATACAAAAATATCAGATATAATTCATACAAAGGTAGAAGGTGTACTTTTTAACACTGATCAAGAAGAAGTAGGACATAGATTTGAAAAGTATGGATATTTAACAATGCCTGTAGTTGATAGTTATAATAGACTTTTAGGTATTGTTACAGTTGATGATGTTATGCAAATATTAAGAGATGAAACTACAGAAGATATACATCGTTTAGGTGGAGTAGATGAAGGTGAAAAGGTTGATGGGGCATTAAGGGATTCTGTTAAAAGTAGATTACCATGGTTAATTATAAATTTATTTACTGCAATTTTAGCTTCAGCAGTAGTTGGCTTTTTTGAAGGAACAATTCAAACTGTAGTTTCTTTGGCAACATTTATGCCAATAGTTACAGGAATGGGTGGAAATGCAGGAACACAAACACTTACAATAATAGTTAGAGGATTAGCCTTAGGAGAACTTAATTTTAAAAATATGAAAAAAGTATTTTTAAAAGAAGTTGGGGTAGGATTAGTATCAGGAATAGTAATTGGAGTTATTATAGGAATTTTAGGATTTATTTGGGAAGGTAATTTCATGTTTGGAATAGTAATTGGAGTTGCAATGATATTAAATATGATAGTAGCTACTATTACAGGATATTTAGTTCCAATTGTTTTAAAGAAGTTTAAGGTGGATCCTGCATTAGCATCATCAATATTTGTTACAACATTTACTGATGTTTTAGGATTTTTCTTTTTCTTAGGATTAGCAACAATATTAATTCAATATTTAATGTAAAATTTAATAATATAAATAATTTAACCCCAAAAGTAATTTATTTCTTTTGGGGTTAAATTATTTATATAAAAGAAAATATGTATGATAAAAATTATAAATCAATAGGTAAAAGTTAATTTGTTTTATATAAAAGAAAAACAAGGGCATTAGCAGACTACCCTTGTTTAAAAACCTATTTATGCCTGGTAGGTTTATATAATTATTGTACCATAAAAATACAGTAATTTAAATGTTATATAGAGATAATTTTATTAAATAGGATTTTTTATAAGATTTTACAAAAGATAAGTTAAAGGATATAAAATTATAAATTTAAAATAAAAGTTACTTTAATATAAGTATTTATTTTCATAAATTATAGATAAAAAATAAAGTTAAAGTTTTCTAAAAAAATGTTGACTAATTTACTAAGATAAGCATATAATAAAAGTATAAACATATGAACAGTTATTCATATGTTTATGGGGTGAATTTATAAAATTATTTTTAATATAAACAATATAGTTAGGGACGTGAAATTAATATGGAAAATAAATCAGAATCTTGTTCATGTAACGTAATTCATAAGGAGGTAGTTGAAAATGTTAAAAATAAATTACCTAAAGAAGAAACATTATATGATTTAGCCGAATTATTTAAAGTATTTGGTGATAGTACTAGAATAAAAATAATATGCTCATTATTTGAATCAGAAATGTGTGTATGTGATTTATCAGTATTATTAAATATTAGTCAGTCAGCTATTTCACATCAATTAAGAGTATTAAAATCAGCAAGGCTTGTTAAGTTTAGAAGAGCTGGAAAAGTAATTTATTATTCATTAGATGATGAACATATCAAGCAAATATTTGATGCTGGATTACATCATATTACTGAATAAGTATAGAGATTTTAAAATATAAAATTTTTATGGGAGGGATAGTAAATTGGAAATAAGGTTAGTTTTAAATGGATTAGACTGTGCAAATTGTGCTAATAAGATAGAAACTAAAGTTAATAAAATTAATGGAGTTAAAGAAGCAACTGTTAATTTTTCAACAACATTATTAATAGCTGAAATAAAAGAAGAAAGCTTAAAGGGTGAAATAATAAATGAAATAAAATCAATTGTTAAAAAATTAGAGCCAGATGTAAAAGTAGAGGAAAAATTAAATAATACGGTAATTAAAAATACAACTAGTGAATGTAAAGATAGCTGTTGTTCTACAAGTTTTGAAAATGGTGAAGTAAAAAAATGTACTGAAAAAACAAAAATTAATAAAAATGAGACACATAATCATACACATAGTAATGGTTTAAGTGAAAATAATGCTGGAGTAATTGAGTATATAAAAGAAAATATAATGCTTATAATTGGAACATTAATATATTTAGTTGCATTAGCTTACAATGGAAATAATAATTCGGTATCTATAATATTATTTATTGCAAGTTATCTTGTAATTGGTGGAGAAGTAATTTTAACTGCATTAAAAAATATTACTAATGGTGAAATATTTGATGAAAATTTCCTTATGAGTATTGCTACAATTGGAGCATTTTTTATTGGTGAATATCCTGAAGCTGTTGCAGTAATGCTATTTTACCAAATTGGAGAGGTATTCCAAGGATATGCTGTAAATAAGTCAAGAAAATCTATTTCTTCTCTTATGAATATTAGAGCAGATTATGCAAATGTTTTAAGAAGTAATAATGAAGTTAAAGTATCTCCTGAGGACGTAAGTTTAAATGAAGTAATATTAATAAAGCCAGGAGAAAGGGTTCCATTAGATGGAGTGGTTTTAAGTGGAGAAAGTTTTTTAGATACTTCAGCATTAACTGGTGAATCAGTGCCTCGTGAAATTAAAGCTGGAGATGAAATTTTATCAGGTGAAATAAATAATAGTGGCGTTTTAAAAGTAAGAGTAACTAAGGAGTATGGAGAATCAACTGTTGCAAGAATATTAGAATTAGTTGAAAATGCATCAAATAAAAAGGCTCCTACAGAAAAATTTATAACAAAGTTTTCAAAGATATATACACCTATTGTTGTATTAGTAGCAGTGTTAGTAGCTATTATTCCACCTATTTTTATTAAAGGTGCAGTATTTTCAGAGTGGTTATATAAAGCATTATCTTTATTAGTTGTATCTTGTCCTTGTGCATTAGTAGTATCAATTCCATTAGGATTTTTCTCAGGTATAGGTGCAGCATCTAAGAAAGGTGTATTAGTTAAGGGGGGAAATTATTTAGAAGCACTTAAGGAAAGTGAAATAATAGTATTTGATAAAACTGGTACCTTAACTAAAGGTGTATTTAAGGTTACAAGCATTAACGCAAAAAATATTAGTAAAGATGAATTATTAGAAATAACAGCATTAGGTGAAGCAAATTCTAACCATCCAATTGCAGTATCTATTGCAGAAGCATATGGAAAGAAAATTAATAAAAATGAAATTGAAAGTTATAAAGAAGTTGCTGGTCATGGTGTTGAAGCAATAATAAGGGGGAAAAATGTCTTATTAGGAAATTCAAAATTAATGATTAAAAATAATATTTTTTATGATAAAGTAAATACAATTGGGACTATAGTTCATATTGCAATTAATTCAGAATATAAAGGAAATATAATAATTTCAGATGAAATAAAGGAAAATGTAAAAGAAGCAATAGTAGAATTAAAAAATGCAGGAATTAAAAAGACTGTAATGCTTACTGGAGATAGTAAGGAAGTTGCTGAAAAAGTTGCAAATGATATTGGAATTGATGAAGTATACTCTGAATTATTACCAAGTGATAAGGTAAATAAATTAGAAGAAGTTTTAAATAAAAAAGTAGGAAATGGTAAAGTATTATTTGTTGGTGATGGAATTAATGATGCTCCAGTTTTAGCTAGAGCAGATATTGGAATTGCCATGGGAGGAGTAGGATCTGATGCGGCAATTGAAGCAGCTGATGTAGTATTAATGAAAGATAAAATAGAATCTATTTCAGATGCTATAAGAATATCAAGAAAAACAAATAAGATATTATGGCAAAATATAATTTTCTCATTATTTATAAAGGTTGTTGTTATGATATTAGTTGTAGCAGGATTAACAAATATGTGGGCTGCTGTATTTGCAGATGTTGGAGTAACTTTATTAGCAGTATTAAATTCAATGAGGATAATTCGATGAATATTGACAAATTATAATAAGATAATTATAATTAAATAAGTCCAGAAAAATTTTAGGCAAAAGGGAATGGTGTACAAGATCATTTTAGCTCTTGTTGCAAAGTAGAAAGGTTTTAAGCTTGACTACGAATATTTATGAGACTTATGTATAACGCATCTGCTACGTTATACATAAGTCTCTGTTTTTAGGAAAAATAATAAGATATATTAAAATTGTTAATACTATATTTATTAATATAGTATTAATTAAATTTAAAAATAGAAAAAAATGAAATTTTATAATGTAAATAAAATTTTTTACAAATTATTAAATTAATAGATTAAAAGTGAAAAGTATGTTATTATATTATCAAAGTTTAGTAAAAGGAAAATTATTGAATAGATTAAGGAGATTCATATACTATGGAAAAAAAGAAAAATGTCTCTATGGCAGTAATTAAAAGATTACCAAAATACCATAGATATTTGAAAGAGCTGATGAGAAATGATGTAGATAGAATTTCATCAAAAGAATTAGGTGAAAAAATAGGATTTACAGCATCTCAAATTAGACAAGATTTAAATAATTTTGGGGATTTTGGGCAACAAGGTTATGGCTATAATGTAAAGGAATTGTATAAACAAATTAGCTTAATTTTAGGGTTGGATAAAGAATATACTGGAGTAATAATAGGTGCTGGTAACCTAGGGCAAGCAATTGCTAATTATAGCAGATTTTCAGAATTAGGATTATCTATTGATGGAATATTTGATGCAAATCCAAAACTTATTGGAATGAGAATAAGGGATGTAGAAATAAAGGATATTGATACATTAGGTAATTATTTAGAAAATAATAATATTAATATTGGAATTATTTGTGTTCCAAGAATTAATGCACAAAAGGTTTGTGACCTTTTAGTTAAGGGTGGAATAAAAGGAGTATGGAACTTTGCACCAGTAGATTTAGTAGTACCAGACGATGTTAAGGTTGAAAATGTTCATTTATCTGAAAGTTTATTGACATTAGTATATTTAATGAAATAAGAATAAATTTAAAAAAATAACAAATTAAAAAAAAGTTTTGAAAAAACTTAATTTTAATTTGTTATTTTTTTATCTACAAAAGTATAAAATTTTTCATAGCTTAAAGTTATCAATATTAATGTATATGAAAATTTAAAACTATAAGATTGATAACATTTAAAAGTTTATATAAATTAATAAATGTTTTATTAATTTTATAATTGAAATTATAAAATTAAGATAGTTAAACCAAACATTAACAAGAAATAAATTGAAAAAATGTAATATTTATACCGAATAGTAAAATATTAATTGCAAATGGTAAAATTAGATATTATAATTAAAAGTAGGTTATGATTATTCAGAATCTTCTAACCAAAGATGAGGAAAAAGAATGTTTTTTTGAATTGATTTGTTAATAATATAACAAAGAAAAGGGTGTTTATGTGAAAAAATGGGTATAAAGGGGAAGAAGAATTTATGGAAATCAAAAATGTTATTTTAGAACAAGAATTAAAAAATTTAATTCTTGAAAAGGAAGGTAAATTAGCTATTGTAACAATAAATAGACCTAAAGCATTAAATGCTTTAAATTCAGAAACTTTAAAGGAACTAGATTCAGCAATTACTAATATTGAAAATGATAATAATATTTATTGTGTAATAATTAAAGGTGCAGGAGAAAAATCTTTTGTTGCTGGAGCTGATATAGCAGAAATGAAGGATTTAGATGCAAAAGGTGGAGAAGAATTTGGGGTTTTAGGTAATAAAGTTTTTAGAAAAATTGAAAGTTTAAATAAGCCTGTTATAGCTGCGATATCTGGA
Organism: Clostridium sp. ETTB3; assembly: GCF_053571985.1. Taxonomy (NCBI): domain Bacteria; kingdom Bacillati; phylum Bacillota; class Clostridia; order Eubacteriales; family Clostridiaceae; genus Clostridium; species Clostridium sp. ETTB3. The sequence goes on from NZ_CP199832.1 coordinate 379,473, forward strand.
TTTGCCTTAGGTGGAGGTTGTGAATTAGCAATGGCTTGCGATATTAGAATTGCTTCAGAAAAAGCTAAGTTTGCTCAACCAGAAGCTGGACTTGGAATTACACCAGGGTTTGGTGGAACCCAAAGATTACCTAGAATAGTTGGCTTAGGAAAAGCTAAAGAAATGATTTACACATGTGCAATGATTAAGGCTGATGAAGCATTAAGAATTGGATTAGTTAATAAGGTTGTTCCATTAGAAAATTTAATGGATGAAGCAAAGAAAATGGCAGATGTTATTTGTGCAAATGCTCCAATAGCAGTAAGACAATGCAAAGATGCAATAAATAGAGGAATGCAAGTTGATATAGATAAAGCAATTGAAATTGAAGCAAATGATTTTGGACAATGCTTTGATTCAGAAGACCAATTAGAAGGAATGACTGCATTTTTAGAAAGAAGAGAAAAGAACTTTAAAAACAAGTAAATTAAATTAAATTTAAATATATAGATGTGTATTGCAGAAAATTTTGTATTTCACGCATAAAGATGGTATTACAGGGAGGTAAAAAAGTAATGGATTTTGGATTAACTAGAGAACAAGAGTTAGTGAGACAAATGGTTAAAGAATTTGCAGTTAATGAAGTAAAACCAATAGCTGCTGAAATCGATGAAACAGAAAGATTTCCAATGGAAAATGTAAAGAAAATGGGCGAGCTAGGCATGATGGGTATTCCATTCCCTAAGGAGTTAGGTGGATCTGGCGGCGATGTATTATCATATATAATAGCTGTTGAAGAATTATCAAAAGTTTGTGCGACAACAGGGGTTATTCTTTCAGCTCATACTTCACTTTGTGCTTCGTTATTATATGAAAATGGAACTCCAGCACAAAAGGAAAAATACTTAGTACCACTTGCAAAAGGAGAAAAAATAGGTGCATTTGGTTTAACAGAACCAGGAGCAGGAACAGATGCTGCTGGACAACAAACTACAGCTATTTTAGAGGGAGATAATTATATCTTAAATGGATCAAAAATATTCATTACTAATGGTGGAGTAGCTGATACTTTTATAGTGTTTGCAATGACTGATAAGTCTCAAGGAACTAGAGGAATATCTGCATTTATAGTTGAAAAAGATTTCCCAGGATTCTCAATTGGTAAGAAAGAAGACAAGTTAGGAATTAGAGCATCTTCTACAACTGAACTTATATTTGAAGATTGTGTAATTCCAAAGGAAAACTTAGTAGGAAAAGAAGGTAAGGGATTTGGTATAGCAATGAAAACTCTTGATGGGGGAAGAATTGGTATAGCTGCTCAAGCTTTAGGAATTGCAGAAGGAGCTTATGATGAAGCTGTTAAATATATGAAGGAAAGAAAGCAATTTGGAAGATCATTATCAGCATTCCAAGGATTACAATGGATGATTTCTGAAATGAATACAAAGATAGAAGCTGCAAGACATTTAGTTTATAAGGCTGCATGGCTTAAACAAAATAAACTTCCATATGGAGTTGATGCTGCAAGAGCTAAGTTATTTGCTGCTGAAGTAGCTATGGAAGTAACAACTAAGGCTGTTCAAATTCATGGTGGATATGGTTACACTAAGGATTATCCAGTTGAAAGAATGATGAGAGATGCTAAGATAACTGAAATTTATGAAGGAACTTCAGAAGTTCAAAAGATGGTTATTTCAGGCGCAGCATTAAGATAGAAGGAGGCATTTGATAATGAATATAGTAGTTTGCTTAAAACAAGTACCAGATACAACAGTTGTAAAAATTGATCCAAAAACAGGAACTCTTATAAGAGATGGTGTTCCTTCAATAATAAATCCAGAAGATAAGCATGCTTTAGAAGCCGCATTACAATTAAAAGATAATCATGGAGCTCATGTAACTGTAGTTAGTATGGGGCCGCCTCAAGCAAAAAATGCTTTAAGAGAAGCTTTATGCATGGGGGCAGATGAAGCTATTCTTTTAACAGATAGAGCATTTGGAGGAGCTGATACATTAGCAACTTCAAAAACTATTGCAGCAGCAATTAAAAAATTAGATTACGATATAATATTTGGTGGAAGACAAGCTATTGATGGAGATACTGCTCAAGTAGGGCCAGAAATAGCAGAACATTTAGGAATTCCTCAAGTAACATACGTACAAGATGTTAAGATTGAAGAAGATGGAGTATTAGTAAATAGAGCTTTAGAAGATGGTTATGAATTAATAAAAGTTCAAGAACCTGTACTATTAACAGCGATTGAAGAATTAAATAAACCAAGATATATGAACGTTAAATATATCTTTGATACGGTAGATAAAGAAATTAAGATTATGACTGCAGATGATCTTGATGTACCTGCAGAAGAATTAGGGTTAAAGGGTTCTCCTACAAAGGTTAAGAAGTCTATGACTAAGGAAGCTAAAGGTGCTGGAGAAATTGTTAAAGAATCAGCTCCAGAAGCAGTAGCATATGTTTTAGGAAAATTACAGGAAAAACACTATATTTAAGATAATGGGAGGGTAATTGAAGATGAATATGGCAGAATATAATGGTGTTTGGGTATTTGCTGAACAAAGAAGTGGAGAATTACAAAAGGTTTCATTAGAAATATTAGGTGAAGGTAGAAGATTAGCTAATGAATTAGGAGTTAAGCTTACTGCAGTATTATTAGGAAATAATGTAGGAGATTTAGCAGATACTTTAGGTGAACATGGTGCTGATGAAGTATTAGTTGCTGAGCATCCTGAATTAGATAAGTATACAACTGATGGATATACAAAGGTTATTTGTGATTTAGTAAATGAAAGAAAGCCAGGAATACTATTTATTGGAGCTACTTTTATAGGAAGAGACTTAGGTCCAAGAGTTGCTGCAAGACTTTCAACAGGATTAACAGCTGACTGTACATCTTTAGCAGTAGATGTTACTAATGGGGATTTACTTGCAACAAGACCTGCATTTGGTGGTAACTTAATGGCAACAATTGCTTGTCCAAATCATAGACCACAAATGGCAACAGTTAGACCAGGAGTATTTTCAAAGCTTACTGAAAAGAAATATGATTTTAATGTAGAAAATGTAAATGTTAATTTAAATGCAGCAGATATTAGAACTACTGTATTAGAAGTTGTTAAAGCTAATAAAGATATCGTTGACATTGGAGAAGCTAAGGTTATAGTAGCAGGTGGTAGAGGTGTTGGAATTAAGGAAAACTTCGAACTTTTACAACAATTAGCTGATGTTTTAGGAGGAGTTGTTGGAGCTTCAAGAGGTGCTGTAGATAAGGGATGGATAGAAAGAGATTACCAAGTTGGACAAACAGGTAAAACAGTAAGACCTTCTATTTATATTGCTTGTGGTATTTCAGGAGCAATTCAACATGTAGCTGGTATGCAAGAATCAGATATGATAATTGCTATTAATAAGGATGAAACAGCTCCAATAATGAAGGTTGCAGATTACGCAATTGTTGGAGATTTAAATAAAGTAATTCCAGAAATGATTAATAGACTTAAAGAAATGAAAGAAGTATCAGTAGAAACTGTTAACTGTTAAAATGTATGCACTTATGGGCATAATTAAATATTGTATTAAAGGGGAGAGGTTATTATGGAAAAGATTTTTGTATTAGGAGCAGGAACTATGGGTTCTGGAATAGTTCAAGCTTTTGCTCAAAAGGGGTATGAAGTTATAGTTAGAGATATAAAAGATGAACTTGTTCAAAGTGGAATAGTTAGAATAAATAATGGATTATCAAAGTTAGTTTCAAAAGGAAAAATGACTGAAGAAACTAAAGAAGATATCTTATCTAGAATTTCAGGAACTACTGATATGAATTTAGCTGCAGATTGCGATTTAGTTGTTGAAGCTGCAATTGAAAACATGAAAATTAAGAAAGAAATTTTTGCAGAGTTAGACAAGATTTGTAAGCCAGAAACTATTTTAGCTTCAAATACATCTTCTTTGTCAATAACAGAAGTTGCATCAGCGACTAATAGACCAGAAAAGGTTATAGGAATGCATTTCTTTAATCCAGCTCCAGTAATGAAGCTTGTTGAAATTATTAGAGGAATGGCTACATCACAAGAAACTTTTGATGCAGTTAAAGAGTTATCTGTAGCAATTGGAAAGGAGCCTGTTGAAGTAGAAGAAGCACCAGGATTTGTAGTTAATAGAATACTTATTCCAATGATTAATGAAGCTTCATTTATTCTTCAAGAAGGAATTGCATCAGTAGAAGATATAGATACAGCTATGAAATATGGTGCAAATCATCCAATGGGACCTTTAGCATTAGGTGATTTAATTGGATTAGATGTTTGCTTAGCAATTATGGATGTTTTATATAATGAAACAGGAGATACAAAATATAGATCAAGCAGTATTTTAAGAAAATATGTTAGAGCTGGATGGTTAGGAAGAAAATCAGGAAGAGGATTCTATAACTATAATGCTTAATTTATAATTGATAAGGGGTAATTGCTAGAAGGTAATTACTCCTTATTATTTATAAACTTTACATAAATAATAAGTATTAATAAAATTAAATATATAATAGAAATTTATTAATATTGGAGGATGAGTATATTATGTTAGTTGATTTAGTTAACAAATATTATGATAAAAAATATGATTTAAATTGTGCAGAGTGTATGTTAGTAGCAGCAAATGAAGAATATGATTTAAATATTTCAAAACAAACTTTAATGACTATGGCTTCTTTTGGTGGTGGAATGGCAATTGGAAGTGTGTGTGGTGCAGCAACTGGAGCTATATCAGTTTTAGCATTAATGTTTACAAATGATAGGGGGCATAAAAGTCCACATGTAAAGGAAATGACAAGTAAATTTTTAAATGAATTTAATATGAAGATGAATTCATTGGATTGTATATCATTAAAAGAAAACTATTATGATTTAGAAAATAGGTGTTCAAAAATGATGATGGTATCTGCAGAATTGTTGCAAGAAATAATAAATGAATATAGTTCGATTTATTCTATAAATAGATAAAATAATTACATTTATATATTTAAATATAAAAAATAATTTCATTTTAGTATAAATAATAGCAATATAGGATAATGTTGAAAAAGTTGATTTATTAATATAATATAAAAAATAAATATTATCATTTAATAAGAATTATTTATAGAATATAAAAATATTAAGTTAGAAAAAATAAAAAATATAAAGAAAAGATTTATATTTTTTTATAACAGGGAGTGTAAGGATGAATTATACAAATTTAATAGAAAAAGATAACACAATAATATTAGAAAATGTAAAAGACTTTAATATAAAGCAAATACTTGAGTGTGGACAATGCTTTAGATGGGAAAGAATTAGTGATACAAATTATGTAATAATTGCATATAGAAGAGTAATTGAAGTAATTCAAAATGGAAGTACAGTAACAATTATTAATACTAATATGAAGGATTTTAATGAAATTTGGAAAAATTATTTCGATTTAAATGTTGATTATGAAAAAATAAAGGAAGAATTATCGAAAGATGAGCTTTTAAGAAAAAGTGTTGAATTTGGATATGGTATAAGAATATTAAATCAAGATCCATTTGAAATGTTAATAAGTTTTATAATTTCAGCAAGAAATAGTATTCCTTCAATAATGAAGACAATTAAAAAAATATCTGAAAAATGGGGAGATAAAATTGAGTATAATGGGAATGTATATTATGCTTTTCCAACTCCTGAACAATTAAAAGAAGCAACTTTAGATGAAATAAAAGAAACAGGTGCATCTTTTAGAAGTAAATACATAGTAGATACTATTGCAAAAGTAAATGCTGCAAATGAAGCTAAAAGGAATGGAACATTAAATGATGAATTACAACAATTTGATTTAGAATATATAAAATCATTACCTGTTGATGAATGCCATAAGGCACTTCAAAACTTTATGGGAGTTGGAGCAAAAGTGGCTGATTGTATAATGTTATTTTCAATGAGTAAGCATTCAGCATTTCCAGTAGATGTTTGGATAAAGAGGGCAATGATACATTTTTATTTAGCACCAGATGTGTCATTAAATAAAATAAGAGTCTTTGGTAGAGAAAAGTTTGGAGAGTTAGCAGGACTTGCTCAACAATACTTATTTTATTATGCAAGAGAAAATAATATAAAAGTAGAATAGTGTTGAATTAAGCGTATATTATTGGAATAATAGGGTAAATATAAAGTGAAGTAACATATTTATGGGAGGTCACTATGTATTTAGGAAAAAGGTTAATATCATTAATTTCTAGTGCATTAATAGCAAGTTTAATTTTTACTGGATGTGGAAGTAATTTAAGTCAAAGTGTACTTAGTAAAGGTATATTAACAAAAGAACAAAAGATTTATGAAGAGCCTGGTAGCAATGCAGAAGAGTTAAATATTGAAGCAATAATGAATGAGCTTACTAGTGAAGAATATTTATCAAGACTAGTAGGAACTGATGCAAATACTAAATCAGCTCAATTTATACAAAATTATTATGAAGCAATTGGATTGGAGCCATTTAATGATGAAAGTTATCTTGAAGTTGTTGATTTAAATAATGAAATGAGGTCTTTTTTTAATCCTGCTGGGGATAATAAAAATGAGGTTGATAATATAATTGGAGTGATTAAAGGTGAAGATAGTTCTAAGGCAATTGTAATTTCGGCTCATTTTGATCATGTAACAATAAGAAGTAAATTAGAAGAAGCTGCTACTAATACTGAGTCACAACAAATTTCAGTTAATAAAATACAAGGAGCAATAGATAATGCATCTGGTGTGGCTACTTTACTTGAAACAGCCAAGGAATTATCAGCTTATTATAATGATAATAAGCCGCCTTATGATATAATTTTTGCTGCATTTAATGCTGAAGAGCTTGGATTAATAGGAAGCAGAAAATTTGTAAGTGAATTTAGAGATAAATATGATAAATGGTATGATATAAATATTGATTGCATTGGGGTTAGGGGAAATAATGGATTAGCAGTAAAAAATAATGATCCATTATCTCAAGAGTTATATGATGATTTTATTGAAGTTTTAGATGAAAATGAAGTTTATTATGAAATTGTTCCTTATGCAATGAATGAAGAGGGTGTAATTGTTGGAAGTAGCGATCACATGTCATTTAGAAGGGCAAATGATGCTTCATTAATAATAGGGCAGGATGGAATTACAGAAATTGTACATACTGAAGATGATAATATGTCTATAGTTGATTGTAAATTAATTGAGAATATAAAAGATGCATTAGTTGATTTTATAATAAAAAATGATAATAAAATTTATTAAAGTTTTAAAACTAGATAAATTAAAGTTATTTTAAATAATTAGGAAAAAGTAGTAATGAAAAATTTGAACTACTCCTTGTTAAGTAGACAGGGAGCAGCTGAATTCAAAAAATCATTGCTACTTTTTTTATTAATTAATTAGTAAAAAAATAAATATTTGATGATTAGTGTTGAAGTTTATATGTAAAAATATTTATTAAGACATCATTAAATAGATGGAATAAATGGTAAAATATTGTATAATTAAAAGTGGTATACAATACAGGGGGAGTGGTGAGATGTTTAAGTTTGAAACTCAGCTTAAAAAATTAAAACATGAAGTGTTAACAGAAGTTGCAAGACTTGCAAAAAATGATGAAATTAGTTTAGAAAGTATTGAAAAGGTCCCTTATGAAGTTATTAAGGGGGATGTTGCACAATATAGATGTTGTGTTTATAAGGAAAGAGCTATTGTTTTAGAAAGGGCAAAGCTTGCTGCAGGATATTTAGCAAATGGTGATAATCCAGAACCGGATTTAATTGATATTAGACCAGATGAACAAATTATATATGTTATTGAGGCAGCATGTGATAGATGTCCTATAAATAAATTTAATGTAACAGATTCTTGTAGAAATTGTCTTGCTCATAGATGTCAAGAAGCATGTAATTTTGGGGCAATTACAATTGTTAATGGAAGAGCATATATAAATCAAGAGTTATGCAAGGAATGTGGTTCATGTAAAAAAGCATGTCCATATGATGCAATATCAGAAGTTATGAGACCCTGTAAGAGATCATGTCCAACAGGAGCATTAGATATTAATCCTAATGATAGACGAGCTATGATTAAGGAAGAATTATGTGTTAATTGTGGTTCTTGTATGAGAGCATGTCCTTTTGGAGCAATTTCAGATAAGAGCTTAATTGTTCCAGTTGCAAAGAGACTTGCAAGAAAGAGAAAAATGTATGCTGTAGTAGCGCCTGCAATAACAGGACAATTTGGTCCAACTATGAATTATGGTAAGATTAGAAATGCTATTAGAACATTAGGATTTGAAGAAATGATAGAAGCTGCATTAGGTGCAGATGCAGTAACTGTTCATGAAGCAAATGAATTTGTTGAAAGAATGAAAAGAGGAGATAAGTACATGACTAATTCTTGTTGTCCTGGATTCTTAAATTTTATTGAAAAGATTAATCCAACTGAAAAAGATAAAATTTCAGGAACTGTATCACCAATGGTTGCAGCTGCAAGATATATAAAGAAAAATGAACCAGATGCTAAAGTTGTATTTATAGGTCCTTGTACTGCTAAAAAAAGTGAAGCTGTTAGATTAGGAGTAAGTGATGCTGTTGATTATGTTTTAACATTTGAAGAATTACTTGCTTTGTTTGAAGCTTTTAATGTTAATCCATTTGAATGTGAAGAGGAAAATGTTAATGATGCATCTGTATTTGGAAGAAATTTTGGTGCTTCTGGAGGGTTAACTGCTGCTATTAAAAATTATATTGCTGATAGTGGTGTTGATGAAGTTGAATTTAAACCAATACCAACATCAGGACTTGACTGTAAGAAAACTATGATGCTTGCTAAGGTAGGAAGACTTCCAGGAAACTTTATTGAAGGAATGATGTGTGAAGGTGGATGTATAAATGGTGCGGGTGTAATTGCACCACCAATGAGAGCTAAAGTTGCATTTACTAAAATAAATAATGGAACTACTATAAAGTCTGTACTTAAAAATAAAACTCTTGAGGAGTTTGAAGGAGTAAATTTAGAAAGAGAATCTGATTTAGAAAAATAATTTTAAGATATTAAATTTTTATAAATTTAAACTAAATACTGTATTTTACAACTAAATAAAATATTAATATATTAGTAGTAAAAGTAATAGTAAGAAAAATAATGGAAAACAAAGTAAATTAAAAATAAATTAGTCTAATTAGTAATATTTGGCCTTAGTAAGGTAATAATATAGAAAGTAATTGTTGAAAGATTACTTTATAAATTATATTATAAATATAAAGGTATTAGCACTCTATATTAGTGAGTGCTAAAAAAAAATATAGGAGGGTTTATTTATGAATATAAGACCATTAGGTGATAGAGTAGTAATAAAAAAATTAGAAGCGGAAACAACAACAAAAAGTGGGATAGTTTTAACTGGAAGTGCTAAGGAACAACCACAAGAAGCTACAGTTGTTGCAATAGGACCAGGGGCATTAGTTGAAGGAAAGAGAGTGCCTATGGATGTTGAAGTTGGAAATAAAGTATTATATTCAAAGTATGCTGGAACAGATGTAAAGGTTGAAGGCGAAGAATATATTATATTAAAACAAGACGATATACTAGCAATAGTAGAGTAATTTATTAGGAGGTAATTTTTTATGGCAAAGATGATACAATTTGGTGAAGAAGCTAGAAGAGCAATGCAAGTTGGTGTTGATAAACTTGCTGATACAGTAAAGGTAACTTTAGGACCTAAAGGAAGAAATGTAGTTTTAGATAAGAAATTTGGTTCACCACTTATTACTAATGATGGTGTTTCAATAGCAAGAGAAATAGAATTAGAAGATCCATATGAAAATATGGGAGCTCAGCTAGTAAAAGAAGTTGCAACAAAAACTAATGATGTTGCAGGTGATGGTACTACAACAGCTACTCTTTTAGCTCAAGCTATTATAAGAGAAGGGTTAAAAAATGTAACTGCTGGTGCAAATCCTATGTTACTTAGAAATGGTATAAGAATGGCAGTTGAAGAAGCTGTTAAGGGAATATTAGAAATATCTAAGCCTGTTAATGGTAAAGAGGATATAGCTAGAGTTGCTGCTATTTCAGCTGCAGATGATGAAATAGGTAAGCTTATTTCAGATGCTATGGAAAAGGTAGGAAATGAAGGGGTTATTACTGTTGAAGAATCTAAATCAATGGGAACTGAATTAGATGTAGTTGAAGGTATGCAATTTGATAGAGGATATATTTCTCCTTACATGGTAACTGATACAGAAAAGATGGAAGCAGTTTTAGATAATCCACTTATATTAATAACTGATAAAAAGATAAGTAATATACAAGAAATATTACCTGTATTAGAGCAAATAGTTCAAGCTGGTAAGAAGTTATTAATAATAGCTGAAGATATTGAAGGAGAAGCAATGGCTACATTAGTAGTTAATAAATTAAGAGGAACATTTAACTGTGTAGCTGTTAAAGCACCTGGATTTGGTGATAGAAGAAAAGAAATGCTTCAAGATATAGCTATATTAACTGGTGGTCAAGTAATTTCTGAAGAATTAGGAAGAGACTTAAAGGAAACTACTATAGATATGCTAGGCCAAGCAGAAAGTGTTAAAATCACTAAGGAAAATACTACAATAGTAAATGGTAAGGGTGATAGTAATGCTATCAAGGAAAGAATTGGTCAAATAAAAACTCAAATAGAAGAAACTACTTCAGAATTTGACAAAGAAAAATTACAAGAAAGATTAGCTAAGCTTGCTGGTGGTGTTGCAGTAATTAAGGTTGGAGCTGCTACAGAAACTGAGCTTAAGGAAAGAAAACTTAGAATAGAAGATGCTTTAGCTGCTACTAAGGCTGCTGTTGAAGAGGGTATAGTACCAGGTGGTGGAACTGCTTATGTTAATGTAATCAATAAGATTGCAGAATTAAAATCTGATGTTGCTGATACTCAAGTTGGTATCAATATTATAGTTAGAGCATTAGAAGAACCAATGAGACAAATTTCTACTAATGCAGGACTTGAGGGTTCTGTAATTATTGAAAAAGTTAAGAATAGTGATGCAGGAATGGGATATGATGCATTACATGATGAATATGTAAATATGATTAAGGCAGGAATTGTTGACCCAACTAAAGTTACAAGAAGTGCACTTCAAAATGCTGCTTCTGTAGCATCTACATTCTTAACAACTGAAGCTGCAGTTGTAGATATACCAGAAAAAGAAGCTCCAATGCCAGGTGCACCAGGAATGGGTGGAATGGACGGAATGTATTAATTTAAATAAAAATTAATATTTAAAATAAGGTTGATATTAACTTAAATAGTGTTAGTGTCAACCTTATTTTTATTTTTTTGTTTTATTATTTTAAGAATGGTTATAATATAAAAAAAATAATAAAACTAATGATAAAAAATTTGTGAGGTTATTTTTAGGAGGAATAATGGAAATCTTTTTTATTATAATTTTAGGGTTGGTAATAGGAAGTTTTTTAAATGTATGTATTTATAGGATAGCAAGTGAAAAATCAATTGTGTTTCCAGCATCACATTGTACTAAATGTGGATATGAATTAAGGAAAGTAGATTTAATTCCAGTAGTGAGTTATATTTTTTTAAAAGGAAAGTGTAGAAATTGCAATGAAAAAATTTCAATTCAATATCCTATGATTGAGGTGTTAAATGCAATTTTATATTTATTAATTTATTTTAAATTTGGATTTACATTAAATTTATTTAAGTTTTGTTTATTTATTTCACTTTTAATAGTAATAGGAATGATTGATTTGCAAACTAAATATGTTTATAATTCAACAATTATTTTTGGAGTAATATTTGGAGTATTATTTGCATTATTAAATTCGAGTGAAAGTGGAGTTATACAATTAGATTATATACTTGGAGCATTTATAGGATTTGGAGTTATATATTTTATAGTGCTTTTAACACAAGGAATGGGAAAGGGTGATATTGATATTTCTTTTATATGTGGATTATTTTTAGGTGAAAGAGGAATTATAGTTACCTTATTCTTAGCAATAGTTTTATGTGGAGTAGTAGCATTAGTAATTTTATTTTTAAATTTAAAAGATAAAAAGGATGAAATTGCTTTTGGACCATATTTAGCAATTGGTGCGACAGTAGCTTGCTTATATGGAAGTACCTTAGAAAATATTTATTTAAGTATGTTTTAATTTATTATATTGACAATGGAAATTTCATAAATTATAATAATAAAAAATGAAAAAACACGAATAATAAAATGACTCATATAAACCTTGGATATGGCAGGGTGTTTCTACTGAAAACCTTAAATTTTCATCTATGAGTGAATTTGATATATTTACTTATATACGAATAATATATAGGTTGAATGCATATTAATGTTCACTTGTAAATAATGAACTTAATATGCTTTTTTATTTTGGTTAAGCTTCATAATTAGTAATTACATATAAAATAAATTTATTAAATATATAGATAAAAATAAGTATGGTAGGAGAGTGTAGAAATGGCAAGAATATTAAAAACAGCGTATACATTTGATGATGTATTATTAGTACCAAATAAATCGGAAATTTTACCAAATCAAGTTTCATTAAAAACTAAATTAACAAAAAAAATAACATTAAATATACCGTTAATGAGTGCAAGTATGGATACAGTTACTGAATCTAAAATGGCAATTGCAATGGCTAGAGAAGGCGGAATTGGAATAATACACAAAAATATGACCATTGAAGATCAAGCTAAAGAAGTTGATAAGGTAAAAAGACAGGAAAATGGGGTAATAACAGACCCGATATTTTTAAATGAAGATCATACTGTAAGAGAAGCATTAGAATTAATGTCTCAATATAGAATTTCTGGTGTTCCAGTAACAAGGGGAACTAAGCTAGTTGGAATAATAACTAATAGAGATATAGTTTTTGAAACAAATTATGACAAGATAGTATCGCATGTTATGACTAAAAGTCCATTAATAACTGCTCCAGAAGGAACTACATTAGAAGAAGCTTTAGAAATATTAAAAAAACACAAAATAGAAAAATTACCTTTAGTTGATTCTGAAAATAATTTGAAAGGGCTTATAACAATAAAAGATATAGAAAAAGTTAGGGCTTATCCAAATGCAGCAAAAGACTCAAGGGGCAGATTACTTTGTGGAGCGTCTGTTGGAGTAACTAATGATATGATGGAAAGAGTTGATGCATTAGTTAATGCACAAGTAGATGTTATTACATTAGATACCGCACATGGTCATTCAAAGGGAGTTATTGATGGTGTTAAAAAAATAAAATCTAAGTATCCTGAACTTCAAGTAATTGCTGGTAATGTTGCAACAGCAGAAGCTACAAGAGATTTAATAGAAGCAGGTGCTGATTGTGTAAAGGTTGGTATAGGACCAGGTTCAATTTGTACGACTAGAATAGTTGCAGGTGTAGGAGTTCCACAGTTAACTGCAGTTATGGATTGTGCAGAAGAAGGAAGAAAATATGGAATTCCAGTAATTGCTGATGGAGGACTTAAATATTCAGGAGATATAGTAAAGGCGTTAGCTGGTGGAGCATCTGTATGTATGATGGGATCAATGCTTGCTGGATGTGAAGAGGCTCCAGGTGAAATGGAAATATATCAAGGAAGAAGTTATAAAGTTTATAGAGGAATGGGTTCTTTAGGAGCTATGGCAAAAGGTTCTTCTGATAGGTATTTCCAAAATGGAACTAAGAAATTTGTTCCAGAGGGTGTTGAAGGAAGAGTTGCATATAAGGGTCCAGTAGCTGATACATTATACCAATTAATTGGAGGAATAAAGTCAGGTATGGGATACCTAGGGGCTCCAACTTTAGAAAATTTATTTGAAAATGCAGGATTTGTTGTTCAAACAGCATCAGGAATAAGAGAAAGTCATCCACATGATATAAATATTACTAAAGAAGCACCAAATTATAGTGTAAGAGAAAACTAGAAAATAGTTAGAAGTTAGTGGCAAGTGATAAGTGATAAGTTAAGGAAAAAATTCAGATTGTGCTGAATTTTAGAAAGTATAAAATTTAAGAAATTCATTAAGGAGTTTCATCATTAACTTGCCATTTGCCACTTATAACTTGTCACTAGCTATAAATTAGTTAAATGTTTATATTTTTGTTGAAAAATGTATAATTTTACGAGATAATAAAGAAAAAACATTAGGAGGGTTCTAATGAATAGAGAATTAGTATTAGTACTTGACTTTGGTGGTCAATATAATCAGTTAATTGCAAGAAGAGTTAGAGAGTGTAATGTATATTGTGAGGTTCATCCTTATAATTTAAGTGTTGAAAAAATTAAGGAAATGAATCCAAAAGGAATAATTTTTACTGGAGGACCAAATAGTGTATATGGAGAGAATTCTCCTTTATGTGATAAGGCTATATTTGAATTAGGAATACCTATACTTGGCATTTGTTATGGTTCTCAGCTTATGTCTTATGTACTAGGAGGAAGTGTTGCTACTGCTCCAGTAAGTGAATATGGTAAGACTGAAGTTGATGTAGATGTTGAATCAAAATTATTTGAAGATGTTGCACCATCAACAATTTGTTGGATGAGTCATACTGATTATATAGAAAGAGCTCCAGAAGGTTTTAAAATTATAGGGCATACTCCTGTTTGTCCAGTAGCTGCTATGGAATGTGCAGATAAACATTTATATGCAGTTCAATTCCATCCAGAGGTTATGCATACTCAAGAGGGAACTAAGATGTTATCTAACTTTGTTTATAACATTTGTAATTGTGTTGGAGATTGGAAAATGGATTCATTTGTTGAAAAAACAATTGAAGAAGTAAGAGAAAAGGTTGGAAATGGTAAGGTATTATGTGCTTTATCAGGTGGAGTTGATTCATCTGTTGCAGCTGTACTTTTATCAAAAGCAGTTGGTAAGCAATTAACTTGCGTATTTGTTGACCATGGACTTTTAAGAAAAAATGAAGGTGATGAAGTTGAAGCTATATTTGGGTCAGAAGGACAATATGACTTAAACTTTATAAGAGTTAATGCTCAAGAAAGATTCTATGAAAAGTTAGCTGGAGTAGAGGATCCAGAAACTAAGAGAAAAATTATAGGTGAAGAATTTATAAGAGTATTTGAAGAAGAAGCTAAAAAGATTGGAGCAGTTGATTTCTTAGTTCAAGGAACAATTTATCCCGATATAATTGAAAGTGGATTAGGTGATTCAGCAGTAATTAAGTCTCACCACAATGTTGGAGGACTTCCTGATTATGTTGATTTTAAAGAAATAATAGAGCCTTTAAGATTATTATTTAAGGATGAAGTTAGAAAAGCTGGATTAGAATTAAACATACCTGAACATTTAGTATATAGACAACCATTCCCAGGACCAGGACTTGGAATAAGAATAATTGGTGAAGTAACTGCTGAAAAGGTAAGAATTGTTCAAGATGCAGATGCTATATATAGAGAAGAAATAGCTAAGGCTGGGTTAGATAAATCTATAGGGCAATACTTTGCAGCTTTAACTAATATGAGATCAGTTGGAGTTATGGGTGACGAAAGAACTTATGATTATGCAATTGCTTTAAGAGCAGTAACTACAAGTGATTTCATGACAGCTGAATCAGCTGATCTTCCATGGGAAGTGCTTGGAAAGGTTACAACTAGAATAGTAAATGAAGTTAATGGTGTAAATAGAGTATTCTATGATTGTACAGGTAAACCACCAGCAACTATTGAATTTGAATAATTAATATTATTAGATAAGCATAATATTTATATTGAATATTATAAAGTAGGTAGGAGAAATTCTTATCTGCTTTTTTTTTAGTAATGGAAAAATATGAGCGAAAGTATTATTATAATAAGAGATAAGTAAAAAAATAATATTAGTTAGGAGACTGGTATGGATATAAAAAAGGGAGATAGTACATTAAATATAATGCTTATTTCCATAATTATTGTTATTGTGGTTTCAATTGGAATTGATAGTGTGAAAAAAAATGAAATAAATATTAACAATGGGGGAAAATTAAATAAAAACAATGAAAATCAACAAGAAATTTTATTATCAAAAGGAGATATAAGCTTAAAAGAAGAAGAAAGTATACGAATAGAAATTCAAAAGTTACAGGAAATTTTAAATAATGAATTATTTATACTTGTTAATCAAAATAATAAACTTGAAGCTGATTATGAACCAAGCACATTAGTTAAAGCTGATATTCCATTTGAAGATTATATTGAATGTAAGAAATTAGATAAGAGAACAAATGAAGCAGTAATGAAAATGTTTGATGATGCATTAAAGCAAAATATTAATATGATAGCAGTATCTGGATATAGAAGTTATTATGTTCAAGAAAATTTATATAATTCAAGGATAGAATTAAAAGGATTAGAAAAAACTAGACAATATACAGCAGAACCAGGAGCATCTGAGCATCAAACAGGATTAGCAATTGATATAGCTGAAACAGATTATCCTTATTTAGATGAAGGTTTTGAAAATACAGATACATTTAAATGGCTTGTTAATAATTGTTATAAATATGGATTTATTCTTAGATATCAAAAGGGAAAAGAAAATATTACTGGATATAACTATGAGCCATGGCATTTTAGATATATTGGAGATATTGATATAGCAAAGGAAATTATGGAAAGGGGAATTTGTTTTGAGGAATATATTCAAGAAGTTAAATCTAAAATAGAAAAATTAAAAAAAAGTATTAATTGAAACTATTAAAAATTTAAGGGGTATAACATTATGGGAAAGTATAAGAAAGAAAGTAAAGAAGAATTTAAGGAGTTAAAAGATAATGAAAATGAAAATATCGATAAAATTGAAACAAAAAATTTAGATAAAAATAATGAATGTGATGATGGTGATTATAAAGAAGATGATGAATATGAAGAAAAAATAGCAAAGGGTAAAAAGGCTATAATGATTATTATTATACTAATATTATCATGTTCTATAGTTGCTGTTTTATTGATAAATGGATATGAAATTGTTAATTTTGCAGTAAATAAGGTTTCTCAATCGTCTAATCAATCAAAAGATACTTTAAATAATAATACAAATGAAAATATTCAAGGTGAAGAAAGTGTACAAAGTCAACAAGTAGATATTAATATAGTATATGAAGAAGTTCACCGTATGGCAAATACTATAATAATACCTGAGGACGGGAATAAGTGGGGTGAAGATGAAATAACAAAGGAGCGAATTGAGAAAGTTTTATATGAGTTAAATGGAAGAGATGATTATCTTAATAAAGAATTAAATAAATGGAATAATGGTGATTTTTCTAATGGGGTAAAAGTTCATAATTATGTATGGTCAAAATTAGGAGGAACAATTGGAAAAGCAAAGTCATTAAATGATGTAAATGTACAAAAAGCTATAAATTTATTAAATAATTAAAAGTAGAATAATTTCAAATTTGCATTAATTTAAATGAATATTTAAATTATATTTAATTATTATTAATATTAGGGAAAATAATTTTTTGATTTATTAATAGTATATAAGTATACAAGGGAAATAAATATAATTTTGTAAAAATAATATTTAATTTATTGTGATAAAATGGTAGCATAATATAAATTATGATATAATAAGTAATGTCAAAAGTACCACAATATTCGGAGGTAAAATTATGAGAAATGGGTTAAGTTTAGATTTATCAAAAGTTCAACCATATGCATCTTTATCTGAATTAGATAAGATGGAAGGTATGGTAAATTATGCACACACTACAGTGCATGAAAAGACAGGTGCAGGAAATGACTTCTTAGGATGGTTAGACCTACCTGTAAATTATGATAAGGAAGAGTTTGAAAGAATTAAAGTTGCAGCTGAAAAAATTAAAGAAAATTCAGATGTATTAATAGTTATTGGTATTGGTGGATCATATTTAGGAGCAAGAGCTGCTATAGAAGCTTTAACAAACAACTTCTATAATATGTTACCAAATAATAAAAGAAAGACACCTAAGGTATTCTTTGTAGGAAACAATATAAGCTCAACATATATTACTGATTTATTTGAAGCTATTGAAGGGCTAGATGTTTCAGTTAATGTTATATCTAAATCTGGTACAACTACTGAGCCAGCTATAGCATTTAGAATGTTTAAGGACTTCATGGAAAAGAAATATGGAGTTGAAGGAGCTAAGGAAAGAATATTTGCAACTACTGATAAAGAAAGAGGAGCATTAAAGGGATTAGCAGATACTATGGGATATGAAACTTTTGTAGTTCCTGATGATGTTGGTGGAAGATTCTCGGTTTTAACAGCTGTTGGTTTATTACCAATTGCAGTTGCTGGAATTAACATTGATGAAATGATGCAAGGTGCTACAGATGCAAGAGAAAAGTATTCTAATCCATCATTAAAAGAAAATGAATGTTACCAATATGCAGCAATGAGAAATGCATTATATAATAAAGGTAAGAATGTAGAGGTTTTAGTTAACTATGAACCTTCATTACATTATTTTAATGAATGGTGGAAACAATTATATGGAGAATCAGAAGGGAAGGATCAAAAAGGAATATTCCCAGCAGCAGTTGATTTCTCAACAGACTTACATTCAATGGGACAATTTATTCAAGATGGTAGCAGAATAATGTTTGAAACTGTTCTTAATGTAGAAAAGGCTTCAAAAGAACTTACTATAGAAGAGGTTGAAGGAAATATTGATGGATTAAACTTCTTAGCTGGTAAAACAGTTGATTTTGTTAATAAACAAGCATTTAATGGAACATTATTAGCTCATTGTGATGGTGGAGTTCCTAACATGATTTTAAATATTCCAGAATTAAATCCTTATTATTTTGGACAATTAATATATTTCTTTGAAAAGGCTTGTGCAATTAGTGGATACTTATTAGGTGTTAACCCATTTGACCAACCAGGAGTTGAAGCATATAAGAAAAATATGTTTGCTTTACTTGGTAAGCCAGGATTTGAAGAGTTAAAGGCTGAGCTAGAAGCAAGACTTAAATAGTTAAAATTTATTAATTAAATTTAGTTAAAAGAAAAATATAGAATAAACTGTAGAAAAATATCTACAGTTTGTTCTTTTTTTTATACTTTCATAGACAAATTTCAGTTTTTATTTTTAAAAGTAAATAGTATAATTATAATAGAAATTTATGTAAAATGAGAAAATATTAACTATACATATGAGGGTAAGGGGGAAGAAAAGGTGAAAGAGGTAGTAATTGACTTTGATAATAAAAGCCCTGCTGATTTAAATAAAAATGTAAATATTGCAGCTTTTTTAACTGAAAATGATGATGTTGAGTATAAATTTATAGAGGGGTTAGAAGGTGTATGGAAAACTATAAAAGATTTTTCAAGTGAAAATATTTGTAATTGGAAGCCTTCTAAACCAGGAAAATATATGATTATGGTACAAGGTAAATCTAGTAAATCTAAAAAATCATATGATTATCTTGGAAAATCAGAATATGAAGTAATAGATAATAAAAAATTAATAAGAGAAGTCGAGGTTTCACGTAATAAAATAAATGTAGGTGATAAGACTACAATAAGTGTAGGATGTGATGAAGAGTTAGTTTTATATAGATTTTGGATTAATGGTGAAAATGATTGGGAAATTTTAAGAGATTATAGTACTGAAGATAAATTCACTTTTACAGGAATAAAAGCTGGAAGCTTTGAAATATTAGTAGAATGTAAAAGAATTAATTCAAAAAAAAATGTTGATGATTTTACTACTATAAAAATTGAAGTTGTAGAATTAGAAAAAATAGAAATAACTGATTTTGAATGTTTAACTAATAATAAGTTAATTAATGAGGAATTAGCTTTTAAAGTTAAGGTTAATTATCAAGAAAATAGACCGTTATTATATAAGTTTTTAAAGGTAAATAAGGAAGGAAAAGTTATTTGTATTCAGGATTTTTCATCAAGAAGCATAGTTACATTTAAGGAAAAGGTTCCAGGTGAATATAAATTATTATGTTTAGTAAGGGATATGTTTTCATCTAAACCTTATGATGATAGAGCAATAATATTATATAATGTTGATCCTTATAAAGAAGTAAAAATAAAAAGCTTTAAAAGTGATATTAAATCACCACAAGCAGTAGGTACTGTTATTAATTTAATAGCAGATGTTAGTGGAGGAAGAGAATTATTATATAGGTATATAATAGAGGGGCCAGTTTGTGATGATAGTGGATATATTAGAGGAAATGAATGTGTTTGGGAACCAAGGGGTGAAGGTAAGTATAAAATAACTTTGAAAGTAAAGGATATATCTTTTGAAGGAGATTATGAAGATGTAACTTCTATACAATATGAAATTTTTAATAAAGGTGAAAAGCCTGTTAGAATATCAGAGGTTAAATGTAATAAAGGAAGAAGATGTGTAATTGGAGAGCCTATAAATATTAAAGTTAAGTCTAGTGGTGGAACAAAACCACTTTATAAATTTGTAGTTTATAAAGATGGAATACAAAAAGAAGCAATTGAATATGGATTAAATAACTGGGTTGATTTTATACCAACAGAAGCAGGAAAGTATGAAATAGATATAAGAGTTAAAGATGAATTTTCATCAAGAAAATGTGATGCATCAACTTCATTAGTTATAGAAGCAAAATCTTATGTTGCAGCAGATATTGATTATATATTATTAAATAGTAAAGAAATTTACTTAGTAGATGATGTAATTAATATTGAGGCAATTGTTAAAAATACAAAAGATGTATTAGTAAAGTTTGTTACAAAAATTAATGGATATGAGGTTGAAAATACAGGATTTATATCAGAAAAATCAATAAAGATAAAACCAAAGTGTCCAGGTAAATACTCATTTGTGATTTATGCAAAAAATTTAAACTCTACAGAAGAATATGATAGTAAAAAGGAAGTTTCAATTTATGTACATGAAGTGCCCCCTATTAATTCTACTAAACTTAAGCTTTATTCTAATAGCTTTAAGGTGGGAGAAGAGGTTACATTCGAAGCTGAATCACATGGTGGAAAAGAAGTTTGTTATGAATTTTATATAATGATAAATGGTGAATGGGTATTGTCACAAGGTTATAGTAGAAAGGCATATTATACCTTTGTTCCATTTAAAGAAGGAAATTATAGAGTTTTAGTTTTAGCTAAAAGTTTTCATAAAAATATTCCATATGAAGATTATGATTTAATAGAATTTGAAGTAAAATAAAAAATAAAAGTCATTTCTAATATGAATTAAGAGAGTAAGTTTCATATAGAGATGACTTTTGTTTTGTTGCATTTGTACAATATTAATAATAGAATAAGCTATAGAAGTAAAGTACATAGAGAAAATTTAACGAGGTGTTTTATGGAAAGATTAGACAAGGTGTTAGCTAATTTAGGCTATGGCACAAGAAAAGAACTTAAGAAAATTTGTAGAAATGGATTAGTAGAAGTTAATGGGGAAATAGCTAAAGATAGTGGAATGCAGGTTGACCCTGAAAATGATAAAATAGTAATAAATGGCGAAGAGATATTTTATAGAAAGTTTATTTATTTAATGATGAATAAGCCAGCTGGTGTTGTATCAGCAACTTATGATAATAGGGATGAAACTGTTATTGATTTACTAGAAGTTGATCATCAAGTGTTTGAACCATTCCCAGTTGGAAGATTAGATAAAGATACAGTTGGATTATTATTATTAACTAATGATGGAGAACTAAATCATAGATTAATTTCACCAAAGTGGAAAGTTGATAAAGTCTATTATGCAAAAATAGATAAGAAGGTTACAGAAGAAGATATAGCTAAATTTAAAGCTGGTATTACTTTAGATGATGGATATTTATGTAAAGAAGCTAAATTGGAAATATTAAATGCATCTGAAGATGGTTCTGAAATTATTGTAACAATTCAAGAAGGAAAATTCCATCAAGTTAAAAGAATGTTTGAAGCTATTGGTAAAAGTGTTATTTATTTAAAAAGAGTGGAATTTGGAACTTTACCTTTAGATGAAGATTTAGAAGAAGGAGAGTATAGAGAACTTACAGAAGAAGAGTTAGCAATTTTAAAGAGTTTTTAATTTAGAGATTATACATGATGTAAAAACATTCATATTGAATAAAAATAAGCAAGATATTTTTCAAAAAGTATTGCAATATGAATTTTTCTTTACTATAATATTAATGCAAGGATAAATAAAAGGAATTAAATAGCCCCCTTTTTATTTATTGCTTATTGCTGAAGCGCAACCTAGCCCCAAGGGTTGCGTTTTTTTTGCGTAATTTTTTATTTACATATTATGTATCTGTATAATATGTTATAAATTTATTAATATTAGACAAATAATGCCACATGTGGCAATTAAATTTTAAATTTCAGGAAATAATATATACTGTTATGTTATAATAAATTTTAGATAGATTATACGTTCGATTAAAATTAGAAGGTATTTTATTTATATGTTGAAGGGAGGATGTTCTTTTGGATTTAAAAGCTTTATTAAACAAAGAACAATATGAAGGCGCAGTAACTGTAGAAGGTCCTGTACTTATTTTAGCAGGAGCGGGTTCAGGAAAAACTAGAGTTTTAACTTATAGAATGGCACATATGATAGAGGAGCTTAATATTTTCCCATATAAAATATTAGCTATTACATTTACTAATAAGGCTGCTAGGGAAATGCAAGAGAGGGTTGAAAAAATTATAGGTGAAAGAGCTAAAGATATGTGGATATCTACATTTCACTCTACTTGTGTGAGAATATTAAGAAGAGAAATTGAAAAGCTTGGATATAAAAAGAATTTTACTATATATGATTCAACTGATCAAAAAACTCTTATAAAGGAATGTATAAAACTTCTTCAAATTAATGATAAAGAAATTACTGAACAAGAAATAATGGGTAAAATAAGTAGAGCAAAAGATAATATGCAAAGTGCTGATGCTTATTATAGACAACATGAATCAAACTTTAGAGAAAAGAAAATTGCTGAAGTTTATAAAATGTATCAAAAAAGATTAAAAGAAAATAATGCATTAGATTTTGATGATTGTGCGACACGTTCTTAACTGAAAAGGTTAAGCGTTGTAGAAGTAAATTTACAATAGAACTTGTAATTTGATAGTCGGAATGATAGGGTAACGCCTTGAAACGACTCCTTAATACTCCGAACTGCGTCTTGTAAGGTAATTTACAAGGGGTGGTAAGCTCGGTGAAGATGGCTGAGAAACACCGTAAGTAATAAGAAATTTAATATGAGTAGTATTGGAGAGTAAGATTACACGAAATGCGAACCAGAGGTGGTCGAGTGCTGATAGGTCTGAGGTCTATAAAATACCTATGGTTAGAATGTCCTAAGTAGGGACTGACGAATCTGCGAATGTACGGGTCTATACGAAGAATTCATAGAAATGTGAATGGCACATGAGTGCAACTTGTGAGGTAAAGTAAAATTGGTCGTTATGAAATTCCTTATAGTGTTATAGGCACTATCAAGCAAGTAGGTCTAAAGTGGAAACCTAAGGGTATATGTACAGATAAAATTACAGGAACGTGGAAAGCTAGCAACGAGGAGAAAATTACCGTCTATGATACGTTACTTAGGAAGACATAACTAAGTTTTATGCTAGTGAGAGTGAAGGCATAGTAGCAATGAGGTAGGGATAATAAACTACGGAGCGATAGCCTTTAGTCAATTCTTATTTAGAATATATTATTTACTATATTATAAGGTTCTAATATGACTAAAAGAAATCCAATCTCAAAGATTATGTATAAATAATAAAAGAGAGGAAGATTGACTTATAACGAGTTTTAAAACGCAAAAGAGAAATAGTTTACGATTTAATGAATATTATGATACACAAGACTTATTTGACGAACTATATGAAAGAAGTCAAAAAGGGGAAGTGTTTAAAGACTTAATGAGTTTGATAACTTCAGAGAGCAATATAATGTTAGCATATAGAAGTATCAAGAATAATAATGGTGGAAACACTAAGGGAGTTAACGGTCATACGATTAGACATATTCAAAATATGAGTTCAGAAGAAGTAATTAGATATGTTAGAAATAGGTTAACAAGATATAAACCACATAAAGTTCGCAGGGTTGAGATACCAAAAGAAAATGGGAAAACTAGACCATTAGGTATACCCTCGATAGAAGATAGACTAATTCAACAATGCATTAAGCAAATCATGGAGCCTATATGCGAAGCTAAATTTCATAAGCATAGCTATGGATTTAGACCAAATAGGAGAACAGAGCATGCGGTAGGAAGATTTTTAGCGTTAGCTAACATGTTTAACTTACACTACTGTGTGGATATAGACATTAAAGGGTTCTTTGATAATGTTAATCATAGCAAACTATTGAAGCAAATTTGGTCTTTGGGCATAAGAGATAAGAACTTATTATGTGTAATTAAAAAGATATTAAAAGCAGAGATAGAAGGAATTGGGGTTCCGACGAAAGGAACACCACAAGGGGGTATATTAAGCCCTTTACTAGCGAATATAGTTTTAAACGAATTAGATTGGTGGATTAGTAATCAATGGGAGACTATAAACTTCAAAAGGGATACGGTGAGATATAAGTCAGCAGACGTAAACAAACCGTATGGACAAAGGACTGCTAATGCTATAAAAGTAAAAAGTAATCTGAAAAAAATGTTTATAGTGAGATATGCTGACGACTTTAAAATAATGTGTAGTAACTATGATGATGCAAGGAGAGTGTTCATAGCAACCAAAAGTTGGTTAAATGAAAGATTGGGTCTAGAAGTAAGTGAAGAGAAGAGTAAAATTACAAACTTGCGAAAGAATAATAGTGAATTTTTGGGGTTTAAATTCAAGTTAAAGAAGAAAAACGGTAGACTCGTAATTAAGTCAAATGTTAGCTAAAAAGCTAAAAAGAAGATAAGAAAAACTTTAAAATCAAAAATAAAAGATATAGCAGAGAATACTAAGAGCGAGACTGTGGTAAAATACAACGCAGCGGTTTTAGGTATACACAATTATTATAGTGTAGCCAACAATGTTAGTTATGATTTTAGAGAGATTGGATATTCCATAAATCGAACCTTATACAACCGGTTAAAGAAAGTTTTTAGTAAAAAGGGTGTTACTAGTAAAGCATTTGATAAATACTACTCTAACTACAAAAATGGCGTAGTTAATGTGGCAAATGTAAAAATATTTCCTATAACAGGTGTGAAGATGAGAAATCCTATGTGCTTTAGTCAAGAAATATGTGATTACACAGAAAAGGGTAGGAATTTGATACATAAAAAGGTAGGAAAAATAAGTAGTAATACGATTAAGTGGGTTATGGAAAGCACAAATAAAAATAACCCTACTGAATTTAATGACAACAGAATATCATTGTTCGTGGCTCAAAGCGGAAAATGTGCTGTGTCAGGACTAAATATTAATCCTCTTAACATGGAGGTGCACCATATTGATATGAATAGAAAGAATAATGAGTATAAAAACTTGGTAATAATTCAAAAAAGTGTACACAAATTAGTCCATGTTGTAAGAGAAGATGTGATTGCAAAATATTTAAATGAGTTAAATTTAGACGACAAAGGTTTAAAGAAACTAAATAAATTGCGTAACAAAATCGGAAATAGTAAAGTGATTATCGCTAAATAAGAATGATGGAACGCCGTATGAGGTGAAAGTCTCACGTACGGTGTGAAGCAGGGGAAAAGTGGTCGAAGACATTAAATGGAGATAACCTCAAAAGCTTACCTATTGCTATTAATTTTCAAAACTGTTGAGTTATTCAAAAAGAATCCTGAAACATTAGAATTTTATCAAAGAAAGTTTCAATACATAATGGTAGATGAGTATCAAGATACAAATGGAGCTCAATATGAATTAGTAACATTACTTGCAGCTAAATATAGAAATATTTGTGTTGTAGGGGATGATGATCAATGCATTTATCAATGGCGTGGTGCAGATATTAAAAACATCCTTGGATTTGAAAAAGATTATCCAGAAGCTAAAGTTATAAAGCTTGAGCAAAATTATCGTTCAAAAGCAAATATTTTAAATGCAGCCAATGTTGTTATAGTAAATAATTCAACTAGAAAGAGTAAGGTATTAAGAACTGAACAAGAAGCTGGAAATAAAATTAAGATATATAGAGCATTTTCAGATACTGATGAGGGTACTTTTGTAGCTAATCAAATAGAAAAGATTAAAAAAGAACAAAATATGCAATATAAAGATTTTGCTATACTTTATAGAACTAATGCTCAATCGCGTATATTTGAAGAAAGCTTAAGAAAAGCTGCAATTGCTTATAAAATTGTAGGTGGAACTAAGTTCTACGATAGAAAAGAAATTAAAGATATGCTAAGTTACTTAAAAGTACTTGTTAATCCTTCGGATAGTATAGCTTTAAGAAGAATTATAAATGTTCCTAAGAGGGGAATTGGTGATGCAACAATACAAAAAGTATTAGATTTTGCAGAAAGTTATGAGTTAAATTTATGGGATGCGTTAACAGAAGTTAGAACTATTCCAACATTAACAGCAAGAAATTGTGCTGGAATTGAAAAGTTCATGGAACTTATGGAAAATTTAATGATGATAGCAGAAACTACTCCAATATCACATTTGATAGAAACGATCTTAGAAGATACTGGATATATGAGAGAGCTTGAAGCTTCAAAGCAAATTGAAGATAAGAGCAGAATAGAAAACTTAAAAGAATTAGTATCAGATGCAGTTGACTTTGAAAGAGCGTATGGAATAGAAAAGAAAAATGGATCTTCAGATTTTGATATAAACAAAACTCAATTAGAAGCATATTTAGAAAAAGTATCATTAGTACAAGATACAGATAAGTTAGATAATGAAGAAAATGAAAATGGAACAGTTGTATTAATGACTATTCATAGTGCAAAGGGATTAGAATTCCCAGTTGTATTTATGGTTGGAATGGAAAATGGAATATTCCCAGGGCAAGCATCTTTTAATAGTGATGCTGAAATGGAGGAATCAAGAAGACTTTGCTATGTTGGAATAACTAGAGCAAAAGAAACATTATTCATGACATCTGCAGAAGTAAGAAGAGTATTTGGTAGAACTGTAGCTTATCCTCAATCAGATTTCATTTCAGAAATTAAGCCAGAACTTAGAGAATATGTATCAATGACTGGAGACATGAGGGAAGTAGGTAAAAATTCTTTTAATAATAAATATAAAACAAGTTATAGTAATCCACATAGTTTAAGAAATGATTATGGAACATTTGAAAAAAGAAACTTTGGTGGAACTGTAACATTAAAGACTGGTTTATCAGAAAAATCAAATAGGTCATCTTCAATAATTACAGCTGCAGAAGCAACTATTGGAAGAAAAGTTAAGCATGATAAATTTGGTGAAGGTACAATTGTATCTGTTGCAGATGTTAATGGGGATAAAAAGTTAACTATAGCATTTGATAAACAAGGTATAAAAATGCTAATGTTATCAATGGCAAAACTTAAGCTTTTATAAAAATAAATTGATAAGAATCACAGGAACTTACGGGTATAGTTTGGTTATGCTTAGTACATTTTGTATTATGGACCAATAAGCCTGACACTTTAGATGTGGGAGGCTCAGGAAAGGATGGTTTTAATGGATAAAAAAGCTCGTGTAGAGGAATTAGTTGAACTTTTAAATAAATATTCTTATGAATATTATTCTTTAGATAATCCATCAGTTACAGATAAGGAATATGATGTTAAATATGATGAGCTAAAGTTATTAGAAGATGAAACAGGTTATGTGCTTCCATATTCTCCAACACAAAGAGTTGGTGATGTGGTTTTACAAGGATTTTCTAAATATACTCATAAGGCAAGACTTTGGAGTTTGGATAAGGCGCAAAGTATTAAGGAAATAGAAGATTGGCATAATAGAAATATTAAATTTGTAAATGAAATGAATTCTAGGGGAGAAAATTTACCTTCATTAAGATATGTAATTACAAAGAAATTTGATGGATTGACTATTAACTTAACATATAATGAAGATGGAATAATGGAGGTTGCAGCTACTAGAGGAAATGGTGAAACAGGAGAAGTAGTAACAGCACAAGTTAAAACAATAAAATCAATTCCTTTAAAAACTTCAAAAGGAGATATATTTGAAGTTCATGGTGAAGCAATAATGACTACAGAAGCATTTGAAAAGTACAATGAAACAGCAGAAACACCTCTTAAAAATTTAAGAAATGGAGCAGCTGGTGCACTTAGAAACTTAAATGTTAAGGAAACTGCTAGAAGAGGGTTATCAGCATTTTTCTATGATGTTGGATATAAAGAAGGTACTGGTTTTACAAGCTATGAGGAAATGTTAAACTTTATAAAAGAAAAAGGTCTTCCTATAGATTCTTATATAAAATATGCAAATAATTTAAATGAAGTTGAAAAGTATATAAATGAAATAAAGGATATGAGATTTGATTTAAATTATGATATTGATGGAGTAGTTATTGCAATTGATGATATAAGAACTAGAGAATTATTAGGATATACAGTTAAATTCCCTAAATGGGCTATTGCATTTAAATTTGAAGCTCAAGAAGCAACAACTAAGTTATTAGATGTTGAATGGAATGTTGGAAGAAGCGGAAGAGTTGGCCCTACAGCTATACTTGAACCAATTGAACTTGCAGGAGTAACTGTGAAAAGAGCAACATTAAATAATATGGATGATATTAAAAGAAAAGGTGTAATGATTGGAGCAGAGGTATTTGTTAGAAGATCAAATGATGTTATACCAGAAATTATGGGGGTTGTAGAATCTTCATTAGAAAATGCTATAGAAATAAACCCACCTAAGGTTTGTCCTGCATGTGGAAGTCACTTAGTTTTAGATGGAGCTCATTATTTTTGTGAAAATACATTATCTTGTAAGCCACAATTAGTAAAGAGTATAGTTCATTTTGCTTGTAGAGATGCCATGAATATAGAGGGATTTTCAGAAAAAACAGCAGAGCAATTATTTGAAAAATTAGATATTAGATCAATAGCAGATTTATATAAACTTAATTATGAGGAGCTATTAACATTAGATAAATTTGGGCCAAAGAAAGCTCAAAATCTTCTTGGTGCAATAGAAAGAAGTAAAACACCTGAATTATATAGATTTATATATTCACTTGGAATTCCAAATATAGGAGTTAAAACGGCTAAAGATTTAGTAAATAAGTTTAAATCAATTGAGGGATTAAAAAATGCAACCTTTGAAGAATTAATTTTAGTTCAAGATGTTGGAGATATAGTTGCTAAATGTGTTTTAGAATTCTTTAATGAAGAAAAGGTGTTAAATACAATAGAAGAACTATTTAATTTAGGTGTAAATCCATCATATGAAGAAGCTGTTATAATAGAAAGTTCATTTAGTGGAAAGATAGTAGTTGTAACTGGAAGCTTACAAAAATATTCTAGAAGTGAAATAAAAGCAAAGCTTGAAAGTTTAGGCGCTAAGGTTTCTGGAAGCGTAAGTAAAAAAACAGATTATGTTATTGCTGGTGATGAAGCTGGTTCTAAACTTACGAAGGCTCAAGATTTAGGAATTACAATTTTAACAGAAGATGAATTTGAAAAGATAATTTAAAGTAAAAGGGGCTGTCGCACTAAAACTTTTATACATAATATATTGTTTTAAAAAATAAAAATTAACACAATATATTGTAGTGTTTATTATTAATGCGACATCCCCTTTTATATTATATTATCATCAAATTTTATAATGTTATCATCTTCATCAGTATCGTCAGTTATTAAATTTTCCATTAAAAAATCAGAGTCTAAATTTGGATTGTTTTTTTTCTGATTATTTTCAAGAGAACAAATACTCTTGTTTATTTTTTCAAGTAAATATGTTTGTATTCTTTGATTTTTAGCCATTTTTAAAAAGACTATAAAAGACCATATTCCAATAAAAATAAAGCAAAGCATAAAAATAATTGCTACTGAGTGGAATATTATTTGAACTATTTGTAGTGCAGTTGTCATATAAAAAATACCTCCATAAGTTTATAAAAAATTATAATATTTTATTATTAAAGTTATAAGGTTTTTAATAATAAAGCAATTATTTAATTTTAAATACTATGAATCAAAAAGTATAAAAATTTAAATTTTACTTAAATTGATTATATCATAATTTGGGAATTTTTCTATAAAATAATTTGCTAATATAAAGGATTAATTATTTATAATTATGTCTATAATTATAAGAAAGTATAATAGAAAGGGGAAATAAATTTGAAAAAAATAATATTTTCTATTATTGTTTCACTTATAACAGTAATTATATTATTGAGTTTTATAGATAAAACCCCACAACAAGATAAAAACAATACAGCTGATATTGTTTGTTCTGTATCAAGTGTTCCGCAAAATTTAAAATCAGTAGGAAATTTAAGTAAAAGGGAACAAGATATAATTTGTGCTACTAGTAGGGGCTTAGTAGAATTAAATTCAGATGGAAGTATAGAACCCGTTTTAGCCAAAGATTATAGTATTAATGATAATGGATTAGAGTATATATTTAAAATTAGAGATGATGTTTATTGGAGTGATGGAAGTAAAATTACATCAAATGATATAGTTGAATTTTTTAGAGAAGTTATTACTGAAGAAAAAGAATTATCTGCATTATTAAATGTATACGGAGTAAAGGATTATATAAATGGAAATAATTCTTTTTCAAAAACTGTTGCTATAAGTAGTATTGATGATAATAGTGTAAAAATAAGATTAAATTCTAAGGATGATGGATTTTTAATTGAATTAACAAAACCACAATATAGAGTAAGAAAAGAACTTTTATTTTGGGAAGATATTTTTAAAAATTATGGAACTATCATATATTCAGGGGATTACTATATTTCATTAATTAATGAAAAGGAAGTAATATTAAATAGAAATGATAGTGCTAATGGTGAATTAGTTAAAAAAATTTATTTAATTAAGGATGAAAATGAGGATTTAGCATTAGCTTCATTTGAAATAGGTAATAGAGATATTGTAATGAATCCCCCAGCAAATCAATTACAACGATTGAAGGATAGTGGGAAATTAATTGAATCTCCTTCAGATGAAGCTTTATATTTAGCATTTAATTCAAATAATAATAATTTTTCAAATGATGTTAAAAATGAAATTTATAGATTAATAAATATAGCTATAGATGAGTATCAAAATAAAAATAATTTATTAGTTGAATTAGCTGAATGTAGGTATTTTAGAGAGGGTAATATGGATTTAACCAAATTACAAAGTAGAAATGTTATGGTTAATTTAAAAAATGATATAGAAATGCCAAGTAAAATAGTGCTTGTAGCAAAGGAGACCTTAAAAAATAAGGATGTAATAAATTATTTAGCAACATGGTTTAAAAATAATACAAATATTACATTAGTATATAACTTACTTACTGATGAAGATATGGATTTAATTAGTGAGAAAAATTATTATGATATTGCATTAATAAATGTATATGCAAAATTAGATGAAAATGAGCAATTGCTTAATACTATGTCAAGTTTTCTTCCAAAAGCTGAAAGAGAAATGATAAACAACTCAAATTCAAAGGCTGAAAAGGAGGAATTGTTTGCACAAATAGAAGAAGAACTTTTTAATAATTATAGAATATTACCATTATTATTTTATAATAATACAATAGCTGTTAATAATAAAAATACATCTATAAATGATATTTTAGATGGAAATGGGAATTTAAATTTTAATAATTTAAAATAATTATAAAATTAAAAATAAAGCTGGCATATGTCAGCTTTATTTTATAAATATTAATTATTATTACAATCAGTTTTTTCTGGAAGTAATTCAATATCTTTTATTGTATCATTATCAATAGGTGGATTATCACCAATAGATTGATTATCTGTAGAAATAATTATATTATTAATTATATCTGAATCAGATTTTATAGGGGTTAGTTCAGATACAATATCAGCTTCTACTCTTGGTATAGTGGTATCTGTACTTTCACCTATATCGTAAATAGAAGAGATATTATTATCATCGTTTTTAGAAATTCTGGGTTTTATGGAAAGTAATTCAAGTTCATCCATATATTCGTCTTTAAATAAATATATAATTAAGAAGAAATTAAAAAAATTCCTATAACTATCAAAGGTATTTTTTATATTAGAAAAAGTATCTTTTCGTTTATTATAAGTAACATACTTTGCAAATATAGGAGCACTTCCATTACTATCGGGAGTAGGAAGGTCTGGCATTCTAAAATAACTTTCATCAACCATGTCCTTAGAGTTTAAGCTAAAACTACGATATCGCTCAAAGTCATCTAGGGTAGGGGCCTCTGGCCAACTTGTTATAATTCCTGAATTTATTATAAACTTTTTATAAACAGTAGATATCATTTTTTTATATTCAGAATAATTTCCAATTTTATCATCATATATAATAAATGATAAAATATAAAATGTAATATCAAAACATGAATATTTTATTTCTTTTTTTGATGATAGTTTATAAAAAGCTCCTTTATCTTCATCATATAAAGAATATAATC
Organism: Clostridium sp. ETTB3; assembly: GCF_053571985.1. Taxonomy (NCBI): domain Bacteria; kingdom Bacillati; phylum Bacillota; class Clostridia; order Eubacteriales; family Clostridiaceae; genus Clostridium; species Clostridium sp. ETTB3. Next base: position 412,046 of record NZ_CP199832.1, read on the forward strand.
TATTAATTATTTCAGTAGATTTATCTAAGAAAGTAATTATTTTTGTATGTTCGTAGGATAAGGTTAAAACTAATGAGCATAAAGAAGCTGTATCTAATGAATCAACATAATAATCTTTTTCATCAAACTTACTCATAGAATAATCAGCTAAGTCTGTTATTAAATCTCTAATTTCATCATCCTTTTTATAATCGTATAAGATGTTTAATGATAATAATACTTTACAAATTTCATCAAGAGAACATTCATATAATTTATCTTTAAAATCACAAAACATTTTTAAAATTTGTGATGCAAATTCAGCATATGTAGCTGAAATATCATCTTTAGGATTTTTAACAGAGAAAATGTAATAAGCAATCATCATAAATGCTTGGTCTGAAAATTTAAATTTATTATCTTTATCAACTAAATTGAAATTTTTAGAGTTATTTTCAAGTAAATTTTTTTTATCTATAAATACACCTTCGCCATTTCTTAAATTAGAAGAGTAAAACTCCAATTGATCTTTTGCTAAAGTGTTATATACGGTGTATAAATCATAATTGTTACTATCTATGTTTTCAAAACTTCTATAATAATCTAATAATTCTAATAAACATAAAGTCATTAATGCGTTAGTACTAGGGTTAATTTCTTTTTTAAAAGTATCTTCATCAAATCCATTAGAATTTTTGCTATGAATAAAGTTAGAAGATGATTTTCTATAAACACATAATAGTGGAGAAAAATTACTATTTGTGCTAATATCAATGGAGGAAGATGATTTATTCTTTCTTATTTTAGAAACTAAACCACATTTAGATTGTAGTACTATAGTTTTTACTGCTTCTTTAGATAAATAGAAAAGTTGTCCGTTAATTTCCTTTTCAGAAAGGCTATTCATTCTAAAAAATGGACCAATATATCTCAAATTCTTCACCTCTTAATTAATCCTTATTTAATATTATGAGTTTAAGAAGAATTTGTTGCATTATTTTTTTAAAAAGGAGAAATTTATAATATATAGCGAGTAAAAATTAATCATATGGAGGAGTATTTAATGAGAAGTGGATCAAGAAGAAATGATCAAGTAAGAAATGCAAAAATAACTAGAAACTATATAAAACATGCAGAGGGATCTGTTCTTATAGAGGTTGGAGATACAAAGGTAATTTGTACAGCATCAATAGAAGATAAAGTACCTCCTTTTTTAAAGGGAAGTGGAGAAGGGTGGATTACAGCAGAATATAATATGCTTCCACGTTCAACAGCAACTAGAAAGCCAAGGGATATATCAAGATTAAAGATTGATGGAAGAACTATGGAGATACAAAGGCTTATAGGAAGAGCATTAAGATCTGTAGTTGATTTAAAGGCGTTAGGTGAGAAAACTATTTGGATAGATTGTGATGTTATACAAGCAGATGGAGGCACAAGAACTACATCTATTTGTGGAGCTTTTGTATCTTTAGTAGATGCAATGAATAAACTTCATAAACAAAAGCCGTTTAAAGTTTATCCTATTAGGAAATTCCTGTGTGCTACAAGTGTTGGGATTGTTGGGGATGAAAAATTACTTGATTTATGTTATGAAGAGGATTCAAAAGCTAGAGTAGATATGAATGTTATTGGAACAGATGATGGTGAGTTTGTTGAAATTCAAGGGACTGGTGAAGAAGCTCCATTTAATAGAAGTGAATTAAATGAATTATTAGATTTAGCAGAAAAGGGTATAAAACAAATGATTCAGCTACAAAAGGATGCTTTAAAAATGGATTCTTTATGGATAGGTACAGGAGAAGATAAATAATATGAAAAAAATTGTTTTAGCTAGTAATAATTCTAAAAAGATTAAAGAAATAAAAGAAATACTTAAAGGGTTTAATTATGAAGTTTTTTCATTAAATGATATGAATATTAACATTGATGTTGAGGAAGATGGAAAGACTTTTGAAGAAAATTCACAAAAAAAGGCTAATGAAATATATAAATATTTAAAAAGTATGGGAGAACAGGACTTTTTAGTTTTAGCTGATGATTCTGGGTTGGAAGTAGATAGCTTAAATGGTGCACCTGGGGTATATTCTGCAAGATATGCTGGTGAACATGGAGATGATTATAAAAATAATATTAAGTTATTAGATGAAATGAAGAATTTCAGTGGTAAAGATAGAAATGCAAGGTTTGTTTGTGTAATATCTTTAATTAATGAATTTGGTGAAATTAAAGTTGTACGTGGGGAAGTAGAAGGATATATTATTAAAGAATTAAAAAATGAAGGTGGATTTGGATATGATCCATTATTCTTTTATGAAGGATTTAATAAAACTTTTGGAGAAGCAACGGCAGAAGAAAAAAATTCTATTTCTCATAGAGGAAATGCATTGAAAAAATTAAAAGATATTTTAATTGATAAAATATAAATTTATTATAGTAAATTGGGGCTGTCGCACTAAAATTTTTATACACAATATATTGTTTTAAAAAATAAAAATTAATACAATATATTGTAGTATTTATTCTTAATGCGACATCCCCTGTACTTAAATATGTTGATAAAAATTTATTAATTAAAGGGGTGATTTATATGCTTATTGCAGTAATAAGTGATTCACATGCTAATAGAAGCAGTATAGAGAAGGTTAAAAAGAAAATTAGTAATGCAGATATACTTTTGTTTTTAGGTGATGGTGAAAGAGACTTAGAAGAAATTACTGAAGGGTTTAATGGGGAAGTATATGCTGTAAGAGGAAATTGTGATATAAGGGGATTATATCCTGAGGAAAGAGTTATTGAAATACAAGGTAAAAGGATATTTATGTGTCATGGGCATAGATATGGTGTTAAGTATGGATATAATTCTATTTTTTATAGAGCAAAGGAATTAGATGTAGATATAGTTTTATTTGGTCATTCACATATTCCAATTATAGAAGAATGTGATGGGATAATATTAATGAATCCAGGAAGTGTTTCTTTAGGTATGAGTAGCCCAAGCAAAACGCTAGGATATATTGATTTAATTGAAGATAAAGAACCTATTTTATACATAAAAGAAGTATAAAATAAAAAAAATAAAAAAAATTTAAAAAAAGTGTTGACGGATTTAAAATCATCATGTAGAATAATCTTTGTCGCAGAGAGGTGAGACAAGATAAATGAATACAAGATGATTATCGGGGTGTGGCGCAGATGGGAGCGCGCGTGGTTTGGGACCATGAGGTCGCAGGTTCGATCCCTGTCACCCCGACCAAATTAATCTTAAAAGATTAAGGAAATATGCGGGTATCGTATATCGGTAATACTTCAGCCTTCCAAGCTGGAAAGGTGGGTTCGATTCCCACTACCCGCTCCAAAAAGTTTTTGAAAAAAAGCTTGACATAAAAAAAGAAATGTTTTAAAATGATAAACGTTCTTTGGTAACAAGCGTGTTTAGCTCAGCTGGATAGAGCAACGCCCTTCTAAGGCGTGGGCCAGGAGTTCGAATCTCTTAACACGCACCATAAACGAGGTGAACGTAGTTCAGTTGGTAGAGCGCCAGTTTGTGGCACTGGTTGTCGTGGGTTCGAGTCCCATCGTTCACCCCATTTAGGGATATCGCCAAGCGGTAAGGCACCACACTTTGACTGTGGTATTCGTAGGTTCGAATCCTGCTATCCCTGCCATATATTTGGTTTACTAGCTCAGTCGGTAGAGCACTTGACTTTTAATCAAGGTGTCCGGGGTTCGATTCCCCGGTAAGCCACCAAAGATGCAGATGTGGCGAAATTGGCAGACGCACTAGACTTAGGATCTAGCGCCTTTGGCGTGGGGGTTCGACTCCCTTCATCTGCACCAATTATGCGAAAGTGGCTCAATGGTAGAGCGCCACCTTGCCAAGGTGGATGTTGCGGGTTCGAGTCCCGTCTTTCGCTCCAAATATGCGGGTATCGTATATCGGTAATACTCCAGCCTTCCAAGCTGGAAAGGTGGGTTCGATTCCCACTACCCGCTCCATTATGCGTGTTTAGCTCAGCTGGATAGAGCAACGCCCTTCTAAGGCGTGGGCCAGGAGTTCGAATCTCTTAACACGCACCATAAATTTTCCGGGGTGTGGCGCAGATGGGAGCGCGCGTGGTTTGGGACCATGAGGTCGCAGGTTCGATCCCTGTCACCCCGACCAATTAATCTTTCAAGATTAAAAAATAAAATATGCGGGTATCGTATATCGGTAATACTCCAGCCTTCCAAGCTGGAAAGGTGGGTTCGATTCCCACTACCCGCTCCATTTGCGTGTTTAGCTCAGCTGGATAGAGCAACGCCCTTCTAAGGCGTGGGCCAGGAGTTCGAATCTCTTAACACGCACCACTATATGCATCATTAGCTCAGTTGGTAGAGCACCTGACTCTTAATCAGGGTGTCCCGGGTTCGATCCCCTGATGATGCACCATAAACGAGGTGAACGTAGTTCAGTTGGTAGAGCGCCAGTTTGTGGCACTGGTTGTCGTGGGTTCGAGTCCCATCGTTCACCCCATTTAGGGATATCGCCAAGCGGTAAGGCACCACACTTTGACTGTGGTATTCGTAGGTTCGAATCCTGCTATCCCTGCCATATATTTGGTTTACTAGCTCAGTCGGTAGAGCACTTGACTTTTAATCAAGGTGTCCGGGGTTCGATTCCCCGGTAAGCCACCAAAGATGCAGATGTGGCGAAATTGGCAGACGCACTAGACTTAGGATCTAGCGCCTTTGGCGTGGGGGTTCGACTCCCTTCATCTGCACCAATTGTGCGAAAGTGGCTCAATGGTAGAGCGCCACCTTGCCAAGGTGGATGTTGCGGGTTCGAGTCCCGTCTTTCGCTCCAAATATGCGGGTATCGTATATCGGTAATACTCCAGCCTTCCAAGCTGGAAAGGTGGGTTCGATTCCCACTACCCGCTCCAAAAAAAGACAACTTTTTAGTTGTCTTTTTTTCGTTTAATTATAATTTTTTTATTTGGCTTAGTATATAATTAATATTAAAATTTAAATATATAATTCAAAATATAATTTATTTATTTTTAAATTTATAAGTACATTTTAAGAAGAAAAAATAGAAATAATATTTATAAGAAAATGAATTTATGAATAAATAATTATGTTAGGAAAGTTATTAAAATGAAAGTCATAAAAAATAATATATTAATAATTTTATTATTAATTTTAGCTTTATTATTTAATAATAAAGCTAATGCTTATAGTTATAAAAATAGAGATATTAAAATAATAGGGCATAGAGGAGCTAGTGAGTATGAACCGGAAAATACTATTCCTGCATTTGAAAAGGCTGCTAAATTAAAAATGTGGGGAGTAGAATGTGATATTCATACATTAAAAGATGGCAATATTATTGTTTTTCATGATGATGATGTTGAACGGATGACAAATGGAAGTGGGAAAATATCTAATATGAATTTATTAGAAATAAAATCTTTAAATATTGATAATGGAAACA
>NZ_CP199832.1:422500-685000 GCF_053571985.1 Clostridium sp. ETTB3
AATATCTAAGGTTTCCTCAGGAAGGCTCGTCCGCTGAGGGTTAGTCGGGACCTAAGCCGAGGCCGAAAGGCGTAGGCGATGGACAATCGGTTGATATTCCGATACCACTACCATCGTTATTATCGAGGGTGTGACGGAGAAGGATAGTGTGTGCTAGCGATTGGAAATGCTAGTCTAAGCGTTTAGGAAGTTACGGTAGGCAAATCCGCTGTAACAATTCTGAGGCGTGATGGGGAAGGTCATTAAGACCGAAGTACATGATTCCATGCTTCCAAGAAAAGCATCTAGAGAGAGAAGTAGTGCCCGTACCGCAAACCGACACAGGTAGATGAGGAGAGAATCCTAAGGCCGGCGGAAGAATTGCAGTTAAGGAACTAGGCAAATTGACCCCGTAAGTTCGCGAGAAGGGGTGCCTGCGAGAGCAGGCCGCAGAGAATAGGCCCAAGCAACTGTTTAGCAAAAACACAGGTCTCTGCTAAAGCGTAAGCTGATGTATAGGGGCTGACGCCTGCCCGGTGCTGGAAGGTTAAGGGGAACACTTAGCGCAAGCGAAGGTGTGAACTTAAGCCCCAGTAAACGGCGGCCGTAACTATAACGGTCCTAAGGTAGCGAAATTCCTTGTCAGGTAAGTTCTGACCCGCACGAATGGCGTAATGACTTGGGCACTGTCTCAACTGCAAATCCGGCGAAGTTGTAGTGCGAGTGAAGATGCTCGCTACCCGCGATTGGACGGAAAGACCCCGTAGAGCTTTACTGTAGCTTAGCATTGAATTCCGGTATTGTCTGTACAGGATAGGTGGGAGACTGGGAAACTAGGGCGTCAGCCTTAGTGGAGTCAACCTTGGGATACCACCCTGACAGTACTGGGGTTCTAACAGGACGCCATGAATCTGGTGACTGGACATTGTTAGGTGGGCAGTTTGACTGGGGCGGTCGCCTCCTAAAAAGTAACGGAGGCGCCCAAAGGTTCCCTCAGAACGGTCGGAAATCGTTCGTAGAGTGCAAAGGCAGAAGGGAGCCTGACTGCGAGACCTACAAGTCGAGCAGGGACGAAAGTCGGGCTTAGTGATCCGGTGGTACCTCGTGGGAGGGCCATCGCTCAACGGATAAAAGCTACCTCGGGGATAACAGGCTGATCTCCCCCAAGAGTCCACATCGACGGGGAGGTTTGGCACCTCGATGTCGGCTCGTCGCATCCTGGGGCTGTAGTAGGTCCCAAGGGTTGGGCTGTTCGCCCATTAAAGCGGCACGCGAGCTGGGTTCAGAACGTCGTGAGACAGTTCGGTCCCTATCCGTCGCGGGCGTAGGAAATTTGAGAGGAGCTGTCCTTAGTACGAGAGGACCGGGATGGACTGACCTCTGGTGCACCAGTTGTTCTGCCAAGAGCATGGCTGGGTAGCTAAGTCGGGAAGGGATAAACGCTGAAAGCATCTAAGCGTGAAGCCCCCCTCAAGATGAGATTTCCCATAGCATAAGCTAGTAAGACCCCTTGAAGAACACAAGGTTGATAGGTCAGAGGTGGAAGTGCGGTAACGTATGTAGCTGACTGATACTAATAGGTCGAGGGCTTGACCAATAATATAAAATAATTCATATGCAATTTTCAGAGAATAAATTCTCTTAGATTAATCCGCGATAGCTCAATGGTGGAGCACTCGGCTGTTAACCGATAGGTTGGAGGTTCGAGCCCTCTTCGCGGAGCCAGATAAAGCTAGAAACTATTTCTAGCTTTATTTTTTTATTTAAAAATAATTGTAAATAATTAATTAACATAAATTTAAAATAAATAGATGAAAAATCTATCAATATGTCATATAATTGAGTAATATAAGAAAAAATAAACTTAATATTATTACTGATAAGGGGTAAAAGCAAATGGAAGTTATAATTATTGGAGCTGGTAAGGTTGGATATACACTGGCCAAATTTCTTTCTAAAGAGGAGGATAATATAACTATAATTGATAATAATAATGAAGCATTACATTCTATAGTTGAAAAGCTAGATATAATGGGTGTAAAAGGTAATGGAACAAGTTTAAAGGTACTTCATGAAGCTGGAATAAGCAAAGCTGATGTAGTTATATCAGTTACTAATAGTGATGAAGTAAATATGCTTTGTTCATTAGCAGCTAAAAAACTTGGTGCTAAATATACCATAGCTAGAGTAAGAGCACCTCAATATTCTGAAGAGATCTTAATGCTTAAAGATGAATTAGGAATTGATTTGGTAATAAATCCCGAAAAGGAAGCTGCATTAGAAATAGCTAAATTAATAAAATTCCCATCTGTTAGAAGTGTAGATACTTTTGCAAAGGGAAAAGTTGATTTAGTTGGATTTACGGTAGTAGAGGGCGATGGATTAGATGGATATCAAATTAAGGATATAAAATCATTAAAGGATTCTATATTAATTTCTGGTATTGAAAGAAATGGAGAAATATATATACCAAATGGTGAATTTATATTACACAAAGATGATAAGTTATATGTAATAGGAGAACACAAAAAAATAGAAGGTTTCTTTAAAAAGCTTGGTAAATTCCAAGATAAGATTAAGCATCCATTAATAATTGGAGGCGGAAGAGTTACTCATTATTTAGTTAAAATAATTGATAGTTTAGGAGTAACACCTAAGGTAATTGAATTAGACTTAAATAAGTGTATTGAGTTAAATGAAACTTTACCAGAGGCTATTGTAATAAATGGTGATGGAACTGATCATGAGTTACTTTTATCAGAAAATTTACAACAAGCTGATGCATTTATTGCACTTACAGGCAGGGATGAAGAAAATGTATTAACATCATTATTTGCAATTAACAATGAAGTTAAAAATGTTATTACTAAGATAACTAGATTTAATTATAATGTAATAGCAAAAAATGTTGGAATAGACACAATAATAAGTCCTAAAACCATAACAGCAAATAAAATATTAAAATATATACGTTTCTTAAAGGATGAAAAGAAGTGTTGTATTGAAAATATTTATAAGATATTTGATGAAAAAGCAGAAGCAATTGAATTTTTAGTTAGAGAAGATGTTAAATTTCTACATGAAAAATTGAAAGATATAAATATAATAAGTGATATTATTATTGCAACAATAGTAAGAAATGATAAGATTATTATTCCATCAGGAGATGATAAGCTTGAAATTGGTGATAGAGTAATAGTTATAACAAAAAGAGAAAAACTTAGTAATATAAACGACATAATATCTGGAGGACATAGATAATGAACATTACTGCTATATTAAATATTATAGGTCATGTAATGAAATATGAAATAATATTATTATTAATACCGTTTTTTGTAGCACTTTTTTATGGACAAGGAGATGCTAATGCATTTTTATATACCGTATTATTAATGATTCCTATAGCTTTAATTCTTATAAAAATTAAGGGAAAAAAGAATGAAATATATGCAAAAGAAGGATTTTTAACTGTTGGATTAGCTTGGATAGTAATTTCATTTTTTGGTGCATTACCATTTGTATTTAGTGGAGCTATTCCATCTTTAGTTGATGCATTTTTTGAAACATCATCAGGATTTACCACAACAGGGGCATCAATATTAACAGAAATTCAATCTTTACCTAAAGGAATATTATTTTGGAGAAGTTTTACTCATTGGGTAGGAGGAATGGGTTTTTTAATATTTATATTAGCTTTAATGCCTACATTTAGTGGGAATACAATACATTTATTAAAGGCAGAAAGCCCAGGACCTACTCCAGGAAAAATAGTGCCTAAAATTAAACAAACTGCAAAGATATTATATGCAATTTATTTTGTATTAACGTTAATAGAAACTATATTTTTAAAGAGTGCAGGATTGTCATGGTATGATTCTATAATACACGCTTTAGGAACTGCTGGAACTGGTGGATTTTCTAATATGAATGCAAGTGTTGCTGCTTTTAATAATCCTGCAGTAGAATGGATTATTACTATTTTCATGCTTTTATTTGGAGTAAATTTTGTTTTATACTTCCAATTAATTAGAGGAAATGTTAAAGCATTCTTTAAAAGTGAAGAATTGAAGTGGTATTTAATAGCTGTATTTGCTTCAATTATAATTATAGCAGTTAACATAATACCATTTAATCATGGTGATGTAACTAAATCTATAAGAGATTCTGCATTTCAAGTGTCATCAATTGTTACGACAACAGGATATGCAACGGTAAATTTTAATGGCTTTGTTTTAAAATAGTGTTGAAATTAGCATAACATAATAGGATGTCCATTTGGACATCCTATTTGAATCGCAATAATTTAAAATTGTTCGCTAAATCAACTCTACAAATTGGAAGTTATTCCATTTTCCATGCTCCGCCTTTGCTCTCGTAATAGTTTTGCAATGCATGGACTACTTCTGGAATAGTTTTTAAGGAATTAATATCTATTTCCTCATAAACTGTTTCGTCACCCTCAATTTCTAATATTTTACCGTCATCCCTCATTTTTATGTAAAACACCTCAGTTTCACCGCCTAATTCGCAAGTTATAGTAGATTCCATTGTAATACTTTGAGAAGTCGTTGGGAACAGTATGAAGCCGATTAACGCAACAACGATTAATACAAACACAAATATACATTTCTTATCTACTTTCTTAAATAGCACCACGAACATAATGAGAAGAAATATAATACCCAAAATGCTGTTTGCTAAATTTGTCTGCGAATAGTAGAACTTCATGCAGTTGTTAATCGTATCAACTAACATCCCCGCAACAGGAAGTGCATACAACACACTACCCCAAACTGTCTTTTTGTTTCAATAGAACAAGACATAAGCTACAAGTCCGCAAAAAACAGCTATACCAATCCAGTGGAATAGATGGTTCCATTGGAGAAACTTATCAACTGTTACATTTGGGGTGAAAAAATCAATGATACCTTGTAACAAATAATAACTGATACACATACTGGATAAATATGAGAAGGTATTTATCATTGCATTTTTATTTGAAGAACTAAAGTAAATCACAAATGTTGTTGAGAATATCCAAAAGCCAAAAGAGCTTGCAATAGAACTCCAACCCCATAAATCATCATTAGGATAAAAATTCAATAATTCAGTAATCAGACCAATAATTGCACCAAAACATATTACCTCTATATATGATTTTTTCGCATACTTAGATTTCATGTCTTTCCTCCTTTCAAATTAAATACAATTGTTCATCAATCATTATATTTATTGTACACTAAAAATAGTAAAATTAAAACAAATTTTACCTTTATACATATATTGGTCTTCTAATCTTAAAATCCTTTATTAAAGATACAGAATGTGTTGAATTAGCATGAATAAAGAACTTTTTAGGTTTATTCCTTTCCATTTCTGTTTTAAATAATTGGGTCCATTTATACCAAAATAGGTAGTTTGTTAGGAACTTGGTTGAAACACCATTAAACTTTCTTATCCATCTTTTTAAGCTACTATGAAAAGCATTGACTCTTTGAATATTATAAATATCCACAGTTTTTCTCCCGCCCCTAATTTGATGTAATTCAAAATTATGTTGAGCCGCAAATGGGATATAACTCCTATGTTTATCAGTACATAAAATAGAATTTTTTTCAACAACCTCTGATAAAGCCCTATTTATATCAGTATAGTTAGGTCTGCCATCACATATTAAACCAGTATATATATTTCCTAATCTATCTACACCACATAATACACAGGCAAATTCCTTTGATATACCTCTTGTATTTATTTCTTTACCACGCTTTCTTGATTCCCTTGGCATAGTAAAATTAGAACTTTTGCTATGATTCCCTTTATAGCTAAGGGCAAAGTATGTCTCATCGAGTTCAATAACACCCTCAAGAGAGCCGTAGCCAATAAATTTTCTAATAGCGTCTATAATTTTATGTCTCCAAAAGAAAGCTGTTGCAATATTAATCTCAACAATTTCTGCACATTGCCTAATAGTGTTACCATTTATCATACATTGAGCATATAGTAGCCATTTATCTAATCCCTTTTTACTACTTGAAACCGGGGATTTAGAAAAATCATTGAAAGTTTTTTTGCACTCTGGATTTTGGCATTTATACCTTTGTTTAACGCCATTCTTACCATGATATTTTCCATACTTAGATATTTTATCATGATTGCAAAAAGGACAGCACTTCCCCTTGTTAAATCTATTTTCAGCGATTTCTTCATCTATAGAGTTAGTTATTCCATTTGACATCAATACAGTCTTTAAAAAATCAAATACCTTCTCTTGCTCATATGTATTTAATTGTGAAACTTGCTGAATAACATTATTAACTCTTGGCATAAAAAACCTCCTAAATAGTAGTTATATTATATATTATAACCATATTTATAGAGGTTAATCAAATTTCAACAGTTTATTAAAACAAAGCCATTTTAATTTATGGCCAACTTTAAGTAAAGTTATTTTAATTATGCTTATGTTTATGGGAGCAATGGCTGGTTCTACTGGTGGTGGAATTAAAACTATAAGAATAGTAATAATTTTTAAAGCCATAAGAAGAGAAATTGATAAAATTCTTCATCCTAGAAGAGTAAAAAGTGTGAAAATTGATGGAAATGTAGTTGAAGAAGAAACTATATCAGGAGTATTTTTATTTATATTTGCATACATAATTATATCATTAATTGCTATATTTATAGTTTCTTTTGATAATTTTGATATTACTACAACTGTTACATCTGTAATAGCAACTTTAAGTAATATAGGACCAGGACTTGAAATGGTTGGTCCAGCAGGGAATTTTTCGGCATTTTCAGATTTAAGCAAATTAGTATTATCATTTTGTATGTTGGCTGGAAGACTTGAAATATATCCTATGCTCATATTATTTAGTCCATCACTTTGGAAAAAGAATTTTTAAAATACTGCCTCCAGGTTTTAACCCAGAAAATGGATTGACCTAGGAGGCAGTTAGTATATAATTAATAATAGTGAAAGGGAGGAATGATTTATGTTATCTCGTGAAGTTGCACAAAAGGTGCTTGGAAGATGTTTAATAACTGGTGGAGATTTTGCTGAAATATTTGAAGAAGATAGTTTAAATAATTCAATTAGTATATTAAATGGAAAAGTTGAAAATTCTATAGGAGGAAGATCTTATGGAATTGGAATTAGAATATTTAAGGGATTAAAGAGTGTATATGCATATACAAATAATAATAGTTTAACATCGCTTTTAAATGTTGCTCAAAAAGCAGCACTAGCTTTAGGGGATTTAAAAGAAGAAAAAATGATAGTTTTAAATGAAAGAGAAAATATTAATATAAATCCAATAATACTTACACCATCATCTATAGAGCTTAATAAAAAAATAGGGGTAATGAGGGTTGCATATGATTCGGCTAAAAATTATCATAGTGAAATTGCTCAAGTTGGAGTTGGATATGCAGATAAAGAACAGCATATTTTAATTGCAAATACAGAAGGGCTATATACAGAAGATAAGAGAATAAGAACAAGATTAACTATAAATGCTATAGCATCTATTAATGGTGAAAATCAAACAGGTTTTGAGGGTCCAGGAAGACATATGGGATTTGAAATGTTTAATGAAATTGACCCAGAGTATTATGGAAAGTCAGCTGCAAGACAGGCATATACAATGTTACATGCAAGAAATTGTCCAGCAGGAAGAATGACAGTTGCTATTGATAATGGTTTTGGTGGAGTTATATTCCATGAAGCTTGTGGACATTCATTAGAAGCTACATCCGTTGCTAAAGGAAATTCAGTATTTACTGGAATGCTTGGAAAGCAAATAGCATCTACAAAGGTAACTGCAATAGATGATGGAACTATACCTAATGCATGGGGATCTTTAAATATAGATGATGAAGGCAATAAAACGCAAAAGAATATTCTTATTGAAGATGGAATATTAAAATCTTATATGATAGATAAGTTAAATGGAAGAAGAATGGGAATGAATCCAACTGGAAGTGGAAGAAGACAAAGTTATAAGTATGCGCCAACATCAAGAATGACTAATACTTATATTGCTAATGGTGATGACAATCCAGAAGATATAATTAAATCTATAAGTGATGGGTTATATGCTAAAAAAATGGGTGGTGGATCTGTTAATCCTGTTACTGGTGAATTTAATTTTGCTGTTTCAGAAGGATATATTGTTAAAAATGGTGTTATACAAGAACCTGTTAGGGGAGCTAGCTTAATTGGTAAAGGAAGCGAAATTTTAATGAATATAGATATGGTTGGAAATAACATGACTCAAGGGCAGGGAATGTGTGGTTCTTCATCTGGAAGTATAGCAACTAATGTTGGTCAACCAATGATAAGAGTAAAAGAAATAACTGTTGGTGGAAGATAGGAGGGAGAGTATGGAGTTAAATTTATTTGTAAAAGAATTATTTTCAAAGGCACAAGAAGAAGGATTTTCTGAATATGAAGTATATTATGTTGATAGGGAAAGTTTAAGTATAAGTGTTTATAAGGAAGAAGTTGAAAAGTATAATTTAAATAATTCTGCAGGTTTATCATTTAGAGGAAAATTTGGCGATAGAATTGGATATTCTTATACTGAAATATTAGATGAAGATGCTATAGAAATGCTTGTTAAAAAGGCTAAGGAAAATGTATTAGCAATTGAAAATAATGATATTCAATTTATATATGAGGGAGATAAGGAATATAAGGAAATAAGTACTTATCATGAAGAGTTAGAAGATATACCAGCAGATAAGTTAATCAATATTGCAATAAGTATGGAAAAGGAAGCTAAAAAATATTGCAATAAGGTAGAAAGTTTTAGTGGATGTTCAGTTTCATATAGTTCTGGAAAATATGGAATAATAAATTCTAAGGGACTAAACTTAAGTAATAAATCTAATTTATTAACAGCTTATGTTGTACCAATAGTAAAAGATTTGGATAAAATGTATGATGGCTGTGGATATGTAGTAGCAAAATCATTAAATGATGTTAAGCCAGATAAAATTGCTAAAATGGGAGTAGATGAAGCATTAAGTAAAATTGGAGGAACATCAATTGCAGCAGGAAATTATAAAGTAATAATAAATAATGAAGCAATGGTATCGCTTTTATCAACTTTTGCAGGAATCTTTAGTGGGGATGCAGTGCAAAAGGGATTAAGTTTATTAAAAGATAAAGAAGGAGAAATAATAGCTACAGATATTGTTAATTTAGTAGATGATCCTCACTTAGAAGATGGTTTAGCATCAGTTTCATTTGATGATGAAGGTGTTGCAACATTAAAAACTTATTTAATTAAGAATGGTAAGTTAAATAGCCTTCTTCATAATTTAAAAACAGCTAATAAGGCTGGGGTAAAATCAACTGGTAATGGATTTAAAGCATCATATGCATCACCAATATCAGTATCACCAACAAATTTTTATATAGAACCTGGTATTAATTCATTAGAAGAAATGACTAAGAAAATCAATAAAGGATTAATAATAACTGATTTTGCTGGATTACATTCAGGAGCAAACTCAATAACAGGAGATTTTTCTTTAGCTGCTAAGGGGTTTTATATAGAAGATGGTATAAAAACTCACCCAGTAGAACAAATAACAGTTGCAGGTAACTTCTTTACTTTATTAAATAATATAGAAGAAATAGGCTCTGATTTAAAATTCCCTATGAGTAGTGTTGGTAGTCCAAGTATTATAATAAAAGAACTTTCAATTGCTGGTGAGGGAGCAAAGAATGAATAAATATGACTTAGTTATAATTGGATCAGGTGCATCTGGACTTTCTGCTGGAGTTTCAGCTTTAAAATCAGGTATTAAAAATGTCTTAATTTTAGAAATGGAAGATGTTTTAGGAGGTAATTTAAATTTATTTATTGATAATGGTTTTGGTAAGTATTATTTAAATGAAACTGTTACTGGTCCTGAGCTTGGAAGTATTTTAATAAAGGATTATAAGGCTTTAGGTGGGTTATATAAATTAAACACTAGAGTTTTAGAAATTAATAGGGATAAGATAATTACTTATGTAAATCCAGAAGAGGGAATAGTAGAAATAGAAGCAAAAGCTATAATATTAGCAGCTGGATGTAGAGAAAGATATACGGGAAATATATTAATACCAATTCATAAGTTTACAGGAATATTTACTGTAGGTGCAGCTCATAGATTAATTAATTATAGTGGATATATTCCAGGAAAAGAGGTTATTATTTCTGGCGATGATATATGGACTCTTATTGTAGCAAGAAGATTAGTGATAGAAGGTGCAACAATAAAAGGTATAGTTACACAAAGAAAATCATTTAATAAAAATGAATTAGATATTGTTAATGGTTTTAATATACCGATAATTTATGAAAGTGAAATTAGTGATATTGAAGGTGGGGAAAGAGTTAATTTATGTAGAATTAAAAATTTATATTCATATGAAATTACAACTATTCCATGTGATTCATTAGTTTTGTCAGTAGGATATTTTCCTGACATTGATTTTATAAAAAAGATGAGCATTATGATGGATGAGGATTATATAAAAAGTGAAAATAATCGTACATCTGTTGAAGGAATATTTATATGTGGAACTATGAAAGATGGAATTGATTCATTATTAAATAGTGGAGAAAGTGGATTTAAACTTGGAAATCAAATTTTTGAGTATTTAAAAGAATCTTACTAATTATTATAATAAATATAAGCATAGATAAAAGTCATTATAGAGATAAAATCTATGCTTATTTTTTTATATATAGAAATATATTTATAATTATTTTTTTAAAGAAAATAATTTTTAGCTTTTTGTAATAGTAAATCTTGTCCTTTACGGCTAAAATGAATTCCATCAATATATAAATTAGGATGTTCATTAGCAGTTTGTGTTATTGAATAAAAATCGATATATTTTATATTATATGATAAACATAAACTTAACATTTCTTTTCGTAATAAAGGCAAATTTTTTTCGCAATAATCATAGGTAGTAGATGGCATAAAGAGTCTATTAGCAATGGATGGAATTATATTTGGGGGAAAACCTATAATTACATTTATATTTTCTTTCAATAAATTTTTAATCATTAATTCTATATTATTAATAATAGATTGTACACTACGATTTGAAAGCAAGTCATTTGTGCCACCCATAATAAATACATCAGTAGGGTTTAAGCTTAAAACATCTTCTTCAAATCTAATGAGCATATCTGTAGTTGTACTTCCATTTATACCTTTATTATATAAATTTAAATTAAGGGTGTTTTTTAATTTATATACCCAATTATCCTTTGGACTTACACCATAACCGTAAATTAAACTGTCTCCTAAAAATACATATTTTCTCATAAATACTAAGTCTCCTTAAAGTAATTTATTAAAGCAATTTTTACAAATTAAAGTTTTACCTTTATCAGCAGTTATATAGTTATTTTCTTTTAAGATATTTTTACAAATTGAACATTTATATATAGAGGAATCAATTTTTTCTTCTTTAGGTGACTTTGGTGTTTTAGTTTTTTTATTCAATTCATCCGTGGAACGAATAGATTTTTTTAATGAAGAATATAATCTTTTTTCGTTTTGTATTTCATTTTCAGTAATAGAATAAGAAAGTGAGTAAGTACTTTCTCCAAATAGTTCTAATTCAAATCTTGGATTTAATTTATCATAAAACTCTTCTACTATTATTTTTCTAATTTGAGCATCGTTAACGATTAAACCGCTTTTTTCTATTCCATCAAAAATGCTTTTTGTTATATTTGCAGTATCAGGATGTCGTTTTTCACTTTTATAATAAACTTTTAAAACTGCAATAAGTGACTCTTCTAATATTAAATCAGGATTTTGACTTCTTGCATAATAAGCTATTTCTTCTTCATAAAGAGCATATTTATCAAGGGATTTTCCTGTATTATAAGGCAAGATAGCTCTTCCATCTTTATTATGTAATTTAAAATTTGATTTAGTAATAGGTGATCCTAAAACTATTACTTTTGCATAAGGTTTCATAAGTATTTCTCCTAAAATATTTTAAAGTAAAGTAATTTATAATAAAAAAATGTTAATAATTAATAAGGGGTATACTAAAAACAAACATAATTATTAAAAAATCCTTAAAAATCCATAAAAACAAATAAAAAATAATGAATAATTTTTTCTAAAAGTATATAATACTTTGTAGGATTATACTACAAGGTATTTGTTATATTTTAAATATACATTAGTGAATTTATATTCACAAGTAATAATTTGATTATGTAATATTATTAATATATAATACAAATTGGTATTATTCAGTAAAAGAAGAGGTAAAATAAATGGAAGATAAATATATTTTGGCTATAGAATCAAGCTGTGATGAAACTTCAGCAGCTGTTGTATTAAATGGAAGAGAAATATTATCAAATGTGATTGCATCACAAATAAGTACTCATGAACAGTATGGGGGAGTAGTTCCTGAAGTTGCTTCAAGAATGCATATAGAAGCTATAAGTGGAGTTGTTGAAGAAGCATTATTAAAAGCAAATATTACTTTAGAAAAGATAGATGCAATTGGAGTTACATATGGTCCTGGATTAGTTGGAGCATTATTAGTAGGATTACAATTTGCAAAGGGATTAGCATTTGCAAGTAAAAAGCCTTTAGTTGGTGTAAATCATATTGAAGGGCATATTTGTGCAAATTATATACAACACAAGGATTTAAAACCTCCATTTATTTCATTAGTAGTTTCAGGTGGGCATACTTTTATAGTTCATGTTAAGGATTATGGGATATATGAAGTAATAGGTCAAACTAGAGATGATGCTGCTGGTGAAGCATATGATAAGGTTGCAAGAGCATTAGGACTAGGATATCCAGGGGGACCTAAAATAGATAAATTAGCAAAAGAAGGAAATCCGAAAGCTATAACATTTCCAAAAGCAAATTTCCATGAAGAAACATTAGATTTTTCATTTAGTGGGGTAAAATCAGCAGTTCTTAATTATTTAAATAAGTGTAATATGCAAAATATTGAAATTAATAAAGCTGATGTTGCAGCTTCATTCCAACAAGCTGTAGTAGATGTTTTAAAGGATAATGTATTATTAACTTGTAAGAAAAAAAATATTGATACTATTGCAATTGCAGGTGGAGTTGCTTCAAATTCAACATTAAGGGAAACTCTTATTAATGAAGCTGGTAAGAAAGGAATTAAGGTTTTATTCCCAACTCCTATTTTATGTACAGATAATGCAGCTATGATAGGAAGTGCAGCATATTTTAATTTTATTAATGGAAAAGTTAATGATTTAAATTTAAATGCAAAACCAAATTTAAAATTATAAAGCTAGGGATTAAGTACATATACTTAAAGGTTTTAAACATATTTATAAAAATATAAATTAGGGATGTATGGGGAGAGAAGGCAATGAAGTTTTTACCGTATTCAAATGGGGTACGCAAAGTAAGCATGAAAAAACATAGAAGTCCTAAAGATAATTTTAAAATTGCAATTACTATAATTGTTGCTATTTTAATAATTGGGATAGTTACACAAAGTTTAGTTGATTTTATTGATGGGGAAAGATTAAAAAAGAGAGTAAACTATACAACTGTGGATGAACTAAGAATGGATTATAGAGTAGAAGGGGAAGGTAGTTATACTATTATTTTTGATGGGGATATAGGTACTACCTTAGAAGAATGGACTCCTATTGTAGAGAAATTAATGGAAAAAGATAGTGTTAGGACATTTGTTTATAATAGACAAGGATATGGATATAGTGATATTTCATCTTCGGGTAGAATACCAAAAGAGCAAGCAAGGGATTTAAAAATATTATTAAGAAAAGCTGGACTTTCTGGTCCATATATTATAGTTGGGGAAGGATATGGATCATTAGTATTAACAAGTTTTGCAGAACAGTTTAAGGATTCTGTTGCAGCTGCAATAATGATTGATCCTATTAATGAAAAATATACTCAAACAAATGAGTATAAAAAAAGCCAGACTATAACTAAGATAAGGAGACTGATTGAAAAAATAGGTTCTAAGTGTGGATTTACAATGTTGTTAGATAAATTAAATTTAGATATTAATTTAGATGATTATGAAAATGGTCTTTTAGAAAAGAATAAAGAAGAATTTTTAGCATTAAGAACTAAATCAAAATATACAACAGCAGTTTATAATGAATTTAATAATATACTTAAAGGTACAAGCCATAGTCAAAATAAAGGTGTATTTTCAGATGTTCCTTATTATTTATTAACTAAAAATAGTGATGATCCATTAAAGAACTTAGGAGATGAAAGTTTAACAACTGTATACGTAAGTAGTTGTGAAAAAGACTATTTACCATTAAATGATAAGGAAAATGTTCTTTCGGCTATAAGACAAACGGTAAAACAATTACAAGAAATTGATAATGTTAAAAAAGCAAAAAAATAATTTAGAGCGCTAGCAGTTTGCTAGCGTTATTTTTTTACAATTTTAGGTTCTGATTTAAATTATATATGTTTTAATCTTTGCTATTAAATAGTTTAATTTTAATTAAGACTTATAATTGTCATATATTTGACACATATAGTGGTTATATTATAAGTATCAAATAAATAAATAAGGTTATATTTAAATATAAATAAAAAGGAGATAATATATATGGATAATGAGAATATTTATGATGCAGCTTATAAAGAAGCACATACAATTGAGTATGTAGAAACAAAAAATAATTTTGAGGAAGAACCGAAGAAAAAAAATAAAAAAGGAAATGGAAATGGATTTGCAAAGTATATTGCAATAGCACTTATTTGTTCTTTATTTGGTGGAGTAGTTGGTTCAGGAGCTACTTACGCTATATCAGGAAAAAATAATTCAAGTGAAAAGTCAAGTAGTAAGGTCTTAGCTGATCCAGCATCATTTGCAAAAGATAATACAGCATTATCTGCAGTTGATATATATAAGAAGGTAGCACCTGCAGTTGTTATGGTATCAACAAAAACAGTTCAAAGTGTTAATGGATGGTTCCAACAAGAAACAGAAGGTATGGGATCTGGATTTATAATAAATGAAGAAGGTTATATATTAACAAACTATCACGTAATTGATGGAGCAAAGGAAGTTACAGTAACTTTAAGTGATGGAAGAGAAGTAACTGCATCAGTAGTTAATTATGATTCAGACAAAGATATTGCTATGATAAAAATAAATGAGGAAGTAAAAGTTCCTGGAGTTGTAGAATTAGGTGATTCAGATGCATTACAACCAGGTGAGGAAGTAGTGGCAATTGGTAATCCGTTATCAAAGGAATTATCATCAACATTAACAAAGGGAATAATAAGTGCATTAAATAGAAATGTTGAAACACAATCAGGTGTTAGCACAAACTTAATACAAACAGATACAGCTATTAACGCTGGTAATAGTGGTGGACCATTAATAAATACTAAAGGTCAAGTTATTGGAATTAATACATTAAAGGCAAGTGATGGTGCTGAGGGTATAGGATTTGCAATTCCAATAAATGATGTAAAAGAAAAAATTGATTCATTATCTAAACCAATATTAAATTTAGGTGTATCAGTTAGAGTTGTTGATGAAACATTAGCTAAAAAATTAAATTTAGAAGAAGGGTTATATGTTGTAGAGGTAACTGAATATTCATCAGCTGAAAAGGCTGGATTAAGAAGTGGAGATTTAATTGTTAAGGCTGATGGAAGAAGAATAAAAACATTTGAAGAATTACAAGAAGTAAAGAATTCTAAAAAGGAAGGTGATTCTATTAACATAGAATTTATTAGAGATGGTAAAACTCAAAATGCAAATGTAACATTAACACCATCACAAACAGTAAATAATTAATTGTAAATAAATATAATAAAACCATATGAATTTTTATTCATATGGTTTTATTATATTTAAATTAAAATACTTTCATAAGCTTTTAAAGTAGAAGTTGCTGTATTTTGCCAGTTGAAATTTAAACTATGCTTATAACCCATTTGACCATATTTTAATAATAAATCAGGGGAGTTTAATAAATAAAGTATTGCAGAAGCTAATTCATCTGTATTGTTTGGGTTAATTAAAACTGCATTATTTTCTGTAACTTCAGGAATAGAGGTAAGATTAGAGGCTATTACAGGAGTAGCACAACTCATTGCTTCAAGAGGAGGTAATCCAAATCCTTCATAAAGAGAAGGATATATAAATAATTCTGAAGCGTTATAAAAATAAGGTAAATCATCATCGGGTATGAATCCTGTAAAGATAATTTTATCATCTATAAAGAGTTCTTTACATAATTCTTGAAGTTTAGCTCCTTCATCACGGACAGAGCCACATAATACAAGCTTATAGTCTTTATTTAATGATTTATAAATTTTTTTAAAGGAGAGTATAATTTCTCTTACATTTTTTCTAGTGCTAAAGCCACCAATATATAATAAAAATGGTGAATAAATATTATATTTATTTTTTATATAATCCTTACAGGATGTTTTATTCAATGGTTTATAATTTAAATTTGCAGCTAAGGGTGTAACAAAAATTTTTTCTTCTTTTATTGAAGGAAAAAATCTTAATATATCCTTTTTAGAATATTCAGAAACTGTTAATATTGCCTTTGCATTGTTTATTATAAAAGGCATATCTTTAAGAAATCTTTCTAAATACCCCCTGCCAACAGTTTGGGGTAATATATATGGAATTAAATCATGAATAGTAACTACTACTGGAGATGTATAAAGTGAATTTAATCCTATTCCATTTTGGGGAATATGATGTAAATCAATATTATTATTTTTAATAAAACTTGGGTAATAATAATTTTCGTAAAATCCTCCATGTCTTTTGGAAGTAAAAATTATTTTTGAATTATTTTTTTTAAATTCATTATAATTTTCACCTGCCCAAAATATAGAATAAGTATTTTTTTTATCTATATTAAGAAGTTCCCTAAGAAGATTTTCAATGTAGGTACCTATTCCAGAACCTTTATATAAATTAACTCCTCTAGCGTCAATTGAAATTTTCAAAGCATAACGCCTCCTAAAAAACCTATAATATATAAATATTAAAAAAAGTAATTTATGTGATAGTAAACACAATGAAATATAGGATTTCATATAATACAAGGAAGAAAGCTTTAGGAGTTAGCTATGGATAAAGAAGAATTAAAAAAATATATAGAATCTAATTATAATATCAAGGTACAAGATGTAGAAAAGGTTAAAAATAGTTATAGGATAGGAACTGAAAATGGTGATTATGCTATAAAAATAATAAAGTATGACTTTCCACATTTTTATTTTATTTTATCTGCAATGGAGCATTTACAAAAAAAAAAATTTAGTAAAATTCCAATTATATTAAATAGTGTAAATGGTTCAAGGTATGTTAAGTTAGAAAAGCAATATGCTTATTTAACAGAATGGATACCTTCAAGAGTTAGTAATTATGATAATCCTATTGAATTAGCAAAAGTTGCTCAAAAACTTGGAGAACTTCATAATTGTAGTACAAATTTTAATATAAATAAGCAAATGAGACCACGAATTGGGTGGTATTCATGGATTAAAGTATTTAACACAAGATGTGATGAAATCTTAGATTTTAAAAATAGAATAAATCAAAAAGCATATAAATCAAATTTTGATTATATTTATTTAAAAAGTTTAGATGATGAAATAAAAAGGGGAAAAAGAGCAATACAATCCTTAATAAGTCATAGATATATGGAGGTTATGGATAAGGAGGTAAAAAAATTTGGATTTTGTCATCATGATTTTGCACACCATAATATTTTAATTGATGAAAAGGGTGAGTTAAACATTATAGACTTTGATTATTGTATTTTGGATTCTCATTTGCATGACTTATCATCATTATTAATAAGGGTAATGAAGGGAGCAAAATGGAGTAAGGAAAAAGCCAATTTAATAATAGATAACTATTGTAAAACCAATGATTTAAATAATGATGAATTTAAATTAATGGGGGATTTCATAAGTTTTCCGCAAGCATTTTGGCAAATTGGACTTCAATATTATTGGGAACAGCAGCCTTGGGGAGAAAAGTTTTTTGAAGATAAGATAAATAAATACTTGGATGATATTGAATATAGGGAAGAATTCATAGAATCATATTTTCAATAGAGAGGTGGAATGAATTTGGATATTATAGAGTATTTAAATAGCAATGGAATTATTGTTGGCGAAGAAAATTTTCCAAGGATAAAAAATAAAAAAAAAGAATGGAATGTAAAAAATCAAATTTCACTAATAATAGAAGTACAAAAAATTTTGAAAGGAAAAAAATCATATATAATTCCTAGAATTGAGAGCTCAATTGGACATGAAATAGAAAGTTTTATAGTACAAACTAAGAAAATATCAAAAATGATTAAATTGTATGAGGAAAAATATTATAAAGATGATTTTGACTATTTCATCATTGAAGAAGGAAATAAGATTTTAGCAAGGGCTAATAGAACAATAAATGCATTAGATGAAAATATGTACTTAAAATTAATATTAAGGAGTATGAACGATTATGAAATATGCTTAGGAAAGGTAGATGAAGGAAATTTAAAAAAGGATGGAATGATAATTTGTATAAGAAGTACAAGATATATTTCATATAATATGTTAGAACATGATTGCTATAACTATATAAAGAGATTAAAGAAGAAGGGATATAGTGGGAGTGTAATGGAAATAGTAAATGATTTTTCACAAAAATCAGGATTAGGAAATGAAAGTATAGATTATATAAGAGTATTAGTAAATTATCCAATTGAAGCTATTAAGATATTATCAAAAATAAAGTATGATAGAAGTAGATTTACTAATGATGAATGGGTGAAAGAAATTAATATGTCACAAAGAATAGATGGTATTGAACTTTTATAAGTGGGGGAACAAAATGAATAAATTTAGATATGTAGATAAAAGTATATTATGTAGTTATGATTTAAGTGAAGATTTTTTTCAAGAACTTGGTATAAACGTATATGATATTATTCCTTTAAGAAAGGTATTTGCTATTTTTACTGATAAGGGTAAAAAAATATTAAAAAAAATTAATTCTTCTCATGAAAGAATTGATTTTATTGATAAAGCATTAAATATAATAAAGGAAAAAGATGAATATATACTTCAATATTGTAGAAATTCAAATGGAAAAATAATTACTCAATGGAATGGTAACTCATATGTATTATTAGATATGATAGATGGAAGAGAAGCAATATTTACTAACCCAATAGAAGTTGAATGGTGTACTAAGTCAATAGCATATTTTCATAAGGCTTCAGAAGGGATAATTAGTAAATTCACAGCAGAAGAAATTAAATTAAATAGTTTAAAAAATATGATATATGAGTTTTTAAATGATTTATGTATTTTGACAGAAATAGAGAGAATAGTTAAGAAGTTTAACTATAAAAATGATTTTGATTTAATATTTTTAAATAATATAGCAAAGGCCAAAAATGATTTAAATAAATCTATAAATTTATTAACTAATGGTTCATATAGTGAGTTATTTTCAAGTGAGGACAATAATGTATTATGCCATTTAGATTTAGCACATCATAATTTTATAATAGAAGATAATAAAATTAATATTATTGATTTTGATTTTTGTAAGTTTGGAATGAAATCAATAGATATATATAATTATATGATTAAAGTTATTAAAAATTATGCATATAAAAAAGAAGTAGTAATTAATATAATAAATGATTACAGTAGTATTTTAGATATATCTAATAAAGAGAAGAATGTTATTTTTGCATTGTTAAATTATCCAAAGGACTTTATAAATATTACAAAGGATTATTATTTAAAACAAAAGTCCTGGGATGAAGAGGTTTTCGTAAGTAGATTTAAGGAAAAAATAGAAAATGATATTTTTAGAAGTGAATTATTAAGAAATATAAATGAAAATTTAGAATAAAAATTAAAGGGTTATGCATTTGCAAACCCTTTTTAATATATATTATTTAATAATATTTTAATATCTTATTATATTTTCATAAGCTTTTATAGTAGTTAATGCAGTATTTTTCCATGAATAATTATTGCTTGTGGATAACCCTCTTTCAATCATAGTAAGTTTTAAAAAACTATCAGTTAAAACTCTTTCCATTGAATAGGATAATTCATCAATGTCATTAGGATCTATTAATATAGCTGAATTTTTACAAACTTCTGGAATAGATGTAACATTAGAAGATATTACTGGAACACCACATGCCATTGCTTCAAGTGGTGGAAGGCCAAATCCTTCATAAAAGGAAGGATATACTAAAAATTCGCATGCATTATAAAATATAGGTAAATCCTCTAATGGAATAAAATCGGTAAATAATACTGAATCTAAAATTCCTAGTTTTATAGCTCTATTTCTATAAATTTCATATGAAATCCCCCTTCTGCCAGTAATAACAACTTTTAAATTCTTTTTTAAACTGTTTTTTAATAAAGAAAATGCATCTAAAATGCCAATAATATTTTTTCTAGGACTATATCCTCCAACATATAAAATAAAATCATCATTTAACCTATATTTTTCTTTAATAAATTTTTTACAATAGGCTCTATTAATAGGTTTATAAATTTCTTCAGCAGCAAGATGAGTTACAAATATTTTGTTTAATGGAAAGTTAAACTCCTTTGATATATCAAGTTTTGAAAATTCAGAAACAGTAATTATGCCATCACAATTTTTTAGTATTTTTGGTATTTCTTCAATAAATATTTTTAAATAACGATTGCTAACAGTTTGTGGCATTCTTAATGGAATTATATCATGTAAGGTAATGGTCTTAGGACAATTAATATTGTCTGAAAGGCCTACACCATTTTGAGGAACGTGATATAGCTCCATATTAAAGTTATCAAGTAAATTTGGAACTTTTACATCATCCCAAAAATTATCATTAGAGGAGTCTTTTGTATATGCGATAGAGAAGTTGTCTTTAAGATTTAAATCAGAATCTTCTGGGATGAATGTAAGATAATGATTTAAATTATCATATTTGCTTAAATTGTTAATAAGTTGATAAGTGTAGGTTCCTATACCTGTTCCTCTATACCATTTTGCGGCTCTTCCATCGATACCAATCTTCATGATTTAATCCTTTCAAAATAGTTATAATTTATTATATTATAATAAATAAAAAATGTTAATAAAAGAAGATATATGTACATATAAATATAAAGGGGGTGAGGAAGTATGATGAGAGAATTTGAAATAGAAAGACAATTTCAAATAAAAATAGATATAATAAAAGCTAATAAGGGTATCTATTATATTAAAACTAATAAGGGTGAAAGATGTCTTAAAAAGATAAATTATGGACCACAGAAGCTTTTGTTTGTTTATGGAGCTAAAGAGCATTTAATAAAAAATGGATTTAAAAATGTAGATAAATATTTCTTAAATATAGATGGTGAACCATATGCATTAGTTAATGAAGATTTATATACATTATCTGAGTGGTTAGAGGGAAGAGAATGTGATTTTCATAATATAGAAGAGGTTAAAATTGCAGCTGAAACATTAGCTAAGTTACATGAAGCATCTAAAGGATATGATCCACCCGAAAATTCTAAATTAAAAAGTGATTTAGGAAGATGGCCAAGTCTTATGGAAAAGAGAATTAAATCTTTAGATAAGATGAGAGATATGATAAGAAAGAAAAATAGAAAAAGTGATTTTGACTTATTATATTTAAAATCAATGGAATTCTATAAGGATATAGCAAAGAAAGCATTAAATACTTTAAATGCATCAGAATATGTTAAATTATGTGAAATTGCAGAACATGAAAAGGGATTCTGCCATCATGATTATACTTATCACAACATTATTTTAGGTAATGATAATTCAGTTAGCGTGATTGATTTTGATTATTGCAAGAGGGAAGTACGAACATTTGATATTTCAAATTTCATGATAAAGGTTTTAAAGCGAAATAATTGGAACATAGATTTTGCAAATGCAATTATTGAATCATATAATAAGGTTTCAAAGTTAGATGAATGTGAATATAACGTATTATATGCATACTTACAATTTCCACAAAGATATTGGAGACTTGCTAACAGATATTATTACAATGAAGTAAACTGGGGACAAAATACTTTTGATAGTAAATTAGAAAGTATAATTAATGAAAAGGAAGAATACTTAAAATTCTTAGAACATTTTAAAAATGAATATAATACAATTTAAAAGCCAGCTTTTTAAAGCCGGCTTTTAAATTAGTTAGTAGTTAGTAGTTAGTAGTTAAGGAGAAAATTCAGCTTAGGCTGAATTTTTAAAAATATATTTTAAGGGGCTGTCGCACTAAAACTTTTATACACAATATATTGTTTTAAAAAATAAAAATTAATACAATATATTATAGTATTTATTATTAATGCGACATCCCCCATCCCCATCCACAACTAAAAACTACTAACTAAACAAACGTTGATTTGGGATATCCCTCTCTATATTTACCCCTGGTTTGTAGTCCTCCAATTCCTTTTATTCCTGTAATAGTATTTTCAACTATATCTGTTATTGAAACAACAGAGTCAATAGTTGTATAGGCAATTTTTTCACATACAAATACTGGATCTAAGCAATGGATTAATACACGGTTTGGAGAACTAGCAAAATTAGCTCCAGCATCTAATAAACATTCATAACATGACTGACAAGCTCCTGCAAATATAACTAATTCATCATAGCTTGAATTATAATTTCTAAGTGCTTTAACAGCATCAATATAATATTTTGAATTTCTATAATTATTTAAGTTTAAGTAATCATTACTTTCTTTTAAAACACTATCATGCCCAGTTAAAACAACGATATCAGGTTTAATTTCCTTAACTAAATCTACAACTTGATTGGCTTGTTCTTTTTCTAAAATAGCACGACCAACTGCATCTAATGAAAGTTGTTTATATACTTTTAGACACGTTTCCAAATAATCCTTATCTCCATCAATATGAAGTATTTTTCCAGGACGACCAAAGATTAAATCTTTATTGGGATTATTTTTGGGAACTTTATTTCCTCTAGGCAATAATATGGAATTATTTTTAGGGGATAATCTAGAACGAGTATTAACAGCCTTTTTTATAGCTTCATTAATACGGCTGTTTAATATTTTTTCTTTTTCTCCAATAAAATCAACATCAACAGGCTCCAAATCAGCCTCAGGTGAATCAGCAATTATTCGTATGCTAATTCCTTTAAGAATATATATAGTTTTACCATCTACTTCTTTTATATCTATTATTTTAAAAGTTATATCTTTATCATAAGATTTTCTAACAACAACATCACCTATTACCATTTTATTCTCCAAGTTTAATACATTAATATCAATTTATAATATGATAATTTACTATTCTTTGCGCATTAAATATTTATTGATAATTTTATAATAATGAATAAAAAAATAAAAAAAGTTAATAATAATTAATAGATAATTTGGTAAATAGATAAAGGAAAAAGTTTATATTGACAAAATGGCTATAAGGTGATAAGATAACTAGAATTATTTGACAAAAATGCTAAAAAGTTTTATAATATACTTAGAAAGATGGTGGTAATATGGAAGGAAATAAAACATTAGCCAACATAAGAAAAGACATAGAAAACCACGTAGGCGAAAAGGTTACTTTAAAAGCAAATAGTGGAAGAAAAAAAATATTAGTAAATGATGGAGTTATAGAAAGTGTTCATCCTAGTATTTTTGTTGTAAGATTAGAAAATGATAATCAAAGAACAGTAACTTATAGCTACTCAGATGTTTTAACTAAGACGGTATCTTTATATTATGCAGTATAAATAAAAGCTTCGAGAAATTCGAAGCTTTTATTTTTTTAAAAGTATTTTTAAATTTTTATAAAAATATTTCTAAAAAATAACTTTTAAAATAAAAAAATATACATAAATAAAAAAAAGAAAGATGGCGGGTATCCATCTTTCAACTATGGTATAAAAGGGTATTGAGAATTTATGAGAGGTTATATGGTCAATAACCATCTTTATAATATGACATATTTATAATAAAGTCAACAATTTATTTAAAAAAAATAAAATTTTTTTAAATAATCGATAAAATTCGACACAAACACCTAAATAATGGTATTAAAATGATCAATATAAAAATTTTGATGAATTTATTACTAAAAAATTAGTAAACAGTTTATAGAGATTAGAATAAATATATATTTAGAGAATATAAATTATAGTAAGTTATACTATAAGGGAGGGGTAAAATGTCTCAGATAGATGTTATTAAGGAAAGTATTCAAAATGAACAATTAATAAGAGAAAGTTCTACTGATAATGTACTAAAGGGTGAATATTTAATAAAGGATTCACATCCAGACGTTTATCAAATATTGGGAATAGAAGCTAATTCAACTATTACTAATAAAGAAATTTTAGCAGATAAAATAATGATAGAAGGTCAAATTAATTATTCTGTTATGTACTTATCAGAGGATGAAAGTAAAGAAACTAGTATAAATTCAGTTTATTTATCAGAAAAATTTGCTGACTATATTGATATTAATTCTGAAGAACATAAAGTTATCTGCGAAGTAGATTGTGCAATAGAACATATTCAAGCTAGTATTATGAATGAACGTAAGATAGCTATTGATGGAATAAGGACTATAAATTGGAAAATTTATAAGGTTTGTGAATTTGAATTCGTAAAAGAAATTGAAGGAAAAGATGATATACAAATTAAGAAAAAGAGTGAGGAAATAAATCAAATAAAATGTGAAACTACTATTGAGATAATGGGTAAATCTATGATTAAAGCAACAATGGATAAACCTGAAATAGATGAAATACTAGCTTGTTCAATAAACTTACACAAAAAAGAAGTAAAATTAGGTGATGGTAAAATTTACTTTGGATGCTATTGTAAGATAGAAGTTTTATGTAAGGGAAAAGATGAAAATAGTATTTTCTTGCTACAAGATGATGTTTATTTATCTAAGGAAGAAGAAGCAATTGGAGTTAATAGTGATATGTTAGCTTCAAATCAAATTGAAATAGTAAGCTATGACTATATAGTAATTGCAGATGATTTAGGAGAAAGTAGAGCTGTAAACATTGAGTTTTTAGTTAAAGGATCAGTTAGAGTTGTTTCAAAGGAAGTTATAGATGTAATTAAGGATGCATATTCACCAACAAAATCAGTTTTATTAACTAAAAAGAAATATAATATAGGATTGATTCAAGGAATAGTACCATCAGAATTAATAATAAAGGATAATTTATACCCTAAAAATGAAGATGAAAAAATATCTTCTGTGGTATTTACATCAGGATATCCTTTAATTACTGATACAACAATGGAAGATGATATTATAAAAATTGAAGGAATAGTAAAGATACAAGTATTTTATAAAACTTCTGAAGAGGAAAATTTTAGATTTGATATGTGTACTGGAGAAATTCCATTTACATCAGTTGTAGATTTAAAAGGCACTAAACCTGATATGAATGCAATTTGTAATGTTCATTTAGAAAATATAGATGGAACTGTTGAAGCAAATACAATAGGAATAAGAGCAACGTTATCTATAGCAACAAAGGTTTGTTATAAAGTAGAAAAAGAATGGATAGTTGATATAGAAGAAAGTGAAGAAGAAAAACAATGTAAGAAGTCATCTGTAACAATATATGTTGTTAATGTAGGTGATACATTATGGGAATTAGCTAAAAAATATAACACAACAATGGATTCGTTAATTAAAATTAATGAGTTAGAAGGTTCAGAGTCATTAACAGTTGGCAAAAAAATAATAATACCAGGAAAATGTAAATTTTAATATTAATTAATAAAAGAGGCGCTACATGAATGATTGTAGCGCCTCTTTTATTGATGTGTATATATTTCTAACAATTGGATAAAATAAGAAATACATGATATGAGGTGATAATTTGAATGAAAAAATAAGTGGCAATTTAATTATTATAGGAGGTGCAGAAGATAAAAGAGGAAAAAAGGAAATATTAAAAAAAGTTGCAGAGTATATAAATACTAAAGAAGATAAGATGTTAATAGCAACTATAGCAACAGAGTATCCAGAAAAAACTTATGATGACTATAAAAATGTATTTATAAAGTTAGGAATAAAAAATATTGATAAACTTGACATTAGTAAAAGAGAAGATGCATTTAATGATAAAAATATAAATTTAATTAAAACTACAAATTTGTTGTTTTTTACAGGAGGAGATCAATTAAGAATAACAAGTATGATAGGTGGGACTCCTATTTATAATGTTATTAAAGAATTATGTAGTAATGGAGGCGTAATTGCAGGAACTTCGGCAGGTGCTTCTGTAATGAGCGATACAATGATTGTAGAAGGTGAAGATGATGAATCGCCACATAAATGTACATTAAAAATGTCACCTGGATTGGGATTAGTAAAAAATATAATAATAGATCAGCATTTTGCTCAAAGAGGAAGGGTAGGGAGACTACTTACTGCAATTGCACAAAATCCAGAAGTATTGGGAATAGGAATAGATGAAGATACTGCAATTTTAGTAAGTGATAAAGGAACAGCAGAGGTGATAGGTTCTGGAGCAGTATATTTTATAGATGGAAGTGGAATTACTTATAGCAATGTTTCAGAACAATATAGTAATGAAATATTAAGTATGTTTAATGTTAAACTTCATGTATTAAAAGAGGGAGATAAATTTGATTTATTAAAAAAGATACCTTTTGAGGAGGATAAATATTTTCATGAAAATCATAGGTAGTACGGTGTATGAAGGTAGGAATATTCATTCACATAAAAAATGCATAGTTTTAGATGTGGACTTAGAAGGATATTCAGAAATACCAAGCAAGGATATAAAAAGGTTTAATGAAAAATTAATAAGATTACTTCCAATATTACATACTCATAGATGTGGTATAGATGAAGAAGGTGGGTTTGTAAAAAGATTAAAAGAAGGAACATATTTAGCTCATATTTGTGAACATATGATTATTGCTATACATAATATTTTAGGTATGGATATATATTATGGTAAAGCAAGGGAAATAAAAGGAGATAAATATATTGTTGTATATCAGTATGAGTATAGTAAAACTGGAATTGAAATTGGAAAGTTAGCAGTAGATATTATAAATTCATTTATATATGGAGAAAATGTATTTTTTGATGAGAGATTAAAAGCAATAAAAAATATATTAAATGATGAGGTAATTGGACCTAGTTCATTAGAAATATGTAATGCTGCGAAAAGTATTGGAATGCCAGTTTTAAAAATTGCAGATAGTGGATTTTATCAAATTGGATATGGTAAACAAGGTAAGGTTATAGAATCAGCAATAAGTAATTTAACAAGTTGTGTTGCAGCAGATATATCATGTGATAAATTAGTTTCAAAGGAACTTTTGACAATACAAAACTTACCAGTTTCAAGTGGGGAAAAGGTAAGCGATGTTATGAGCTTATTAAAATCAGCAAAAGAATTAGGATATCCAGTTGTATTAAAACCTGAGTTTGGAAATAAAGGAAGAGATGTGATTTTAAATATTAAAACTGATAAAGAGTTAATAGATAATTATAATAAGCTAAATGAAAAGTACAAAGATATATTAATAGAAAAGTACTATGAAGGTGATGATTATAGGGTTTGTGTTGTAAATAATAAGGTAGTAGCTGTATCAAAGCGAATTCCACCATATATTATAGGAGATGGAGTTAAAACTATACAAGAACTTATAGAAGATTTAAACAGTGATGAATCTAGAGGATATGATCATGAAAAGCCACTTACCAAAATAAAGATAGATGATGAAATAATTAGAAATTTAAATATAAATAATTATAAAATAAATTCAGTTTTAGAAAAAGATAAGAAGATTGTTTTAAGACAGAATTCAAACTTATCAACTGGTGGTAGTGCAATTGATTGTACTGATGATATTTCAAAAGAAAATAAAGATATGTGTGTAAGAGCAGCTAAGGCTATAGGACTTGATATTTGTGGTATTGATATTTGTACAAAAGATATAAAAAAATCTTTATTAAGTGAAGGAGCAATTATAGAGGTAAATGCAGGACCAGGATTGAGAATGCATTCTTATCCAAGGAAAGGCATTAAAAGAAATGTTGGAATAGATATAATTAATATGATGTACAATAATAATCCGAAGAATATACCTGTAATTTCAATTACAGGAACAAATGGAAAAACGACTACAACTAGATTAATAAATAGCACATTGTTAAAGATGGGATATTGTGTTGGAATGACAAGTACCGAAGGAATATATATAAATGGAGAATGTATTGATAAGAGAGATGATACAGGCTTTGAAAGTGCTAAATGTGTATTATTTAATAAAGATGTAGATGTAGCTGTTTTGGAAACAGCTAGAGGTGGAATAATTAGAAAGGGTTTAGCATATGATTTAGCTGATGTAGCAGTGGTAACAAATATTACTGAAGACCATTTAGGGGTAGACAGAATTAATACAATGGATGATTTGTGTAAAGTAAAATCATTAGTAGCTGAAGCTGTAAAGGATGATGGTTATGTTGTAATAAATGCTGATGATAAATGGAGCAAAAATATAATAAATAATATAAAGTCTAATATAATATATTTTTCAGTTGATTGTAATAATCCATTAATAAAAAGGAATATTCTTGAGCATGGAATTTCAGTTTACTTAAAAGATAATTATATATGTGTTAATAACTTAGAAAGAGAATATAAAATAATTAATATAGAAGATATTCCAATTACTTTAAATGGGCGATTAGATTTTAATATTGAAAATTCTATGGCAGCATGTGCTGCATTAGTAGGATTAGGAATTGATTATGCCATGATAAAAATAGGTCTTAATAAGTTTAATGCAAATGAAAATTCAGGAAGATTTAATATTTATAATTGTAATGATGTTAAAATAATTTTGGATTATGGTCATAACATTGATGGATATAAAAAGGTATTATCAAAACTAAGATATATGACAGAGGGGAAAATTACTGGAGTAATAGGAGTACCAGGAGATAGGGGGAATATTGTAGCAAGAGAAATTGGTAGGATAAGTTCAAGATATCTTGATAAAATAATAATAAAGGAAGATAGAAACAAAAGAGGTAGAGAAAAAGGAGAAATAGCTAAAGCTATAAGTGAAGGGGTTTCAGAACAAAATAGTAATATGGATTTTAAGGTTATATTAGATGAAGTAAAAGCTTTAGAAAGGGCATATGTTGAATCTACTCCAGGGGATATGATAATTGTATTTTTTGAGGAATTAGAACCCTTAGTAGAATTTATTAAATCTAATAAAACCGTTAATGAAAATGTAGGGAATATTGCTAATTGGATTTAAAGAATACAGTAATGATATATTTACTATAAGAAAAATAATATATATAATATAATTTATAAAAGTTCAGAGTTTTTGCTCTGAACTTTAATTTAGGATAGATACTTTCCATATTGAAAGGATTTGAATAAATGAAAATAAAAGCTTATGCAAAAATAAATATATCTTTAGATGTAGTAGGAAAAAGAAAAGAAGATGGTTATCATTTATTAAAGATGATAATGCAAAATATTGATTTATATGATGAAATATATGTTGAAAAGCGTAAAAGTAATATAAAGTTAGAGTGTAATAAAAGCTATGTGCCAACTGACTCTAGAAATTTAGCTTATAAAGCAGCAATGTTATTTAAAGAAAAATATGATATTAAAGAAGGTGTCTATATAAACATTGTGAAAAATATCCCAGTTTCAGCAGGGCTAGCAGGTGGAAGTACTGACGGTGCAGCTGTATTAAAACTTATGAACAAGCTATTTGAAGTAAATGCTTCAGATGAAGAATTGATGGAATTAGGATTAAAGTTAGGTGCAGATATACCTTATTGTATAAAAGGGGGAACTGCTCTTTGTGAAGGAATAGGAGAAAAAATTACTGAATTAAAACCATTTAAGGATAAAATTTTAGTATTGGTTAAACCAGGATTTGGGGTATCCACAAAAGAAGTATATAAGTCATTTGAATTGGATAAAGCAAGGATACATCCTAAAACTGATAAATTAATAGAAGCTATTGAAAATGATGACTTATATTATGTTGCAAATAATATGAAAAACTTATTAGAAAATGTAACTTTAAGAAAACATAATATATTAATTAGAATAAAAGAAGAAATGAATAGATATGGTGCTGTTGGAAGTATGATGAGTGGCAGTGGGCCAAGTGTATTTGCATTTTTTGATGATATGTTAAAGGCACAAAGATGTTATGAAAAAATGAAGGAAAATCATAGAGAAGTATTTTTAACTAGAACTATTTAAAAAATTAAATAATATTAAATTAAATGAATAAACCCCTTTAAAGTGTCAATAATTATTACTAAAAGAAAGGGGTTATGTTATGAAAAGATATAATAATTTTATAGTAATTTTAGTTTTGTTAATATTTACTTTAAATGGATGTTGTAAGAATGATATAATAAATAATAAAGATAATAGCTTAGAACTTGAAACACTTAATTATGAGGAAATTAAGGACAAGCTAATTAGATTTCATGTTATAGCAAATAGTGATACTGAAGAAGATCAAAGTTTAAAGTTAAAGGTAAGAGATAAGGTTGTAGAAGCATTAAGTGAGAAGCTTAAGGGAGTAACATCTTTAGAAGAAGCTGAAATTATATTAAATGATAATATTGATTATGTAAATAACATAGCTAAGGATGTAATTTTAAATAATAATTATGATTATGAAGTAAATACAATGCTTTCATATGAAAATTTTCCAGATAAGGTTTATGGAGATTATGTTTTTCCACAAGGAAATTATGAGGCATTTAGAGTTATAATTGGATCAGGGCAAGGGCGTAACTGGTGGTGTGTAATGTTTCCATCATTATGTTTTGTTGATGAAAGCAAAAGTGATGTTAATTCAGATAATTTAAAACAAGAAATTGAAAATATAAAACCAAAAGAAATAAATAATTTAAATAATGAAAATGATGACATTAAGTTTAAAAGTAAAATGGTTGATGTTGTTAAAAATTTATTTAAATAAAGAGGAGGACAAAATGACAAAATCATTAGCAATGATTTCAGGTGGGTTAGATAGTATATTAGCTGCTAAATTAATAAAGGAACAAGGAATAGATGTATTAGGAATATGTTTTAGATCATATTTTTTTAATGAGCAAAGTGCAATTAAAATGGCAAAACAAATAGATATACCATTATTGGTTGTTGATTTTTCTCCAGAACACTTAGAATTAGTTAAAAATCCTAAGCATGGTAGAGGTAAGAATATGAATCCTTGTATAGATTGTCATGCTATGATGATGAATTATGCAGGAAAATTGTTAGAAGAACATAATGCAGATTTTATAATAACTGGAGAAGTTTTAAATCAAAGACCTATGTCTCAAAACAGACAAGCTTTAAATATTGTAAAGAAAGAATCAGGATTTTCAAATAAAATATTAAGACCTCTTTGTGCTAAAAATATTGAACCAACTGAAATGGAGCTAAATGGACTAGTTGATAGAGAAAAATTATTAGATATATCAGGAAGAAGTAGAAAAACACAAATGGAATTAGCTGAAAAGTGGGGGATAACAGAATATCCATCACCAGCAGGAGGATGTAAGCTTACTGAACCTAATTATGCATTAAGATTAAGAGATCTTTTAACATTTAAAGATGAAGTTAATGAATCTGAGTTACAGTTATTAAGATATGGAAGACACTTTAGAACTGCTGATAATAATAAGATAATAGTTGCTAGAACCAAGGAAGAAGGAGAGGCAATTAAAATGCTTGTTAATAAGGAATATTTATCATTCCATGCAGCAGAGTTTTCAGGCGCATTAGTATTATTAGAGGGTAATGGAACTGAAAGTGATAAAGTATTAGCAGCGAGAATGGCAGCTAGATATAGTAAAGGAAGAGAACAAGATAAAATCAAAATTAAATATGGTATATATGGAAGAAAATTAGATAACTATATAGAAGTAGAAGCAATAAGTGATAGTGAGCTAGAACAATTTATTATTTCTATAAAGTAGGAGGATAAAATGGAAAAAAGAGCAATTATAACAGTAAAAAGTTTTTCAGATATTGAGCCAAATGAAGCAATAGAAGTTGTAACACCTGGAACATTTATTATACATGAAGATGGATTTAAAGCTATATATGAAGAATCTGAGCTATCTGGAATGGATGGGACAACAACTACATTAAATATAAAACATAATAGTATGGTACTTGAAAGAGTTGGTTCAACGAGTACAAATATGGAATTCAAAGAAGGTGAAAATGTACTATCTTTATATAATACTCCATATGGTATGTTAAATTTAAATATAGATACTAAAAGATTAAAAATAAATATGAATGAAGAGGGTGGGGAAATACACTCTAAGTATGTTATAGGACTTGATGGACAAGAAGGTATAACAACAATATTAGATATAAAAATTCAAGTAAATTAAAAAGTTTGACATCTTAAAAATTTAAAAAGTTTTTAAGATGTATTTTTTTATGTATAAAAGTTTATAGTAAGGAAAGAATTAAAGAAAATATGTAAATCAAGGTGGTGTGAAGAATATAAATAGGGCAGGAATTATAATAATGATAATTTGTAAGTATTATGATTTGAAATATGAAGAAATAAATGAGTTTTGGAAAAAAAGAGAAAATTCATATTTAATAACTTTGCTTATGAAAAATTTTAAATGCTTAAATAATAATGAATTAAGGAAAAGGTTAGGTATTTCAAATAATAAAAGTTTATATAATAAAGTTAAAATTGCTGAAGAAAAAATACTTATTAATAAAAGGTTTAGAGAGGAATATTTTGAGTTAGAGGAAAAAATAAAAGAAAATTTAAAAAATGCATAAAAGCACTAGCTTTAATAAAGCTAATGTGGTACTATATTATTTATGGTAAATATTTGATAATTGTATAAGAGAGGTAATTTAAATTATATCATTGATAAAATCAATAGTCAATAATAAAAACAAAAAAATGGGGGAATATAAATGAATACAAAATATGTTTTTGTTACAGGTGGGGTTGTATCAGGTTTAGGAAAGGGAATAACAGCAGCTTCTTTAGGAAGATTGTTGAAAAATAGGGGCTTAAAGGTATCAATACAAAAGTTTGATCCTTACTTAAATATAGATCCAGGTACAATGAGTCCTTATCAACATGGTGAGGTTTTTGTAACTGATGATGGAGCAGAAACTGATTTAGATTTAGGTCATTATGAAAGATTTATAGATGAAAATTTAACTCAAAACAGCAATATAACATCTGGTAGAATTTATTGGTCTGTTATTTCAAGAGAAAGAAGGGGAGAATATCTTGGGGGAACTGTTCAAGTTATACCCCATATTACAAATGCTATAAAAGAAAGGGTACATAGGGTAGCTAAGGAAAGAGATGTAGATGTTGTAATTACTGAAATTGGTGGGACTGTAGGAGATATTGAGTCACAGCCGTTTCTTGAGGCAATAAGACAAATAAAATATGATGTAGGAAGAGAAAATGTATGTTTTATTCATGTTACATTAGTACCTTTCCTAGGAAAATCAGGAGAATTAAAAACTAAGCCAACTCAGCATTCTGTTAAAGAATTAAGAAGTATTGGTATCCAACCTGATATAATAGTTTGTAGGTCAGAAAAGGAATTATCTGATGATTTAAAAAATAAAATAGGTTTATTTTGCAATATTGAAGGAAAATGTGTAATTCAAAATTTAGATGCAAATCATTTATATGAGGTTCCGCTAATGTTGCATAAAGAAGGATTAGATAGACTTGTAGTAGAAAAATTAGAATTAGGTTGTTGGGATATTGATAATTCAGAATGGATTGATATGGTATCAAGATTAAAAAATTTAAAAGGAAATACTAACATTGCATTGGTAGGAAAATATGTAGAACTACATGATGCATATTTATCAGTTGTAGAAGCGTTAAATCATGGTGGATTAGCAAATGGTACTAATGTTAATATTAAATGGGTAAATGCAGTAGATGTTACCTCAGAAAACATAGAAGAATTACTAGGTGATGTTAATGGGGTTTTAGTACCTGGTGGATTTGGAGACAGAGGTATAGAAGGCAAAATAGAAGCTATAAAATATGCAAGAGAAAATAAAATTCCTTTCTTGGGAATTTGTTTAGGAATGCAAACCGCTGTAATTGAATTTGCAAGAAATGTAGTAGGATATGATAATGCCAATAGTTATGAAATTAATCCTGAAACAAAGTATCCAGTAATAGATTTAATGCCAGAGCAAAAGGATATAGAAGATTTAGGTGGAACAATGAGATTAGGATTATATCCATGTAAATTAAAAGAAGGTTCAAAAGTAAATGAATGTTATGATGATAAGTTAATATATGAAAGACATAGACATAGATATGAATTTAATAATGAATATAGAAAGCAAATAATATCTTCAGGAATGAAAATTACAGGAACTAGTCCAGATGGAAGATTAGTTGAAATTGTAGAACTAGAAAACCACCCATGGTTTGTAGCAGTTCAATTTCATCCTGAGTTAAAATCAAGACCTAATAAACCACATCCATTATTCAAAGGATTTATAAAGGCATCATTAGGTGATAATTAATAAAAACGAAGGAAATTCCTTCGTTTTTATTGTTTAATGTTATAAAAATGTTTATATTGGAAAAGCTTAAAATATAAGTTTCTATTGTATTTTAAAGAGTATTAGTTCATAATTATATATAAAATTAAGTTTGTTTTTAAACTATGAATTTATTTTGAAGAATTATTTTTCATATCAATATATCAAACCTTAAGGTTAATCTAAATCGTATCCCTAATTAATAGAAACTATTGGAGGTGTCATTTTGACAAGAGAAATATACTCTGAGATGACTTTAGTAGATTTAAAAAATAAGGCTAAAGAGCTTGGAATAAAAAACATAAGTAAATTAAAGAAAAGTGAATTGATAGATGAATTAGTAAAGGTAACACCAAATTCTATAGAAAAAAATGGTGTAGTTTTAAGAGAAAAAATTGCTCCAAAGATAAGAGAAAAGGAAAGTACTAATAATACTAATAATACTAATAATACTAATAATGGTTATTCAACTAGAGAAAATAACATAACAGAAGAGCAAAAAGAAGAAAAAAAAGAAAAGTTAAAAGTAATGATAAATGAATCGGGATCAGCAAAGGGTGTCTTAGAGGTTCAAGAAAATAATAACTTTGGATTTTTAAGATGTGATAACTATTTAACAAGTGAAAATGATATATATGTATCTCCATCACAAATTAGAAGATTTAATTTAAGAACTGGAGATGAGGTTCAAGGAAAAGTTAGGGAAGCAAAAGATGGTGAAAAATTTAAGGCATTATTGTTTGTTGAAAAAGTTAATGGAGATAATCCTGAAAAGGCAATAGGAAGAAAAAACTTTGAAACATTAACACCTATATATCCAAATGAAAGATTACATTTAGAAACTAATAATGAGAAGGATTTATCTTCAAGATTAATGGATATTATATGCCCTATAGGAAAAGGACAAAGAGGAATAATAGTAGCTCCACCTAAAGCAGGTAAAACTACTTTATTAAAGAGAATTGCTCAAAATATTACTATAAATCATCCAGATGTAAAGTTAATTGTATTATTAATAGATGAAAGACCAGAAGAAGTTACTGATATGAAGAGATCTATTAATGGAGATGTAATTTATTCAACTTTTGATGAAGAACCACAAAATCATGCAAAAGTAGCTCAAATGGTATTAGAAAGAGCTAAAAGAATGGTGGAACAAGGAAAAGATGTTGTTATATTATTAGATAGTATAACAAGATTATCAAGAGCATATAATTTAACAATTACACCTACTGGAAGAACTTTATCAGGTGGGTTAGATCCAGGAGCATTAATAATGCCTAAAAAATTCTTTGGAGCTGCAAGAAATATTGAGGAAGGTGGAAGTTTAACAATACTTGCAACAGCCTTAATTGAAACAGGTTCAAGAATGGATGATATGATTTTTGAAGAGTTTAAGGGAACTGGTAATATGGAAGTTCATCTTGATAGAAGATTACAAGAAAGAAGGATATTCCCAGCAATCGACATATATAAATCAGGAACAAGAAAAGAAGATTTATTATTAACAGATGAAGAAAAGGAAGTTGCATATGCTATTAGAAAGGTAATGTATAGAGATGGAAACATTGAAAAAATTACTGAAAATTTAATAAATATGCTATCAAAAACAAAAAATAATAGGGAGTTTATTCAGGTTTTCCCTAAAAATGATATATTCAAGAAATAATTTATTTCTTAATTAAATAAAAAAGGCTATAACATTAGTTGAAATTCATACTTTTATTAAGTAAATCAATTATTGTAATAGCCTTTTTAATATAATTTAATTATTTATAAAAGAAAAAATGAGAAAGAAATAAATCCTTTCTCATAAATTCTAACTTAATTCTATTTGTTAAGACCGAACTTCTTGTTGAATTTGTCAACTCTACCGCCGATATCAACGATTTTTTGCTTACCAGTGAAGAATGGGTGGCATTTAGCACATATATCTACTTTTAACTCTTCTTTAACAGAACCAGTTGTAAATGTGTTTCCACATGCGCACTTAACCACAGCATCGTGATGGTATTCTGGATGTATGCCTTGTTTCATTTAATTCACCTCTTTCAAAATACATTCATTGACTTGCAATGACCTATAAAATTATATCATAGTCGACAAATACAGTCAATATAACTAAGAAATAAAAACATCTTTTTATGTATTTATTAAAATGCTATAATCGAATAAGAGACATATATAAGAGGAGAGACGATATGAGCAAATTATATTTTAGATACGGTGCAATGAATTCAGGAAAATCAACAAATCTTATGCAAGTTGCTTACAATTATGAAGAGCGTGGAATGAGGGTTTTATTAATTAAACCATCTACAGATAAAAAGGGTGGAGATAAGTTAGTATCAAGACTTGGGGTTGAAAGAAAGGTAGATTTATTAATTGATGATGCTCAAAATATTTATGATGAAGTTAATAAGTGGCAAAGTGAAAAATATAATATAGATTGTATATTAGTAGATGAGGTTCAATTTTTTAAGGCGAATCAAATTGATGAACTTTTTAAAGTTGCAGTTTGTTTAGATATTCCAGTAATTTGTTATGGGCTTAGAACTGATTTTAAAATGGAAGGATTTGAGGGAAGTACAAGATTATTATTATTAGCACATAGTATTGAAGAACTAAAAACTATTTGTAAATGTGGTAAAAAAGCTATATTAAATGGAAGAAAAATTAATAATAAATTTGTATTTGAAGGACAACAAGTAGCAATTGATAATGTAGATAATGTGGAATATGAATCATTATGTGGTCATTGCTATTTCAAATATAAAAATGAATAAAAGTGAGAGTGGAGTATATGAGGAAGTGTGATGTTGGGGGGCAAGCTATAATTGAAGGTGTTATGATGAGGGGATCTAAAGGAATAGCAACAGCTGTAAGAACCCCTAATGGAGAAATAGAAGTTAAGGTTGAAAAAACTAAGCCAATTACAAAAAAATATAAATTTTTAAATATTCCTATTATTAGGGGTGCAGTTTCTTTAATTGATTCATTAATCCTAGGAATCAAGACTTTAAATTATTCAGCAAGTTTTTTTGAAGATGATGAAGAAGAATCAAAATTTGACATTTGGTTAAAAGAAAAATTTGGTGATAAGGCTGCAAATGATTTATTAGTTACTTTTAGTATGATAATTTCACTTTTAGTTGCAACGGGATTGTTTTTAGGAATTCCTACAGGAATTGCATCATTATTTAAAAATATTGGAATTTCTTCGATTGCTTTGAATTTGATAGAAGCAGTAATAAGAATAGCAATTTTAATTATGTATATGTTTTTAATTAGCAAATTAGATGATATTTATAGAGTGTTTCAATATCATGGAGCAGAGCATAAAACAATTTTTTGTTATGAAGCTGAAGAAAAATTAACTATTGAAAATGTAAGAAAGTTTGGAAGATTACACCCTAGATGTGGAACTAATTTTTTATTTTTAACTATGTTAGTTAGTATTATTTTATTTTCATTAACTGGATGGGGTAGCTTTTGGCAAAGATTGATTTTAAGAATAATTTTAACACCTATAGTAGCAGGAATAACTTATGAAATTATTAAATGGCTTGGAAGGACTGAAAGTAAATTGGGAAAAATAATTGCATATCCTGGATTAAAATTACAAGAACTTACAACTAAGGAACCTGATGATTCTCAATTAGAGGTTGCTATAAAATCTTTAATTGCAGCAGAAGGAATTGAATATAAGAAGAAAATAGGGGAATTATTAATAGATGGAAACAAAAAATTAAAGGCAGCTAATATAGATACGTATATTTTAGATACTCAACTGTTATTAGGGAAGGTATTAGGAAAAGATAAGCTTTATTTAATTACTAATAAAGATGAAGAAGTAAGTAATTTTAAAGAAAGAGAATTTTATTCTTTAATTGAAAAAAGAATAAACAAAATGCCTATTAGTTATATATTAAAAACTGTTGAATTTATGGGGATAGATTTTAATGTAGAAGAGGGAGTTTTAATTCCTAGAGGTGATACTGAAGTATTAGTGGAAGAAGCACTTAAATTTTTAGATAAGGATAAGGAGTATAAAATTTGTGATTTATGTTGTGGAAGTGGTGCTATAGGTATATCAATAGCACATTTTAGAGAAAACACTAAAGTTGATTTAATTGATT
Source organism: Clostridium sp. ETTB3 (assembly GCF_053571985.1). Taxonomy (NCBI): domain Bacteria; kingdom Bacillati; phylum Bacillota; class Clostridia; order Eubacteriales; family Clostridiaceae; genus Clostridium; species Clostridium sp. ETTB3. Next base: position 461,318 of record NZ_CP199832.1, read on the forward strand.
ACTATGATATCCCTGAAAAGATTACTAAAAGGAATATAATGAAGCATAAATTAAGCAATAGAGCTAATTTTATAAAAAGTGATTTATTAGAAGAAGTAATTAAGCAAGAAAAGAAATATGATATATTATTATCTAATCCACCATATATAAAAGATGAAGTTATTAACACTTTAATGGAAGATGTTAAAAATTATGAACCACATACTGCTTTGAGTGGGGGAAATGATGGGTTAAAATTTTATAGAAGAATTATAAATGATAGTAATAAAGTTTTAAAGGAAAATGGTATACTTGCATTTGAAATAGGTCATGATCAAGGTTATGAAGTTAGTGAATTAATGAGTGAAAAGGGATATAAGGATATTAGGGTAATAAAAGATTTAGTAGGACATGATAGAGTAGTTATAGGAGAGTGGCAAGGAAAATAAGTTTAAATTTAAAAAATGAATATTTTTACTTAGCATTATAATGCTTAATATACTTGTAAATCCTTGTATCTTGATAAAAATATAAATAATATGTTATAATTGTTCAATATGAAAAAATACAGTACGGAGTGATATTATGTTATTAGATAAATTAGCATTTACGGAAAATAAATATGAAGAGCTATCAGTTAAAATATCAGATCCTTCAATAATGGCTAATCAAAAAGAATGGAGAAAGCTATGTAAGGAGCATGCTGATTTAGAAGTAATCGTAACAGCTTATAGAGAATATAAAAAGGTTGTTGAAGATTTAGAAGCTAACAAAGAAATGTTAGAAGAAGAAACTGATAAAGAAATGAGAGAAATGTTATCAGAAGAAATTTCTTCATTAAAAGATCAAGAAGAAGAATTAGAAAATAAGATTCAAATTCTTTTATTACCAAAGGACCCTAATGATGATAAAAACGTATTTGTTGAAATTAGAGGTGGTGCTGGTGGAGATGAAGCAGCATTATTTGCAGCTAATCTTTTCAGAATGTACACAAGATATGCAGAATCTCAAAGATGGTCAGTTGAATTAATGAGTTCAAATGAAAATGATCTTGGTGGATTTAAAGAAGTAGTATTTATGATTAAGGGTAATGGTGCTTACTCAAAACTTAAATATGAAAGTGGTGTACATAGAGTTCAAAGAGTACCAGATACAGAAAGTTCAGGAAGAATACACACTTCAACGGCAACAGTAGCTGTATTACCAGAAGTTGATGATGTTGAAATTGAAATAAATGATAAAGATTTAAGAATTGATGTTTATAGATCTTCTGGTAATGGAGGACAATGCGTTAATACAACAGATTCAGCTGTTAGAATTACACATATTCCAACAGGAACAGTAGTAGCTTGTCAAGATGAAAAATCACAGCTTAAGAATAAAGAAAAGGCTATGAAAGTTTTAAGAGCTAGATTATATGAAGTTGCTGAAGCTGAAAGACTTGCTGGAATAGCTGAAGATAGAAAGAGTCAAGTTGGAACAGGGGATAGAAGTGAAAGAATAAGAACTTATAATTATCCACAAGGAAGAGTAACTGATCATAGAATAGGGTTAACATTATATAAACTAGATAGTTTCATGAATGGAGATATTGAAGAAGTTATTAATGCTTTAATTACTGCAGACCAAGCTGAAAAAATGAAAGCAATGGGTAACACTGATTCAATATAAGTTTAAAAGGGGCTGTCGCACTAAAAATTTTATACACAATATATTGTTTTAAAAAATAAAAATCAACACAATATATTGTAGTATTTATTCTTAATGCGACATCCCCTTTTAAAATAGGTGATTATATGAAGATAGAAAAAGCCTTGAAAAAACAAAATTTTTATAATAAGATATTTTATTCATTAATGGTATTTTTAGGTATATTTCTTCCGCTATGTACTTATTTATCTTATATAAATTCAACTATTTTAGTTATATTTTTAGCCGTAATAGAAATATTAATTTGTATAGCATTAATAAACAAGGTTAATAAATCATATCTTAAATTTTTTTGTTATAATAATAAATTGAAATTTAGAAATGGAATATTTTCAACTTATTCTTTAGTTCAATGTGATAAAGTAGCAATTGTACATACTAATAAAAGTAATGAAAATTTAGAGATAATAATTATTACATCAATTAGATCTAAAAATAAAAAATTAAAGCTTATTTCTAAAGATTTTATTAATAAAAATAAAGAAGTTGCAGATGAATACATAAGAATAAAAAAAATACGCAATGATGCTGCATATTATTTTCAAGTTATTAATTGTGGAGAATTAAATAAGTATATATTATTAGATAATATATATAAGAATTGTGTTAATGCAATATATACATCTTCAGCTATAGAAAGTATTAAGATTGCTAGAGGACAGAAAGAAATTTAGAGAAAGAAGGTTAAATTTTTATGGAAACAAAGGTTGCCATAATAAAGGATATAAATACAGATATTAGATTTATAGAGGAAGCAGGAAAAGTTATTAGAAATGGTGGTACAGTAGCTTTTCCTACAGAAACTGTATATGGATTAGGAGCTAATGCATTAGATGATGAAGCTGTAAGGAAAATCTTTATAGCTAAGGGAAGACCACAGGATAATCCTCTTATTATTCACGTTAGTACAAAAGAAATCTCAGAGTTAGTTAAGGATGTTCCAGAGGTAGCACAAAAAATTATTGATAAATTTTGGCCAGGTCCATTAACTGTTATTTTAGAAAAAAAAGATATAATTCCAAATGTAACAAGTGCAAATCTTAACACCATTGGGATTAGAATGCCTAATTCAGAAATTGCACTTAAGCTTATAGAGTTAGCAGAAAGGCCAATTGCAGCTCCATCAGCTAATATATCTGGAAGACCAAGTCCAACTGAGGTTGAAAGATGTGTAGAAGATTTAAATGGAAGAGTTGATTATATAATTGGAGGAGAAAGTAGCGATATAGGAGTTGAATCTACTATTGTTGATTGTACAGTAAATCCACCATTAGTTTTAAGACCAGGTGGAATTACATTGGAAATGCTTAAGGAAATAAATCCAGAAATAGAATTAGATAAAGCATTAAAATCAAAACCTAATGATGATTTTAAACCAAAAGCTCCTGGAATGAAGTATAAACATTATGCTCCAAATGCTCATTTAAAAATAATTAAGGGGAAAAATGAAAAAACTATTGAAATAATTAATGAAATAGTAGAGAATTATATAGAAAAAGGTAATGATGTAGCAATATTAACTACAAATGAAAATTTAAATAAATTTAATAATGGAAAAGTTATATCACTAGGTAGTGAAAATGATTTAAAGGAAATTGCAAAAAATCTTTTTGAGGCATTAAGAAAATGTGATGATTTAAGAGTTCAATATATTTTATGTCAAGGATTTGAAGAAAATGGTGTTGGGCTTGCAATTATGAATAGATTAAATAAAGCTGCAGGATATGATATTTTAGAAGTATAATCAAGGAGGATGGGGGAACCTATTCTTCTTTTTTTATAAAATAGACAATTATAGAAAGGTGGATTTTATGAAAATTGCATTAGGTTGTGACCATGGTGGATTAAATTTAAAAGCAGAAATAGCAGAGTATTTAAAATCTCAAAATATTAAATTTAAAGACTTTGGAACATATTCAGAAGAAGCTTGTGATTATGCAGATATTGCATTGCCAGTTGCAGAGGCTGTAGTAGCTAAAGAATTTGATTTTGGTATATTAATTTGTGGAACAGGAATAGGAATAGGAATAGCAGCAAATAAGGTTCCGGGAATAAGAGCAGCACTTTGCTCAGACACATTTAGTGCTCATGCAACTAGAGAACATAATGATGCTAATATATTAACTTTGGGAGAAAGAGTTGTAGGAAAAGGTCTTGCTATAGATATAGTAAAAGCATTTTTAGGAGCAGAATTTGAAGGCGATAGGCATATAAGAAGAATAAATAAGATAACAGAAATTGAAAAGAAATATTCTAAGTAATTAAATATATTTAAGGTTTAACTAGGAGGAAATTAACAATGAGTAAAGTAACAGAAATTAAACATCCTTTAATATTACATAAGTTAGCATATATTAGAAGTAAGGATACTGGATCAAAATATTTTAGGGAATTAGTAGAAGAAGTTTCTATGCTAATGGCTTATGAAGTTACAAGAGATTTAGAAACAGAGGAAGTTGAAGTAGAAACTCCAATTTGTAAAACAAAGTGCCAAATGTTAGCAGGTAAGAAGATTGCTATAGTACCAATATTAAGAGCTGGTCTTGGAATGGTTGATGGAATATTAAACTTAATACCAGCAGCTAAGGTAGGGCATATTGGATTATATAGAGATGAAGAAACACTTCAACCAGTAGAATATTTCTGTAAGTTACCTCAAGATATAGCTGAAAGAGATATAATTGTAGTAGACCCAATGTTAGCGACAGGTGGTTCTGCAGCTGATGCTATTTCTTTATTAAAGAAAAGAGGAGCTAAAAAGATTAGATTAATGTGTTTAATTTCTTCTCCAGAAGGAGTTAAGCTTGTACAAGAGAAACATCCAGATGTTGATATATATTTAGCATCTATTGATGAAAAATTAAATGAAAAGGGGTATATTGTACCAGGTCTTGGTGATGCTGGAGATAGACTTTTTGGAACTAAATAAAAATAAAAAAAGTGCGAAGCCAGTAGGTTTTCGCATTTTTTAAATTTAGATAATGATTAATTTATACATAAGCTATTAATTAAAAATTAAATGAAAGGTTGTAATAAAAATGGCAAAAAGAGAAGGTTACTTATGTTGGGATGATTACTTTATGTCAGTAGCATTGTTATCTGGAAAGAGAAGTAAGGACCCAAATACACAAGTAGGAGCTTGTATAGTAAATAAAAATAATGTAATAGAAAGTATAGGATATAATGGTTTACCAAAGGGATGTTCAGATGATGAATTTCCATGGGAAAAAGAAGGAGAAATGTTAAATACAAAATATCCTTTTGTTGTTCATGCAGAATTAAACGCAATACTAAATGCAAAGGGAAAGGATTTATCAGGATGTAAAATATATGTAGCACTTTTTCCATGTAATGAATGTGCAAAGGCAATAATTCAATCAGGGATTAGTGAAGTAGTTTATTTAAGTGATAAATATTCTAATACTGATTCAGTAAAGGCATCTAAAATGATGTTTAAGTGTGCAGGAGTTGAATTAAGGCAGTTAGTTCCAAGTTATAAAGAAATAAACTTATCATTAAATATAGATGATGTTTAGCTTGCAATTATATAGTAAGTAAAAAAACATCTCTTAATATATTAAATGTAATATAAGTTTATTAACTATAAGTAAAAAATAAGATTATTAAAATAATTAAAACCTTAAATTAAAAGTAAAATATTTTTAAAATTAGTTGAAAATGGAAAAAATAAAGTGGTATAATAATAGTGTTAATTGTTTAACAATTTAAGCAATTAGCACTATTATGATTTTAGGGTAAATTAATAGGAGGATTTTTATGAGAGAGGTAGTAATAGTTAGTGCAGTAAGAACTGCAATTGGATCATTTGGAGGATCATTAAAGGATGTTCCTTCATCAGAATTAGGAGCAATAGTAATTAAAGAAGCTGTAAATAGAGCTGGAATAAAACCAGAATTAGTTGAAGAAGTAGTAATGGGGAATGTTATACAAGCGGCTCAAGGTCAAAATGTAGCTAGACAAGCTGCTGTAAAAGCTGGATTACCAGTAGAAGTTCCTGCAATGACAATAAATAAAGTTTGTGGATCAGGATTAAGATGTGTTGCATTAGCAGCTCAAATGATAAAGGCAGGAGATTGTGATGTAGTGGTTGCTGGTGGTATGGAAAATATGTCTGCCGCACCATATGCTGTTCCAGGAGCAAGATGGGGACAAAGAATGGGTGATGGAAAAATAGTTGATACTATGATAAAGGATGCTTTATGGGATGCATTTAATAACTATCATATGGGAGTAACTGCTGAAAATATTGCTAAAGAATGGGGATTAACAAGAGAAATGCAAGATGAGTTCTCATTAAATTCACAATTAAAGGCTGAAAAGGCTATTAAAGAAGGTAGATTTGTAGATGAAATTGTACCTGTTATTATACCACAAAGAAAGGGAGAACCAAAGGTATTTGCACAAGATGAGTTCCCTAGATTTGGTTCAACAATTGAAAAGATGGAAAAATTAAAGCCTGCATTCATTAAAGATGGTACAGTTACAGCTGCTAATGCATCTGGAATTAATGATGGAGCAGCAGCATTTGTAGTTATGAGTGCAGAAAAAGCAGCTCAATTAGGATTAAAACCAATGGCAAAGATACTTTCTTATGGAAGTAAGGGATTAGATCCTTCAATAATGGGATATGGGCCATTCCACGCAACTAAAAAGGCATTAGAAGGTGTTGGATTAACAGTGGAAGATATGGATTTAATTGAAGCAAATGAAGCATTTGCAGCACAAAGTTTAGCAGTTGCTAAAGATTTAAATTTTGATATGAATAAAGTAAATGTTAATGGGGGAGCAATTGCACTTGGTCATCCAGTAGGTGCTTCAGGAGCTAGAATTTTAGTTACATTACTTCATGAAATGCAAAAAAGAGATGCTAAAAAAGGACTAGCAACTCTTTGTATAGGTGGAGGAATGGGAACTGCATTGGTTGTTGAAAGAGAGTAGTACTATAATGAAAAGGGGATGTCGTATTAAGAATAAATACTACGATATATTGTATTGATTTTTATTTTTTTAAACAATATATTGTGTATAAAAATTTTAGTGCGACATCCCCTTTTGAATTTTAGCATAATAAATAGGATAATATGGAAAAATATTGCGATTAATTATAAAATGAAAAAAAATTTAAAAAAAATTATGAATAAATTAAAAGTAAATTATTCATAATTTAATAGTATTTCATTGAATACATATATAATAAAAATTGGGGAATAATAAAAAAATAAAATAAATTAATTAAAATAATAATAAATTTTATAAAAATTAATAAAAATTATAATTTATGAAACGTTAACAAATATAAAAAGGCGAAATATGGAATATTAAGAAAATTTAAAAAAAAGAAATTTTAATTTTTTATTTGTCAAAAAAAAAGAAAATGCTTAAAAATAGCAATTTAGGTAAGTAATAAAGAAGTATTGAGTTATAAAGGCAAAATATAGCTGAAAACTATAAAAAATAGAGTAAAATAAGATTTACATTAATTTTAAGGGAGGCGTATAATAACATACGATTAATAGGAGGATGATAGATGACTACTGAAGTGAAGCTATTATTAAAGAATTCAGTTAAATATGATATTGTGTTAGGGATATGTATATCTATTATTCTTTATTGTTTTTTTGGGACAAATATTTCACTTATATATTTATTTGGATTGGCGGTTTCTATAGCTAATTTTTTAGTAAGTGGAATTATTTTGGACAAGAATTTAAATGGAGTAACTACTATTCCAAAAATTATATTTCCATTAAGTTATATAATTAGGATATTGTGCGTAGCATTATTTGCAATGTTGTTTGCAAAAAATTTATTCTATCTCTTAACTTACTTGGGAGGATTTATTTCACATTTCCCTATTATAATTTTTAGCTGGATAAGAAGTCGGAAAGGAAGTGAGTAGATGGAATTAACTCATCCTATTTTTTCTTTTAATATTGGAAAGCTAGCAATTGATATTAAGCCAGAAGCTATAATTCAATTAGTACTTGTATTATTAATAGGAATATTGGCATGGTGGGCAACAAAAGATTTAAAACGTAGGCCTACTGGAAAAAAACAAGTGGTAGTAGAATACATATATACCACAATTCAAAATGTTGTAAATGCAAATATGGGTGAACAGTATGGAGATATGATACCATTTATAGGAACATTAGCAGTTTTTATAGTTACTATGAATTTGTTAGGTTTAGTTGGTATAACACCTGTTACCAATAACTTTAGTGTAACACTTGCATTAGGTTTAATATCATTTGTAGTAATTCAAGGATATACAATGAAAAAAATTGGAATTGGGCATTATTTCTTAGGTTATGGACAACCAATGCTTATGATGTTACCAATAAATGTAATTGAAAGAGTTATGCTTCCAGTATCATTATCATTAAGATTATTTGGTAATATCTTGGCAGCATCATTCTTAGTAGAATTAGTTTATGAATCATTGGATAAGATTGCTTGGATTGCACAAATTGGACTACCAGTGCCACTACATGCATATTTTGATATATTTGATGGTTGTATTCAAATGGTTATTTTTGTAATGTTAACAATGATAAATATAAAGATAACAGTAGAGCACTAAGCAAAAAATCTAAATTAATGATTTAGTTATTAAATTTATTTATTAATCAAAAAGACTAAAGTAAAAAACAAAGTTTAGGAGGAATTTATTATGGATCAAATTTCAGTAAGAGCATTAGCAGCTGCAATATCAGTATTAGTAGGTGTAGGAGCAGCTATAGGAATAGGAAATGCAACAGGAAAGGCAGTAGAAGGTATAGCTAGACAACCAGAAGCAAGTGGTAAGATAACAACAGCTTTAATGATAGGAGCAGGTTTTGCTGAAGCAACAGCTATATATGGATTATTAGTTTCAATCATTTTAATATTCGTTGGATTAAGCTAATTATTAAAAATATTAAGTACTCCAAAGGGGAGGCGAAAGAAATAAATGGAAATAAATTTAGGATTAATATTAGCCTCAGTTATTAACTTTATTATTCTTTTAGCTATACTAAAACATTTCTTTTTTGGTAAAGTTAAAGCAATAATAGATGAAAGAGAAGATTATATAAATGATAGGCTTGATAGTGCTGAGGAAGCTACAGATAAAGCTAGAATGATTGCAATTGAAAATGAGAGAGCATTGAATAGAGCAAAAGAAGAAGGAAAAGCAATTACAGAGGCTCATAAGAAAAAGGCTGAAAAAGTTTATAATGAAATTGTTGAAGATGCAAAATCAGAAGCAAATTTAATTATTGAAAGAGCTAGAGTTGAAATTGATAGAGAAAGAGAAAAAGTAGAATATTCTTTAAAGAAAGAAGCAATAGATTTAGCTTTAGAACTTTCTAAGAAAGTAATTGAAAAGAATATTGATGAAGAAAAAAATAAAAAGTTAATTGACGAGTTTATTTCAGAGGTAGGTAATTAAATATGTATGAATATTTAGACCGAAGATATGCCCTTGCACTATATGAAGTTGCTGAAAAAAATGGGAAAGTTGATGAATATCTGGGTGACTTAAGAGAAATATGCGAGCTTATTGACAAGGATGAAGAGTTTCAAGAAGTAATTAAGCATCCTCAAATAAGTACGAAACAAAAAAAGAGAGTTTTTATTAATATTTTTAAAGGAAAAATAGATGAAGAACTTTTATCGTTTTTATTAATATTAATAGAAAAAGATAGAATATTATTCTTAAAAGAAAAATTAAAAGAAATGGAAAAAATCCATTTAGACAAATTAAATGTTTTGCAAGGAATTGTTAAAACTACAATTCCATTAGAAGAATATGAATATAATTCCTTAGTAGAAAAGCTTGAAAAGAAGTATAACAAAGATATTATATTGAAAAAAATAATAGATCCAGAAATCTTAGGTGGAATTTATGTAAGAATAGGAAATGACATCATAGATGGAACTGTAAAAACAAGATTAGAAGACTTGAAAAAGCTAATGCTTACTACGGAATAGAGGTGATTGCATGAATATAAAACCAGAAGAAATAACATCTATCATAAAAAAAGAAATACAAAGATATGAAAATCAAATAAAAACTTCTGATTCAGGTACGATAATCCAAATTGGTGATGGAATTGCCAGAGTTTATGGATTAGATGATTGCATGCAAGGTGAACTTTTAGAGTTTCCAAACAATGTATATGGAATGGCTTTAAATCTAGAGCAAGATAACGTTGGATGCGTTTTATTAGGATCTGAAGAAGGAATTAAAGAAGGCGACATAGTTAAAAGAACAAATAAAATAGTTGAAGTACCTGTGGGGGAAGGGATTTTAGGAAGAGTCGTAAATCCACTTGGTGAAGAAATAGATGGTAAAGGACCTATTAATTATTCAGGAACTAGACCAATAGAAGTTCCAGCACCAAGCATTATTGATAGATCTTCAGTAAATGAGCCATTACAAACAGGTATTAAGGCAATTGATTCTATGGTTCCAATTGGAAAGGGACAAAGAGAACTTATAATTGGTGATAGACAAACAGGTAAAACTGCAATTGCAGTAGATACTATTTTAAATCAAAAGGGTAAAGATGTAATATGTATATATGTAGCTATTGGACAAAAACAATCAACAGTTGCACATATAGTTAATACATTAGAGGAAATGGGAGCACTTGATTATTCAATAATTGTTGCAGGAACTGCATCAGAAAGTGCACCACTTCAATACTTAGCTCCATATGCAGGATGTAGTATGGGTGAATATTTCATGCATAAGGGGAAAGATGTTCTTATAATATATGATGATTTATCTAAGCATGCAGTAGCTTATAGAACAATGTCATTATTACTTAGAAGACCACCAGGAAGAGAAGCTTACCCAGGAGATGTATTCTATATCCATTCAAGACTTTTAGAAAGAGCTGCAAAGTTATCTAAAGAGCATGGTGGAGGATCATTAACTGCACTTCCAATAATAGAAACATTAGCAGGAGATGTAACAGCATATATTCCAACTAATGTAATATCAATAACTGATGGTCAAATATTCTTAGAAAGTGAGTTATTTAATACTGGACAAAGACCAGCAGTAAATGCAGGTATTTCAGTATCAAGAGTTGGTGGTAATGCTCAAATTAAAGCAATGAAACAAGTTTCAGGAACTTTAAGATTAGAGCTTGCACAATATACAGAACTTGCAGCCTTTGCTCAATTTGGATCTGACTTAGATTCTGATTCTAAGAGAAGATTAGAAAAGGGTAAAAGAATATTAGAAGTATTAAAACAAGAGCAATATAAGCCTATGGATGTTGAAAAGCAAATAGTTATATTATATGCAACTTTAAATGATTTCTTATCTGATATAAGAGTAAAAGATATAAGAAGATTTGAAGATGAATTCTTAGAATTTATGGATACACATCATAGAGATGTATTAAAGCAAATAATAGATGAAAAACAATTAAGTGATAACTTAAAAGAAAACATTGAAAAATGTATAATTGAATTTAAGAAAGAATTTTTAAAAGATGCATAGCTTTTTATAGCTATGCAATTCTTTAGGAGGTAAAACAGTGGGCGCAGCGGGACTTATAGAAATTAAAAGAAGAATAAAGTCAGTTGAAAGTACTAGAAAAATAACTAAAGCTATGGGGCTTGTTGCTACTTCTAAACTCAGAAAAGCTAGAAAAGAGCTTGTAGCTAATGAGCAATATAATAATTTGTGTACAGAAGTTATTAATGAAGTTGCTGCTAGTATGCCAGAAGATTTTGACTCAATTTATTATAAAAGCTTCGAAGGAGATAAGCTATATATTGTATTAACTTCAGACACAGGATTATGTTCAGGTTATAATAATAATATAATTATGTATTTAAATAACTTAGTTAAGAAAAGTGGTGGAGCTAAGGTTGTTATTGCTGGAAGTAAAGGGATTTCATATGCTTCAAGATATGGAATAAGTACATATGCTGAATATGTAGATTTACCAGATATACCTGCTACTAAGGATGTTAATAAGATATATAATGATGCTATATATTTATATGAAAAAGGAGAAGTTTCTGAAGTAAATATAGTATATACAGAATTTATTTCTCCAGTTAAACAAGAAGTAAAAAGTGTTAAAATATTGCCTATAGAAAATGAAAGCTGTGAAGATGGAAAATATATAATTGAACCAGATAAAGAAGCTGTATTTAAAAATGCAATTGATATGTATTTAAAGAGTCAACTTAAAACATGTATGTTAAATGCCAAGGCAAGTGAACATAGTGCTAGAATGACAGCAATGGATGGTGCTACAGAAAATGCAAATGATATATTGCAAAGTCTTAATATAAAGTTTAATAGAATTAGGCAAGGTATAATAACGCAAGAAATTTCAGAAATTGTTGGGGGAGCCGAAGCTCAAAAGTAGCAAGGAGGAAGAAGTATGACTGAAAATAAAATTGGAAAAGTAGTTCAAGTAATTGGACCTGTAGTTGATATAAAATTTGATGAAACTTCTTTACCAAACATATACAATGAAATTAAAATTGATATGGGTGATAGAGAGTTAGTTGTAGAAGTTGAGCAACATGTTGGAGATGATATTGTTAGAGCAATAGCAATGGAATCTACTGATGGATTAAGAAGAGGTATGAAGGCTGTAGATACAGGCAAGCCAATATCAGTACCAGTAGGTAAAAATGTATTAGGAAGATTATTCAATGTTTTAGGAACACCTATAGATAATAAAGGAACTATAGAAGCTGATGAAACATATCCTATACATAGACCAGCGCCAAGCTTTAAGGAGCAATCTTTAGAACCAGAAATGTTTGAAACAGGAATAAAGGTAATTGATTTAATTGCTCCATATCAAAAGGGTGGTAAGATTGGTCTATTTGGAGGAGCCGGAGTAGGGAAAACTGTATTAATTCAAGAATTAATTAATAATATAGCAAAAGAACACGGTGGAATTTCTGTATTTACAGGAGTAGGAGAAAGATCTAGAGAAGGAAATGATCTTTACCATGAAATGATGGATTCAGGTGTTATTAATAAAACTGCATTAGTATTTGGTCAAATGAATGAATCTCCAGGAGCGAGAATGAGAGTTTCATTAACAGGATTAACAATGGCTGAATATTTTAGAGATCAAGGACAAGATGTTTTATTATTTATAGATAATATATTTAGATTTACACAAGCTGGTTCAGAAGTTTCAGCTTTATTAGGAAGAATACCTTCAGCAGTTGGATATCAGCCAACATTAGCAACAGAAATGGGAGCTCTTCAAGAAAGAATTACTTCAACAAAAAATGGTTCAATAACATCAGTTCAAGCTGTATATGTTCCAGCGGATGATTTAACTGACCCAGCACCAGCAACTACATTTACGCACTTAGATGCTACAACAGTATTATCTAGAGCTATTTCATCTTTAGGAATATTCCCAGCTGTTGATCCATTAGAATCTTCTTCAAGAATTCTTGATCCAAGAATAGTTGGTAAGGAGCATTATGAAGTTGCAACAGAAGTAAAGAATATTCTTGAAAGATACACAGAATTACAAGATATAATTGCTATTTTAGGTGTTGATGAATTATCAGATGAAGATAAGGCTGTAGTTGCAAGAGCTAGAAGAATTCAAAGATTCTTATCTCAACCATTTACAGTAGCAGAGCAATTTACAGGTATGAAGGGAAGATATGTTCCAGTTAAGGAGACTGTAAGAGGCTTTAAAGAAATATTAGAAGGTAAATATGATGATTTACCAGAATCAGCATTCTTATTTGCTGGAACTATAGAAGAAGTTGTAGAAAAAGCTAAGAATATGAAATAGGAGATGTAATTTATGGGGAAGACAGCAAAACTTAATATTGTAGCTCCAGGACGTGAAAAATTAACTGAGGAAGTTATTAGCTTATCAACATCAGAAAGCAATGGAAATATTGAATTTCTTGCAAATCATGCACCAATTATAGTTGCTACTGTTCCAACAGTAAGTAGTTATACAACAAGTACAGGTGAAAAGAAACGATTATTTACATCTTCAGGAATTGTATATATTAAGGATGATACAATTAATTTTTGTTGTGATTCTTTTAATTTTCCTGATGAAATTGATGTAAATCGTGCTGAAGAAGCTTTAAAGAGAGCAAAAGAAAGATTAAATAATAAAGAAGAGCGTATCGATATAGAAAGAGCAAATAGAGCGCTATTAAGAGCAAAGGCAAGATTGAAATTAAAATAAATTATGTTTAAATAAGGAAATCGCTAAAAAGTGATTTTCTTATTTTTTTTTGTAAAAAATAATTTATATAATTATCTTTTAAGTATTGAATATAATGAAATATATAGACGAATTTAGTAGAGAATTATATTAAATTTAGAATAAAAAGAACTATTTTATAAGTTTAGTAATATATATGATATTAGATAAACTATTTAAATTCACAAATGATTTTAAAGTAAGAAAAATATTTATGTATAAAAAATATAGTTTGGACAATAATTTTAGAGGAAAGGCAGGGGATATGTAATATGAAAAAGGTATTTTTAATATTTCTTTTAATCTTTTCTCTATTAGTTATTAATAATAAAGAATACAAATGTGAAGCAAAAAATAATGATTTTGAAAAAATTGAAAAATACGTAATAGATAATTATGATTTTGTTGAAAATGGAATTAAAGTTGAATATACAGTAAGTGAGTCCTTAAAGAATGAATATTTAAGGATAAAGGAACTTTTTGAAAGAAATAATTATTTAATAAATATAGAAGAAAATAATAGTATTAATGCAGAAAAAGATGGCATCAATTATGATGTCAATATTTATAAGTATGGAGATTTAACAAAAGTTCAAATTATTTTAATAAATAATGATGTTAATAAAATAGAAAAGGATTTGAATGAATTATCTAAGGAAATAAGAAGTGATAATTTTATAAATGAAAGGTATTTTTCTTTTATTAAGGGAAAGATAAATACAGAAGGGAAAAAGCCAATTGATGATTTAGAAGAAGATTTACATTTAAAAATAAAAGAGTCTTTAAATATAAATAATGGTTATATTTCAGAGGCTATATCTGAAAATGATCAAGATATAAACATTGGACGAATTAAATATGATACAGGTTCGTATTTAATTATAGGAACACCAGTAATTTTTGTAACATACTAACAATAAATATGGAGGATAATATGGAAAAAATCATAGTTAGAGGTGGGAGAAAGCTTCAAGGAGAGGTTGATATAAGTATTGCAAAAAATTCAGTATTACCCATTATAGTTGCAACTATTTTAAATCCAACTGAAATAATTTTAAAAAAAGTACCTATGTTAGAAGATGTAACTGTCTTAATTAATTTATTACGAGAGTTAAATTGTGAAGTGCAATTTTCATCAATAACAGGGGATTTAAAGATAAATACTTTAAATTTAAAGGAAGTGGATCCTAATAGTGAATTAATTAGAAAAATGAGAGCATCTTTTTTAGTTATGGGACCTATGTTAGCTAGATTTGGTAGATGTAAAATATCAATGCCTGGGGGATGTAATATTGGAAGTAGACCTGTAGATTTACATTTAAAGGGCTTTAAATCATTAGGCATAGAATCTGAAATTGGATATGGATATGTTGAAGCTAAAGTTGATAAGTTACATGGAAATAGAATATATTTAGATTTTCCTTCAGTAGGAGCTACTGAAAATATTATGATGGCAGCTATTTTAGCACCGGGGATTACAGTAATAGAAAATGCAGCAGAAGAACCAGAAATATGGGATTTAGCAAGATTTTTAAATTCTATGGGTGCTAAAATTGAAGGAGCAGGATATGGAAAAATTACTATACATGGTGTATCACAATTAAAACAGCCAGAACCATTTACACCTATATTTGATAGAATAGAAGCTGGAACATTTATGGTTGCAGCAGGAATTACTAATAGTAAGATAACAATAAATGGAGTTAATGAAGAGCATTTAATGCCAACTATTGAAAAATTAAAGGAATGTGGAGTTTATTGTAGTATAGATGGACAAAAGATGATTGTAGATGGAACCCAGGAAAAGAAGCCTGTTGATATAAAGACAATGCCTTATCCAGGATTTCCAACAGATATGCAAGCTCAAATCATGGCTTTATTATCAATTACAAGAGGAGTTAGTGTAATAACTGAAACAGTATTTGAAAATAGATTTATGCATGTTGGCGAATTAGGAAGAATGGGAGCAAATATAAAAATTGATGGAAGAATAGCTATAGTAGAAGGTGTATCAACACTTACAGGGTGTGAAGTTAAAGCAACTGATTTAAGAGCAGGTGCAGCAATGATATTAGCTGGATTAGTAGCAAATGGAGAAACTGAAATAGGTGAAGTTTATCATATTGATAGAGGATATACTAATATAGAAGAAAAATTTAAGAAGCTTGGAGCTGAAATATATAGAATTCATAAATAAGGGGCCTTAGGGGTTCCTTATTTTTGTTTTATAAAAAGTAACTATTTATTGAATGAAAATTATAAATTGTGGAGAATATTAACTTTGGAAATAGAATTATTTAATATATAAAAACATATATATAGATGTAATATTAGTGGCTGGGGGTATTATGAAGGAAATTAAATTTAAGGGAGATATAAGGTTTAAGTTAATATTTATTACTAGTTTTTGTATTATATTATTTATGATAATAATACCTATGATAACCATGAAAGCAGATATTAATGTAAGTCTATTAAAGAAAAAAAATGATAGTGCTAATTTAAGTAATAGTAATAATGATTATGTAAGTAATGTTAGTGAGGAAGTTGTAAATGAGGAAAATAATGAAGTAGCTATTAATAGTAATGATAAAATATCAGTTTATATTACATTAGAAGATAGAATAGAAGAGGTTGATTTAGAGGAATATATATGCAGTGTAGTTGCAAATATAATGCCAATTAGTTTTAATGATGAGGCTTTAAAGAGTCAAGCGATAATATCAAGAACGTATGCCATAAATAAGAAGATAAAGCATTGTAATGAGGCTAATGGAGCAGATATATGTAACTCAGCACATTGTCAGGTTTATTCATCAAAAAATGAATTGATTAATAAATGGGGAGATGAAAATGGAGAAAGGTATTGGAATAAGGTGCAAAGTGCAGTTGAGTCAACAAGAGGAATGGTATTAACATATGATAATGAAATAATATTATATCCGTTAACTTTTTTAGTTAGTTCAGGAAAGACGGAAGCATCAGATATAATTGGAATTGGAAAAATTCCATATCTTAAGCCTGTGGATAGTCTTGGAGAGGAAGATTCCCCTAATTATAATACGATAAAAGAAATTACAGTAGGTAAATTAGTATATATAATAAATAGTAAGTATCCTAATGCTAAGTTAACTTTAGATAATATTAATGAAAGTATTGAAATTTTATCTAGAAGCGACTCAGGAGGGGTTTTAGAAATTAAGGTAGGAAATAAAGTTATTAGTGGAAATGAGTTTATGCTTTTATTAGGATTAAATTCTATTAATTTTAATTATGAAATAAATGATAATGTAGTTAAATTTAATTGTATTGGATATGGTAATGATGTTGGTATGAGTCAATATGGGGCTAATGTTATGGCAAAAGAGGGGAAGAAATATGATGAAATATTAAAGCATTATTATACAGGAATTAAAATACAAAATTTAAGGTTTGAACAATAATAATTCTATAAAAATATGTTGCAAAAAGGGAATGTCGCATTAAGAATAAATACTACAATATATTGTGTTGATTTTTATTTTTTAAAACAATATATTGTATATAAAATTTTTAGTGCGACAGCCCCTTTTTTGTTTTTTTTTATATAAATTTGACGTAAAAAAACTGGATTTAAATTGAATTAATTTAATTTTTTAGGTAAGAATACAAGAAAGGAGGTGTTGAAATGGACCAAAATAAAAAAAATAAAGTAAAGGACTTTTTCAGAAAGGAGGGCTTTTACTTAGTTTTACTTGTATGTCTATGTGTAGTTGCAACTATAGCAGCATTTACTATTAAGAAAAATTCTGTTGCTAAGGAGCAAAATAAAACAAGTAATGAATTATCTTTAAATGATGTTCAAGACAGTAATTCTTCAGAAGTTGATTCAAATGTTAATAAGCAAAATGCTGAAAGAGTGGAAAGTAATGATAAGTTAGCAAATAATGAAGAATCACTTCAAAAAGATATTACTAATAATACAAATGATATAAACAATGAAAATAAAGTAGCAAATGATAATGGAGAACAAGTTTCACAAGATAATAATTTAGATCAAGAAGCTGGTGTTGATGTTTCAGCAGGAACTGATAACAATGTAGTATTATCATTTCCTATAGATGGTGAAGTAGCTATTTCAAGAGAATTTGGAAAGATGATAAGAACTTATTCAGATGAAAATAAGACTGAAGATACATCTAGAAAGGGAATAGATATAAATGCTGCTGTAGGGACTGTTGTTAAAGCAGCTGCAGAAGGAAAGGTTGAAGAAGTATCAAGCAACACTACAGACGGAACATTTGTAGTTATTGCTCATGCAAATGGATTAAAAACAAAATATGCTAACTTAAGTGAAGATGTCAAAGTAGCCGTTGGAGATGTAGTTAGCGCTGGTACTGAAATAGGTACTGTAGGAAATACTTCAGGAATATTTACATCAAAGCTTTGTGGAGATGTTTTAAATGTTCAAGTAGAAGATGTAAATGGAAAAGATGTTGATCCAAGTGCTTATTTTATTGCTAAATAATTTACTAAGTATCAGTCATTTTAAATGACTGATACTTATATAAATTATTTAATTTTAGATATTATGAATTTTTTTGAAGATTAAGTAAATAATAAATAGATGTAAGTTAAGGAGGTATAATTTTGAAAGACTATATAGAAGAAAGAGTTTTAGAAGTAGCTCAATATATTATTGACTCAAAGGCAACAATAAGAAAAACAGCAAAAGTATTTGGAGTAAGCAAGAGTACAATTCATAAGGATATGACAGAAAGATTACCTAAGATAAATCCAGCAATAGCAGAAAAGACACATTTGATATTAGAGTTAAATAAATCAGAAAGGCATATTAGAGGTGGAAAAGCCACAAAAATGAAATATAAAGCAAATGACCTATAAAGATATTGAATGATAAATTCATTACATATATAATAAAAATGAATAAATTTGAAGAAAAAACAAATATTTCGAAGTTTTAGTATATATAGGAGTGAATAAAATGTGGTTTTGGAGAGCTGGTAGCGATTTAGGAATTGATTTAGGCACTGCTACTGTACTTGTATATGTAAAAGGCAAGGGAGTAGTTTTAAAAGAACCTTCAGTTGTAGCAATTAATAGAAATAATAATAAAGTTTTAGCTGTTGGTGAAGAAGCAAGAAAAATGATAGGGAGAACACCAGGAAATATTATAGCGGTTAGGCCATTAAGAGATGGGGTAATATCAGATTATGATATTACAGAAAAAATGCTTAAAAGTTTTATAAAAAAGGCATTAGGAAAGAGAAGAGTAATTGCACCTAGAGTTGTAGTTTGTATTCCATCAGAAGCAACAGAAGTTGAAAAAAGAGCTGTTATAGATGCAGCTATTAATTCAGGAGCTAAAAAGGTTAATTTAATAGAGGAGCCATTAGCAGCATCAATTGGAGCTGGACTTGATATAACACAGCCTAATGGTCATATGATAGTTGATATTGGTGGAGGAACAACTGATATTGCAATTATATCTTTAGGTGGAGTAGTTATTAGAGAGTCTATAAAAGTAGCTGGAGATAAGTTTGATGAAGCAATTATTAAATATGTAAGGATGAAATATAAGATTTTAATCGGAGAAAAGACTGCTGAAGATTTAAAAGTTAGTGTAGGATCAGTTTTTAAAGATTCGAGAAATATATCAACAAGTATAAAAGGTAGGAATTTAATAACTGGGTTACCTGGTGAAGTTTTAATTTCAACTGAAGAATTAAGAGAAGCTTTAATGGAGCCGGTTTCAATGATTTTAGAAAGTGTAAAATCTGTTTTAGAGCAAACTCCTCCAGAATTAGCCGCAGATATAATCGAAAGAGGGATATTAATGACTGGTGGAGGAGCGTTAATAGATGGATTAGATAAGCTTATCGAAGATAGTACAGGCATTAAGGTTAATGTTGCAAGTAATTCTATAGAAGCTGTAGCATTAGGAACTGGAGAGGTGCTTAAATATGCATCAAAATTGGACAATGAGTTTACTAATAAGGAAATTACTTTAATAGATTAGAGTTTGGTTTTTAAAATAAACAATGCTAGAAGTAGTACAGTTCTAGCATTGTTTATTTGATAACGAATTTAGATAATAGGCATTAATTAAGCCGTTAGAAATAACTTTTGCCATTTCAAATACTAAGTGAAGTCGTATACTGCGAGAAGTAAAAAATTCAGCTGCATCGCTAGAATCAATTATTCCAATTATTGAGGCAACACCAACATCAGGTAATGATTTTCCAACACCCTTTCCAGGATGAATTGGATAATCGCGTGTATGAATCTCGCCAATGGAATTTGTATCTCCAAGACAAGCATCTATTCCTATTATACATGCATTAGGGTGTAATTTATTTATTTCTTCTAGTTTTTTATCTAAATTCAATGCGTGAATAGGATCCTTTAATGTTCCATATACAGGTAAGGGAAAATTATGTTCTTCAAGAAATGTTCCAACAAGTGGTCCCAAACAATCACCAACACATTTATCAGTACCAATACAAACTATAATACTATTAGGATTAATATATTTTATCATAAATTCAGCAATTTCATAGTAAGCTAAATTAGATTTATAATTAAATTTCCTTTTAATCAAATAATTCACCCCTATCTTTATAATGAAGATTATTTTTATTTGTTATAAATAAGGAAGCATATATTAAAATTCTTCATGAAATTTTATCTCATATAAATATATGACTTATAAAGCAATAATATAATTTTTATAAAAAATAAAGTTTATATTTTTATAATTAAATAAAAATATATTAAAATGCTATCCTTGTACTTATACTATATTTATTAAAAATAAATGTGTTACTAAAATATAAGGGAAATATATTTAAAGTATAAAAAGAAAATTATATTAAAATGGAGAAAAAGAGAGTAATTTAAATTTAATTACATATAATTAGGGATAATAGGCTAAAATAGTGGTTGAAATATAATTGGTTTAATTATATACTAGTCCTTGTCAGTTCGGCAGTAACAAAACGAACGGCACAAAGTTATAAAACAAAAATGGGGGAGTTCCCGAGAGGCCAAAGGGGGCAGACTGTAAATCTGTTACGTTTCGTTTCGATGGTTCGAATCCGTCCTCCCCCACCATTAATAACTTGAAAATTAATGAAATTGAAATTTGTTAATATGCTTCATTGGCTCAATGGCAGAGCAGCTGACTTGTAATCAGCAGGTTGTTGGTTCGACTCCGACATGAAGCTCCAAATGGGGGAGTTCCCGAGAGGCCAAAGGGGGCAGACTGTAAATCTGTTACGTTTCGTTTCGATGGTTCGAATCCGTCCTCCCCCACCATTTAAAATTTTCAAATTAATTATGGAAGCATAGCTCAGCTGGGAGAGCATCTGCCTTACAAGCAGAGGGTCACAGGTTCGATCCCTGTTGTTTCCACCAAATAAGCTTCATTGGCTCAATGGCAGAGCAGCTGACTTGTAATCAGCAGGTTGTTGGTTCGACTCCGACATGAAGCTCCAAAAATGGGGGAGTTCCCGAGAGGCCAAAGGGGGCAGACTGTAAATCTGTTACGTTTCGTTTCGATGGTTCGAATCCGTCCTCCCCCACCATTTAAGCATGGTTTATACCATGCTTTTTTTATATATTAGTTATACATAAAAATAAAAAATTATTGACATAGTATGGATATATGTATAAAATGTTCTTAGAAATAAAATTTGATATTAGTTCTTATCCAGAGAGGTGGAGGGATAAAGGCCCTGTGAAACCCGGCAACCTGTTGATAGTGACAAGTAATAATATTTGAAACTAGTAGACGTGGTGCAAATTCCTGCAGAATTTTTAATTTGCAAGATAAGAAGACATTAGATAATAATAAGTCTCTTCTTTTTGCAAGAGACTTTTTTTATTGCTTAGAATTAATATCAGAATGAGAGGAGCTAAGCAAAATGAAAAGATTATTTACATCAGAATCAGTAACAGAAGGGCATCCAGATAAAATATGTGACCAAATTTCGGATGCAGTTTTAGACAGTATATTAGCAAGGGATCCAATGGCAAGAGTTGCTTGTGAAACAGCAGTAACAACAGGAATGGTACTAGTAATGGGGGAAATATCAACATCTTGTTATGTAGATATTCCTAAAGTAGTTAGAAACACAATTAAAGAAATTGGATATGATAGAGCTAAATATGGATTTGATTGTGATACTTGTTCAGTATTAACATCTATTGATGAACAATCAAGTGATATTGCAATGGGAGTTGATGAGGCTTTAGAATCTAGAGAGGGAGAAAATGATGAAGTTGAAGCTGTAGGTGCTGGAGATCAAGGAATGATGTTTGGGTTTGCAACTAATGAAACACCTGAATATATGCCTTCACCAATTGCTATGGCACATAGATTATCAAGAAGATTAACAGAAGTAAGAAAAAATGGAACTTTATCATATTTAAGACCAGATGGTAAAACTCAAGTAACGGTGGAATATGATGATAATAAGGTAGTAAGAATTGATGCAATAGTTATATCAACTCAACATGATGAACATGTAAGTCAAGAACAAATAAGAGAAGATTTAATGGAGCATGTAATAAGAGCTGTTATACCTGCTGAATTATTAGATGAATCAACTAAATATTACATTAATCCAACTGGTAGATTTGTTGTTGG
The DNA here is from genome assembly GCF_053571985.1 of Clostridium sp. ETTB3. Lineage (NCBI taxonomy): Bacteria > Bacillati > Bacillota > Clostridia > Eubacteriales > Clostridiaceae > Clostridium > Clostridium sp. ETTB3. Next base: position 483,899 of record NZ_CP199832.1, read on the forward strand.
AGGACCACAAGGAGATAGTGGATTAACAGGAAGAAAAATTATAGTTGATACTTATGGAGGATATGGAAGACACGGTGGTGGTGCATTCTCAGGAAAAGATCCAACAAAGGTTGATAGATCAGCAGCTTATGCAGCAAGATGGGTAGCTAAGAACTTAGTTGCAGCTGGTATAGCTGATAAATTAGAAATTCAATTAGCTTATGCAATAGGTGTTGCAAAGCCAGTATCTATTGAAGTTGAAACTTTTGGAACAGGTAAGTTAAGTGATGAAGAAATAACTAACATTGTTGAAAAAGTATTTGATTTAAGACCAGGAGCAATTATAAGAGATCTTGATTTAAGAAGACCTTTATATAGACAAACAGCTGCTTATGGTCACTTTGGTAGAAATGATTTAAATTTACCTTGGGAACAATTAAATAAAGTTGATGAAATAAAGAAATACCTATAATAAAAAGCGAGGACATAAGTCTTCGCTTTTTATTATAATTAAAAGATTAAGTATCTTATGATGAAATTAATACAAAGTTTCTAGAGTAAAAAATATTAATTAGAATAAACTACCTTACCACCAATTATAGTAATTTTAATATCAATATTTTCATCAAAAACAACTAAATCAGCATCAAAATTTTCTTTAATTTGCCCTTTTTTATTATCAACCTTACAATATTTTGCTCCGTTGTAAGAAGCCATTTTAATTATTTCGTATAAAGGATAGTCAGTATTTTCATAAATATTTTTTATTGCTTTATTAAGAGTTAAAACAGATCCAGCTAATGCTCCATTTTCAAGTCTAGCAGCACCGTTTTTTACTATAACAGGTTGTCCGCCTAAAGCATATTTTCCATCAGGCATTCCACAAGCACACATTGCATCAGTAACTAATAATGTTTTATCAGTTCCTTTTTGTTTATAAGCAATTCTTAATGATGGGTAAGATATATGAATACCATCAGAAATTGTTTCTGTAGTTATATCAGTATCAAAAGTTGCGCCTACAACTCCAGGTTCTCTATGGGTAAAACCAGTCATTGCATTAAATAAGTGTGTTGAATGGCAAAATCCACTTTTTATACCTTCAATAGCTTCTTCATAAGTAGCTTTAGTATGACCTATAGAACAACGGATTCCTTTTTCAGTTAATATACTAGCTAATTCTTTTGCTCCATCAACTTCAGGGGCCATAGTAATTGACACTACAGCATCCATTGCATCTCCTGTCATAGCTTCGAAGTTTTCATAGCTTGGCTTAATTAGATAGTTAGAATTTTGAGCACCTATGGCACCAGGACTAATAAATGGTCCTTCTAAGTGAGCACCTAAAACTTGTGCACCATCTGTACCTTCTATTTTAGCTTTCTTAATAGCTAACATAGATTTTAATATGTCTGAAGCAGACATTGTCATTGTTGTTGGAGTAAACGAAGTAGTACCAAACTTACAAATTGTTTTTGAAATTTCATTTATTGCTTCAAATGTACCATCCATAGTATCATATCCACTAGCACCATGAATATGAACATCGATAAATCCAGGAGCAACATAGAGACCCTTGCAGTCTATTTCCTCATTAGTATTTATAATTTTGGGATTTATCTCCTTTATTATATCGTTTTCAATTAATATAGATCCCTTTTCAATTTTATCGAGAAAAACGATATTACAATTTTTTAATAACATATAAATAGACCTCCAGAATAATGTTTAACAATTTTATTACATGCTAATAATGTATAAGTGAATAAGTAAGTTCTAATTTAACAAAGAAAATTTCACTTATGTTATAATTATATAATATTAATAAGTAAAATAAAATGTTTGGAGCGATAATATGGAGATATTAGATGGCTTAGTTGAAGCTGTAATATTTAAAAGTGAGGATACTGGTTATGTAGTAGCTAAAATTACAGCTAATAAAGAAGTAAATACAATTGTAGGAACAATGCCATTAATAAAAGAAGGGCAGCAAATTGAGGTTAAGGGTGAATGGATTAAACATAAGCAATTTGGAAGACAATTTAATGTAGAAGAATATAAAGAAGTTTTACCAACATCCACAAAAGAAATTGAAAAATACTTAAGCACAGGAATAATTCATGGAATAGGACCAGTAACAGCTAAAAAAATAGTAAAAGCTTTTGGAGAAGAAACATTAAATATATTAGATAATAATATTGAAAGGTTAAAAGAAGTAGAAGGTATTGGGAAGAAAAAATATAATATTATTTATCAATCATATTTAGAAACTAGGGAACTCAAAGATATAATAATGTTTTTTCAAAAACATGGGGTAACTATAAATCAATGTTTAAAAATTTATAAAAAATTTGGTGGAGATGCACAAAATATTGTATCTGAAAATCCATATATTTTAAGTGATGAAATTTCAGGAATTGGTTTTTTAACATCTGATAGAATAGCAAAAAGCTTAGGAATTGAACCTATATCAGATTTTAGAGTACAAAGTGGAATAAAATATGCATTAAATAGTTTTTCAGGGCTTGGAAATACATATATGCCAAAGGATAAACTTATAAATGAAGCTCAAAGGGTTTTAAGTGTAGATAAAGAGTTAATAGAAGTTAATATATATAATAGTGTCTTAGAAGGAAAAATAAAGATAGAAAAGATAAATGAAATTGAAGCTGTATACTCATTACCATATTATTTTTGTGAATTAGGAGTAACTAATAAGATAATTACCTTAAGCATTGAAAACTTTCAAACTATAAACTCTGATATTACTTTTGAAATATCAAGTTTTGAAAGAAAAAATAATATAGTATTTGCAGATTCTCAAAAAGAAGCAATATTAGGTGCCTTTGAAAATGGAATTGAAATAATTACTGGTGGTCCAGGTACTGGAAAGACAACAATAATTAAGTGTATAATAGAAATATATGAAAATAATGGAATGAAGGTTCTTTTGGCAGCACCAACAGGAAGAGCAGCTAAGAGGATGACAGAATCAACTGGTAGAGAAGCAAAAACTATACATAGATTATTAGAAATGGGAGTGAGTGATAATGAAAATTCATTCTTTGGAAGAGGTGAAGGAGAGCCACTAGAAGGTGATGTAATAATAGTAGATGAAGCATCAATGATTGATATAATGCTTATGAATAGTTTACTTAAGGCAATTAAACTTGGAACAAGACTAATAATAGTTGGAGATGCAGATCAATTGCCGTCAGTAGGTCCAGGAAATGTTTTAAGGGATTTAATAGATAGTGAATTTATTAAGGTAGTTAGATTAAAGGATATATTTAGACAGGGAAAAGAAAGCATGATTATAACAAATGCGCATAGAATAAATAATGGTGAACTACCTTATTTAAATAAAAAGGGCGGAGATTTCTTTTTTGATAATAGAGAAAGTAATGAAGAAATTTTAGAAACTATTTTAGATTTAGTAAATAGAAGATTGCCTCTTTTCAACTCTAAGTGGAATAAGATAAGGGATTTTCAGGTACTTTCACCTACTAGAAAAGGAATTTTAGGGGTAGATAATTTAAATAATGAACTTCAATCTATATTAAATCCTCCTAGTAAAGATAAAAAGGAAAGAAAGTTTAAGGATAGTGTTTTTAGAGAAGGCGATAAGGTAATGCAAACTAAAAATAATTATTCATTAAAATGGAATAGAATAAATGGATATGGTGATAATGAAGGTGTAGGTATTTTTAATGGAGATATGGGTTTTATTGAGTCAATTAGTGAAGAAAATAGAACAGTAACAGTTGTATTTGATGATGAAAGAAGAATAGTATATGACAACCTATATGTTGAAGAATTAGAATTAGCATATGCAATTACTATTCATAAAAGTCAAGGAAGTGAATTTAAAGTAATAATAACACCAGCATTTATGGGTTCAGCATTTTTGATGAATAGAAATATATTATATACAGGAATAACAAGAGCAAAAGAATTAGTTGTAGTAGTTGGAAATCAAAGGGCATTAAAGTATATGGTAGATAATACAAATAGTATGGAGAGATATTCATCATTAAAAGAAAGAATTTTAGATATTATATCTGATGATAAGATAAAGGAAGAATAAATAATGGAGTCTGATACTATGAATTATAAGGAATTGAGTAATGTTTTTAAGAAAATAAGTAAATGGGATTCAAAAAAGACAAAGGTTTTATCTATAAAAACAAGACCATTTAATACAATAGCAGTTTTTTCAAATATAATTAATAAGACAATATGTAAGAACAAAAATATACTTTATATATTTTGCAATAGAGAAAAAAAATATGCTTCTGAAAAGATAAAAGAATTAAATAATTTTGTAGATGGTATTATAGAGTCAGAAAAATTAAAAGATAATTTTAAATATATATTTATTGAAGAAATAAGTGAAGTAACTGAATTTTATGATTTAGTAATATTTGATGATATAAGTTTATTTTCAAAGGTAAGCAATGAATATATTAGAGAAGCTGTTGAAGAAATATATTGGAATTGTAATAAAATTATAATTTATGCAAGTGATCATATTTTTCCAATTGGAGAAAAATTAGAAATAAATTATATGATGAAAAAATATCCTATAATTGAACCTAGATTAATGAATACTAGAATAAAGTTAGAAGAAAATATACCTCTTTCATTATTTGAGTATTTTAAATGGTTTAAAGAAAATAAAAGAATAGTATTAATTGTAGTTCCATCAGAGGAAAAGTTAAATAAAGTGTATAATCATTATTGTAGTACATTGAAGTCATTAGAAATAAGAGTTGTGAGGTATAATAAAAATCAAGATTTTAAATTTGTTAGTGATATAATCCAAGGATATAGTAATACATTGTTCATAATAACTAATAGTTGTGGACAATATATTAGAAACATTCCAAATTTAAATGTGATAATGTTGTTTGCAGATGATATATATTATTCATATAAAAAAATACTTTATATTTGTGGGGCTGTAAATATGTCTCAAGATATTCAATGTGAAGCTATAATGGTATCAAGAGAAGTTTCAGAAGAAATGGATAAAGCTAAAGTTATAACGAGGATGTTTAATAAAAGTTTATGGGAAAAACAATACTTAAATTATTGAGAAAAGTAGGAGAGGAATTATTAGATATAATTTATCCAAGAGAAGAAAAATGTATAATATGCCAAACAGAGGGATTTGTAGGAATATGTGATTATTGTAGAAGTAAAATAAAAAACGTAAATTTGGCAAATAAAGAAGCTATTTCCTATGGGTTTTACGGTGGTATATTAAAAAGATTAATTTTAGAATTTAAGTATAGTAAAAATTTTATAGCAGGAGAAGTGTTATCTAAATTTATATTAGAAATAATAAATAAAAATGAAATTAAGGCTGATGTAATTTGCTATGTACCAATGACTAAAAGTGCAATTAAAAATAGGGGATTTAATCAATGTAAATTTATAGCGTACAAAATTGGGTATTTACTTGATATTCCTATTAGCAATTGTATATTAAAGATTAAGCATACTAAGGAGCAAAAAACATTAAGTAAAGATGAAAGAAGAATTAATGTTGAAGGAGCTTTTAAAATAAAAGATAATAGGGATATATTTAATAAAGTGGTTATATTAATAGATGATGTAATGACAACAGGTTCAACAATAAATGAATGTAAAAAAATATTGAAAAATAATGGCGCAAAAAGGATTATTGTATTGACAATTGCAAAAAGCGATATATAATAGTAATGTAAAGTTAGGTCTGTGGATGAAAGTCGATGCCAGTCGCAGGCGAAACGATCCACGTAAGTTAAACAAAGAGTTAATGAGCATGGTGCGGTATAGAAGTAAGTCCTGCCAGTAGAAATACTGAGAGTGTTAGTAGTGAGAGGTTAATTCCGGGTAGCAAAAGCTCCAGCAGGCGAGTGTGGGGTCAAAATCCAGGTCAGCTAACTTTATAAAAAAACATCAATTCGAAAGAATTGATGTTTTTTTTTTTGTAAAATATTAAGAAAAGGAAAGAAAAAAGGAGTTATGTAGAGATAATAAGTTTAAATTTTCTGTAAATTCAGAAAAAGATATTTGAGTAATGAGAAGAAAAATGGTAATATATACATATAGTAAATATTGAAATCTTAACAAATATAATTAGAACTTAAAGAGAGGGGTTGACCTTATGAGAGTAACAGTAATTGGAAAGAATATTAACGTAACACCTGCATTGAGAGAAATAGTAGAAAAAAAGATTTCAAAGATGGATAAATATTTTGAACCAAATGTAACTGCAAGAGCAACATTAACAGTTCAAAAAAATAGCCAAATTTTTGAGGTAACAATACCTTTTAATGGAGTAATTTTAAGATGTGAGGAATCTACTGATGATATGTATAAATCAATAGATTTAGTAGAAAATAAACTTGAAAGACAAATTAGAAAACAAAAAACAAAGTTACAAAGAAGAAGTAATGAATCATTAAGATTTGGTAATTTTGATGAAGTTGCATCAGAAGAAGATGACAACGAAGGAGAAATAGTAAAAGTTAAAAGATTTAATATAAAGCCAATGAGTGCTGAAGAAGCTATATTGCAAATGGAATTAGTAGAACATAACTTCTTTGTATTTAAAGATTGTGATACAGAAAATATCAATGTAATATATAAGAGAAAAGATGGAAATTATGGTTTATTAGAACCTGATTATATTTAATTAATAATGGGAGCTTTTTAATAAGGCTCCTTTTATTTTTATCTAAAGTACTAAATTGGTTTTATGAATATACATTTCTGTTGAATTATAAATAGTATAAATGATATAATTTATTAAGTGAAAAATAAAAAAGATAATTTTATATAGGTAAATTAAATATATAAAATTTTAAAATTAAGTATTTAATTTAAATTTGTCTAAATTTACATAAAAAATTAATCTTGAAAGGAAATATGTTATGGGGTTTTTAGAAAAGATATTTGGAACATATAGTGAAAGAGAAGTTAAAAAACTTCAATTAATTGCAGATAAAATAGAAGCATTAGATGATAGTATGCAAAGCTTAAGTGATGAACAATTACAAGCAAAAACTATAGAATTTAAAGATAGAATATCAAAAGGTGAATCTTTAGATAGTTTGTTACCAGAAGCATTTGCAGTTTGTAGAGAAGCTTCAAGTAGAGTACTTGGAAAGAAGCATTTTAGAGTACAATTACTTGGAGGTATGGTTTTACATCAAGGAAGAATTGCAGAAATGAAAACTGGGGAAGGTAAAACTTTAGTTGCTACTTTACCAGCATATTTAAATGCTTTAACAGGTAAGGGTGTTCATGTTATAACAGTAAATGACTATTTAGCAAAAACACAAATGGAAGAAATGGGTGTTTTATATAGTTTTTTAGGATTAACTACTGGATGTATAATTCATGGAATTACACCACAACAAAGAAGAGAAGCTTATGGTTGTGATATTACTTATGGAACAAATAATGAATTTGGATTTGATTATTTAAGAGATAATATGGTTATTCATATGGCAGATAGAGTTCAAAGAGAACTTAATTTATGTATAGTGGATGAGGTAGATTCTATTTTAATAGATGAAGCTAGAACACCTCTTATTATTTCAGGAATGGGTGATAAGTCTACTAAGTTCTATAATGTTGCTGATAATTTTGTTAAGACATTAATAAATGAAAAAGATTTCAATGTAGATGAAAAGGCAAGTGCAGTATTATTAACTGATGATGGAATTGTAAAAGCTGAAAAATATTTTGGAATTGAAAATTATGCAGATTCTCAAAATTTAGAATTACAACATTATGTTACACAAGCATTAAAAGCTAATTATACTATGAAGGATGATAAAGACTACATGGTTAAGGACAATGAAATAGTTATAATAGATGAATTTACAGGAAGACTTATGGAAGGTAGAAGATATTCAGATGGTCTTCACCAAGCAATTGAAGCAAAAGAAGGAGTTAAGATTCAAAGGGAATCAAAAACTTTAGCTACAATTACATTCCAAAATTACTTTAGAATGTATGCTAAATTATCAGGAATGACTGGTACTGCATTAACTGAAGAAAATGAATTTAGAGAAATTTATAACTTAGATGTTATAGTTATTCCAACTAATAGACCTGTTCAAAGAATAGATAAATCAGATATGGTTTATAAAAATGAATCAGGAAAATATAAAGCTATAATTGAAGAAATTGTTAAAGCACATGAAAAAAATCAACCAGTTCTTGTTGGTACAGCAAGTGTTGATAAGTCAGAATATATTTCATCTTTATTAAAGAAAAGAGGAATAAAACATCAAGTTCTTAATGCTAAATATCATGCTCAAGAAGCAGAAATAATATCTCATGCTGGTGAATTAGGAATGGTTACTATAGCTACTAATATGGCAGGTAGAGGTACAGATATTAAGCTTGGAGAAGGTGTTAGAGAAGTTGGTGGATTAAAAGTTCTTGGTACTGAAAGACATGAATCAAGAAGAATAGATAATCAGCTTAGAGGTAGATCAGGACGTCAAGGAGATCCTGGTGAATCAATATTCTTTATATCATTAGAAGATGATTTAATGAGAATATTTGGTTCAGAAAGAATTCAAGGAGTTATTGATAAGTTAGGTTTAGAAGAAACTGAAGCTATAGAAAGTAAGATGGTTACTAAGGCTATAGAAAATGCACAAAAGAAGGTTGAAGGAAATAACTTTGATATAAGAAAGAATCTTTTAGGATATGATGATGTTATGAATCTTCAAAGAGAAGTTATTTATAGACAAAGAACTGAAGTTTTAGAAGGTAAGAACTTAAAAGAGCAAATAGAAGGAATGATTGAAGAAGTTATATCTGATGCAGTTAATTCACATTTAAGTGGAGAAGTTCAAGATATAGAAGCAGAAGTGAGAACATTACTTCAATATTTAGAAGAAATATGCTTACCTCATGGAATTGTAACAGTAGAAGAATTAGCTGATTTATCTAATGAGCAAATAAAAAATAAATTAACAGAAACTATTATGGAAATATATAAGGGTAAAGAATTTGAATTTGGTGAAGAGCAATTAAGAGAAATTGAAAGAGTAGTTCTTTTAAGAGTTGTTGACCAAAAATGGATGGATCATATAGATAATATGGATCATTTAAAACAAGGAATGGGATTAAGAGCATATAAGCAACAAGACCCAATTCAAGCATACCAAATGGAAGGTAGTGCAATGTTTGAGGAAATGATTGAGGGAATTAAGACTGAAACAGTTAAATTCTTATTCCATGTAAGAGTTGAAAGACCTATTGAAAGAGAGCAAGTTGCTAAAGAAACATCAGCAAGCCATGGGCAAGATGATAATAGTTTGAAGAAAGAACCTATAAAAAACGACCATAAGTTTGGAAGAAATGATTTATGTCCTTGCGGAAGTGGTAAAAAATATAAGAACTGTTGTGGAAGAGAAGCATAGTTAGTGACAAGTGGAAAGAGAGATAAGTAGCTAAGGAAGAAGCGCCTTGTGGAGTTGCTAAAAATATATTTATACCTAAACTTGTAGCTTGTCATTTAAAACTTGAAACTAACAGAAATTCCTAGGGGAATTTTAATAATAGCTACAAACTAGTTAAGCGTGGTGATTTTTTGTTAATAAAATTAGAGCAGGAGCTTGCAAAGGTTCCATCATTAAAGGAAATATTAAAGGAAATGGGGGCTTCACTTTGACAAGGAAAGCCTAGAAAAGAGATTTCAAGAACTTGAACTTCAAATGCAGGAAAAAGGATTTTGGGATGATATAAAAAGGGCAGAAGAAGTTACTAAGGAAAGTAAAAGTATTAAAGATAAGATAGATAGATATGAAAGTTTAGTAAGAAGATTAGATGATGTTGAAGTTTTAGCTGAATTAGCAGAAGATGATGAAGAAACTATTAATGAGGTTATTATTGAAATAAAAGATATTGAAAAGAAAATTGATGAATATAAAATAGAGCTTCTTTTATCTGGAGAATATGATAAAAATTATGCTATATTAAATTTACATGCAGGTGTTGGTGGAAGTGATGCAAATGATTGGACACTTATGCTTCTTAGAATGTATACAAGATGGTGCGAAAAAAAAGGATATAAGGTTGAAACATTAGATTTACTTGAAGGTGATGAAGCTGGAATAAAAAGTGCTACATTAAGAGTTAAAGGTGAATTTGCATATGGATATCTTAAAGCTGAAAAAGGTATACATAGATTAGTAAGAATATCTCCATTTAATGCAAATGGCAAAAGGCAAACATCATTTGCTTCTGTAGAGGTATTACCAGAGTTAACTAAAGATCAAGATATAGAAATTAGACCTGAATATTTAAAAATAGATACTTATAGGGCAAGTGGAGCTGGTGGTCAGCATGTTAATAAAACTGAATCAGCAATTAGAATAACTCATATTCCAACTGGAATTGTAGTTCAATGCCAAAATGAAAGAAGTCAGTTTGCTAATAAAGATACAGCAATGTCAATGCTTAAATCTAAGCTTATAGAACTTAAGGAAAGAGCTCATAAAGAAAAAATAGAAGATTTAACTGGAGAGCTTAAGGATATGGGATGGGGAAGTCAGATTAGATCATATGTATTCCATCCTTATAATATGGTTAAGGATCATAGAACTAATGAAGAAACATCAAATGTTAATGCAGTAATGAATGGTGATATAGATCAATTTATAACAACTTATTTAAAAAGCATATCTAAATAAAAAAATACTAGCTGTTTTAATTTAATTAAGATAGCTAGTATTTTTTGTATATTATTTTAAATTTGACTTATTCTTAATTTCAATATATATACCCCAAATTATAAGGGTTAGTAAAGCTATTGATATAAATAAAATTGATTTTGAGCTATATATAAAATTAGTTAATTTGCTATAGCAATAACCTTTAATTTCTGTTTCAACAACACTATAAACAGTATTGATAGCATTAGTGTCTATATAATCTAAGGTATCATTAGGAGTATGAATTCTAGTTTTATCACTATGACAAAAGCTTAATGCATCTATATTTAAGTTATTGAAACTAGCATGATCACTAGAATCTTCATATAAAACTTCATAAGGAATTGATTTTTCATTACAAATTGATTTTATTGAGTTTAACAATTCAGAATCTGTATTTTTAAATTTACTACCTTGCATTAAACTTATAGGATAATCAGCACTTCCAATCATATCAAAATTTATAACTTTAGAATCTTGTATAGTAAATAAGTTTTCTTCAGCAAATGCTTTTGAACCTAATAATCCAAATTCCTCAGCATTTAATGCTACAAAAATAATATCCCTTTTAGGTTTTCCGTAAGTTGAAAGGCTTCTGCTTAATTCTAATAAAAATGAAGTTCCAGATGCATTATCTAATGCACCAGAATAATTAACTCCTAAGCCATCTTTTCCAAGATGATCATAATGTGCTGTGACTATAAATGGAGGAAGTGATGAATTAAATCCCTTAATTACACCTATAACATTAGAAATTGTCTTTTCTTCTTCTTCAAATGGAATATGAATTGAAATTTCTTTACCTTCATTTAAACTATTAAGCACTTTATTAAAGGTATTTTGAGAAATCATAATTACTGCATCTTTTGAAAAATCACTAAAAAAAGAACTTCTAAATGAAAAATCATTATTTTTTGGTACATATAATAAAAATGATCCATCATTACATGTTATATCAAGATAAGATAAATAGGAGTTTATTTTATCTGATTTTGAAAATGAAAAAGTATTATTTTTAAAATTTATCATATCTTCTTTAAAGTCAACTCCATATTGAAGTTCCTCTTCTACTTCACCATTATTTTCTATTTTTAAATATGGAGAAGAGTTTGTAATAACTGGGCAAACTGTATTAAATGTTTGAGTATACTTACCATCATTATTTAATGATTTTAATCCACAATTTATAAATCTATTTTTTATTATTTCAGCTGCAATTTCATTTTCAGTACTTCCAGCGAGCCTTCCTCCTAATGTATTGGAGGATAAAACATATATATTATTACGAACATTAGATGAATTGAATTCTGAATATGTATTATTAAGATGAAGTGTTAATAATAATAATAAGGAAATTAATGATAAAAGTGAAAAGTATAAAGTTTTTTTCTTCATAAAAAAAGACCTCACAAATAGTATTATACTTAATAATATTATGTGAGGAAAAATATTATGCGTTATTTTTAATAAGTTCAAAAATACATTGAAATAATGATGTTAAAAGACAAATATATAAAAACATGTTGAGTTGTTTTGTTAGTACAAAGGAAATTCCACCTAATATAATCGTTATTAATATAACACTGCTAATAAATTTTAAAAAATTAGATTTACCTATTAATATTTGAGTTGTTGCAGTTAATAAAATTATTATTAATGTTAAAAATATAAATATATTTCTTAAATTTAGTGAAAAATCAATTATATATAGTTGGTTTAATACTAAGAGAATAATAAATACAATGAGACATATATTTAAAAATCCGTTTAAAAATTTATTCAAGCAAATTCCACCTTTCAATTAATTGGTAATATTTTACAAATAAATTATACTATTCTATTAACATAATATCAATAGTGTAAAAATATGTTATACTAAATTAGAAAAGTAATTTTATAGATGATTAATTTTATTGGAGGAATTTATGGTAAATATAGAAGAAAGATTAACCAAAGAATTAGACATAACTTTAAAGCAAGTACAAAATGTAATTAAATTATTAGATGAAGGAAATACAGTTCCTTTTATCTCTAGATATAGAAAAGAACAAACAGGTGGACTAAGTGATGATGTTCTCAGAAAGTTTTTTGAAAGATTAACTTATTTAAGAAATTTAAAAGATAGAAAAGAAGATGTTTTAAGATTAATAGATGAACAAGGTAAATTAAATGATGATATAGTTAAAGCTTTAGAAAAGGCTGATACCTTAACAGAAGTTGACGATATTTATAGACCTTATAAACAAAAGAAGAGGACAAGAGCAACAATAGCTTTAGAAAAGGGGTTAAAGCCATTAGCTAATTTAATTTTAGAAGGAACTTTTAAAGGTGATATAAGAGAAGAAGCTAGTAAGTATATAGATGAAGAAAAAAAGGTACTTACTGTGGATGAAGCTATAAGCGGAGCTTTAGATATAGTTGCTGAATGTATTTCTGATGATGCAGGATTTAGAAAGTGGATAAGAGAACTTGTAATGAGAGAGGGAAAAATTGAATCTAAGGGTTCAAGTGAAGAACCAACTCCATTTGAAATGTATTATGATTATAGCGAAGATGTAAGTAAAATTCCTGCACATAGAATATTAGCAATAAATAGAGGAGAGAAAGAAAAGGTATTATCTGTTAAGGTAATTGCTAACGAAGAGAAAATAATAACATATCTTCAAAGTAAATTGTTAAAGGGAAATAAAGCTACAGATGAATATTTAAAGTTAGCAATAAAAGATTCACTTAAGAGATTAATATATCCTTCAATAGAAAGAGAAATAAGAAGTGAATTAACAGATAAAGGTGAAGAAGGAGCAATATTAATATTTAAGGAAAATTTAAAGGCTCTTTTAATGCAAGCACCAATAAAGGGAAAAGTGGTTATGGGATATGATCCAGGGTTTAGAACAGGATGTAAGGTTGCAGTTTTAGATTCTACAGGTAAGTTCTTAGAAAAATCTACAGTATATCCTACTTTACCTAAGAATGATGTAGAAGGTACTAAGAAAATATTGAAAGAACTTATATATAAATATGATGTTGATGTTATTTCTTTAGGGAATGGTACTGCATCTAGAGAGTCAGAAGAAGTTATTTCTGAAATGATAAATGAAATTAAAAAGGAAAGCGGAAAAGAGTTAGCATATGTAATTGTATCGGAAGCAGGTGCCTCTGTATATTCAGCTTCAGAACTTGCAGCTAAGGAATATCCAGATTTAGATGTTACTATAAGAGGTGCTATTTCAATAGGAAGAAGATTACAAGATCCTATGGCTGAACTTGTAAAAATAGATCCTAAAGCAATAGGTGTTGGTCAATATCAACATGATGTTACTCCAAAAAAATTAGATGAATCATTAGCTGGTGTAGTTGAGGACTCTGTTAATAAGGTTGGAGTGGATTTAAATACTGCAACACCATCACTTTTAACATATATTGCAGGTGTTAATGCATCAATTGCTAACAATATAGTTTCTTATAGAGATGAAGTTGGAGGATTTAAGAGTAGAAAAGAATTATTAAAGGTTAAGAGACTTGGACAAAAAGCATATGAACAATGTGCAGGCTTTTTAAGAGTTATGGAAAGTAAAGAGCCTTTAGATAATACTTCAGTTCATCCAGAATCATATGAAGCAGCAGGAAAGCTTATAGATATTTTAGGATACAATAAGGAAGATTTAAAAAATAGAAATTTAAATGATATTGAAGAAAGAGTTAATTCAAAGGGATTAAAGAATCTTGTTAAAGAACTTGAAATTGGTGAGTTAACTTTAAAGGATATAATTAAAGAATTACAAAAACCAGGAAGAGATCCAAGAGAAGATATGCCTAAGCCAATTTTAAAAACTGGTGTTATAGATTTAAAGGATTTAAAGCCTGGAATGGAACTTATGGGAACTGTAAGAAATGTATCAGACTTTGGTGCTTTTGTTGATATTGGTGTTCATCAAGATGGATTAGTTCATAAGAGCCAAATGGCCAATAAGTTTGTTAAGCATCCATTAGATATAGTTAAGGTTGGAGATGTAATTAAAGTTAGAATTATGGAAGTTGATGAAAAGAGAAAGAGAATTTCATTAACTATGAAAGAGGTTAAGTAAAGAAAAAAAAGTTGTTGAAAAAAATGGAATTATATTATATAATAAAAATAAATAAAAAATATCTTCAGGGCAGGGTGAAAGTCCCTACCGGCGGTATAGCCCGCGAGCAATTTTGCAGATTCGGTGTAACTCCGAAGCCGACAGTAAAGTCTGGATGAAAGAAGGTAAGAGTTAAATTATATAAATATAGCATTGATAATAATTTAATTATCTAATTGATAATTAAATTTATTGCATATATAAATTATATTTATTAATAGCTTTGTTTTTAATGCCCTGATGTTTATAACATCAGGGCTTTTTATATCTATTAAACATTATAAATATTACAAACTATTATCAAATATATTGATTAATTTAGCTAATGCCCACGAGGATGACTTTTGGGAGGAGAATCTATATATGAATTCATCAAAAAATTTAAACAAAATGATTAAGGTATCTTTATTAGTGGCTATTTCGGTAGTACTTATGTATTTTGATTTTCCAATAATACCGGCATTTCCATGGTTACAAATTGATTTAAGTGAAGTACCAGCATTAATGGGGGGATTTGCTTATGGTCCTATAACTGGAGGAGCCATAGTAATATTAAAGGTAGTTTTAAGATTTTTATTAAAGGGAACTGGAACTGCATTTGTTGGAGAAATTGCTAATATTATAGTTGGACTTGCTTTAATAATGCCAGCAACATATATATATCATAGAAATAAAAGCAAAAAGACTGCAATTATTGGAATGATTAGTGGTGCATTAGTAATGCAAGTAGCAGGTATATTAGCTAATGTGTATATATTATTACCTTTGTTTGGAATGGATATGAAAGGTGCAGCATTAGCAAATTATATATTCTTTGGGATAATTCCATTTAATGCAATAAAAGCAGCTATTGTATCAGTATTAACTTATTTATTATATAAAAAGGTATCTAAGTCAATATTTAAAGTTGATAGTAAATTTGAAAATAGAAACAAAAAGATTGCATAAAAAGAGGGAATTGCACAATCTATTTAGTGCAATTCCCTCTTTTCCACATTATAATGGCATCTTCACCATTATCTGAATAATATCCTTTTCTTATACCTTCTTCTTTAAAGTTAAATTTCTTATAAAGGTTTTGAGCAGGAGTGTTTGAAGCTCTAACTTCTAAAGTGATATCTTCACAATTAAAAGTTTTACACACATCAAATAATTTTATTAACAAATTTGATGCAATGCCTTGTTTTCTATATTTTGGACTTACAGCAATATTTGTAATATCACCTTCTCCAGCAATTATCCATACTCCTACAAATCCAATAACTTCACTTGTTAATAAATCTTCTGCAATTACATACTTTGCTAATGGATTATTTAGTTCATTATTAATTGAATCTAAACTCCAAGGAATAGCAAAGCATTCGTTACTTAATTGATATATACCATTTACATGGGTTTCATTCATAAGACTATAATTTATTTTCATTTTTCATAGCCAGCCTTTGTTCAAGCTCCCTTTGTGCTTGTGGTTTTTTAATATAAAGTGGAGCAGAATTCATATCATCAACCTCTCCAGATTTAAGTTTTTCCATACCAAGCTCTCCTAAAGAAGAGGCCCTAATGATACTTAAATGGTTTGGAGCAAATTCACAATTATTTATATTTTTAGATAAGAATTCTTTGTGTTTAAACATACCATCACCAGTGAAAATAACTTTTTCACCTTTTTCATTTAATATTTCAGCAAGTTCACTTAAATCTAAAGATGTGCAATCAAGTAATTTTACTAGTTTACTATCAATATTTTTATAAAGACCAGTATAAACATTATCTCTTAATGCATCCATAATTGGACATATTATACCATCAAATGTAATTAAAGAGTTTGCTAATGCATCTAAACTTGAAATTGAAACATAAGGCTTATTTGCTCCCATACTTAATCCTTTAATAGTTGCCATTCCAATTCTAAGTCCAGTAAATGAGCCGGGTCCCTTAGAAACTACAAAACCATCAACTTCACTTATATCAATTTGGCACTCGTTTAATAGCATTTTTATTTTTTCCATTAAGATAACAGAATGTTCTCTTTTAAAGTTTAAAGTATATTCACCAAGTATAAATTCATCTTTAAGTAAAGCAACTGTAGTTACTAAAGATGAAGAATCAACGCTTAAAACTATCATATTTTTAACTCCTTTATATAATCATATCTTTCTCCATATGGAGTTATAGTGATTTTTCTATAGTCTTCGCCTTTTTCTAGGTCTTTTTCTATATAAATATGTAAAAAATCCTTTGGTAATATTTCTTCAATATAATTAGCCCATTCAATTATTGAAACTGCATCAGAGAAAATATAATCATCGAATCCTATTGCATATATTTCATCAGGATCTGAAACTCTATAAACATCAAAATGATTTAATTTTAAACGACCAGAATCATATTCATTCACAATTGTAAAAGTTGGGCTTGTTATGTAATCAGTTATGCCTAAACCTTTAGCAATTCCCTTAGTTATATGTGTTTTACCAGTACCTAAATCCCCTGTTAAGCAAATTATGTCACCAGCATTTAAAATCTTGCCAAGTTCCATACCAAGGTTTGTAGTTTGCTCAACACTATTAACAGAAATAATCATGTTAAAATCATCCCCTTTCGGTTAATTAGTATTTTGTAGTTAGAAGTTAGAAGTTAGTAGTTAGTAGTTAAGGAAAAAATTCAGCTTGGGCTGAATTTTGAAAAATATATTTTTAGAAATTCCTTAAGTAATTTCATCAGAAACTTGTCACTTGATAACTACAAACTAAAAACATTTGTTATTTTATATTTTATCCAAAAAGTACGAAAAAGAAAAGAATAATAGAAAAATAGTAGAAAAAATATTGATTTTATGTATAACATAATATATAATATATTTTGTACTTAGGGGTATCGTATATCGGTAGTACAGTAGTCTCCAAAACTATTAGGCTAGGTTCGATTCCTAGTACCCCTGCCAAAGAAGCTAGTAAGAATTTCTTACTAGCTTTTTTTATAATTTTTTTAAAAATAAGAACGAATGTTTGAATAAATTAAATGATGAAGTTAATAATTAAAAAGAAAATAGATTGTAGCAGTAAGGAGAATTTATGGATAAGGTCTTAGAGATTTTAAAACAATATTATGGATATAGCTCATTTAGAGAAGGGCAAGAGGAAATAATAAGAGAAATACTAAATGGAAATGATGTTTTAACTATTATGCCTACAGGTGGAGGTAAATCGATTTGTTATCAAGTACCTGCAATATTATTAGATGGTATAACAATAGTTATATCACCATTAATATCTCTTATGAAAGATCAAGTAGATAATATAAATAATCTAGGAATTAAGTCTGCTTATATTAATTCATCATTGAGTAATATAGAAATAAATAATATTTTAGATGAAGCCGCAAAAAATGAAATAAAAATATTATATGTTGCTCCAGAAAGATTAGAATCACAAGCATTTATAGAACTGATAGCAAGCATCAATGTTTCAATGATTGCTATAGATGAGGCACATTGTGTGTCGCAATGGGGACATGATTTTAGAAGTAGTTATAGAAGAATTAGTAGGGTAATTTCATTATTAAGAAATAGACCAATAGTTACAGCATTTACAGCAACAGCTACAGATGAAGTTAGAAAAGACATAGTAAATTTACTTAAATTGAATAATCCTAAAGTATTTATATCTGGATTTGATAGAAAAAATCTTAAGATAATAATAGAAAAAGGAGTAAATAAGAAAAATTATATTTTAAATTATATAAATAATAATAGAAATGAATCAGGAATAATATATGCTTCAACAAGAAAAGAAGTAGATAATTTATATGAGTTATTAAATTCAAATGGATTGCAAGTTGAAAAATATCATGCAGGACTTAGTGATGATTATAGAAAAACAGCTCAAGAAAATTTTATATATGATAAGTGTAATATAATAATTGCTACTAATGCTTTTGGTATGGGAATAGATAAACCAAATGTAAGATATGTAATACATTATAATATGCCTAAAAATATAGAAGGATATTATCAGGAAATAGGAAGAGCAGGAAGAGATGGTGAAGAAAGTGAATGTATAATGCTTTTTTCACCAGGTGATGTTCAAACTCAAAAATATATTATTGAAACAGCAACTGAAAGTGAAATTAGAAAAGAAAATGAACTTGAAAAGCTTCAAACAATGATAAATTTAGTTTATACGCAGGAGTGTTATAGAAAATATATATTAAATTACTTTGGTGAGCAATATGATGATAAATGTAATAAGTGTAGTAACTGTGAGGCGCTAGGGGAAGTAGTAGATAAAACTATTGATGCTCAAAAGGTTATTTCATGTGTCTATAGAATGAATCAAAGATTTGGAATTGGAATGGTAGTAGATGTACTTAGGGGATCTAATAATAAAAAGGTATATGAATTAGGATTTGATGAATTATCAACTTATGGAATAGTAAAAAATTATACTAAAGATAAATTAACCGAATTTATTAATATGCTAATTTCACATGGAGATTTAAACTATAAAGGAGAATATCCAGTTTTAACATTAAATAAACAATCTATGGAGATTGTAAGAGGAGAAAGAAAAGTATTTGTTAAAGAGCAAGTAGTTAAGAAAATTAAAATAGAAGAAAACGAATTATTTACTATATTAAAGGAATTAAGAATGAATATTTCTAGGGAAGAAAAAATACCTCCATATATGGTATTTGGTGATTCTACATTAAAAGAACTTAGTAATAGAATGCCAATAACAAATGAACAATTTTTAGATATAAGTGGTGTTGGTAATTCTAAACTTAATAAATATGGTGAAAAATTTATGGAAAAAATTAAATCATATATTAATGAAAATAATATTGAAGTAACATGGAGTTTTATTAGTAAGAAAAATAGTAATATATCATTTGATGAAGTTTTAAATAAGGAAAATGAAAAGAAGAAAAAAGAAAAAAATAATAATGAAGAAAAGAAGAAATCATATGAAATAACTATAGATTTTATTAAATCAGGTAGTTCAATAAAAGAAGTTGCTAAAGAAAGAAAATTAACTTTAGTTACTGTAATGAGTCATATTCAACAATATATTGCTGAAGGAAATAAAATAGATTTTGAAATACATTTAGAGGAGTTTTTTAATAATGATGAAGAAAAAATAGTTTTAAATGCTATAGACAAAGTTGGATATAATAAGTTAAAAGATATAAAGGAAGTAGTTCCAGAAGAAATAACATATGATGCAATAAGAGCAGTAGTATTAAAAAAGATTATTAGTTATAATTAAAAAAATACTTGACAATTATTATGTTAACATGGTAGAATAGCCATTGTTAGAGGGGTATCGTATATCGGTAGTACAGTAGTCTCCAAAACTATTAGGCTAGGTTCGATTCCTAGTACCCCTGCCAAAGACTTAGCAGTTTTGTTAAGTCTTTTTTTATATATAATAAAGAAATCATAAGGCTTTGAATTTAGTGAAGTTAACTATAACAATAGATTTTGAAATTGACAATTAAATATCTATAATGTTAAAATTTATGAGAGCCTAAATTAAGATTAATCTAAATTTAGGCATTCTTTTTGGTAGTATAAGGTGGGAGAAAGCAGATGATAGTTGAAAAAGTTTTAAATAATAATGTAGTTGTTTCAATAGATCCTAATACTAGGAAAGAAGTAATTCTAATGGGAAGTGGAATAGCTTTTAATAAAAAGCCAGGTCAATTAATTGATGATAAAAAAATAGAAAAAACATTTATAGTAGATGACGAAAATTTAGGAAACAAGATAAAAAAATTAATTAATCAAATTCCAGAAGGTATATTTGAAATAACTGATGAAATTATAACTTATGCAATAGTGGAATTAAATGTTGAATTAGATAAACAAATTTATATTTCATTAGCTGATCATATCGCTTTTGCTATAAAAAGATATAAAAATGGAATTATTATAAAAAATGAATTGTTAAGTGAAATAAGAAGAATTCATAAAGCGGAATATAATGTTTCGCTATGGGCTGTTGATTATATAAATAAAAAGGTTAATATAGAACTTCCAGAAGATGAAGCTGGATTTATTGCATTGCATTTTGTAAACGCAGGGTATAAGGAAACAACAACTAAATCAATAACATCAACAAAAATTATTAAAGATGTATTAAATATAATTAAGTGTCATTTTTCTTTGGATTTAGATGAAAATGATTTAAATTATGATAGGCTACTAACGCATTTAAAGTATTTTGCAAAGCGTATTGTAAATAATAATCAAGATAATAGTACCGATTCCAATTTTGCAAAAATGATAGCAAAAACATATCAAGAATCATATGAATGTGCTGTTAAAATAGGAGATTATATATTAAAAAATAATAATTACTACGTAAATGATGAAGAAAAAGTTTATTTAACAATGCATATTCAAAGAGTTATTAATGTAGCTCGTGAAAAGGATAAGTAAAAATAAAGAATTATGAACTAACTATTAAGTTCACAATTCTTTATTTTTTAAGATTCTTTAATCCATTGAGAGTAGGAAATAGAATAATTAGAATCTTTATTTTTTTGAACATAATTACAAAAATCTTCAAGAAAATTATATTGAATGTTATTATCATGAAGATTTACTCCTCCAATATTATATTGGTAAGATAATAATTGCTCTAATGTTAAGTTACTATTATTTTTCATAGCTTGGTACATAACCATAAATGAAGTAGTTCTTCCTTTACCAGCAGCACAATGAAAGTGAAGATGAATATCATCAGGTTTATTTTTTATAAATTCTACAAATTCATCAACAATATCAGGAGTTGGTGCACTATTATCTTTTACTGCAAATCGTTTATATTGCATATCGGCCTCAGTTACTAATTGAGATTCATTAGATATAAAATCAACAGTAATATCTTTGATAAATATTCCAGTGTGTTTATAAAGTTGGATAGTATTTCCAATTTTAATTTTATTTAATAATGAATTTTCAGCCTTAATAGTTTGTTCTGTAGTAAATCCATTATTTAAATCCTTATATGGATTTAAAAAACTTATTGCTAAGTCATTTATCATTCCATGAGATTCTTGTCTTAAATCAACTATACAAATATTATCCTTATTAATAGAATTTTTTAAATTTAATAATTGGTCTTTAGTAAATTGAGCGCTTCCAGATATATTTAATGTAGGAATATCTCTTAATCTCATAGGAAGACCAACACTAGAAGTTGAATCTATAGTAATTATTGATTCATTTTTATTTGATGTAAAACATAAAGGTTTTGAAGAAATTAATGAAGTAAACAATAAAAATAATGAAATAAAGCTAATTACCTTTAAAGTGATATTTTTCATAATAAACCTCCAAGATTAATTTTAATAATATTTTTTGTAAATTATGAAAATTTATTCTGAATTAAATAATAAGATGATTTATACTAATTATAAGTGTATAAATAAATATTAAAGGGGGATAGAAAAGTGAATAGTGGATATGAACGACGTAAATATCCAGAAAAGTCATGGTCAATTTCTAAAATGAAAACATTAAATTCATGTGAGAGAGAGTATTATTATACTTATTATGGAAGTCATAATGGCTGGATATTTACTAGTAGTGAAGAGCAAAAAATTGCTTGGAGATTAA
The DNA here is from genome assembly GCF_053571985.1 of Clostridium sp. ETTB3. Lineage (NCBI taxonomy): Bacteria > Bacillati > Bacillota > Clostridia > Eubacteriales > Clostridiaceae > Clostridium > Clostridium sp. ETTB3. The sequence continues at coordinate 506,359 of NZ_CP199832.1, forward strand.
AAAAGTTAACAAATTTATGGATGTGTTTTGGAGAAGCTGTTCATAAACAAATTAGAGGAATAATTAATTTATGCAAAGTTGATAAAAGTAAAATTATGAATGCTTCTAGATTTAATGAAGTTACATTAAATCAATTAAGAACAATAATTAAAGAAAGTATTAATAAATATATTACAAATGAGTGGAATGAATATCCTAGAGGAGTAATGCTTCAAGAATATTATTATGGGAATAAAATTTCTAAAAGTGTTGGAGAAGAATTAAAAGAAAAATTGATTCAATGTAGCAATAACTTTTATGTATCAATTACCTTTGAAGATATTTTAAAAGATGAGGTTGTAATACTAGAAAATGATGAAGAGGTATTTAGTAGTTTTGAATATAATAATTTAAAAATTTACTCAAAATTAGATTTATTGTATAAAGACCTTGATGGATATTATGTAATTGTAGATTGGAAAACAGGAAAAGATTCTATGGATGATAAAGAACAATTATTAGTTTATGCATGGTATGTAATGCAAAAATATAGTGTTCATCATTCTAAAATTAAAGGTAGAGTTGAATATTTATTAGATGGATATTTTGAAGAAATATTATTTAAAAATGAAGATATTGAATATATAAAATCTAAAGTAGAGAATGATTTGAAAATTATAAATTATTATTTAGAAGATATAAATTTAAATAAGCCAAAGGAAAAATTGGTATTTGAAAAAACATTAAAAAAATATAAGTGCGAAAATTGTAAGTTTAGGCTTTTATGTAATAATGAAATTGATTAAAATTTTGTAAGTTGGATAAGACTTAAAATAAAATTTTAATATGAGGTGAAATCATGAGTTTTATTCAAATACAAATTTTAATATTTTTAAGTATATTAATTTGTTCATTAATAGGAGGGAAAAAATCATCCTTAATAGCAAGTTTAGTATGGTTAATAGAAACATTTATAGTATATAAGGAAAGCAGAATAAATTACATTCAATTTATATCAGTTTCATTATCTTTTCAAATAGGAATGTTAGTAGCTATTACTAGGGATTTTGTATTAAAAAAAATAAAAAATAAATAACAAGGAAAATAGTTTAAATAAATCCAATAAAATAAATTATAGTAATAAATTACTTGTAATATAAAATTTCATAATGGTTACTATAATAGTGTAGACAGGAGATAACTTAAAAGAAAAATTTAACTTAAGTCTACAAAGTACCGGAAGCCAAAGGAGGAATACATTATGTCAAAAGCATTAGTTCCAGAAGCAAAACAAGGATTAAGCGCATTTAAAAATGAAGTTGCCTCAGAAATGGGTGTACCATTTACTGATTATAATGGTGATTTAACTTCAAGACAATGTGGTTCCGTTGGTGGTGAAATGGTTAAAAGAATGGTAGAACAATACGAAAGTGGATTAAAGTAAAGAAACCACTAATGGGTACAAACTGGTAATAGAAGGAAACAATACTTCGAGAGGGTGAGTACTGTTATGGGTGAAATACCACCAGAAAATTAACTATCATTCAAAAAAAGAAAGAGTTACATTAAGGTAGAAATTCTACAATAATGTAGCTCTTTTCTTTTGTTTAATATTTTAATTTATTTATAGCATTCTTTATAAAAAATATAAATTATGGTAAAATATGAACAGAAGTTCGTGAAAGAAGGTAAAGTTATGAAGCAAATTAAAATTTTACATTGTGCTGATTTGCATTTTGATACACCATTTAAAGAACTTACAAAGGAGATATCACAAAATAGCAAAGAGGAACTTTTACAGGTATTTAAAAATATAATAGATTTAACAATAAATGAACAAGTACAGGTATTACTTATTGCAGGAGATGTCTTTGACAATTTAACAGTTAATAAGAATACTTTATTTTTTATATCAAACCAATTAAAAAGGATAGAAAATGTTAGAGTATTTATATCACCAGGAAATCATGATCCATATAATGAAAAATCTTTTTATAAGATGATAAACTGGCCTGATAATGTTTATATTTTTAAAGGCAAAATGCAAAGTAAGGAAATTGAGGAATTAAATTTAGTAGTTTGGGGAGCTGGATTTAATAACAATTATGAACATGAAGGCTTAATCAATGAAATTAATATAGATAAATCTAAAATAAATATAATGGTGATTCATGGAGAAATTGAAAGCGGAAATTCAAAAAATGAATATAATCCAATATATTTAAGAGATATTGAAAAAACAGGAATTGAATATGTTGCATTAGGACATAGACATAAATTTTCAGGAATTCTTAAGAGTGGAAATACTAATTATGCTTATAGTGGATGTCCACAAGGAAGAGGATTTGATGAGGAAGGTGAACGGGGAATAATAATAGGAGATATTTATAAAGGTGGTGTATCTCTTAACTTTAAGTCAATTTGTAAAAGAAAATATATAACAAGGGAAGTTCGAATAGATGATATTAATACTTATGATGAATTAATTTCAAAAATATTATCATTAGGAAATGAAGAAGAACTTAAGAGAAATTTTTATAAGATAATATTAAAGGGAAAAGTAAAGGAGCATTTTACATTAAAAGAAAATATATTAATGGAAAAAGTAAAAGATAACTTTTATTATATTAAATTTATTGATAAAACCATTATTGGAATGAATATTAATGAGTTTAGTATGGATTTTTCCATAAGAGGAAGGTTTGTAACGAAAATTATAAGGATGATACAGAAATCTAATGATGAAGAAGAAAAAAATATATTGCAAAATGCTTTGAAGTTAGGAATGCAATGTCTCTCAGAAGAAGAGGTGAGTTTAAATGATTATTAAAAGTGTAAATATAAACTCTTTTGGGGGAATTAAAAATAAGAAAATAAATTTTAGTAAGGGATTAAATATAGTATATGGTGAAAATGAAGCCGGTAAAAGTACTATTCAATCTTTTATTAAAATATGGCTTTATGGTTTTTCAAGTTATAAGGGAAAGGACTATAAATTAAATGAAAGGATTAAGTATACTCCAAATGATGGAGATAATATTAGTGGAGAGTTAAATGTAATACATGAAGATAAAGAATATATTATAAGAAGGACATTTGGGAGAACAAAAAAAGAAGATACTTCTATTATTATAAATTCAATTACAGGAGAGAAAGTACAATATATTAATAAAGAAGAACCTGGAAAGTATTTTTTTAATATAAATAGATCTACATTTATAAATACAGTATTTATTGGGCAACTAGGTGTAAGTGTAAAAAAGGATAAGGAAGAGGAAATATTAGATAAATTATCAAATTCTATTGGAAGTGAAGAAGGACAAGTATCTGTTGAAGTAGCTTTTTCTAAGCTTGATAAATACAAAAAATCTATATCAAATATAAGAAAAAGTGGATCATTAGATGTATTAAAAAATAAATATGGAGATTTACTAAGTGAAAGATATGAAGCTTACAAACTTTCAAATCACAATATAGAAAATGAAGAAAATTTAATTAAGTTAAATGAAGAAAAATTAAATATAAATAAAGAAATAAGCAATTTAGAAATATATAAAAAGTATTTAAAAAAGATAAAAATAAAAAAAGAATATCAAGAAATTACTGAGTATTTCAAGAAAAAAGAAAAATTAAGAAATGAACAATTTTCAATAAATAAAGATTTAACTTTTAATGATGAAGTAATAAATAATATTTTTATTGAAAATGTTAAAGAAGATTATTCAATGTATTTAAATTTATTAAATATTGTAAATGATGAAGAAGAAAGAATTTGTGTTAAGGAAGAAAGGTTAATTGAGTTAAAGGTTCCTTTAAGAGAGTATTATTATATAAATAATCTTCCAAAAGATATATTAAGTAAACTAGAAGGATTAAAAATAAAAAATGAAATGCTAACGGAAAAATATCAAATAAATGAATCTATAAAAAATGAAATTAAATTTCTTAATATTAAGAAAAAAGAAGCAGAAAATTTAATTGGATCAGCAATAGAAATTAAGAATTTTAAAGAAGATTTAGAATCGTTATTATTAATATATGAAGAGGAATTAAAGAAATTAAAAAGTATTATGGAAGAAGAAAGTGATAAACCACAAAATAATATATTTTTAATATCCTTAGTTGTAATTTTTTTTATAAGTATAACTTTAGGAATTCTTATTGATAATAGTAATTTTAAGGTTTTATTATATACTATTAGTTTAGGAATTTTAATATTTATAGGATTTAATTTTTATATAAATAAAAAAGGCAGCAATAAGGAGAAAACAAGCTTTTTATTAAAAGGTAACATTGAAAAAATTGAAATTAAGTTAAATGAATATTGTAGTAAATTACAAGTTAATAATTATTCAGAATTAGTAAATAAATTAAGCATTTATAAAAATTATCTAGAACTTGAAGAAAAGATAAATAGAAAAATTAATGAAAAATTATCTCAAAGAAGTATTTTGAATTTAGATAGTGCAATGGATGAACGAGAAAATATAAAGGAAGAAATAAATAATTATTTAAGAATTGCATCAGTAGACAGTATAGATAAATTAATTAAAGAAATTTATAAATATAAGGAAGATTTTAAAGAAGTAAATAATTTGGAAATTGAATTAAACAATTTGAGAAGTAGTTTAAATAGAACTAAAGAGCAGCTATTAATGAGAGAAGAAAAACTAAAGAGAAGTTTAGAATCAATTGGATTTAAAAATATAAATATAAGTGAAATAGATGAAATAATAAAGGAAATAGAAGAAAAAATTAAAAAAAGGGATGAAGTAAGCAAAAGTCTTGCATCTGTTGAGGAGGCATATTCAGCTTTAACTAAGGGAAAAGATATAAATAAAATTAAAGAAGAATTAGGTGATGTAATAAATATAAATTTTAATTATTCTTATGAAAATGAAGATGAAATAGATGAAGTAATTAAAGAAAAAAATATAAGACTTGTAGATGTTGAAAAAAAATTAAAGGATATAGAAAATGAAATAAAAAATAGATTTATAGGAAAGAGAACTATTCCAGTAATTGAAGAAGAGATAAAAGAGGTTGAAAGTAATATTGAAAAATATGAAACTCAATTAAAGGCAAGTTATGTTGTAAGTGAAGTGTTAACAGAAGTATATGATGAAATACGTTCTAGTTTTGGACCTATTTTAAATAGTAATGTGATTACATCTTTTAAGGAGTTTACTGATGGTAAATATAATGAGGTTATGGTATCTGATAATTATGAAATGAAGGTAAAGGATGATAAAAGTATAATGGCAGCTGAAGTACTTAGTAATGGAGCTAATGATCAATTATATTTATCTTTACGATTAGCATTTGTTGAAATGATATTTAAAAATAAGGATATACCTATATGTTTAGATGATACTTTTATTCAATATGATGATAAACGATTAGAAAGAACAATTAAATATTTAATTAAAGAAAGATTTGAGCAATATATAATATTTACATGTCAAAAAAGGGAAGAGGCAGTAATTAGAAATAATAGTATAAGTCATAAATATATTAAGTTATAACTATTAATTTAACAAATTGTTATGGATTAAATAGGAAAAATAGTCTAAACTAGTTATTGTAAAACTATTATAAGAGGTAATGTAAATGGAAAAGGCATTAAATTATTATAAAAATAATATAAAAGCTGTTAATGAAAAATTAAAGAAGCTTGAAAAAGTCTTAATATATTTTTCAATATTGAGATTTATAATTGTTATTTTATGTATTGGAATAATGTATTATTTTTATAAGCAAAGTAGTATTGAAGCTATGGGAGCTAGTTTTTTAGTTTTTTTACTAATATTTATTATTGTAGCATTTTTTCATAATGAAAAGATAAATAAAAAAAAGAAGCTCTTAATAATACTTGAATACAATGAAAAGGGAATAAAAAGATTAGATAACACATGGAGAGAGTTTAAAGATATTGGTGAAGAATTTATAAATAAAAAGCATAAATTTTCAAATGATTTAGATATATTTGGTAAAAGTTCTTTGTTTCAATGGATTAATTTAACAAAGACTTCCTTTGGAAGAAAAAATTTAGCTAATAAAATGATGATGAATTCATTACCAACAAGATACGATATTCAAGAAGAACAAGAAGCAATTAAAGAATTATCAAACAAAAGAGAATTCTGTGAAAAAATTTATTTTGAAGCAAGCATAGAAAATAAGAAAAAAGAAAATATTGAAGAATTGTTAAAGTGGTTAGATAAAGATGAAAAAAGCAATTTTACAATAAAGTATATTTCATATTTATTTATTGCAATTACATTTATAATGATATTTTTAACTATTACAAGAAAAGTTTCAATTTCAAATTTAATATTAGATTTAATTATTAATTACTTAGTTATTAAATTGTTAACTAAAAGGTTAAGTGATGTAATATCTATATTTATAAATAATAAAAAGGAAATTTATAAATATAGCAATATGCTTTCAATTATACAAGATGAAAATTTTAAATCTAAAAAATTACTAAGCATTCAAAAGGGATTAGTAAGTTCTAATATTAATTGTAAAAATGAAATGAAAAAATTAAAAAATATAATAAGCTGGTTAGGTGATAGTACATCTAATGCTTACTATTTAATAGTTAATGTATTGTTTATGAGTGATATATTCATTTTATCAAACTTAGAAGAGTGGAAAGTTAAAAATGGATATAAAGTAAGAAAATGGCTTAATGACATGGGGGAGATAGAAGCACTTATAAGTCTTTCAACAATAGCATTTGAACATGATGAATGGACTTATCCAACAATTTCTGGTGTTAATGAAATTGAAGCAATTGAATTAGCACATCCACTATTAGGAGAAAAGGCAAAGTCTAATAATTTTACCCTTAAGGGAAGAGAAAAGGTTGCTTTAATTACAGGATCTAATATGTCAGGAAAAAGTACGTTTTTAAGAACAATAGGATTTAATATGATATTAACTTATTTGGGATTACCTACTTTTTCAAAAGGATTCAAATGTGGAATAAGCAATATATATACTTGTATGAGAACACAAGATAATTTAGAAGAAAATATTTCATCATTTTATGCAGAAATATTAAGAATAAAGCTTGTAATAGAAGCCGCTAAAAGAGGTGAAAAAGTATTCTTCTTATTAGATGAAATATTTAAGGGAACAAACTCTAAGGATAGACATGATGGTGCTAGGATATTAATTGAGCAACTTGTTAAGCTTCAAGGAGTTGGCTTAGTATCAACTCATGATTTAGAATTATGTGATTTGGAAAGGGAAAAAAGCTGGTTAGTAAATTATAACTTTAGAGAATATTATGAAGATAATAAAATAAAATTTGATTATATTCTTAGAAGTGGAAAAAGTAAAACACAAAATGCAAAGCATTTAATGAAATTAGCAGGTATTGATATAGAAGAGTAAATTGAGTAAAGAATCTGGGGGGATAAGGGTGGCTTTTATAATAATTGATTTAGAATTTAATAATTTAAGCGGAATACATAAATGTATACCAAATGTTTATACTGATAATCCAAATTTAAAAAATTTAGAGTTAGATAATGAAATAATAGAAATAGGTGCTGTAAAATTAGATTCTCATATGCAACCATGTGAGGAGTTAAAGGTATATATAAAACCATCAGTTATTCCTATAATTAATCCTAAGATTTTAGATATTACTAAAATTAATATTAAGGATTTAGAAAATGGTGTAGGATTCATTGAAGGATTAAATAAGCTTAAGGATATGGTTCAAGAAGGAGATATTATTTGTTCTTGGGCAAAAGATGATATTGCAGAAATAATAAGAAATGCAAATTACTATGGATATGATGATTTAATCTGGATAGATAATTATTTAGATATCCAAGAATATGTAACTAAGATATTAGGATATAGAAAATCATTAAGTTTAAAAAATGCACTTAAGTCACTAAAGATAAGGGTTAATGAGGAGTTATTACATGATGCATTAAATGATTGTATTTATACAGCACATGTATTTAAAAATGTATATAATTCGAGAGCTGTAAAAAATTATATAGTAGAAGATATTTATAAGATGCCAGCTTTGGAAGTAAGAGCATTAGAAGGAATAGAATTAGATTATGAAAAAATAAATCAAATGTGTCCTAAATGCCAAAGAAAAATGGAAGTAGATTATCCTTTTAGGATAATGGGATGGAGATTTATTTCACTTGGAACATGTTCTAAATGTAATAGTCGAATTTTAGATGAGCTTATTGTAAAAAAGAGTTTATGTGGGGAAGAAATATATAAAGAAGTAGCTACAGTTATTGATGAATATGATTATCTAAGATATGAAAATAAACTTAAAAATAAGATTTATAATTAGTGTAAATTAAATTAAGAATTTATTAAAGTTTTAAGTCTATATAACATTTGTATTTTAAATATGATAAAATATAAGAGAAAAATGATTTAAGGAAGGTAAATGAGATATGAATATTGCATTTCTTTTAACTCCTAAAAGCGAAGTTATTTATGAATATATAGATGCAACAATGAGACAAGTAATTGAAAGAATGGAACATCATGGATACACAGCAATACCACTAATAGACAAGCATGGAAAGTATGTTGGAACCTTAACAGAAGGTGATTTATTATGGAAGTTAAAGAATACAGAAAATCTTAATTTTAAAAATACAGAAAATGTTAAAGTAAGTGATATAGGTATAAGAATAAAGCACAAGAGTGTTTCAATCAATGCAGATGTTGAAAGTATTATTAGATTAGCAACAACTCAAAATTTTGTACCTGTAGTTGATGATGAAGGTATTTTTATTGGAATAATAAAGAGAAGTGACATAATAAATTATTGTTATAATGCAATTAAGAAAGAAAAGAAATTTTTATAATAATATAAAAAGGCTACTTAATTTTATAACGGGTTTACTTCAGAGGTACAAATTTAATTTTTGAATTTATTTTAACATTAGTTTTAACACAACAAAAAAGTATGCTATTAGATATAAATAACATACTTTTTTGTAACGTTCTCTATCTTTATTGCCACATTCATATAATAAAGTTAAGTATCATTGTATTGATGTAAGCGGGGTTCTTTATTTTTTTATTAGTTTTTACCTATGTTTTTACAATCATTTTTTCAAGTAAAATAAAATTATTATATATGTATTTTTGTTATGTTAAAACCTTTGTAAAAATAAGTTTAAATATAACTGAAATGGTAAATAAATGATTTAGATAAGCAGAAAATTAATAGTACAAAAACTTATGATTTTTATACTATTAAATAATTGTAATTTTAAATTTTGCACCATTGAAGTAAACTTGTTATTAATTTTAAGTAGCTTTTTTATTGTTTTACTTGTATAAAATTTACTGTTGACTTAAAATTAAATATGAAATGTTTTTACAAAGGAGTGATTATTTATGTCAGTTGAATTAAATGAAAATTCAATGGGGGATCTTTTAAAGGATTTTGATGTAAAGAAAATTAATTCAGGAGATATATTAAAGGGCCAAATTATAGATGTTAATGATAAGGAAGCTACAGTTAATATTAATTATGCTTTTGATGGTGTAATATCTAAGGAGGAATTAGCTGTTGGAGATGTTTCTCCAGCTGATGTTGTTAAACCAGGAGATATATTAGATGTATACGTTATTTCTCCAAATGATGGGGAAGGATATGTTCAGCTTTCTAGATTAAGAGCACTTCAAATAACAGAAAAAGAAGATTTAAAGAAAGCATTTGAAAATAATGAAACTATAAAGGTTGTTGTTAAGGAAGAGGTAAAAGGTGGATTAGTTGCTTATTATGGATCTATAAGAGTATTTATTCCAGCTTCTTTAGCTTCAAGAGAAAGAATAGATATTAAGACTTTATTAGGAAAAGAAATTGAAGTAAGATTAACAGAGTTAGATTTAAGAAATAGAAAAGTTGTTGCTTCAAGAAGAGTGTTAGAAGAAGAGCAATATAATGCAAAGAAAAAAGAACTTTGGAAAAATATTAAAAGTGGAGAAAAAAGAGAAGGTACAGTTAAAAAAATAATAAAAGCTGGTGCAATCGTAGATATTGGTGGAATTACTGGATTAATTCACATTAATGATTTAGCTTGGGAAAGAGTTAAAAGAGTTGAAGATATAGTTAATGTAGGCGATAAGGTTACAGTGTTTGTTGGAGATGTAAATGCTGAACAAGAAAGAGTTTCATTAATATTAAAAGACGTAGATAAGGAGCCTTGGAAAGTTCATTCAGATAACATAAAATCAGGAGATATAATAGAAGGAAAAGTTGTTAAGTTTATGTCTTTTGGAGCTTTTATAGAATTATTCCCTGGTGTTGAAGGATTGGTTCATATAAATGAAATAACTGATGAAAATATAGCTAAACCATCTGATGTATTAGAAATTGGACAAATGGTAAAAGTTAAGGTTCTTGATGTTAATAAAGAAAATAAAAGAATTGCTTTAAGTATAAAAGATGCAGTTGAAAGATCAAATGAATACTTACAATATAATGATAATGATGAAGATGTTACATTAGGTGATTTATTTAAGGGATTATTTGATTAATTTTAAGTAAAAAATAACATAAGTATTTTTTATTAATGATAAGGATGTAGTAAGATTTGTGGAAAAACAAATCTACTACATCTTTTTAATTAAAAATAATTTAAATTTTTTCTATTTTAAGCATATTTGTTCCACCAGTATAATTTGTTGGCATTCCAGCAGCAATAATAATATCATCGCCTTTATTTGCTAAGTTCATTTTTGTAACGATTTTTTTTGATTCGTTTAAAATATCATCAGTATTTGCAAATTCTTGGCATAATACAGGATAAACACCAAAATTTAAGCTTAATCCACGCAATACTTCTTCATGTGGTGTTATTGCTACAATAGGACATTTAGGTTTATACTTAGAAACAAGTTTAGCTGTAGAACCAGAATTAGTTGCAGCAACAATTGCTTTGGCATTAAGTACATTAGAGGTTCTACATGTAGAATAACTAATAGCTTCTGCAAAATCATACATTGCAGGTTCTTTTAAGCATTGATTTAAATAATTATAATCTAAGTGAAGCTCAGTTTCTTTAGCTATTTTAGACATAGTTTTGGCTGCTTCTATTGGATATTGCCCACTGGCACTTTCACCACTTAACATAATTGCATCAGTACCATCAAAAATAGCATTACAAATATCGCAAGCTTCGGCTCTTGTAGGTAATGAATTTCTTATCATGGAATCAAGCATTTGAGTTGCTGTAATTACAATTTTTCCAGATTCATTACATTTTCTTATTATTTTCTTTTGAATAATAGGCACTTTTTCAATAGGAATTTCAACGCCCATATCACCTCTAGCAACCATTATTCCATCAGCTTCTTGTAAAATGGAATCAATATTATTTACACCTTCTTGATTTTCAATTTTAGCTATTATTTGGATGTTATTACCATTATGGGAATTGAGAATTTCTCTTACTTCTTTTATATCTGATGATTTTCTAATAAATGATGCAGCAACAAAATCTACACCCATTTTACATCCAAATATTAAATCACATTTATCTTTATCAGTTACAGAAGGAAGATTGATGCTTACATTAGGTACATTTACCCCCTTATGATTTTTAATAATTCCATCATTTAATACTTTACAAATTATATCACTACGATTTATATCTATAATCTTAAAAGCAATTAATCCATCATCAACTAGTATTGTTCCACCTATATGAACATCTTTATAAAGCTCTGAATAAGAAATAGAACATTCTTTATTATTTCCTAAAATTTCTTTATTGCATTTAAAGATGAAGTTTTGCCCTTCCTTTAATTCAACTCCATCATTTATAAAATTATGAGTTCTTATTTTAGGGCCTTTAATATCTAACATTATTGCTGTTGGAGTATTAAGTTTAGTTCTAATTTTTTTTATTAAGTTTATTTTTTCTTTATGAGCTTCTTGTGTTCCATGAGAAAAATTTAATCTAGCCACATTCATGCCAATTTGAATAAATTGTGTTAAAACCTCTTCGCTATCACTTGATGGGCCAATAGTAAAAATCATTTTTGTTTTTTGCATAAAAACACCTCACTTTATTAAAAATAAAATTGTTCTATATGGATTATGTTATACTAATTGATATATAATTATTTTAACATAATTAAACAGTAAGGAGACTATAAAATGAATATTTTACAAAATTTAGAACCAAAAGCAGTTTTTAAGTATTTTGAAGAAATTTCAAATATTCCAAGAGGATCAGGAAATGAAGAAGCAATAAGTAATTATTTATTAAACTTTGGTAAAAGCTTAGGGCTTGAAAGCATTCAAGATGATGCATTAAATATTATTATAAAAAAGCCAGCAACTAAAGGTTATGAAAATGCACCAATAGTAATAATTCAAGGTCATATGGATATGGTGTGTGAAAAAAATAAGGAAATAGAACATGATTTTGAAAAAGATCCATTAAAATTAAGAATAGTAGATGATTATATATATGCAACGGATACAACATTAGGCGCTGATAATGGAATTGCAGTAGCATATGCTATGGCTATATTAGCTTCAAATGATATTCCACATCCAGCAATAGAAGTTTTATTAACTACTGATGAAGAAACAGGAATGTCTGGGGCAATGGCAATAAATAATGAGCACTTAAAAGGAAAGATATTAATAAATCTTGATAATGAAGAAGAGGGATATCTTTTAGTTAGTTGTGCAGGAGGAGTAAGAAGTAAAGCTACTTTAGAAGTAAATACTCAAGATATAAATAATAAAAAATTAATAAAAATTAATATATCAGGACTAAAGGGTGGTCATTCTGGTATGGATATAATTAAAGAAAGAGGAAATTCAAATAAGATTTTAGGAAGAGTACTTAAGGGATTATTAAGAGAAGTTAAATACAATCTTGTTACTTTAAGTGGGGGTTCTAAAAACAATGCAATTCCTAGAGAAGCAGAAGCGATAATTTCTGTTAATGAAAATGATGAAAATACAGTTATAGAAGTGATAAATAATTGGAATGATATTATACAAAATGAATTAAGAGCACAAGATCCAGGAGTAAAAATTGAAGGGATTTTAATTAATAGTGATGAAAATAAAGAATTTACTGATGAATGCACTCAAAAAGTTGTAGATTTATTATATATATATCCAAATGGAATTAATACAAAGAGTACAGAAATTGAAGGATTAGTAGAAAGTTCAACTAATCTAGGAATAGTAAGTGAAAAAAATAATGTTGTTGAATTTGATTCAGCAATTAGAAGCTCAATTCCATCATTAAAGGAAGAAATAGTTTTAAGAAGCAAAACTATAGTAGAGCTTTTAGGTGGAAAATTTGAAACTACATCAGATTATCCTGGATGGGAATATAATCCTGATTCAAAAATAAGAGAAATATGCCAAAAGGTACATAAGGAAATGTATGGAGAAGAAGCAAAAATTGTAGCTATTCATGCTGGAGTTGAATGTGGATTATTTAATGAAAGACTTGGAAACTTAGATATGATAAGCTTTGGACCAAATCTTTATGATGTTCATACACCAGATGAGCATATGAGTATTTCATCTGTTAAAAATTGTTATGAATATTTATTAGAAATATTAAAATCAATAAAATAATATTATTATAGGCGAAGGTATGAAAAAATTATCCTGTATAAGAATAAAGGATAAATGTTTATATATCTTCGTCTTTTATATATTTATATTAAATAAAAAGTGATTATGGATAAATTATAAAAGTTATTTTGTCATGTATATATAAACAAAATAAAGAATATATTGTAATATAATAAATTAAGTAAAGTTAGAGAAGAGGTGGATGAGAAAGTGAGGTATACAAGATATAACTATAAGAAAAATAAAAAAAATACAGGTCTTTTAAAAACAGTATTATCATTTTTAACTATGAGTGTATTTGTTGTAATTGTTGGAGTGATGCTTGCAAATATAATTATTCATTTTTTACCATTAAATGATGCTGATAAAAGTCAAGCAAGCTCTAGTAATGTAGAGCAGGGGAAAGATACAGTTAGTGAGGTAGTTTCTAATAATGCGGAAAGTAATCAAGGTGCTGAAAATGCTGTACAAGGAAATATTAATACAAATTTTATGGCAATACAATGTGGTTATTTTGCAAATGAGGGCTATGCTAAAGAAGCATATAATAAAGTTGCAAATGACTATGGAGCGTTTATATATAATGATGCAGATAAATTTAAAGTTTTAGCAGGAGTATATACTTCTGAAGAGGGGCAAGCAATAATGGATAAGTTAACTGCTAATGGTATAGAATGTGCAAAGGTATCATTTGATTTAAATGCAAGAGATAAAATTCAAAGTCAAATTGCTGGAATTTTTGATGGCTATTTAAATATATTAGATACTGCTTTTAATGGAAATGTAAAGTTTGTAGATACATCGGATTTTAAAATTTGGGTTAAAAATCTTGAAAATATAAGTGAAGGTGATAAAAGTGATGTGTTGACTGAATTAAAAAATCATGTTAGTGACATGGCTACAGAAATAAAAAAAGAAGATGTTGCAGGAGAAATGCAGTATTTATATGCTATTTTATTAAAAATTAATTAAGATTTAATTAATTAAAAAAAATAATGATGTCAGACATGAAAATTTATGAAAATAATATATAGATATTTAAGGAAATATAGATAATATTCTACAAAAAATTCATATATAAAAAGAGGAAAATGCTTGTTTGAACATCTATTAAGTGATAAACTATATTAGAAAAAAGGTAGATGGCAAGTATTTTACCTCTTTTTTTATTATGTTTTAAATTAAATTTTAAAGGTCGGGTGTAAGACTGGTATTTAATTGGCAATAATAAATAATAAATAACTGTAGGGTGTGATATGTTTGAAATTTATATTAGCATCTGCTTCAGAGCGTAGAAAAGATTTATTATCTAGGATAGTAAGTAATTTTGAAGTTAAGATTAGTAATTTTGATGAAGAGAAAGTAGAAGTTAGTACTAATATTGAAAATTATGTTAAGACACTAGCTGAAGGAAAAGCTAAAGATGTAGCATTAAATTGTGATAATGATTCTATAATAATAGGAGCAGATACAATTGTTGTTATAGGCGATAATATCTTAGGAAAACCAAAGGATAAAAATCATGCATTTGAAATGCTTAAATTATTAAGTAATAATGTGCATAGAGTTTATTCTGGAGTTGCAGTTATTAATAATCAAAAGAATATAGTGAAAAGTGAATGTCTTTATACAGAAGTTTATTTTTCAGAGATTTCTGATGATGAAATATGGAGATACATAGAAAGTGGTGAATGTTTAGATAAAGCAGGATCCTACGGAATTCAAGGATATGGTGGCGTGTTTGCTGAAAAAATAAATGGATGTTACTATAATGTAGTTGGATTACCATTAAATTTATTGAATAAGATGATAAAGAACGTTTTATAATTTAGGGGGAATGGGTATATTATTACTTATAAGGAGTATATATGAAAAATAATATTCGAGTAAATGATATACCATTAAATGAAAGGCCGATAGAAAAGTTACTTCAATTTGGGGTAAATACTTTATCTCATGATGAACTTTTAGCCATAGTATTAAGAACAGGTACAAAGGGAGAAAATGTAATAGAATTAAGCAAAAGATTGCTTTGGGAACTAAATGGATTAGACGGACTTTTAGACGTAAGTTATGAAGAAGTAAGTAAAATTAAAGGTATTAAAAAAGTAAAGGCTTGTCAAATAATTGCCATTATGGAAATAGTTAATAGGGTTAGAACATTAAAATCTCAAAATAAAGAAATTAAAATTTCATCACCAAGAGATGTTTCTGCATTATTAATTAATGAAATGGCTAATTTAAATCAAGAGGTATTTAAGCTTATATTATTAAATACAAAAAATATAGTTATAAGCACGAAAGACATATTTAAAGGAACATTGAATTCATCAGTAGTTCATCCAAGAGAAGTTTTTAAAGAAGCAGTTCAAAGAGGAAGTGCAAATATAATAGTTTGCCACAATCATCCTTCTGGAGATCCTAATCCAAGTAAAGAAGATATTAATATTACTATTAGATTAAAAGAATGTGGAAGGATTATGGGGATTGAATTGTTAGACCATATCATAATTGGTAATAATAAATATGTTAGTTTAAAAGAAAAAGGAATTATATAATCGAAAGGGGAATTCATATGGGATTTTTCAGTAGCAATAAAGACATGGGAATAGATTTAGGAACAGCTAATACATTAGTATTTGTAAAGGGAAAAGGAATAGTATTAAGTGAACCATCAGTTGTAGCAATAAATAGTAATACAAGAAAACCATTAGCAGTTGGTCAAGAAGCAAAACTTATGATTGGTAGAACACCAGGAAATATAGTAGCAATAAGACCACTTAAAGATGGGGTAATTGCAGATTTTGAAGTAGCACAAACTATGTTAAAAAAATTAATTGAAAAAGTAACAAGTAAAAGTGCATTTACAAGTCCAAGAATTATAGTATGTTATCCTTCAGGAGTAACAGAAGTAGAAAGAAGAGCTATAGAAGAAGCTGCTAAATTTGCTGGAGCTAGAGATGTAGTTTTAATGGAAGAACCAATGGCAGCTGCAATTGGAGCAGGGCTTCCAGTTGGAGAACCAACAGGTAGTATGATTGTTGATATTGGTGGAGGAACTACTGAAGTTGCAATAATTTCTTTAGGTGGAATTGTAACAAGCAAATCATTAAGAGTTGCTGGTGATGAATTAGATCAAGCAATAATAGCTTATGTAAAAAAAGAGTTCAGCTTAATGATAGGTGAGAGAACTGCTGAACAAATTAAAATGGAATTAGGTTCAGCTTATAAAATTGATGAAGAAAATGCATCAATGGATATTAAAGGAAGAGATATGATAACAGGTCTTCCAAAGATAGTAACAATAACAGAATCTCAAATAAGAGAAGCTTTAAAGGAACCAGTTTATGCAATTATTGAGTCTATTAAAACAACATTAGAAAAGACTCCACCAGAATTATCTGCAGATATAATGGAAAAAGGAATAATGTTAGCTGGAGGGGGAGCTTTATTAAAGGGACTAGATAAGTTAATAAACCACGAAACAAATATGCCTGTTCATATTGCTGAAACACCATTAGATTGTGTTGTTTTAGGAGCAGGAAAAGCACTAGATAATTTTGATGAATTAAGCAAAACTCAAAGGGGTCAATAATGAAACCATTTAAAAACAAACTGGCAGTAACTATAGTGGTACTGTCAGTTGCCTTTTTGGGGATAATTACTTTTAGTATAAAGAGCAATTCAACGATTATATCTAGTGGCGTTGGTGGTGTTATTAGTCCATTACAAAAAATAGTTTATGTTGTAAATGAAAAGGTAAAAGAATCATTTGAATTTTTTATTAATTTTTCTAATGTGAAAAAAGAAAATGAGGAACTTTCAGCTAAAAATGCAGAACTTGAAAATAAATTAGTAGAGTATAATAGAATGAAAGAGGAGAATACAAGATTAAGAGAAATATTTAATTATGCACAAGCTAATACAAATTATGATTATTTAGGATGTAATATAATTGGTTATAGCGGTGGAAATATTTCTAATGGATATATAATTGATAAGGGACTTAATCATGGAGTTGAAAAAGATATGGTTGTAATCACTTCAGTAGGATTAGTAGGAAAGGTTACAAAGGCTTCATCAAATTTTTCAATAGTTCAAACAATATTAAATGAAAATATTGCAGTAGCAGCTATGGTTGAAAGTACTAATGAAACAACGGGAATATTACAAGGAATTAATGATAATAAAAATAAAAATTTAACGCAATTATCCAATATTCCTATGGATTCAGCAATTAAAGAAGGGGATATAATATTAACTTCAGGTTTAGGTAGCATGTATCCTAAGGGAATTAGAATAGGGGAGGTAACTTCTGTAGAAGTTGATAATGTTGGAATTATGAAAAAGGCAGTAGTAAAGCCCTATGTAGATTTTAATAAACTTCAAGAATTATTTGTTATAGTTCCAAAGGAAAAGGTTGATATTGGAGAATAAATTTATGAAAAGAATATATTTAATAATTATACTAATATTATTACTAATTATTGATAATACTATATTGCCAAGTTATTTTATTGGAGGGGTATATCCAAGTTTTTTATTTGTATTTGCAATGGCTTATTCAATTATTAGAGGAAAAAAAGAAGCTGTTTTTATAGGAATAGCAAGTGGGTTGTTACAAGATTTATTTTTCTTTTCTGGTTTTGGGATAAATTTATTTTTAAATACTTTATTATGTCTTTTATGTTCTAAAATTGGAGAAGGTATATTTAAGGAAAATAGGATAGTTCCAATATTAACAGCTTTATTGGTATCTATTTTAAAAGTTTTAGGAGTAGCTATAATTTTTAAATTGTTTTCACAAAATATTAATATGAAGATAGCATTATTATCAGCATTATTAAATGCAGTTTGCATGCTAATATTCTATAAGCTTATTTTAAATATGCTAGATAAATATTTAGATAGGAATGCATGGAGGTTTTAATGGTAGTTAATAAGCCGAAAAAAAAGACGGAAAGTTCTAGATATACTGTTTTATATATAATAATGTTTATAATTATGGGAACTATAATAGCAAAATTATTGTATTTACAGGTTTATAAGCATGATGAATATAAAGAAAAGGCAGATGTAAGTTCAACTAAATTTATTTCTGAAGAAGCACCACGAGGAAATATTTATGATTCAAATGGAAATGTAATAGCAACTAATAAACAAACTTATGCATTGACTTATATGGAAACATTAGAGTCAAAAAAGGCTTTTTACAAAACTATGGACAAGATTTTCCAAATATTAGAGGAAAATGGAGAAGAATCACAAGATGATTTAGCACTTAAAGTTGATGAAAATGGTAATATATATTTTGACTTCAAGGCTGATGGAGAATCAGCTAAAAGAACCTTAGAAATAAGATTTAAGCGTGATAGAGGGCTAAATGAAGATATAGAAAAGAAGCTTTTTAAGGAGAAAGAAGGCGATTATACAGATGCAGAAATACAAGAAGTAAATGATAAGCTTATGGAAATATCCGCAGAAGATGTGTTTTATCATCTTGTAAAGTCTTATGATTTATATAAAGTATTATTGCCAGAAGGATATACAAGTGAAGAAGCTGATGAGTTAGCAAAAAAATATAAGGATTCAGATGGTAAGCAAATATTAGATGATTTATTAAAACAGTATTCAATTCAAGATATTAGAAGATATATTGTAATGAAAGATGCTATAAAAATGGGTAGCTTTAGTGGCTATTCTAATATTACAATAGCTAATAATATAAAAAGAAATACAGCATTTATAGTGTATCAGCAATTAAGTAATTTACCAGGAATTAATGTTACATTAAAACCAGTAAGATATTATCCATATAGTTCGTTGGCATCAGCCGTTGTAGGATATGTCTCTTCAATTAGTAGTTCACAAAGTGAAAGTTATAAGTTAAGGGGATATGATGTATCAAATGATTTAATTGGCGTATCTGGAATAGAATCAGCTTTTGAAGATCAATTAAAGGGTACAAAGGGTGGAATAACAGTTAAAGTAAATTCTCAAGGAAGAACAACAGAAGAATTATTTAAGCTGGAATCATATCAAGGAAATAATGTTCATTTAACAATAGATAAGGGTGTACAATATGCAGCGCAAGAAGCATTAAAAGATCAAATACTTGCATTACAATCACAAGGATTAGCAAGTGCTAATAGAGGAGCTGTAGTTGCAATAGAGGTTAATACAGGAAGAGTAATTGCTATGGCAAGTTATCCAGATTTTGATCCAAATGATTTTGCTATTCCTAGTGAATTAAGCACAGAAAAATATAATGAATATTTTAATCCAGACTTAGAGAACTTTGGGGTGAAGCATATTAAAAGTACAGGAGCAAGAGGAACATTAGATGAACTTTTCCCTATTAATGATGATGGAGTAAGAATAGATAAGTATGATTTATATCCAAGATCTATGTTAAATTACGCAACACAAGGATTTGTACCTCCAGGTTCAACATTTAAACCATTAACAGCAGTAGCTGGATTAATGGATGGTGCAATAACTGAAAATGATACCGTTAATGATGTGGGGCTTTGGAGTAGTGAATATACAGGAAGTCAAGTTCTTGAAAACTTCCAAAAGATAGGTCATGGTGTTACAGATGTTAGAAAAGCGTTAGAAGTTTCTTCAAACTACTTTTTTTATGAAACAGCAATTAGCTTATATGTGAAAAATGGTGCAAATATTGATGCACTTAATTCAATAGCACGTTATGCTTGGAAATTTGGATTAGGAGTAGAGCAAGGAAAAACTGCATCAACAGGAATTCAAATTTATGAAAATTTTGGTCAAACATATAATTTTGTATCATGGAGAAAAAGTTTATCAGAAAATGCAAAATATACTATAGTTCCTGCACTAGAGGCTGGAGTTTATGAACATTATAAATTTGTTCCTTTTGATATAAAAGATATTAGTAGCGATTCAGATAATTTAAAAATACTAAAAACTAATTTAAAAAATAATATTAAAGAAACATTATTAAAGGTTGGAACACAAGAACAAATTAGTGGCCAAACAGAATATGCAAATAATATAATTGATGCAGTTAAGGAAATAATGAATACATCTGATAGATATAAAGAAAATCTAGCTAATGCAGGATTAGAATATTCAGAAAAAGTTATTAATGATCAAGCACAAATAGTATCAAATGCAATTGCATATTTTACAGCATCAAATCAAGCTTCAGAAATAAGGTCTCCTATAAATTTAGTTCAAGATGGTATAGGGCAAAGTATGAATGCATTTACACCATTACAAATGGCAAACTATGTTGCAACATTAGCTAATGGGGGAACTAGATATAAGGTATCAATTGTTGATAAAATAACATCACCTACTGGAGAGGTCATTCAGGAATACACTCCAGAAGTATTAGATAAGGTAGACATTCCAGCAAATATACTTCAAACTATAAAAGAAGGGATGATAAGAGTTAATACATCACCTTCTAATTCAACTAACTATTCATTATTTGCAAGTTTTCCAATAGAAGTTGCAGGTAAAACAGGAACAGCCGATTTTAGCACTCAAGAACAATATGATTATCAAGGAAGAAAAGCATATGCAAACTATATTAGTTTTGCTCCTGCAAATAATCCTCAAATTGCTATATTTTCAACTATATATGATGGAAATAGAGGCGCTAATAGTGCATTTGTTCATAAAGCAATATATGAAGCTTATTTTAAGAATGAATTATTAAATATAAATCCAAATTACCCTGCAACATCAACAACTTATGAAAAGTATGTTTTAGCAGCACCAACAGATAATAAGCAAGTTGAAGAAGAAAATCAACAAGATTTAAACAATCAAGAAAATCAACAAAATATTGATAACCAACAAGATTTAAGTAATTAAGATAATGTTGGAAATTTAGAAATTCCAATTGAAAATGGAACAGGTATAGATTAAATTTAAAAGGGAGTTTTGATAAGTCAAGACTCTCTTTCAAGTTTATAAGTTTTATATAAAATAAAAAAGGAATATATATTCTTTACTTAATAAAAGAGTTAATTTACAATAAATAATATATATTGGTAAAATAAGTATTATTTTGAAGGAAAATTGCAAGAGTTTAATTCAAATTATGTTTTTAATTGTAGTTATATGATATAATTAATATTAAATTGAGTTTTTAATTGGTGGAGGATAACCAATGAAGGATGACAGAATACAAATAAAAGGTAATAAAGATGGCGTAAATGTAAATATTGATATGGAAAAGTTTATTGGATTTGATGATATGCTTGAAGCAGTGATTAAATGTTTATCAGTTAACAAGGGCTTTTATAAAAATTCAATATTAAAAATAACATCTAATTTTAAACATATTAGTGATTTAGAAATAGGTAAATTGAAAGATGAATTATTTCAAAATATACATATTAAAGATTGTGTATTTGAGGATATTAGTAAAGTAAAAGAAGATACTAATAATGTTAAAATTTTTAATGGTGTTCATGAAGGAAAAACTAAGTTTATAAAGAAAACAATAAGAGGAGGACAATCAGTTGAATATCCAGGTAATATTATCATAATAGGTGATGTTAATAGTGGTGCAGAGGTATCGGCTGGAGGAAATATTATTGTTTTAGGAAGTATAAGAGGTAATGTTAAAGCTGGAGCTGGAGGAAATAATAAGTCTATAATAGCTGCATTTTCAATGCAACCTGAATTAATGCAGATATCAGATATATTAACTACATCACCAGATGATGGGGTTAAACCATCGTATCCAGAGGTTGCTAAAATAAGAGATGGTTACATAGTAGTAGAGCCATATTTACCAAACAAATATATTTACTAAAGTGGAGGGATTAGCATGGGATGTGCGATAGTTATTACATCAGGTAAAGGTGGAGTTGGAAAAACTACAACAACTGCAAATTTAGGAACAGCATTAGCTGCATTAGGTAAAAAGGTAGTTGTTGTCGATGGAGATACAGGGCTTAGAAACCTTGATGTATTAATGGGATTAGAAAACAGAATTGTATATACAATTATTGATGTAATTGAAAATAGGTGTAGATTAAAGCAAGCTTTAATAAAAGATAAAAGATATCCAAATCTTTGTCTTTTACCAACAGCTCAAACAAAGGATAAAGATGATATTAGATCTCAAGATATGTTTGAGTTAGTAAATAAATTAAAAGAAGAATTTGATTATGTATTAATAGACTCTCCAGCTGGAATTGAACAAGGGTTTGAAAATTCAGTTGTAGGTGCTGATAAGGCTGTAGTAGTTGTAAATCCTGAAATTACATCAGTAAGAGATGCTGATAGAGTAATTGGAAAGTTGGATGCAAAAGGTTTAGAAGATCATGCTGTAATAGTAAATAGATTAAATTATGAAATGACTAAAAGAGGAGATATGCTTGATGTTCCTGATATTATAGAAACTTTATCTGTTAAATTACTGGGGGTAGTTCCAGATGATAGAAGCATAACTGTTTCAACTAATAAAGGGGAGCCTATAGTTTTAGATGATAAAGCTCAATCAGGTCAAGCTTTTAAAAATATTGCAAGAAGACTTAATGGAGAAGAAGTACCTTTACTTAAGTTAGGTTCTGAATCAACTGGATTATTTTCAGCAATAAGAAGATTGTTTAAGAAAAATTAGGAGGCTTGAGCTGTATGGATTTTTTAAAAATGTTTTCTAGCAAAACTACGCCAAAAGAAGTTGCTAAAGATAGATTAAAGTTAATATTAATTCATGACAGAGGGGATTTAGCTCCTGAAACATTAGATAAAATTAGAAAAGAAATATTAGAAGTTATTTCTAAGTATATAGAGATTGATGTAGGGGATGTTGAAATTTCATTAAGTAGAAGTGAAGATATTGAGGGTGATGGTGGACCAGCATTAATTGCAAATATTCCAATTAAAAATTTAAAGGGCAGATAACTAAAGAAGAGTATATCAGGGTATATGATATACTCTTTTTTAGTTATGATATATTAATGTTAATTTAATATATTAATTTAGAATACATATACTATTTGTGTATTTAGTATTAATAAACCAATTCTTAATACTTTATGAATTTTATATATACAATGTAATTATTTATAGAGAAAAATGAATAAATAAGCTATAATTAAAAAGTATAAATTTTAGGAGGTTGAGAGAGTGCCTTTATCAAATTTTAAAATTAGTTTAAAAGAATTAAAAAAAGTAGATAAATGGATGATTATATCAATAATATTAATTACATCATTTGGTATAGTTAATATATATTTAGCAAAGAAAACAACAGCTGGAGGAATGCTATTTCCAGTAAAACAATCGGTTTTCTTTATAGCATCATTAGTTTTATTATATTTCGTTTTGGCAATAGATTATTCTATTATTAAAGCATTTACACCAATATTTTATTGGGGATCAATTGCATTGTTAGTTTTAGTATTGATAATAGGGTCAACTATTAATGGTGCACAAGGATGGATAAGATTAGGACCATTATCATTTCAACCAGCAGAGCTTGCTAAAATTGGGACAATAATGATGATGGGTAAAAAGCTTGATGATATGGATGGAGAAATAAATAATATTAAAAATTTTTCTATATTAGCTTTTTATGCTATAATTCCAGCTGGACTTATAGTGATTCAACCAGATATGGGAATGACAATGGTATTATTTTTTATGGTTTTAGGGGTTTTCTTTATTGGTGGATTAGATAAAAGAATAATTTTAGGTGGATTAGGTGCATTAATATTAGGAATAGTATTAGTATGGAATTCAGGATTAATTCAGGATTATCAAAAAAAGAGAATTACATCATTTCAAAACCCTGAAGCAGATTCATCAGATTCAGGTTACCACTTAAGACAATCACTTATAGCAATAGGATCAGGTGGATTTTTTGGTAGTTTAAATTCATTAGCCAATGATGGAACAGGTGGGTATTCATCACAATACGTTCCAGAAATCCAAACAGACTTTATATTTACTCAAGTTTGTGAACAATGGGGAACATTTGGAGCGATTTGTTTATTAAGCTTATATGTATTATTGCTTTCTAGGATGATTAATATAGCAGAAAGTTCAAAAGATATTTTTGGTCGAATTGTAACTACTGGAATGATAGCATATTTATTATTTGCAATATGGCAAAATATCGGCATGACTATAGGGTTAATGCCTATAACTGGCATAACATTACCACTAGTTAGTTATGGAGGGAGTTCTTTATTAACAACTATATTATCATTAGGGTTAGTTATGAATATAGGAATGAGAAAAACTAAAATTAACTTTTAAGTATTTTAATATGCAATTTATTATAATTTAATATATTGCATATTTTTTTATACAATAAAATATAATTTAGTAATCAATTTTTTAGGAGGTATAAATGGGAAATTATAATTCTCAATATAAAAAATATTATCAAAATCTACAAAATAAAAATATGAAGAAAAATAATTCACCAGTATATACTAGAGATTCATTTGAAGAAGTTTATGGATATAAAGATACAAATAAAAATAAGAGTAAAAAGAAAGATTTTTTTGAAAGTATGTTAAATGTTTTTATATACCAATTAGTAGTAGTTATTTTTATGTTAATGTCAGCTTTTTATTTAAAATATACACCTAGACAAATGGATTCATATAAAAATGTTAAAGCAGTAATTAATGATACAACTTATAGTCAAGTTGAAAATAGTGTAGAAAGTTTTAATTTATCTCAATTTTTTAATAAAATAAGTAACTACATAAAAACTAATATAAGCAAAGATAGTAATAATTTTTAAATATATAGTTTTACTAAGGGGTGTGATGTTTTAAGGAGAGACAGATGGAGAGATGGAAAAGAGGAATTTTAGCTGAAATTATATTATTTTTTATATTGATAAGCTTAAATAATTCATTTGTCTTAGCTTTTATTAGTATAATTGCTCATGAAGCAGCACATATAGTAATAGCTAAAAAAAATGGGTGTAAGTTTAATGATATTCAAATTCATATATATGGAGCTAAAGCACAATTTGTAAATATTGAGGAACTAAGTAAAAAGGAAAAATTACAAATTTATTTAGCAGGTCCTATTACAAATTTTATAATTATATTTATATTTTTTTTCCTTAGTTTAATAAGTCATAATATTTGGATAACTAGAATGGTTAATATTAATATTAATTTATTAATTTTTAATTTACTTCCAGCATATCCTCTAGATGGTTCAAGAATATTGGAAATTATACTATCTAATAAAATGTTATATAAAAGGGCAAATTCTATAGTTTCTAAAATAAGCTATATAATAGCAATTGGTTTATTTGTAATTTTTATAATGGCATTTTTATATAAAGGCATTATAAATATAAGTTTATTGATTGCTTCAATAGTTGTAGGTATAATTACAAGAACAGAACAAAAATCAGCAATGTATATATTAATGGGAAATATATTTATGAAGAGAAATAAATTGTTAAGGAATAAATATATGGAAAATAAAAGTATATCAGTATACTACAAACAAGGACTTGCAAACATCATGTCAATAATAGATAAAAATAGATTTAATATATTTTATGTATTAGATGATGATTTAAATGTTTTATTTATTATGAATGAAGATGAATTAATAAAAGCATTAAAGGGCTATGGCAATATAACTTTAGAAGAATATTTTTATATTAGAAATAAGCAAGGTATTTAGTTTACTTTTTAATATTTAATATGCTAGAATAACACTTAGACAATGACAAGTTGCAAGTGGCAAGATTTAACTTGGTAGTTAGTAGTTTGTAGTTTAGGATGAAATTCATTAAGGAATTTCTAAAAATATATTTTTAAAAATTCAGAATAAGCTGAATTTTCTATTTAACTACTAACTTCAAACTAAAAGCTTCAAACTAATCAGGGAAAACTTGCCACTTATCATTAAATTAATGGAGGTACTTATGAATAAGATAACTGATGATATTTTATGTAAAGTAGAAAAGCCATCTAGATATGTTGGTGGTGAATTAAATCAAGTTATAAAAAATCCTAATGATGTTAATATAAGATTTGCTTTTTGTTTTCCAGATGTATATGAAGTAGGAATGTCTCATTTGGGAACAAGAATTTTATATCATACTATAAATGAAAGAAAAAATACATATTGTGAAAGAGTTTTTGCTCCATGGCCTGATATGGAAACTTTGATGAGAAAAAGTGATATTAAATTATTTACATTAGAAACAAAGACACCATTAGATCAATTTGATATGTTAGGTTTTACACTGCAATATGAAATGAGCTATACAAATATATTAAATATGCTTGATATGTCAGGAATAACTATAAGAGCAAGTGAAAGAGGAGAAGATGAGCCAATAATTATGGCTGGTGGACCTTGTGCTTATAACCCAGAGCCTTTATATGACATTGTAGATTTCTTTGAAATTGGGGAAGGCGAAGAAATGATGGATGATGTTTTAGAGGTATATGCAAAACATAAAGCTAATGGAAAAGTTAATAAAAAAGAGTTTTTAAGAGAAATATCACATATTGGTGGAATTTATGTGCCATCATTATATGATGTAAGTTATAACGAAGATGGAACAATAAGAGAGTTTACTCCAAAATATGAAGATGTTCCAGCAAAGGTTAAGAAGAGAATAGTTAACAATTTTGACAAGGTATCATTCCCAGATGAAATGATAGTTCCTTATACTGATATAGTTCATGATAGAGTTGTTTTAGAAACAGCAAGAGGATGTACTAATGGTTGTAGGTTCTGTCAAGCTGGTATGATTTATAGACCAGTAAGAGAAAAAACTACAAATACATTAATTGAACAGGCTAGAAAGGCGCTAAAGGCTACTGGATATGATGAAGTATCATTAGCTTCATTAAGTATTTGTGACTACTCAAATATTCAAAATTTAATATCTAGTTTAGTTTTAGAACATGAAGCAGATAAGGTAGGAATAGCACTTCCATCTATTAGAGTAGATGCCTTTTCAGTAGATTTAATTAAAGAAATACAAAAGGTTAGAAAAACAGGATTAACTTTTGCTCCAGAAGCAGGTTCTCAAAGAATGAGAGACATAATAAATAAAGGGTTAACTGAAGAAAGAATTTTAGAGGCTGCTAAAAGTGCATTTGAATCAGGATGGAGCACGATTAAATTATACTTCATATTAGGGCTTCCTTATGAAACAACTGAAGATGCTGCAGGAATTGGTGAATTAGCAGAAAAGATGGCTGATGTTTACTTTGGAATTCCAAAGGATGTTAGAAATAAGGGATTAAAGATTACTGTAAGTACATCTATATTAGTTCCAAAACCATTTACTCCATTCCAATGGGCTCCAATGGCAAG
The DNA here is from genome assembly GCF_053571985.1 of Clostridium sp. ETTB3. Lineage (NCBI taxonomy): Bacteria > Bacillati > Bacillota > Clostridia > Eubacteriales > Clostridiaceae > Clostridium > Clostridium sp. ETTB3. The sequence continues at coordinate 534,290 of NZ_CP199832.1, forward strand.
ACCAGAAATAGTTGATGAAAGAATTAAAGCAGTTAGAGGCGCTATTAAATCAAGAAGTATAGTTTACAATTATCATGAACAAGAAACTTCATTTATGGAAGCTGTATTTGCAAGAGGAGATAGAAGAACTTGTGATGTATTAATCAAGGCATTTGAAAAAGGTGCTAAATTTGATGGTTGGTCAGAATATTTCAATATGGAAATATGGAATGAAGCAATGGAAGAATGTAATTTAGATTCAGAATTCTATGTTTATAGAGAAAGAGAGTATGATGAAATACTTCCTTGGGACTTTATAGATATTGGTGTTAATAGAAAGTATATGGAAAGAGAAAATGAAAAGGCTAAAAAAGCAGAACTTACTAAAAATTGCTTAGAAGGATGTACTGGATGCGGAATAAATGTAAACTTTAAAGAAGGGAAGTGTTTTGAAGGTGCGATACGTAATTAAATTTACTAAAGGTGCTGATATTAAGTTTATTGGTCACTTAGATTTAATGAGAACTATTCAAAGAATAATAAGAAGATCAGGCTTACCAGCTGAATATTCAAAAGGTTTTAATCCTCATATGGCATTATCTATAGCACAACCACTTTCAGTTGGGGTTTATTCAGATGGTGAATATTTAGATTTAGTTTTAACAGAAGCTGTTGGGGTAGGTGAAGTTTTAGAAAAATTAAATGAAAGTGCACCTCCAACAATTAAATTTTTACATGCAACATCTGTTGAAATAGTAGAAAATGTTAAGAGGTTACCACAAACTATGGCACTTTTAGATGGGGCAAGATATATTATTAAGATAAAACTTAATGGAACATCTAAGGTTGAAGAAGAAATGATGAAAACACTTAATGAGCAAAAGTGGGAAATTATAAAGAAAACGAAAAAAGGTGAAAAACTTACTGATATAAAACCTCTTGTTAAGGAATTTAAATATTGGATAAAAGATGATGAATTAGTTTTAAATACATTAATTGCAACTGGAAGTAGAGAAAATCTTTCAGCGGAGCTTTTAGTTAATTATTTAAAAGAAAAAATCTCAGAAATTAATACAGAAGCTTTTGTTAATATTAAGAGAGAAGAAATGTATATTTTAAAGAGTAATAAATATATTCCTTTATATAAGGGCATTTAAGGTAGTTTTAATATGAGAGAGATTTTTGTTGAGAAAAGAGAAGAATTAATCAGAATAGCCGTAAAGGAAAATGATGAATTAGTAGAGTGTCTTGTTGAAGAAAAAACTATTGAACCTCAAATTGGTGAAGTTTATAAAGCTAGAGTAAAAAATATAATTCCAGCTATTAATTCAATATTTTTAGATATTGGATTGGCAAAAGAAGCTTATATGTATTATAGTGAAGAACTTAAAAGAACTGTAGTTAAAAAAGGGCAAGAACTTTTAGTTGAAGTATTAAAAGAGCCTTTAGGAAACAAAGGTGCAAAAGTTAGTAATAAGGTAAATATACTTGGAAGATATATTGTTTTAACAATAGGAGTAGAGGGAATTACAATATCAAAAAGAATTTCTGATATGGAACAAAGGCAAAGATTAATAAATCTTACTAAACCAATTAAAGGTATTGAAATAGTATATAGAACTGAAGCTGAAACTGCAACAGATGAAGAATTACTAAGTGAATTAAATTCATTATTAGAAAAAAAAGAAGAGATGGAAAATAAGCTTAGATACTCAACAACTATTGGAAAAGTTAAATCAAATAGCATGATACTTAGATTTTTAGAAGAATTAGATGATAGAAAAACTAGGATTATAGCTGATGATTATAAGCTCCTTGAAAATATTAAAAATTTACTTAAAGAAAAAAAAGCAATTGAATTTAAGTTTTATGAAAGTAAGAGAACTTTATTTGATTATAGCGGAATAGAAAAAGAAATAATTAAATTAAGGCATAAAAAGGTAAATTTGCATTGTGGTGGATACATTGTTATTGATAAAACAGAAGCAATGTATGTAATTGATGTTAATAGTGGGAAAAATGTAAAGGGAAGAGATTTTAATAAAACTATAATGCAAACTAATTTAGAAGCGGCTAAGGAAGTTGGAAGACAAATTAGATTAAGAAATTTAAGTGGAATTATAGTGGTTGATTTCATTGATATGAGAGATGAGAGTCAAAAAGTACATGTAATTAAAGCATTAAAAAAATCATTAGAAGCTGATAAAGGTAATGTTAAAATTTTCCCGTTTACTGAACTTGATTTAATTCAAATTAGTCGAAAAAGAAAAGGCAAATCAATTTATGAATATTTAGAAGAGCCTTGTGGAAAATGTAAGAGTAATGGATTTATTTTAAAGCTTTCATATATTGAAAATCTTATTAGAAATGAAATAATAAAATGCTATAATGAAAATTCTATTAAGGACTTTTATATAGAAATAGATAAAAATTATGAAGAAGATATTAAGCAAGATATATTTAAGTTTTTGAAAAATATTGAGGGAATAGATAAAGAGATTTATTTGAATTTTGTATATGATATAGAAGGGTATAGGATTGAGCCGCTTATATTTGTATCTCAAAAAGAAAATTACCAAAAATATAAGATTAAAACAATTGAAAAACTATAATAAATTTCTTTACAAATTGTAAGTTTATATGATAAAATGTCATTTGTAAACCGCACATAACGGGTTTTAAAAAAACAAAGTTAAATCTTTGTACCTAAATTGGCGAGACCGTTTAAGAGGAGGTGTTTTTATAATGTACGCAGTATTATTAACTGGAGGAAAACAATACAGAGTTCAAGAAGGAGACGTAATATACGTTGAAAAATTAAACGCTGAAGTTGACTCAACAATCGAATTAACAGAAGTTTTAGCTGTTTCTAACGGAGAAACTTTAACTGTTGGTGCGCCAGTAGTTGAAGGAGCTAAAGTTGTTGCTAAGGTAGCAGCTCAAGGTAAGGCTAAGAAAGTTACTGTTTTCAAGTATAAGCCTAAGAAGGACTACAGAAAGAAAACTGGTCACAGACAACCTTACACTAAATTAGTAATCGAAAAAATCGAAGCTTAATTTTAAGTTATGATAAAGATTATTATATTTAAACAAAAAGAAATATCTCTTGGATTTAAGATAGAGGGTCATGCTTTATCGAGAGAAGAAATGGAAAGTACTACAGGTGATGCATATGACATGATTTGTAATAGTGTTTCAGTTTTATCTCAAAGTGTTGTAATAGGCATGGAGGAAGTTTTAAAGCTACCAGTAAAGTATGAAGTAAAGGATGGATTTTTATCACTGAATTTACATAATCTTAAAAATGAAGATATTAAAAAAGGACAGATATTGCTTTTAACCTTTGAAAAAAGTTTAGAAAGTTTAATTATGTCCCTTGACGTTAGTTTTGGTAAAAATAGACGGAATGAATATATAAAAATAAAATTCGAGGAGGTGTAATGAGTATGTTAATGATGAACCTTCAATTATTTGCCCATAAGAAAGGGGTAGGTAGTTCAAAGAATGGTAGAGACTCTGAATCTAAAAGATTAGGTGCTAAGGCTGCTGACGGAGAATTCGTTTTAGCTGGAAACATCCTTTACAGACAAAGAGGAACTAAGATTCACCCAGGTCTAAACGTAGGTAAGGGTGGAGATGACACTTTATTTGCTAAAGAAGACGGAATCGTAAGATTTGAAAGAATGGGAAGAGACAAGAAGAAAGTTTCTGTTTACCCAGTTAACGTTGAAGAAATAGCTGAATAATTATATTTAATATAGGTAAAAGCACCCGTAAGGGTGCTTTTATTCTTGTAATAAATACATATTTTATATATACTATTATAAAATATGTATGTTATGGAATAATAAAAATAGATTATTATGTTTAACATTAGAAAGTTACAAGGAGGAAAGTAACTATGTTTATAGATAGAGCCAAGATATTAGTTAGATCAGGTGCTGGTGGAAACGGTGCAGTCACATTTAGAAGAGAAAAGTATGTTCCACTTGGAGGACCAGATGGTGGAGATGGTGGAAAAGGTGGAAGTGTTATATTTACTGTTGATACAGGCTTAACAACACTTTTAGACTTTAAATATAAGAAAAAGTTCATAGCTGAATCAGGTGGAAATGGTCAAGGTTCAAAGTGCTATGGTAAAGATGGAGAAGACTTATACATAAGAGTTCCAATGGGAACTATTGTTAGAGATTTTGAAAGTAATAAAGTTATTGCTGACCTTTCACATAAAGATGATACCTTTGTCATTGCAAGAGGTGGAAAAGGGGGTAAAGGAAACTGTAAGTTCTGTACTCCAACTAGACAGGCACCACATTTTGCAGAACCAGGTATGCCAGCAGAAGAAAGAGTTTTAACGCTTGAATTAAAATTACTTGCTGATGTTGGTTTAGTTGGTTTCCCTAATGTAGGAAAATCAACATTACTTTCAACAGTTACAGCTGCTAAGCCAAAGATAGCTAACTATCATTTTACAACTTTAAAGCCAAATTTAGGTGTTGTTAAGGCAGAAGGAATAAATTCATTTGTTATGGCAGATATTCCAGGAATAATTGAAGGTGCTGCTGAAGGGGTTGGTTTAGGATTAGACTTCTTAAGACACATCGAAAGAACAAGATTATTAATTCATGTAGTTGATATATCAGGAGTTGAGGGTAGAGATGCTTTTGAAGATTTCGTTACTATTAATGAAGAGCTTAAAAAGTATTCTGTAAAGCTTTGGGATAGACCACAAATAATAGTAGCTAATAAAGCTGATATGCTTTATGATGAATTAGTATTTGAAGACTTTAAAAAGAAAGTAAATGAATTAGGTTTTGATAAAGTATTTAAAATGTCTGCTGCAACTAAATCTGGAGTTGAAGAAGTTATTAAGGAAGCTGGTAGAATGTTAACAGAAATCCCAGTAATGGATTTAGAAATTCCAGAGGAAGAAAGATATGTTGAACAAGAAAAAAGATTCACATATGAAATCAACGTTGAAGAAGGAGAAGAATACAACACTTATGTTGTTACTGGATCATTTGTTGATAGATTACTTGCATCTGTAAATATTCATGATGCAGATTCATTAAGATACTTCCATAAGGTACTTAATAATAAAGGAGTATTACAACAAATTAGAGATATGGGAGTACAAGACGGAGACATGGTTAGATTAAATGACTTCGAATTCGAGTACATTTTATAGGAGGAAATATTTTATGATAACAGGAAAACAAAGAGCTTATTTAAGAGGACTTGCAAATACTATGAGTCCAATATTCCAAATTGGTAAAAATGGTGTTGAAGAAGCTTTCTTAAAGCAATTAGGAGATGCATTAGAAGCTAGAGAACTTATTAAAATAAAGGTTTTAGAAAATAGTGGATTAGCTGCTAGAGAAGTTTCAGATGAAATTTGTAAAGCAATTGGTTGTGATGGTGTTCAAGCAATTGGAAGTAAAATAGTATTATATAAAAAATCTGAAAAGAAGCCTAAGATAGAATTACCACAAGGAAAAAATAAATAATTATGAAACGGTATGGTATGATGGGGGGAACATTCAATCCCATACATTTAGCACATTTATATATAGCATATGAAGCTAAGGAAGAATTAAATTTAGATAAAATTATATTTATGGTAGCTGGAAATCCACCACATAAAAAGGAGAGTAAAATAATAGACTCTAAATATAGATATAATATGGTTCAAAAGGCAATCGAAGGATACGAAGGCTTTGAAATTAGTGATTATGAAATTAAAAAAAATGGATATAGTTATACTTATGAAACTTTACAATATTTAAAAAAGCAAGATGATAATGTTGAAGTATTTTTCATTGCAGGAGCAGATTCATTAATGGCTATAGAAAAATGGAGAAATACCGATTTAGTATTAAATAATTGTACTTTTGTTGCATTTAATAGAGGGGAATATAATAAAAGTATTCTTGAAGAGCAAAAATATAAATTAGAGAAAAAATATGATGCTAAAATAGTAATATTAAATGTTACTGATATTGATATATCTTCATCAATGATTAGGGAGCGAATAGCTAATGGGAAAAGAGTAGATTTTTTCTTGCCAGAAGAAGTAAAGAAGTATATAAGTGAAAATAAGTTATATAGGAGAGAATAAAATGTGGGGAGTAGATGAAATAAAAAGTTATTTGAAGGATAATTTAAAACCATCTAGATATGGTCACACCTTAGGAGTTGTAAAAACTGCTATTGAACTTGCGGGAATTTATAATGAAGATAAACAAAAAGCTGAGATAGCAGCACTTTGTCATGATATAGCAAAAAATATGAGCTATGAAGATATGTTAAAGGTAATAGAAGAAGAAAATCTCAAACTATCTAATGATGAAAAAAATAGTAAAGAATTATGGCATTCAATAATTGCACCTATTATGGCAAAAAGAATCTTTGAAATAGAAGATGAAGATGTATTAAATGCAATGAGATGGCATACAACTGGAAGGGAAAATATGAGTAATTTAGAAAAGATAATATATCTTGCAGATTTAATTGAACCTTCACGTAATTTTCAAGGGATAGAAGCAATTAGAGATATTTCACGTAAAAACCTAAATGATGCAGTGTTAAAGGCATTAACTCATACGATTATGTATTTGTTAACTAAAGATTGTGCTGTTGACTTAAATTCTATTAAAGCTAGAAATTATTTAATATATAATAGTTAGTATTTAAATTTATTATTAAGTTTTGTAAGGTGAGGGATGAGAAGATGGCAGGAGCTAATGGTAATAAAAGAAATAGCAATGCTAGACGGAGAGTTAGGAAATTAAGTCCTAGGGAACAACTTGAATTAAAAAAGAAACTTAGAAAAAAAGAGCAAAAATCAGTAATGATAAAAAGAGCTATTACTGCTGCATTTTTAACAATGCTAATACTTGTCTTATTAGTTGGGGTATATTTATTTTCATTCATATCATCACTTAATAATAATGATATTATATCGGCAAGCAAACCAGGTGTTAATGAAACTGTAAATATATTATTATTAGGAATGGATATAGGAGATGCAGAAAATACAGCAAATTCATCAGCTAGAAGAACAGACACAATGATGTTAATTAATTATAACCCACGTACAGATGCAATTAATTTAGTTTCAATTCCTAGAGATACTTTAATTGAAGTTGAAAATGCACATGATGGTAATGGTAATTTAATTCCTTATTGGAAAATGAATGCAGCATATGTTTTAGGGGGAGAAAAAGAAGTAATTAAGCAAGTTGAAAGTTTATTAAGTATAAAGGTAAATTACTTAGTTGAAATAGATTATGCTGCTTTTAGAAATTTAATTGATGCTATTGGTGGTGTTGAAATGTATATTGATAGAAATATGTATTATGATGATGATGCACAAGATTTACATATACATTTTAATGCAGGTGAAACAGTATTATTAGATGGGAAAAAAGCTGAGGAATTCTTTAGATGGAGAAAAAATAATGATGGAACTGGTCTTGCAGAAGGTGATATAGGAAGAATTAAGAATCAACAAGCATTTATATCAGAGGTAATTAAAAAGTGCACTAGTACAGCAATTATAACAAAAATACCAAGCATACTTAAGGCTATTAAAGAAAATGTTGTAACTAATATGCCTGGAAGTAGTATGATTTACTATGGAATGAAGATGATAAATAATTCTGGTGTATCTATGGCTACTTTGCAAGGTGATAATGAAAAAATTTATGGACAAGATTTTTTAGTTATGAATCCATCTTATAATAAAAATTTATTAAAATCTCTTCAAATAACAAGTGATATAAATAATAGTATTTATAGAAGTAAGTATTCTATAATGATTTTAAATGCTACAAGAGTAAATGGGTTAGCAGGAAATTTAAAAATTGAGTTAGAAAATATAGGGTATAGCAATATTAGTGTTGGTAATTATGATAGATCTAAAGAATCGGAAATATTAACTAATAAAAAAGATGTTAGAAAAATTTTAAGTGAAGATACAGGAATCAATAAATATTCTAAAAATAAGAAAGATGAATATAAATCATATGATGCTGTAATTATTATAGGTGAAGATTATTTAACATTTAATGATTAAAATATATATTTATTTAAAAGGTTAAGAATTAGAATTAAGAAGTTATAATATAAAATTAGTAATTGCTCATTTGAAAATTAAGTAATACTAAATTAATATGTTAAATAAATAATTGCTTAATTTTTAAGTCTTAACTTTTATTATATAAAGGAGGGGAAAAATATCAGTACTTTAGAAAAATGTGTAGATAAAGATTTTGAAGGAAGAAAGATAAGAGAATATCTTAAGGAAGAAATGGGCTTGTCTTCAAGACTTATAAGAGGTGCAGCTTTAGATAAAAGAATAATAGTAAATAATGAGCCTGTTAGAATGAATTATGTTTTAAAAGCTAACGATAATATATTAATTAATCTTAAAAAGAAAGAAAGTCAAAATATAGAACCAGAAAAAATTGATATTGATATAGTGTATGAAGATAGCGATATTATAGTGGTAAATAAAAGACCTAATATGGTTGTACATCCAACTAAGAGATATCAATCTGGAACATTAGCTAATGCATTATTATATTATTTTAAGGAAACAAATCAAGATTGTATTGTAAGGCTTGTAAGTAGATTAGATATGGATACATCTGGGTTAATAATAATAGCTAAAAATCAATATGCTCATATGGAACTATCAAAGGATATACAGCAAAATCAAATAGAAAAAAGATATTTAGCATTAGTTCATGGACATATGGATAAAATGGAAGGAACTATAGATAAGCCAATTTATAGACCAGAAATTGAAGGAAATATGAAAAGAGTAGTTGATGAAAGAGGAAAAAGAAGTATAACTCATTATAAGGTTGTAGAAAGATTAAATGATGCAGATTTAGTTGAATGCCTTTTAGAAACAGGAAGAACACATCAAATTAGAGTACATTTAAGTTCATTAGGACATACTATTTATGGGGATACTTTATATGGATTTGAAGAAGATGCAAATTTAATTTCAAGGCAAGCACTTCATGCATATGGACTTAATTTTAAGTCACCTAGAACTAAAGAAAGTCTTGAATTAAGAGCACAATTACCAGATGATATAAAATTACTTTTAGAAAACTTAAGAAATAAATAAAATTATTTATAATAAAAGGGTTTGCATATACTTGGCAACCCTTTTATTATTATATTTATTAAAAATTATGCTTATTTCTTATATATGAACGTTTAGATAAAAAGTTTTTTCTTCTTTTTCTATGGCGTAGTAATGAAATTATTATAAATATAATAATTATTAATATAACAAATAAAATTATTCCAATAATAAAATAATTATTTGAGTGTAAAATGTTTTTGATAATAGTGCTTGGAGTATACTTTACATCTTCACCACTTAATAAATCTATATTAGATATTTTTTGATTATTAACTAAAACAGAAGCTGTGAATAGCTTATCCCCTTGTTTTATTGAAATTTTGTTTAAATTTTTATTATCATAATTAAGTGATAAATTTATATTAGATAGATTTTCTCCATTTCCAATATTAAGTGTATAATACACGTCATTATTAGAAATTAAAGGAATTGTAGTTGAATTGTTTATTGAATAATCTTCTAACTTATCTCCCTTTGAAATAATCTTTTCAGTTTTAAAATTTTCAAATCCCCAATCAAACAATTGTCCTATGCTTGTATAAAATCCATTCTTATCAGTAGCATTTAAAAATGCACCAACTATTTCTTGATTATCCTTTATTGCTGTTGCAGCATATGAATGATTTGCAGCAATAGTATAACCAGTTTTACCACAATCAGCATATTGATATTTATATGGTGATCCTTCTTTTAATAAGGGGTTATGGTTTATAGCCCATTTTTGACTTCCATCAGAATAAGGATGATTTTCAAAATAATAATTAGGCATTTGTGCAATTCTAACAAAATCAGCATTTTGTGAAGCATATCTCATTATTAAGGCTAAATCATGAGCAGTAGTTAAGTGCCCTTCTTGTGTTAAGCCACTAGGATTTTTAAAATTAGTATTTGTTGCTCCTAATTCTTTAGCTTTTTCATTCATTAATTTAGCAAATTCTTCATTTGAACCTGCTATATGTTCAGCAATTGCTTCTGCACAGTCATTTCCAGACTCTAAAAGTAATCCAATAAGTAATTCTTCTATAGTATAAACCTCACCTTGTTCGATACCAATAGAAGAACCATCGGCTTTGGGTGGATTTTCACTAATTGTTACTTCGTCAGTAAGATTACATTTTTCTAATGCAAGTATTGCAGTCATTATTTTAGTTGTAGAAGCAGGCATATATTGATTATTAGAATTTTTTTCATAAAGTACTTGACCAGTTTTTGCATCCATAAGATATACTCCTTCAGAATATATATTAGGAAATGCAAAGGAGTCTATTATGGTAATATTTGCAATAGATAGTATAAAAAATATTACTAAAGTAGATATTTTAAAAAATAACTTTTTCATTTTTTTCTCCATATTATTTTATAATTTTACTTATTTAGTTTACCAAAAAAAGTGTTAAAAAACTATAGATAAATAGATTAATTTAGTTTATATATGATAAAAATGTTAATAATTTATAATAAAGTAAAATAGAGGGGTAAATAAATGTATAAATTTAAACAAAAATTATTAAGTATATTTAAGGAAAATAAAGTAGTTGGATTAACAATAATATTAAGTTTAATTTTAATAATTTCACTATTTACATATGGAAAAAATAAAAATAATGTTTTTAAGGATAAATATATGAATAATATATTTATTGAGGAAAATGTATCTGAAATTGATACAAATGATGAAAGTAAAAGTAAAGATGGGGAACAAGAAGAAGTATTAGAATCTGTAGAAGGTGTCAAAAGTAATACTATAAATTTAAATAAAAATAAAATAGTAGCAGAAATTAAGGGTGAGGTTATAAAACCTGATGTTTATACATTAAATGAAGGTAGTATTATAAGGGATTTAATTGAAGCTGCTGGAGGATTAACACCGGAAGCAGATATTTCTAATATTAATAGAGCAAAAGAATTAAGCAATCATGAGCTTATAATAATTAAAAATATAAATGATGAAGTTTCACAAGAAAAAGTTGAAAATGAAATTCAAAGCATAGAAGCTGATGATGGCAAAATAAATATTAATACAGCTGATATAAATAAGCTTAAAGAAATACCAGGTATAGGTGATGTAAAAGCAAATTCTATAATTATGTATAGAGAAAGTAATGGTAATTTTAAATCAATTGAAGATTTAAAAAATGTTGATGGAATAGGTGAAAAAACATTTGAAAAAATAAAAAATAACATAAAAATATAGATGTTAATGTGAATTTTAAATAAATATGCTAGCAAATACATTTAAATAACAGGCTATTAATGTTATAATTAATAAGATTTAGGAAAGCATAATATCATATGCTAATAAATATATAGGGGGAAACAACATGAGGAAAAATGTAATAGCTTTAGCATTGTCTGCAATTTTAGCTATTAGTGTTGTAGGCTGCTCAAGCAATAATGAAAATAATAAAAAACTAGCAAATAATAATTCACAAATAGAAGTTAAAGATAATGAAATATTACCAGGTAAGTGGTCAGAAGATTATACTAGGGATGAAGTAAAAGAAGCTTATAATAAGGCTTTAGCAAGTGTAAAATCAACAGCAAATGGCTATTCATTAGAATATGAAGTAGCTGAAAATGAAATAAAAGAAGAAAATGGAGAATCGGTTAATGATACATATATTTATTTAGATATTCCAGATGCAGAAAGGTTAGAAAGTATGTATTTTGGATTTAAACAATATGGTTCTGACTTAGCAAGTGGAAAATTAGAAATGAAAATGGGATATAATTTAGATAAAAAGACTATATTAGAAGGTCAAAAATTTGAGTTTGAAAATTTATCGTTAGCAGGATTCTCACAAGCCTTTACAGGAGATTATGAAAGAGATTATACAGAGCTGAATAAACAAATATATGACATAATAAAAAATGGAACAAGTGATGAAATTAAAACTATTGAAAATAACATCGATGGTTTAAAAGAAACAATAACAATAACAGATAATTTTATGTTATATAAGTTAGAAAGTAGAGTATATAACTTTAAGTAAATAATAAGATTTAATTATATAAATATATAAATTCTATGGAGGTAGAAATGGTGAATAATAATGAAGAAAAGTTAAATAAAAATAATGAAGTATCATTAGAAGAAGCAGAAGTTTATTTAGCAGAAGCAGAAGTTGCAGAAGCAAAGGAATTTATAAGAGATGAAGAAATTAAAGCTGATGGAAAGCTAGTATATTATACTAAGGTTATATTAAGTGGAGTTTTAGATCAAATATTTGTAATATTATTAGCAATGCTTGTATTTGGAGTATTTGGATTAGTAATAAGAGTATTTGGATATCAAATTGCTAATGATGGAAGAGAAGAATTATTTTTAATTATGTATATAATAAGTAATGTACTTTACTATCCAATAATGCAAGAAGTATTACATGGAAAAACTTTAGCTAAAAAATTCATCTTTAGATAAAAGGGTTCACCTCTATAAAAATTATAGAGGTGTTTTTCTTTTTGTTTTAATGTATAATATTAAAAGTTAGAAGTTAAAACAATTATATGCTTGAAAATTTTATTATAAGATTATTAATTAAAACTAAGTATATAAATTAAATATAAGGATTGGAGTACAAGATGAAAAGAGGAAGTCAGTTAACATTAAAGATAAATAGTTTAGAATTTCCATCAACAGGAATATCAGAATGTGAAGGAAAGAAGATTTATGTAAAAGGAGCTTTCCCAGGACAAAGGGTAAAGGCAACTGTTAAGAAAAAAAGAGATACATATGCAGAAGCAAAGCTTGTAGAAGTTCTTGAAAGAGCTGAATATGAAATACCAGCACCATGTCCTCACTTTGGATTATGTGGAGGATGTAGTTCTCAAAACTTAACATATGAAAAACAATTAGAATTTTTAAGTGATGAAATATGTGAGCTTTTTGATTCTAAAGATTTACCTATGGGAATGTATCTTGGAGTTAAGGAAAGTGAAAATTGTTGGGAATATAGAAATAAGATGGAATTTACATTTGGTGACTTAGAAAAAGGTGGAGAGCTTACTTTAGGAATGCATATGAAAGGTAAGTCATTTGGTGTATTAACAGTTGATAATTGTATGATAGTTGATGAAGATTTTAGAACTGTTCTTAAAACAACTGTAGAGTATTTTAGAAAAACTGGATTACCTTATTATAGAGTAATGAAAAGAGAAGGTTATTTAAGACACTTAGTTATTAGAAAAGCTACTAATACTGGTGAACTTATGGTTAACTTAGTAACTACAACTCAAGTTGATTTTGACTTAACTGAATATACTGAATTAATTAAATCTCAAAACTATAAGGGTCAATTAGTATCTGTATTACATACTGAAAATAATTCTTTATCTGATGCTGTTATACCAGAAAAGGTAAATGTATTATTGGGTAGAGATTACATAGTTGAAAATTTATTAGGACTTAAATTTAAAATATCTCCATTTTCATTCTTCCAAACTAACTCTAAGGGAGCAGAATCTCTTTATAGTGTAGTTAGAGATTTTATGGGAGATTCTGAAAATAAGGTTGTATTTGACCTTTATTGTGGAACAGGCACAATTGGTCAAATAGCAGCACCTAATGCAAAGAAGGTTGTTGGACTTGAACTTATTGAAGAAGCTGTTGAAGCTGCAAAAGAAAATGCTAAGCTTAATGGATTAAATAACTGTGAGTTTATAGCTGGTGATGTTGCTGAAACTATTAAAAAAGTTAAGGATAAACCAGATATAATCATCTTAGATCCACCAAGAAGTGGTGTTTCTCCAAAGGCTTTAGATTATGTAATTAGATTTAATTCACCTGAAATAATTTATGTTTCTTGTAATCCAAAAACAATGGTTGAAAATTTAGATGTATTATTAGCTAATGGTTATAAGGTGGATAGGAGTACAGTTAAGGACATGTTCCCAAATACTCCTCATGCTGAGGTGTGTGTGAAGCTCGTTAAACAAAAATAAACTAATAGGAACTACAAGGTAATCTTGTGGTTCCTAATTATTTATTAATGTGGAAAGAGGCATTGTAAGCCTATAGGATATTATTGGAGTACCATTCTCTTCAATATTAATTTTTTTAACAAAACGATGAAGTAACTCAGGTATTAATTAATCTAAAGATAATTCTTCATTTTTTATTCTATTAAGTTCATTTAATAATGAGCTATCAGAAATTTTTTCAAGAACTTGGTTAGTTATAACAATTTTATGTTCTAAATATTTAACTTGTTCATCTATATCGTTTATAAATAATTCATAATCTGATTTAGTAATTATCTCATCAATAAGCATAGATATAGATTTAGATTTTCTTTTCTTTAGAATAGTTAAATCCTCCTCATAACTTTTTAATGCATTTTTATGTTTTAATATTTCATTATCAATCTCTAATTTAAACTTATCATATAAATCAGTATTTTTAACATTAATGATAAATTTTTTATCTCTGATAAAACAATAGCAGATAAATTAGCTTCCCTGACTATATGAGATGAGCAGGCTTTACTTCCATGCTTATTAAAGGTGCCACACACATACCCTTTTCTATTTTTCTTAAAATGCATTCCTTTACCGCAATCAGCACAATAGATAATATTAGTAAATAGGTGTAATGCTTGATGATGATTTTTATGAGTTCTTACTTTCATTAACTCCTCTGACATTAATAATTGGTCAATTTCCTCTTCAGCTTCTCTTCTTGTATCAGCTGAACATATAAATCTATTACAGAAATCATATACAAAGAATCTATCTCCATGATCTTCTATTCTGTAATTATCTCTTATTGACATATTTGTTTCCTCCTTGTATAATTAATTAAAACAATGGTGCTACATAAAATGACACCATATTAGTTTTATTTGAATATTTTGTTTAGTAGTGTATAAAAAGATTTTTTTTGCGTAGTTTTCTTTTTATACGCTACTTTTTTATTTAGAGATTCTGATTCTCTATTGATTTTCTCTATGCTTCTTGCATACATGTTACTAATTTCCTCTATGCTTCTTGCATACATCCTATTAATTCTGTCAAATTCCATGAATAGTGGTATTTCTACCTTTTCCTCTTCATGCTTAACAACAGGATCAACAACACTATCCATTGATGTATTAGTTTGTACATCTTTTTCTGTATTATTTCCTGTAATATCTTTCATATTATTTGTTTTAGATTTTTTAGGTGTAATTTTACCTATCATTAACACATACTTACCATTACACATATCTTTTGATGTATGTGCGAATTTAACATCATACACACAGTCATTTTTGTGTATTGTAGACATTGTTAAAAAATGCTTCTTTGTCATTACATATCCTCCTTTTTGTTCTTCGTTTTTTCTTTGACAATTTTAAAAAACATGTCTTTACTATTCCTCCTCGAATAAATATATTTATGCTGCCTCTTGAACTCAAACCACCCTGGGCTAAAAAATATCATTTCAAGAAACATACATATTAATCTATTACCCCCAAAAATTTTTTACATTTTTCTCTTCTCTATATAGGTTTCCATTTTTTGACAAGATGTATAATAAAGTTATTTATAGTAATAAAATTAATGAAAGCATTTAAGCTTTTAATAATAAAAAGGAAAGGTGATAATATGAAAATTGCTGTAAGAGGTGGTCATAATAGTAAAGCTATTGGAGCAGTTGGTTTATTAAACGAATATGTAGAAGATAGAAAAGTGTGTTCTGCTGTAGTAAAATATCTTAACCAAATGGGACATAGCGCTAGAGATGTTTCTCCTGGACCAATGGGTACTAGCCCTGATTTAGTATATGGAGTTAGTCAAGCTTCTAATATGGGGGCAGATTTATTTATTTCAATTCATTTCAATAAATCTTATGATAGCTATAATGGAGCTATAGGTACAGAAGCATATGTACATTCTGCAAATAGAAATAGTAAAGCAAAAGGAAAGAACTTTTTAGAAAGTGAATGTTTTAAGGATACTATGGATGAAATAACCTGGATTTAATTTAAAAGATAAACTTAAAGAGTAAGATGTTTATAATCACACTACATCTTGTTAATAATTTTGTTCACACACTGAACTCTGCACATGCGGAGACGGTAGTAAGGTTAGTTAAGTAATATAGACATTTATAAAGGTTTATATGTATTAAAAAATATATCTTTCCACTCATTTTCCACCGTAAATGTGAGTTGGATGGAAAGATATTTATTTATTACCGCTAGGTATATTCACCAAGAAGCCCCTACTTCTATAATTGGAGAGTAGTTCACAAATAATATATAAATATTTTTAAAAATTAACGATGATTTTACATTTGATTTGTTATCATAAAAACATAGAAGAGATAACCTAAGAAATAAAATAATTAATAAATTAAGTTATCAGAAAAGTTTTATGTAAGGAAGGATGATAAGATATGAAAAAATCATTAATATTTGGAGTATTAGCGCTAACAATAGTAGGTTTATTAAGTTTTGCTGGAGGAAGAGCAAGTAATAGTGTAGCAAGCAAATCAAGCAATAATAAAACTGAAAGTTCATATAATAGTAACAAAAATACCAATAATGGTGTTGATAAAGTAGTAAATAGTAATAAATATAATAATTCTTATAATAATTCAACTAGTAATTCAAATAATTATCAAGGAAGTAATGATGATATTTCTTTTGAATTAAGTGAACAGGATTTAGCAAACCTTAAAAATGGGGTAAGCTTAACAGTTGATGGAAAAAATGTAGAAGTAACTGGTTTTGATGAAAAATTCAGAGAAGAAGTAAAGGCAGCAGGTTTTGAATAAATAAAATAAAAAATAATAAAATTATTAATAATAATAAAAAACTCCTTGTAGTATAATTAAAATTTGTATATTATAATTATTAACAAATAGGGCTATCGCATTAAGAATAAATAGTACAATATATGGTGTATAATTTTTCAGGGTGCGATAGCTCCATTTTATTTATAAAATAGGAGGAATATGTGATGAGATTATTAATTGTAGAAGATGAAGCTGATATAGTACATGCTCTACAAAGAGGATTAAAAAATGAAGGTTATGCCGTTGATGTAGCAATGGATGGAGAAGAGGCTTTAGATTTTTTAAGTTTAAATACATATGATTTATTGGTTTTAGATATAAATTTGCCAAAGGTAGATGGATTTTATATATTAAAAAAGCTTAGAGAAAAAGATATAAACACAAGAGTAATAATTGTATCTGCAAATAGAGAAATTGAGGATAGAATAAAAGGATTAGACTTAGGAGCTAATGATTATTTAGTAAAACCATTTGATTTTTTAGAGTTAACGGCAAGGATAAGAGCTCTTTTGAGAAGAGAGTTTGCAAGTAAACCTTCAATTTTAAAAGAGGGAAAATTATCTATAGACGTATCTAAACACAAAGTTACATATGATGATATAGTTCTTAATTTAACATTGAAAGAATATTCACTTTTAAAATATCTAGTTCAAAATAAAGATAAAGTTATAAGTTCCGAAGAATTGATAAATCATGTTTGGGATGAAAATACAGACCCATTTACAACAGTAATAAGAGTTCATGTATATTCTCTTAGAAAAAAATTAACAGCTGTTAGTGGTAATGAAAATATGATTAAAACAATTAAAGGAGTTGGATATTTATTTGGAGGTATAACTAGTGAATAATATAAAAATAAAGTTAAAATGGAAACTTACATTATTTACTGTATTAATAATGACAATAACTAGTGGAATTCTTGTTTTTAGTATTAATTATGATGTAAGGCATACAGTTCCACAGCTAAAAGGAATAATTAATTCAAATACAGAAGATATTAAAATAGATTTAAATGGTGATTTTAAAGATGAAATTGATAAGATATCAATAGAATCAGCTATAGAAGAGACAACATCAAGAATTTATTGGCTTTCAATAATTGCATTTATTTTAGTAGTAACTATTGGTGGAATGTGCACTTATTTTGTAGTAAATAATGCTTTAATTCCAATTGTAGAATTAAATAAAAATATAAAAAAAATAAATGAGGATAATTTAAATTCCAATTTAAGTATTAAGGGAGCAAATGATGAAATTAAAGAACTTACAATTTCTTTTAATAAAATGATAGCAAAATTAGAAAATGCATTTGCATCACAAAAAAGGTTTAATTCTAGTGTGGCACATGAGTTAAAAACTCCATTAGCAGTAATTAAAACAAATATAGATGTTTTAAAAAGCAGTAATTGCAAAAGTTTAGAGGAGTATGATAAAACTTTGGCGGTTGTAGAAAAGTCTATATTAAAGATGAATTTAATAATAGAAACATTATTAGATATAATAAGACAGGAAAATGCACCTTTAAATGAAATTGTTAGCATAGATGAGATATTAGAAGATATAGTTGATGATTTATCTATTATTGCCAATAAAAAAAATATAAAATTAAAATTAAATTCATATAATATAAAAAATAAAATAAAGGGAAATGAAATTATGTTATATAGGGCATTTTATAATGTAATTGAAAATTCTATTAAATATAATAAAATTAATGGAAGTATAGATATATTATGTTATCAAGATCTCAATACTATTGAAGTAAAAGTAATAGATACTGGAAGTGGTATAAAGGAAGAGGATTATGATGAAATTTTTAAACCCTTTTATAGATGTGAAGGAATTAATAGTCATTCAAAAAATGGAATTGGATTAGGATTATCATTAACTCAATCGGTAATAAAACTTCATGGTGGAGAAATTAAGGTAAAAAGTAAATTAAATGAAGGAACAGAATTTACTTTTATTTTACCATATATGGTTTAAAATAAATAATATAAATAATTAAGATTGCATAAAATGAATTTAAGAAATATGTATTTTATGCAGTCTTTAATTTTAGTATTAATTTTAATTGATTAAATTTATTTTATAATTAAGGAAATGGTTTAAGCTAGCTATAATTATTTATTATAGTTTTTCAGTATAGCATTTACATTAAAATTTGCTAAATATATAATTATGATGTTAATTAATAAAATATACATATAATATAATTTTTATATTAAATAAATTATAAATAGATAAACTAAAAAGACATAAGGAGGAATAGGCATGAAATCATTAAAGATTGCTTGTACCGAAAGAACTAGAAGTTATTTTTTCACAGATAGAGAAACTATAGAAGTTGGTACAACGGATTACACTGATGTAGCAGTTGCTGTAGTTAATGAAAGTGATATAGAAGGAATAAATGACATATATAATACTAAATTTGGAGTATCAATATTTGTATTAAAAGAAACTGAGAATATTAGTGATGAAATTAAAGATAAGGTAAATAAGATAATAAATATTAATGAAATAAATGAAGAAGAATTTAGTAAGGAATTAAATGAAGCAGCGGATAAATATGAAGAGGAAATGCTACCTCCATTTTTTGATGTTTTAAGCAAATATTCAAGAAGAGGAAATTTACAATTTTCATGTCCAGGTCATCAAGGTGGTCAATATTTTATGAAACATCCTGCAGGAAGAGCAATGTATGAGTACTTTGGAGAAAATATATTTAAATCAGACATATGTAATGCAGATGTTGATTTAGGTGATTTATTAATACATGAAGGTCCAGCAATGTCAGCTCAAACATATGCAGCAAAAGTGTATAATGCAGATAAAACATATTTTGTTATGAATGGAACAAGTACTTCAAATTCTGTAGTTATAAATGCAATAGTTTCTCCTGGTGATTTAGTTTTATTTGATAGGAATAATCATAAGTCTATATATAATTCAGCTTTAGTTTCAAGTGCAGGAAAACCTATATATTTAGAAACAGCTCGTAATCCATTTGGATTTATAGGGGGAATAGATGCTCATTGCTTTAACGAAGAATATTTAAGAAGTGAAGCAGCTAAGATTGATAGTGAAAAGGCAAAAGAAAAAAGACCATTTAGATTAGCTGTTATTCAGCTTGGAACTTATGATGGAACTATATATAATGCTAGACAAGTAGTGAATAAGATAGGTCATCTTTGTGATTATATATTATTTGATTCAGCTTGGGTTGGATATGAGCAATTTATACCAATGATGAGAGAATGTTCTCCATTATTATTAGATTTAAAGCCAGAAGACCCAGGAATATTAGTTACTCAATCTATACATAAGCAACAGGCTGGTTTTTCACAAACATCTCAAATTCATAAAAAAGATAGTCATTTAAAGGGGCAAAAAAGGTATGTAGATCATAAGAGATTTAATAATGCTTATATGTTATATGCATCAACAAGTCCATTTTATCCATTATTTGCAGCATTAGATGTTAATGCAAGAATGCAAGATGGAGAAGCAGGAAGAAAGCTTTGGGCAGATTGCATAAAGGTTGGTATTGAAGCAAGAAAAGATATTTTAGAAAGATGTGAATTATTAAAACCTTTTATACCACCAGTAGTTGATGGTAAGCTATGGCAGGATTATCCTACTGAGGAAATAGCAAATAACATAGAATTTTTTAAATTTTATCCAGATGAAAAATGGCATTCATTTGAGGGATATGGAGAAAATCAATATTTTGTAGACCCTAATAAATTTATGCTAACAACACCAGGTATAAATGTAGAAACTGGTGAATACGAAGAATTTGGTATACCAGCAACTATTTTAGCAAATTATTTAAGAGATCATAGAGTTGTACCAGAAAAGAATGATTTAAACTCAATATTATTTTTATTAACACCAGCAGAAAGCACTTCAAAAATGAAAGGGCTTGTTGACCACCTTGTTAGATTTGAAAATCTTATAAAGGAAGATGCACCATTAAGTGAAGTATTACCTAAGTTATATGCTAAGTATGAGGAACGTTATAAAGGGTATACAATAAGAAGATTATGTCAAGAAATGCATGATTTCTATAAGAAAAATGATGCAAAGACTTATCAAAAATTATTATTTAGAAAAAATTCATTACCAGAGTATGTTATGAATCCTAATGAAGCAAATGTTGAATTAAAAAGAAATAATGCTAAATTAGTTCCTTTAAGTCATATAGTTGGAGAAATTGCATTAGAAGGAGCACTTCCTTATCCACCAGGGGTATTTTGTGTAGTTCCAGGTGAAAGGTGGAATAATGTAGCTCAAAAGTATTTCTCAATTTTAGAAGAAGGAATTAATAATTTTCCAGGATTTGCACCAGAAATTCAAGGGGTTTATCTTGAAAAAGAAGATGGTAAAGTAAGAGCTTATGGATATGTTTTAGATAAATAAAATTTAAAATTATATAAAAAACCTCTAAATTTTAGAGGTTTTTTTATACCAATCTAATGTTAGTTTAATACCATCATAAAATGAATAGCTAGGATTATAATTTAAAAGTTTTTTTGCTTTAGTTATATCTGCATTGCTATGAGGGATGTCCCCAAGTCTTTTAGGACCATAAATAGGTGGTAATTTAAAATTTAATATATTAGCTAAGGTATAATAAAGCTCATTTAAGGTAATTGTATCACCACATCCAATATTAAAAACTTCTCCTGATATAGTGTTATTCTTGCAAGCTTTTAAGTTTGCTTCTATAACATTTTCTACGTAGGTAAAATCACGGGAATATGAGCCATCACCATTTATAGTTGGAGTAATTCCATTTAGTAATGAATTTATAAATTTAGGTATTACTGCAGAGTATTCAGAGTTTGGATCTTGCCTCTTACCAAAAACATTAAAATATCTTAAGCCAATAATATTTAATCCATATAAGGAAGAAAATAGAGAGGCATATAATTCATTAACTTTTTTAGTTAGAGCATAAGGAGAAAGTGGATTTCCTACTTTATACTCTATTTTAGGAATATATTTATTATCACCATAAACTGAAGATGAAGATGCATATATTATTTTTTTTACATTATTATCAAGAGATGATACTAAGATGTTAAGTGTTCCTTTTATATTGATATCTTCATAAAGTAAGGGATATTTTATAGACTTGGGAACAGAACCGAATGCAGCTTCATGAAACACGTAATCAATATTAGTTGTTGCTATATTACAAGTTTCAATATTTCTTATATCACCTTCTATAAGTTGAAATTTTGAATTTGATAAGAAAGTTTCTATATTTTCACGTTTACCAGTTGAAAAATTATCTAAAACTCGGACAAAATAATTTTTATTTAATAGGGCTTCAACTAAATTAGAACCAATAAAACCAGCACCACCTGTTACTAAAAATTTAGTATTTGATGGAAAGGTTATATCACTATATCCCACATTTATAACCTCCAATATAAGTAATTTAAATTTTTAGCTTTATCTTTTTCAAATAATCCTTTTACATCAATTAACACAGGAGTAATACTAGGATTAAAGAACTTATTTAATGAATCAAGGGAAAATAATTTATAAAAGTCATGTGAAACTGCAATTATTAATGCATCTAAATTACTAATTTCATTTATATCAGTTAGTGTTAAATTATATTGCTGTAATACTTCTTCACTATTAGCTAATGGATCTGATATTAATACATTAACACCAAATTCTTTAAGTTCTTTTATAATATCTATAATTTTAGAATTACGAATATCAGGACAATTTTCCTTAAAGGTTATTCCTAATATGGCAACATTAGCATTTTTAATTTGAGTTCCAGCTTGAATTAATAATTTTATAGTTTTTTCAGCAATATATTTGCCCATACTATCATTTATATTTCTTCCAGATAAAATTACTTGTGAATTATAACCAGCTAATTTAGCTTTATAAGTTAAATAATAAGGATCAACTCCAATACAATGACCACCAACTAATCCAGGATAAAATGTTATAAAGTTCCATTTGGTAGAAGCAGCTTTTAATACAAAAGATGTATCTATACCTAATTTATCAAATATTAATGATAATTCATTTATAAATGCAATATTAATATCTCTTTGTGAATTTTCAATAACCTTTGCTGCTTCAGCAACTTTTATAGATTCAGCCTTATAAACACCAGCTTCTATTATCAATTCATAGACTTTAGCAATTATATCTAATGTTTCACTATCCATTCCAGAAACAATTTTTACTGTTTTTTGTAAGGTATGAACTTTATCACCAGGGTTAATACGTTCAGGGGAATATCCAACCTTGAAGTCTTTACCACAAGTTAATCCTGACATCTTTTCTAAAATTGGAATGCATATTTCTTCTGTTAATCCCGGATAAACTGTAGATTCATAAACAACAATAGAATTAGGAGTTAAATATTTACCAACAATTTCTGAAGCACTTATTATAGGAGTGAGATTTGGGGTGCAGTCAGTATTTATTGGAGTGGGAACAGCTATTATATGAAATTTTGCATCTTTAATTAAAGTAGGATCATTAGTAAATTTTAATTTTGAATTTTTTAGTTCATCAGTTCCAACTTCATTTGTAGGATCAATTCCATTTAAATATTTTTCAATTTTATTTTTATTTATATCAAATCCAATTGTATCTAATTTTTTTGCAAATTCAATTGCAAGAACAATTCCAACATATCCAAGTCCAATTATGGAAAGTTTTTCTTTTTTTGATTTTAATAATTCATATAAATCCATATTAAGACCTCCTTTTATTTTTATATACTATCATTCCTAATATTAGAATATTCAAAGTTAATATTTTTTGAAACTATAAAATATTAATACTAACTACTATATTAAAAAGAAAATAAGTAACTATATAAATAATAATTACATATTATAAATAGATTAAATAAACTATAAATTTTATAATTAAGAAAATTTGGAGTGATAAACAAATGGCAATACAATTATTTGTTCCTACCTTTAGAATAGATGAATGTTTAGCAGAGATTAGGGAATGCCTTGAAAAAGGATGGCCTGGGATAGGATATAAAACTATTGAATTTGAAGAAAAATGGAAAGAATATACAGGGTTAAATAATGCACATTTTTTAAACTCGGATACAGCTGCACTTCATTTAGCAATTAAGGTTTTTAAAATACAAAACAAGTGGAATGATGGAGATGAAATAATTTCTACTCCAATAACATTTGTATCAAGCAATCATGCTATTATGTATGAAAATTTAAAAGTAGTTTTTTCTGATGTAGATGAATATTTATGTTTAAATCCAAAGGAGGTTGAAAAAAAGATTACTGATAAGACTAGAGCGATTATGTTTGTTGGGCTAGGAGGAAATGTAGGAAGATATAAGGAAATAGTTAATATCTGCAAAAAATATAATTTAAAGCTTATATTAGATGCTGCACATATGGCTGGAACAAGGTTAAATGGAGAAATAGTAGGAAAAGAAGCTGATGCAGTATGTTATTCATTTCAAGCAGTAAAGAATTTACCTACAGCTGATTCGGGAATGATTTGTTTCAAAAAAAATGAAGATGATCAACTTGTAAGAAAGCTTAGTTGGATGGGTATTGATAAGGATACTTATGCAAGAGATAATGGAAATTATAAGTGGAAATATGAAGTTGATTATTTAGGTTATAAATATAATGGAAATTCTATAATGGCGGCTATAGCACTTGTTCAATTAAAGTATTTAGATGAAGATAATAATTATCGTAGGCAAATAGCTAAATGGTATGATGAATATTTTGATAATTCAAAAAAGCATATTGAAAGAATTCCTATAACTAAGGGGTGTGAATGTAGTAGGCATCTTTATATTATTGCAGTTGATAATAGGGATAAATTAATAACTAAATTAAATGAAAATGGAATTTTTCCAGGGGTACATTATAGGGATAATACTGAATATAATGTATATAATTATAAAAAGGGATGTTGTCCATATTCAAAATATATGAGTGAAAGAATAATTTCTTTACCAATGCATTTAAGATTAACTAAAAGAGATATTGATTATATTTGTAATATGATTGAAAGATATTTGGGAGATTAAATATATGAATAATATTATGATAACTGGAGGCACTGGATTTATAGGAAGTCATCTTATTTATGAACTTATAAATAATGAATACAATGTTGCTATATTATGTAGGAAAGAAAGTAAATTAGATAAGTTTAAAAATATTATTAATAAGATAAAGGTTTATAAGGTTGATGATAATATTAATAAAATTATAATGGCTTTAAATGAATTTAAACCTAATTGTATAGTTCACCTTGCAGCCATATTTAAATCAGAGCATGAAAAAGAAGATATAGATAATTTTATTGATATAAATATAAAATATCCTACAAAGATTTTAGAAGCTATGAAGCAATGTGGAATTAAAAACTTTATAAATACAAGTACTGCTTGGCAACATTATAATAATGAAGATTATAATCCAGTATGTCTTTATGCAGCTACTAAAGAATCCTTTGAGAAGATAATTGATTATTATGCTAAGGGTGTAAAATTTAAGTGTATATCATTAGAATTATTTGATTCTTATGGTGACAATGATACAAGAGGAAAATTAATAAGTGTGTTGAAGGATTTTTCTATAAATAATAAAATCTTAAAGATGACAGAAGGAGAATCTAAAATAGATTTAACTCATGTAAATGATATAGTATATGGATTTATAAAGGCAATTGAGTTTTTAAATGATATTGAATATGGAGAGCATAGAAAATATGCTATTTGCACAGGAAGAGTATTAACATTAAAAGAAGTTATAGAGATTTTTGAAGAAAAGACAGGATATAAATTGAATGTTGAATGGGGAGCAAGACACTATAGAGAAAGAGAAATAATGAAACCATGGGATAGATATGAAATTCTTCCTAATTGGAAAAGTGAAATTACATTTGAAGATGGAGTAACTATGATATAAATATTAAATTTTAGCTAATAGAAGAACATAATTTATAATTTAAAAAAGATAAATTATGTTTTTTCCTAATAAATTAAGTTTAAAATAAATATATAGATGTATTCCTAAAAATAAAAATACTATTTATAGGTTTTTATTTTTAGGAATATTTTTTTGTAAGTTTATCTTATCATATATATAAAGTAACATTGAGTATTAATAAACATATTATATTAGAAAGTGAAGATTTAAGTAAATTTAGGAGGAAGTTAATTGAAGATAGGTTTGCCATTTGGAGTTGAAGGTCTTGGGGGAATAAGAAGTTGGGTTAAGGTTTTTAGTGAATATTGTTTAAATAAGGGACACCAAGTATCTTTTAATCATGATGAAGATGTAGATGTTTTTATAACTATTGCTAATTCATCTAGATATGAAGAGTTAATTAGATTAAAAAGAAATGGGGCAAAAATAATTCATAGAATTGATGGATTATTTTTTGATTATCATCTTTTTAGTCATGAATCAAGTGATCATTTTAATGAGTTATTAGCAAAAAATATGAATTTAGCTGATTTAATTGTATGCCAAAGTAAATTTACAGATGAATTAGTAACTTATTTATTAGGACAAGATAATAAAATTCCAAGAACTATTATATATAATGGTGCTAATAAAGAATTATTTTCACCAAGTGGAATGAAAATTCCTAGAGAAGGTAGTAAAAAAATGATTTTATCTATAGCATATTGGGGAGTACCGTTAATGGCTGATTTTAGTATTAATACTATTATAAATGTGGCTAAGTTACTTCCAGAATATGAATTTTGGATTTTAGGATTAGCATATCCTAAAAATGAACAAATGATTAAAGAGGCAAAACTTGGTAATATTACAAAAGTTAATTTAAGCAAGGCAGTTCCTAGGGAAAATATGCCACAATATTTAAGAAGTGCAGATTTGGTGTTACATTCTAGACCACATGACGCTTGCTCAAATTTAATTTTAGAAGCAATGAGTGTTAATGTTCCAATTGTTGGATTAGAATCAGGGAGCACTGCAGAATTATTGGGAGATGCTGGATTAAGAGGAGAGTGCATAGGCGATTTTAAAAAATTACCAATTGTTAATTGTGAAGACTTAGCAGAAAAAATAAGAAAAACATTTGAAAATTATGATTATTATAAAAGTGAAATAGCAGAGAGAAGCAAATTATTTTCAAATAAAATAATGTGTGAAAACTATATTAAAGAATGTGAAAACTTATTAAAAAATTAGAGAGTTAATATTATAAAAGGTAATTATATTATAAAAATATAAGTGGAGGTAATAAGATGAAAGTAAAAGAGTTTATAAAAGATGAGAAACTAAATACCTCTAATAATTTAATAAAAAAACCAGTAGTTAGTATTATTATGCCAACTTATTGTAGAGGAGATAGTGGATTGTTGGAAAGGTCAATAAATACTGTCTTAAATCAAACTTTTAAGGTGTGGGAGTTAATAATTGTAGATGATGGTTCTATGGATTCTACAAGTAATATAGTTAGAAATTTTATGAAAAATGATAATAGAATTATCTATATAAGAAATGATGTTAACTCTGGTTTACCAGCTATACGTGTAAATCAAGGAATAATTAAATCTAGAGGAAGATATATTGCATATCAGTTTGATGATGATCAATGGGTTGACAATATGTTAGAAATTATGTTAGATAAATTAAAAAAAATGGACAGTTTAGCATTTGTGTATGGTAAGGGAAGATTTATTAATTCTATTACAAAAGAAGAAAGAGTTCATGGAGAAAAATATGATGAACAAATTATGATAAAAAAAGGAAATCAAATATTAAACAATTCTGTTGTGCATTCAAGGGAATTACCTTATTTATATGGAGGATATAATCCACATGTAGCTATGAGGAGGTTATGTGATTGGGATTTATGGAGGAGATGGAGCAAGCATATTGATTTAACTTTTATTGATGAAATAGTGAGTGTTGTTGAATATTCGCATAAGGATTCTATAAGTATGAATACTGATAGAAATAATTATGTAGTAGAAGAAATGCAAAAAAGAAATATAGAAAGGGAATTAAGTCTTTATAATATAGAAGAATATGAAGTTGATAATGTAAATATTATAAGTAACAAAAGTATACAAGATAAAATAATTAAAAATGATATTTCTAATTGGAAAAGTAAGTTAAAGTGTTGAGGTGAGAAATTGAAAATAAAATTTTTTTTATCGGACAATGAAATGGCACCAACAACAATTTCTGATAATTTATTTGCTGATTCATTAATTAATAGAGGGTACAATGTTGAAAAGGTAATAAGTTATAAAAGGAAAAAAGAAATTATTGAAAAAGAAGATGCTGATATAATTATTTTTCAAAAAAAAATACTTCCTGGTCATAAATATCAAGATATTTATAAGCTTAAAGGAAAGGTGTTTTTATGTCATATAGATGATGACTTTGAAGGAATGAATGAAGAAGTTTATAAAAAGACTTTAGAAATAAGTGATTTAATTTTAGTAGGAAATAAAGCTCATGCTAAAAATTTATCAAATTATATTAACACTCCAGTAGAGGTTATAGTAGCAATTTCTGATTTTGAAAATTATAAGTTTATTAGTATAAATCAAAAAAATAATAAAAATATAGTGATTTCATGGCAACAAAATTTAGCGGATGTATATGTTGAAGATTTAAGAAGTATATCTAAACCATTAAATGAAATATATAAAAAATATAATATAGATTTAAGATTATATGGGTGGCATGAAGGTAAGCATTATGGAGTTCAAGATAAAAGGGGAGTAGTAAAAGAGTTTTTACCTTTTGCAAAATTTATTTCATTTCAACCAATAAAATTGTA
The DNA here is from genome assembly GCF_053571985.1 of Clostridium sp. ETTB3. NCBI lineage: Bacteria > Bacillati > Bacillota > Clostridia > Eubacteriales > Clostridiaceae > Clostridium > Clostridium sp. ETTB3. The sequence continues at coordinate 563,032 of NZ_CP199832.1, forward strand.
TTTAAAAAATATAGTTCCAGAAATATCAATGAGTGATATAGGAATAATACCTTATATAGATAGTATTAATAGGTGTGGTAAAAGTGGATGTAGTTTAAAAAAAATGATGATGATGGGAATACCAATGATAGTTTCAGACTTACCTAATAATAGAGAAATTATTGAAAATGGTATAAATGGTTTTTTAGCAAGTGGAGATGAAGATTGGTATGAAAAATTAGAATTATTAATAAATAAAAACGATCTAAGAGAAGAAATAGCAATTAATGCAAGAAGAAAATTAGAACAAAAGTTTAGCTATGAAAATACAGTAGACATTTTTATAAATGCAATAAGAAGACATTTTGACATTTAAGGTTTAGAAGCCATAAAGGATGATATAAGGGGGGTGAATAAATTTATGAAGATATTATTTGTATATTCAAATAAAACCTGTGGATGTACTAAAAAATATACATTTGAATTAGCTAGAGGTATGAAAAAGTATGTAAATACAAAAGTTATATATTATACTGAATTAACAAGTGATATAGTAAAAGAATTTGATGTGATTATTTTGCAAAGACTAGGAACTATTACTATTATTGATAAAGATGAAGTGAATAATATTATTGATATAATAGAAAAAAACAAAAATATAAAAAAGTTTATTTATATTATGGATGATTTAGTTTTAGAATCACAAAATGGTTTGCCTATAAAGTTTATTAGTCATTGTACTGATGTGTTATGTACTAGCAAAACATTAGCTAAATATATAAGAAAATATAATGATAATGTTCATGTATTTCATACTTTTATAGATGTAGAATCATTTGACAATATTCCAGAAAATAAAAGCGAAAAATTTACTTTAGTATGGGCAAGTACAGGAGCATTAGGAAGTAATATAATAGAAGGTATAGTGGAAAGTAAAGAGGCTTTTAAATTTGATTTTGATCTTATAGTTATAGGTGGTATGTATGGTCAATTTAGAAATGAAAAATGGATAAAATCTTATCCAATACTAAAAGAAGATGAAATGATAAAATTAATTAAAAGTGCAGATATATTATTAAATCCATTAACATTAAGTGAAAAAAATATAGAAGCTATTAAGTATAGGTGTAAAGAACCATTAAATGATTTTTTAAATAGCAAATCTGAAGTGAAATATACTATTGCTGGTATTTGTAAAGCATGTATATTATCATCTAAAACAGAAAGTTTTTATAAGGTTATAAAGAATGGAATAAATGGATTTCTTTTGGATGATAAAATAGATGAGTGGATAAATTGTATACAATATTTATATTATCATAAAGATGAATTATATAAAATCACACAAAATGCTTATAAAGAGGTTAAAAGTGAATATAGTATTGATAATGGAGCAAGACAGGTTATTGATGTTATTAATGATATAGTTAATCAATAATATTTTTTAATTAAAAGTCATTTGGGATTTATTATAAAAATATATAAGTAAAGGTTTGTAACTGTAAATATGAATATGAATTTTAACAATGTTAATATTCAACCAATAAGAATAGAAGATATAGAACTTATGAGAAAATGGAGAAATAATGAAAATGATAAAGGGGTATTTTTTAATAATAAATATATAACAAAGGAAGAACAAGAAAATTGGTATGAAAAATATAAAAATAATATAAATGATAAGATGTTTATGATTTATTATGATGAAATTCCAGTTGGAACTATAGCTTTATATAATATTGATTTTGAAAATAATATAGCTGAATTTGGTAGACTATTAATAGGTAATACAATTTTTAGAGGGAAAAATATTGCATTTAGAGCAACTAAACTTTTGTGTGAATATGGATTTAGTAAATTAAATTTAAATAAAATTATACTTGAAGTTTATAAGAAAAATATAAATGCATTTAATTTATATAAAAAGATAGGATTTAAAGTAGTTAAAGAGAAAACTATAAATAATAAACAAGTATTTTTAATGGAATTAAATAAAAATAAAATATGATTTAGTAAGCAGTTGAATAATATGTATTTAGCTGCTTTTTATATTAACTAAAATAAAAGCTAAAGAATAAAATAGCATATAGTTAATATTAGGAGTGAATTATATGGAAAAAGCATTAGTAAGCTTTATTTGTTGGAATAGAGCTGGGTTAAATGCCAGAAATTTAAATGCACTATTAAAAAGCACAGATGATTTTGAATTATATATTATAGATAGTAATTCAAGTGATGACACATGGGAGTTTATAAAAACATTAAATGATAAAAGAATAAAAGAAATAAAAAAATTTGATTTGAATAGGGGATGCGCATATGCAATAAATTATATTATGTCAAAAAGAAAGAAAGAGCAATTTTTTTTTCATTTAGATAGTGATACTTATATGATAACTCCTGATTGGATAACTAAATTTATGGAAGTTATGAGTGAATATCCAGAAGTAGGTGCAGCATCTACTATTAAACCAAGTATACTTGGATACTATTCTTTATATGGCAAGGATATAGAGAGAAATGGAATAAAAATAAATTTAATTGATACTTTAGTTGGGAATTGTTTATGTCTTAGACCGGAAGTTATTGAACAATTAGGATATTTTAATGAAGAAACAGGTAGGTGTGATTCTGATTATTCAATTAGAATAAAAGAATTTACGAATTATAAAATGGCATTAGTAAGTAGTATTGTAATAGATCAAAAGCAAAAAATAGATTGTAGTGAATGCATTATTAATAATATTTGTAAAGCTAAAATTAATAATACAACTTGTTTTAAGATTAGAGATAGTAAATATCAAAATTTAATATTTGAAGCTAATTCTAAGAATTTAGTTAAATTATATTATAACGAAATAAAGGAAGGTAAGAGAACTCCATATTGTGCATCTATTCATGATGAAAAATCTATGAAAAATAATTATTATAATAAAAGTAGGGCAGAACAAATATTTAAATATTATATTAACAATGCAAATTAAAAATATTTAAATATTATATTAAAGTAAAAAATTGGGATGTCGCATTAAGAATAAATACTACAATATATTGTATTAATTTTTATTTTTTAAAACAATATATTGTGTATAAAAGTTTTAGTGCGACAGCCCAAATTTTTTTACTTTATCTAAATAAATTTATACCTCTTGAACGGAATATATTAGGGTTTGGAAAAGCTATTCCAATTGCAAAGCCTTCTATTATAGTATATTCATTATTATTATAATATGCTTGAATAATAGTAGGTGATTTTGTAGATAAAATAGGTGTTTTAGTATTAGAATTATAATAAGTTATATCAGCTACACTTATTGAATTAGTAATAGCTTCATTTGTAATATCATTAAGATCAAAGGTAGTTATAGGAGTAGAACTTTCATCAGTAATTTCAATACTTGGAGTAGATCCAATTCCTATTAATTCTTCAACAAGCCAAGGTGAACCATTAGTTATATATTGTTGTAAATTACCACTAAGATTTTCAGATGAATTTGAAGCGTATAAATCTGCAATATATAAAGTATAGTCATTTATATGAAATCCAGAAGAATTTAAGTAAGAGATATTAGAAATTTCAAATAAAGCAGAATGACTTTCATTAGAAACGTCTGCTATCAATGCAGGAGTTCCAGAAATATTTGTATAATTTGAGTATCCAAATGAACTTGTTGAAGTAACAGGAACAGATGTAGAGTTTAATAAAATATTACTAGAAGAAGTATTTGTTAAATCAAATGAAAGGGTTGAGCCATCATTAAATTTAACATATAAGCCTGTTAAAGTTTCACCAGGAGATAATGAAATATTACCAAAATTAATCCAAGCTATAATAGCAGAATTTTTTCCTGAGTTAGGATTTGCATATGACAATGATAATTGTCGCATAATAAACCTCCATAAAGATAATTTATATAATTAGTTACAATATACTTTATGATTGATTTTATTTAATAGTGAATAGTTTAGCGTATAGCCTTAGGTAATAAAGGGATAGTTAGTGTAGAAAATAAAAATAAAAGTGGTAATACAATTATATTTTCTAAAAAGTATATTAATGAATTATTATAATTAAAAGGTGATATTTTTGATAAAAAAATAATAAAAAACATTTAGATGATTTTAAAATCACAAATATTAACAATGAAATTGAACTAATAGATATTTATAATCTGGGATAATATGAAAAAAGAAGAAGGGAAATCGAATACATTAAAAATTTTTTTAAAAAGTTTTTAAAATAGTGTTGACTTTTGTCTGAAAACAATGTAATATACAAAAAGTAGTCAGTAGGATATGCTGATATGGCCCCTTGGTCAAGCGGTCAAGACACCACCCTTTCACGGTGGTAACAGGGGTTCGATTCCCCTAGGGGTCACCATATGCGGGTATCGTATATCGGTAATACTCCAGCCTTCCAAGCTGGAAAGGTGGGTTCGATTCCCACTACCCGCTCCATCAAATGCGTGTTTAGCTCAGCTGGATAGAGCAACGCCCTTCTAAGGCGTGGGTCAGGAGTTCGAATCTCTTAACACGCACCAATTTTGGTTTACTAGCTCAGTCGGTAGAGCACTTGACTTTTAATCAAGGTGTCCGGGGTTCGATTCCCCGGTAAGCCACCAAAAGAAACTCTATTGAGTTTCTTTTTTATTTAAATTAATTATTGTGTATAAGTGATAATTAATTTAGTAAAATCTGTGGATAAGAATAAATATTGTGTGAATATTTGATTAAAAATCAATAAGTTCCATTAAATAAAATTGATGTAAAAATGGGGATGTCGCATTAAGAATAAATATTACAAGATATTGTGTATAAAAGTTTTAGTGTGACAGCCCCTTTAATTGATTTATTTTTTATCATCTTCATCTTGTAATGCATCATAACCTTCTTCGTTAGTTCTAATTTTAATAACATTTTCAATATCTTCTATAAATATCTTGCCATCACCAATTTTACCTGTATATAAAGATTTCTTAACAACTTTAATTAATGTATCAACAGGGATTTTACATACTACAATTTCTACTTTTAATTGAGGTAATAAGGTAACTTCATCTAAGGCAACACCTCTATAATATTCAGTAGCTCCCTTTTGCATTCCATAACCTAAAACATTTGTAACAGTCATACCCGTAATTCCTAACTTGTCTAGTGATGATTTTAATCTTTCAAATCTATCTTGTTTAGTTAATATAACGACTTTAGTAAATTTGGCATCTGTTTTAGAGGTATTATAAATAACTGGAATTGTATCTGTGCTATCATCAATATGTGAAGATGGTGGTGTGATAGTAGCAGAACTTTGAGAATATGAAATTCCAGCAAGTGAAGGATTCATAGGCATAAAATCAGCGTAACTACTTTCAAGTCCATGTTCCTTTTTATCAAGTCCTTCAATTTCTTCTTCAGCAGAAACACGAAGACCAACAGTTTTCTTAATTACATTAAATACAATAATCATAGTTATAGTAACCCAAGCCATGACGCAAATAACACCTAAAAGTTGAATTCCTAAGAATTTGAAACCATCACCATAAAATAACCCGCCATCGACTGCAAAAAATCCAGTTAAAATAGTACCAAGGGCTCCACAAACACCATGAACAGAAATAGCACCAACAGGATCATCAACTTTTAATTTCTTTTCTATAAATTCAACAGCAAATACAACAGTAAATCCTGCAAAAAGTCCTATAAAAAATGCACCAGCAGGAGTAACTAAATCACATCCAGCAGTTATTGCAACAAGTCCAGCTAATGAACCATTTAATGTCATAGAAACATCAGGTTTCTTATATCTTATCCAAGTTATTATTAAAACAGCGCATGTAGCAGTAGCAGCAGCAATATTAGTTGTAACAAATATTTTACTTGCAGCTAATATTGATTCATCTCCAGTCATTGAAACTGTAGAACAACCATTAAATCCAAACCAAGCAAACCAAAGAATAAATACACCTAAGGCACCTAGTGTTAGGCTGTGTCCAGGAATTGCATGTGCCTTACCATCTTTAGAATATTTTCCAATACGAGGACCAAGTATTGAAGCACCAATCAATGCTGCAATACCACCAACCATATGAACAGCTGTAGAACCAGCAAAATCATGGAATCCTAATTTAGATAAGAAGCCTCCGCCCCAAATCCAGTGTCCAGAAATAGGATAAATAACTGCACTTATTATTAAGCTATATAAGCAATAAGATGAAAATTTAGTTCTTTCTGCCATGGCACCTGAAACTATAGTAGCTGCAGTTGCACAGAAAACTGTTTGGAAGATAACAAAGGCAAATGTAGGAATAGATGAACTATAATCACCTCTTATAAATAAATCAAGTCCACCAACTAATGGACTATCCCCTCCAAACATAAGACCAAAGCCAATAAACCAAAATACAACAGTACCTATAGCAAAATCAATTAAGTTTTTCATGATAATATTACCGGCATTTTTAGCTCTTGTAAAACCGGTTTCTACCATGGCAAAACCTGCTTGCATGAAAAATACTAAAGCTGCTCCTAATAAAGTCCAAATCGTGTCTAATGCTGAATACATATAAAATTCCTCCTTATACTTAAAGTTAACAGTTTAAATTGCTTGGATGATATTTTTTTTATAAGCTTTTAAAGTATATAAATAATAACAATTTTTTAAACATCATTAAGTTTAAACACTAACTATTTTAATTTTTTTTTATAAAATAAATTAGGCATGTATTTTATCTAGAATTTATAATAATCTAGTTTAAAATACACGCCTTTGTGTAACTAAGATATTTAATTAACGCTAAATAATAATTCACCGTAACTAGGAAGTGTCCAATATTTTTTACTTACAAGAGTTTCAAGTTCATCAACTACAGCTCGTAATTGTTGCATATTCATAAATACTGGTTCTCTATAATATTTAGCTAAATCAAGAGCTTCTGTATGAAGTTTAGCATCTAATACTGACTTTTCTAAATCTTCAAGTTTGCTATATAATGAATTTCCTAAAGCAGAAATCTTATTAAGAATATTTTCTTCTAAACAACATTGGATAGAAGAAGATAATTTCTTTTTATTATTTGCAATTTCTGCAATTTCTCCTTGATATCCAAGAATAGCTGGAATTATTTCTTTTTTAGCTAAATCAATCATAGTTAATGCTTCTATATGAATGGTTTTACTATAATTGTCCAATAAGATTTCATATCTTGAATATAATTCAGTTTCTGATAAAACATGATGTTTAGTAAATAATTCAACATTTTTACTATTTACAAAGCTAGGAAGAGCATCAGGTGTAGTTTTTAAATTTAAAAGACCTCTTTTTTCAGCTTCCTTAACCCAATCATTAGAGTAGTTATTTCCATTAAAAATAATTTTGTTATGAGATTTTATTGTGTTTTTAATAAGTGTATTTAAATCTTCATCAAAGTTAGAACTATTTTCAAGAATATCTGCAAATTGACTTAGTTCTTCTGCCACAATTGTATTTAATACAATGTTAGCGCCTGCAATTGAAAAAGCTGATCCAAGCATCCTAAATTCAAATTTATTACCGGTAAATGCAAATGGAGAAGTTCTATTTCTATCTGTAGTATCTTTAAAAAATTTAGGTAATACACGAACTCCAATTTCCATTGGGCTTTTTTCCTTACAAATATAAGAGGTGTCATTTTCAATAGATTTTAATATTTCAGTTAATTCATCTCCAAGGAATATTGATACAATAGCTGGAGGAGCTTCGTTTGCACCTAATCTATGATCATTTCCAGCACTTGCAACAGAAACACGTAATAAATCTTGATAATCATCAACAGCTTTAATTATAGATGTAAGAAATAATAAAAATTGTGCATTTTCTGATGGAGTATCACCAGGTTCTAATAAGTTAACTCCGGTATCAGTAGAAATTGACCAGTTATTATGCTTACCACTGCCATTTACACCAGCAAAAGGTTTTTCATGAAGTAAACATGCTAGTCCATGTTTATTTGCTATAGATTTCATAAGTTCCATAGTTAGTTGGTTATGATCAGTTGCTATATTTGTTGTAGCAAATATAGGAGCTAATTCATGTTGAGCAGGTGCAACTTCATTGTGTTTAGTTTTAGCTAATACACCTAATTTCCAAAGTTCTTCATCAAGTTCTTTCATGTAAGCAGATACTCTTGGTGTAATAGTACCAAAATAATGATCTTCTAACTCTTGGCCCTTAGGAGGTCTTGCACCAAATAATGTTCTACCACAAAAAACTAAATCAGGTCTCTTTTCATACATTTCCTTATCAACTAAGAAATATTCTTGCTCAGGACCTACAGTTGTAATAACCTTTTTTATATTAGTTTTTCCAAAAAGTTTTAATATACGTAAAGCTTGTTTGTTTAAGGCTTGCATTGATCTTAATACAGGAGTTTTTTTATCTAAGGCTTCACCACTATAAGAACAAAAAGCTGTAGGTATGCATAAAGTACCATCTTTTATAAATGCATATGATGTTGGATCCCATGCAGTATATCCTCTAGCTTCAAATGTAGCTCTAAGTCCTCCTGATGGAAAACTAGATGCATCAGGTTCCCCTTTAATAAGTTCTTTACCTGAAAACTCCATTATAATATTTCCATCTTTATCAGGATAAATGAAACTATCATGCTTTTCAGCTGTAACACCAGTCATTGGTTGAAACCAATGAGTGAAATGTGTTGCTCCTTTTTCTATAGCCCAATCCTTCATTGCATTAGCAACTACATTAGCAACATCTAAATCAAGTGATTTTCCTGCTTTAATACAATTTTTTAATGCTTTATAATTTTCCTTTGGTAATCTTGCTTTCATAACATTATCGTTAAAAACTAAACTACCAAATAAATTTGGTATATCTTTCATAATTATAGCCCCCTTTAAATAAAAAAGGCACTGTGGACAAATAAGTGTCCACAGCGCCGTTGCTGTTTATATATGTATTATATCCCTAAATTACCTAAAAGTAAACAGTTGATTTAAAAAAAGTGAAATTAAATTTTAATAATAGATATATTGCTAATAAAAATACAATATTGTATAATATTAGAAAAAGTGAGGTATTCATTAAATATTTTTAGATGTACAGTATAAAACATAAGATTTAGTTAAATTTAATTTAAATCATACTAAAGATTAATTATTATTTATTGTTAAGTTGTAGGTCATAAAAATATTTGATGAATGCTTTTTTTATAGAAAATAATATAATAAAAAGGTATATTAACTGGGGGAAGAGATATGTCATATGCTATTAGAGAAGTTTTAGAATTTGTTAAACAAAATGATGTTAAATTCATTAGATTAGCTTTTTGTGATATTTTTGGAACACAAAAAAATATTTCAATAATGCCAGATGAGTTAGAAAGGGCATTTAAAGAAGGTGTTTCTTTTGATGCATCAGCAATAAAGGGATTTGGTGATGTTGTAAATTCTGATTTATTGTTATTTCCAGATCCAAGTACTTTAAATATATTACCATGGAGACCTCAACAAGGAAGAGTTATTAGATTTTTTTGTGATATAAAAACTCCTGAAAAAAAAGAGTTTATATATGATAGTAGAAATATTTTAAAAAATATTATAAAAAGATGTAATCATAAGGGGTATGTTCCATACATAGGAACAGAATGTGAGTTTTATTTATTTAAAACTGATGAAAATGGTGAGGCAACTTATATTACACATGACAAAGGTGGATATTTTGATATAGCACCAATTGATAAAGGTGAAAATATAAGAAGAGAAATTTGTCTTTGCTTAGAAGAAATGTATATCAAACCTGAAACCTCCCACCATGAACAAGGACCAGGGCAAAATGAAATAGATTTTAAATATAGTGATTCTCTTAATGCGGCAGATAACTTTTTAACATTTAAGTCAATGGTTAAGGCAATTGCAGGAAGAGCAGGATTGTATGCATCATTTATGCCAAAGCCTTTAAGTAATAAAAGTGGAAATGGATTGCATATAAATATATCATTAAATAAAAATGGTTCTAATATATTTAAAAATGAGGGGGAGAAGGATTCAGAGGCTGAAAGTTTTATAGCTGGAGTTTTAAGTAAGACTAGAGAAATTACAGCTTTTTTAAATCCTATTGTTAATTCATATGAGAGGTTTGGAAAATTTGAAGCACCAAAATATATTTCTTGGTCGCATCAAAATCGTTCACAGTTAATTAGAATTCCTGCTGCAACTGGAGAAAAAACAAGAATGGAATTAAGATCTCCAGATTCAGCTATAAATCCATATTTGGCATTTTCATTAATTCTTGCAGCAGGTATTTATGGAATTGAAAATTCATTAACTTTGCCAAAGGAAATAAATGAGAATTTATATATTTTAGGTGAAGAAAAGTTAAAAGATATAGAAGTGTTACCAGAAAGTCTTCAAGAAGCATTGGATATTGCAAAAGAAAGTGAATTTATTAAAAGTGTAATAGGTAGTGAAGTTTTAAATAAATATGTAGAATTAAAGCAAATTGAAGTAGACAGATATAATAAAGCAATAGAAAAAGAAAAGATTAAAAGAATGTACTTTGAATATATTTAAAAGTAAGAAAATAAATGCTTTATTTAAGTATACAAGGGGGCGGTTCTTTGGATAGTGTACTAATAGTATCCAGCAGTAACAAAGCAAGGGAATTTTTTATTGAAGTGCTTTCACAAAACTCTTATGGGGAAGTCGTCACCGTAACAAATGGTGGAGAAGCAAGAAGGTTATTAGTTGAAAGAATTTTTGATTTATGTATTATTAATTCACCTTTAATAGATGAATTTGGAGATGAATTTGCAAAAGATATAGTTTCAAGTAGTATAGGACAAGTTATTATTGTAGTTAGAAATGATATTTATGATGAAATTAGCGAAAAGGTTGAAGAATATGGGATAATTACAATTGCTAAGCCAATGAATAGGACAATATTTTGGAGCGTTTTAAAAATAGCCAATGCTACATATAATAAAATATATAAGTTAAAAAAAGAAAATAACAAACTTTTACAAAAAATTGAAGATATTAAAATGATAGATAGGGCTAAGTGTATTTTAATACAATATTTAAATATGACAGAATCAGAGGCACATAGATATATTGAAAAACAAGCTATGGATATGAGAACAACTAGAAAAACTATAGCAGAGGGAATATTAAGAACTTATGAAAATTAAAAAATTATATTAACATAATAGAAGAAGGAGTAGAGATTTAAGTGTTAATTCCAATAGATGAAATTTATTTTAAAGAAAAGGTTAAAATTAAATTTGATAATATTATACAAGGATTTAATAATTATAAAAATAAAACTATTAAAGCAATTGATAATAAAGATTTTGAAAATAAAATGTTAGGTTTTTTAAAAGAAGCAGCATTGTTAAACAATATTGATAATTCATTTGTTGATTTTTATTATAATTTTTTAAAGCAAGAAGATAAAAATAAATTAGAAAATATGCTAAGTGAAAATGGGAAAAAGTTTTTAATGGATTTTAAAGCTAAAAATAGTACAAAAGGAGTTTATTACAAATTACCAATAGATAGTATTGAGTTTATAAATAAAATGAATTGTAAGGAAATATTATTTTCTACAATATATTTTACAAAGATACCATGTACTATATGGGGAAATTATAATAATAAATTTCCTATATTTTATAAAAGTGAGAATGATTTAACTAATTATAAAAATATTGCCCAAAGGTATAATTTAATAATAGAATAAAAAATTGGTTGATATATTGGAAGTTACGGAAAATAAAAAATAAAATGGTAAAAAAAGGTTGAGGGAAAAGGTAGATATATGTATAATATATTTAAGATGGTAAAATGATGTAAGGTCAATAGAAGTAGAAGCGGTATGGGGGTATCAAAAGGGTATGCAAAATCTTTTAAGATTAGATAAGAATAATAATCTTGAATATTTATTTGAAATAACAATTGATATTATAGTAATCATAGGTACTGACAGCAAGATTAAGAGAGTGAGTAAATCTTGTAATGAAATATTAGGATGGAATGAAAAAGAAGTAATTTCTGTTGAGTGGAGCAATTTTATTCATCAAGATGATTTACTTAGGATATTAGGGTATAAAAAAACTTCAAATATAAAAGATGAAATTAAAGGATTAGAATTTAAAGTTAAATGCAAGGACGAAAATTATAAATTACTTAAGGGTAATTTCAAATATGTAGAAGAAGATAAAGTGTATATAGTAATAGCTAAGGATATAAGTGAAAAGCAAAAAATTCTTGATGAAAAGTTAGCTTATGAGCGAGCAATTGAATTAGAAGGAATAAAAAATGAATTTTTTTCAAATATATCACATGAATTTAAAACTCCTTTAAATATTATTTTAGCAACAATGCAATTAATAAATAAAAATATAGAAAATAAAAATATAATTTCAAATGAAGAAATTGATTTAAAAAAGTATATGACTTCAATTAAGCAAAATTGTTATAGGCTTTTAAGGTTAGTAAATAATATTATAGATATGAATAAAATTGATTATGGATATTATGATATTGAGCTTGGAAATTATAATATAGTAAGTGTTGTAGAAGATATAACTATGTCTGTTTTAGAATATATAAAAAATAAGGGGATTGAACTTATTTTTGATACTGATACAGAAGAGGAAATAATAGCTTGTGATCCAGATAAAATAGAGAGAATAATATTAAATTTGCTTTCTAATGCTATAAAATATACAAGGCCAGATGGGAAGATAATTGTAAATATTAACTCTGATAAAGAAAATGTATATATATCAGTTAAGGATACTGGAATAGGTATGCCAAAGCAAAAACTTAATAAAATTTTCAATAGATATGAACAAATAGATAATAAGCTAACTAAAAGTTTTAATGGAAGTGGTATAGGATTATCTTTAGTTAAATCTCTTGTAGAAATGCATAAAGGAAAAATTACTGTAGAAAGCAAGGAAAATGAAGGAAGTAAGTTTACTATTACACTTCCTAAAAAAAGAATTAATAATGAACATATTAAAAATACAAATTTAACTAAATCAAGGGTTGAAAAATGTAATATAGAATTTTCAGATATATATAATTAAATGAATAAAGTGGATGTCGCATTAAGAATAAAGACTACAATATATTGTGTTGATTTTTATTTTTTAAAACAATATATTGTGTATAAAATTTTTAGTGCGACACCCCCTTATTTTTATTATATATTTTTTTAAATTCATTTTCTGGCATTAAAGCACTTACAAAGTAACTCATAATTAAGACTCCAGGAATATCTATCACTAATCTTACTAAGGTAAATTTTAATCCTAATGCTGAAATTTCAAATAAAAGTGTAGAAATTTTAGTTAAACACCATGAATTCATAAAAATTATTATATTAGAAAATTTAGCACCTTTTTTTATTAAAACTGCAGTAAAAGGAAAAGCAGCATACATGGGTCCAGCTGCAATTGATCCAATTAGCATTGCTAAGATAATTCCAATTATGCCTGATTTTTTACCCATATATTTCATTAATGTTTCTCTTGGAATCCATATATCTATTAATCCAAGTAGTATCATTATAGGTGGTAAAACTGATAGCATTTGAAGAATATTAGATTTTACACTATTAAGTACATTTAAAAATAAATTTAAACTAAATAATCCTATTATTATAAGAATGCTTACAGAAAATAAGAAATATTTATATCTTTTTAATATTTTAATTAATAAATTCATAAAATCACCATAATCCTACCTAATAATATTCCAGCTAATATAGAAAATAGGAAACCTATAAAATTTCTAAGAAAGGCTGCACGTTTGCCAATATATTGAGATTCAAGTGTATAAGTCATTATTCCAACTAGAACTAATGTTGACACTAAGGCACCTACTTGTGAATAACCAGCTCCATTTAATAAAAGTGTATTTCCAAGGGAAAAGGCAACAAAGGTAGGCATCATTGTTATTGAACCTAAAATTGCAGAAAGAATTACTCCTATAAATCCAGAATTTGAACCTATAATTTTAGAAATTGTATTTGGATTAATAAAAGCAAGTATTATTCCAATAGTAACAATTATAAAGAGAAATTGAGGTAAGATATTTTCAAAGGATTTAACTGCAGAAATTATTGCACTTTTTGTTTTGTTTTTATCTTTAATAAATGAAATTATTAATAATAAAATTGATAAACAATATAATATAAGTGAAGTCATGATAATCTCCAATTAAGGTTTTTTCATTATATAATATGATAAAAATAAAGGAAGTTGCAAACGAGAGGTATTTAGTTAAAAATGACAAGTTACAAGTGATAAGTTAAGGATGAAACTCATTAGGGAGTTTCTGAGAATATATTTAAAGAAATTTAGCATTAGCTGAATTTATACCTTAACTACTAACTTGCAACTTACCACTTGCCACTAACCAAGTTTTCTATATCTAGAAATATAAGAGTTAAAATTCCATGTTGAAAGGAATTTTTTTGCACTTACATAGCCCGAATTAAAAAGTGTTAGGTATTGTTCTTTAGATATTGCAAAATCCACAGTACCAATATTATAGGTTCTTATTTTTATTGTTCTTACAGAATCCTTATTTTTTAGAAATCCTTCATCACTATTAGCAAATAAGGTATCTACAATATCACAAGAATATGTTATTAAATTACTTTTATTAGGGGATGTTTTTTTTAAGTCATTATCACTAAGTAGCTTTAATCCAAAGGTAGGCCATTTAGGAATTCCATCAACATCAAAAAGCCAAATAGGAAAGTTGCTAAATATCCCACCATCAACAATGTAGCTTGATTCTTTACCATATTTCAATATTACTGGATTAAAGTAAAATGGAATACTAATACTCATTCTAACAGCTTTTGCAATTTCAAATTCTAATGGATCAATATTATAGTTTTTTAAATCATCTGGTAATACTAAGAGTTTTTTATTTGTAACATCTGAAGCAATTACCTTAAGTGGACTTTGCCCATTTACAGCAATATCTTTAAATTTATGTTTTCCTTTTGCTTTATAAAGTTTATTTAAATATTCTTCAATATTATTTCCGGAAAATAAACCTTTGTTTTTAAATAGACTTATGGTAGGGCCAATGAAAGGAAGCAATGATAATTTGTTTTTTTCATAAAAATCAGTAAATTTTATATTTAAAAGCAGTTCTTTTAATTCTTTTCCAGTATAACCAACAGCTAATAAGGAAGAAACTATAGCACCAGCAGATGTACCAGCAAAGTTTTGGAAAGTGTAGCCTTTTTCTTCTAAATAATAAATTGCCCCTAATAAAGCAATTCCTTTTACACCTCCACCTTCACATACGATATCGGCTTTCATAAATTCCACCACCATATTATATAAATTTAATATAGTATATGTTTTATTAGGGACAAAATTGATTTATTAAAATTTAAATATTATTCCAATAAGAGCTGCACTACCTATATATACTATAGGATGCTTCTTAAATTTTGTAATGGCAAATAAAAGAACAAATAATAAAATTGTAGATTTAATGTTTATTATATCTACTAATTTATGAGTTAAATTAAATTTATCTAAAGCTAAGATAGATACTTTAAATACTTGGTATCCAGCAGCTGCAATTAATGAAGCAACAGCAGGTCTTAAGCCATAAAATATAGATTCAACAGTTCTACTTTCTTTAAATTTATTTAAGAAATGAGCAACTATAATAATTACTATTATTGATGGAGTAACAAGTCCTAGAGTTGCTATTATTCCACCTAATATTCCAGAAGCTCTAAATCCTGCAAAGGTAGCCATATTAACACCTATTGCACCAGGAGTTGATTGAGATACAGCAATCATATCCATTAACATTTTTTCATCAAACCAGTTATATTTAGCAGCAAGTTCATACAAGAATGGAATAGTTGCAAGTCCACCTCCAACTGAAAATAAACCAACTTTAAAAAATTCTAAAAATAAAATTATAAGTATCATTTTTTATCACCTCTTAAGCCTTTAGAAATAAATCCAGTTAGTGCAGCTGCGATAACTACATAAACAGGTGATAATCCAATAAATGCAGATATAACAAAAGCAATAATAGCTATTATTACTCCTAAGTAATCTTTAATTGAGGATTTAATAAGCTTTACTACTGTAGTTATAATTAAAGCAACAACAGCAACTCTTATACCAGCAAATGCACTTTGAACTATAGCTAAATCAGCAAAGTTTTGAAGAAAAGTTGCTATTATAAGTATTATTACTATTGATGGGAAAATAACTCCAAGGGTTGCAACAATACCACCAATAATTCCTTTTAACTTATAGCCTATAAATGTAGCAGTATTAACTGCAATTACACCTGGTGTACATTGCCCAACAGCGTAATAATCAAGAATTTCTTTTTCGGTAGACCATTTTTTGTTTTCAACAATTTCTCTTTGGATTAATGGAAGCATTGCATATCCTCCACCAAATGTTAAAGCTCCGATTTTACAGAAAGTCCAAAATAAATCAAATAGTTCTTTCATTAAAGTACAATCTCCTTTATTAATTTTGGTTATTTTTTAAAACTTTAATAATAAATTACATTAAATATAAGTTCCAATTGATATTATATACTTAATTTATATAATGAAACAACTTAATATTAATTATAATGTATAATATAATTTTTAAAATTTATTTATATTAAAAATTAATAAAATACCAAATTATAAAATAATAAAATTTAAAATAGATTAAAATTCTAAGTAAAGTGCTAAAAATAAATTAAAATAAGTACTTTTTAATTAAAAATAGGTACATTTAAGTTATTTATAATTTTTTTTTGTTATAAAAATGAATATATTAGTTGTAATTTTTGAGCATTTTAGTCATTACAAAATAAAGTTAATTTATATATTATAATAGTATCTAGTTTATTAAAAAAATTTAAAGTTTGAATAGAGGTGAGAATAATGAAACTAGAAAATAAAATATTAAAACTATCGGTAATAGGTGCGTTATTCTTTGCACTATTTGGTATTGCATGGGGATGAGCGATAAAATCTGATATGATTATATTCGATGGATTATATTCATTTATCAGCGTAGTTTTATCAATGTTATCTTTATACATTAATAATTATATGGCTAAAAGAGATTTTGAAAAATTCCCTTTTGGTAAACATATTTTAGAACCAATAGTTATTTCAATAAAATCATTAATAATTGCAATAATGTGTTCATATTCATTAATTGAAGCAATAAAAACATTAATGAATGGAGGAAATAGCTTAGAATTTGGATTAGCACTTATATATTCAATTGTATCAGTTTTAGGGTGTGGAATAATTTCATTTTATATGAAAGAACAAGAAAAGAAGATTAATTCAGAATTAATTAAAGCAGAATGTACTCAATGGTTTATGGATACAGCATTAAGTACAGCGGTATTAGTTGGATTTATAATTGCAATGGTATTAGCAAGAACTAAATTAAAGTCTTTAAATCCATATATAGATCCATTTATGACAATAGTAGTATCTTTAGTTTGTATTAGAATTCCTATAAAAACTTTTATAGAAAGTTTTAAGGAAGTAATATGTGTAAAAGCTAATGATGAAATAAATGATGATATATATGTTTTAGTTAAAGGAATTGAAGAAGAATATAATTTTGAGGAATCAATAACAAGGGTTTCTAAAGTTGGACGTGAACTTAGAATAGAAATAGATTTTGTTTATAATAAGGATAGTAAACTTAAGACATTAGACCAAATGGATAATGTGAGAGAAGAAATAAATGATGCAATAAAGCATATTGATTACAATAAGTGGTTAAATGTTTCATTTACTGGTAATAAGAAATGGGCAGTATAAGAGTTGGTGAAAGCTGACTTTTATACTGCTTATTTTTTTATTATAAATATATTAAATTATTTTAGTGTTTAAATGTAAGAAAAAATTAATTATTAATTAATTTAATATTAATTAATATAATGCAATATTAAATAGAATATTTTTACAATTATGTATGTTTAATTATAAAAAGGTTATTTTAGAAAATATTTATTGGGTAAATATGTTAAAATTTCATTAAAAATGATATTATATAATAAAGTATAAAATAATTGGAGGAAAATATGGGGAAAAATTCAAAGAAAATAGTAGCAATTACAACTGCATTAACTATGATTGCTGCAATTACAGGATGTTCTAAGGGAAATGAGAAATCTTCAATGGGAAGATATGTTGAAGAAAGATACGAGGCACCAACAAATAGTTATGTAAATGAATTGAGTATATTAGAAGATGGAAGAATAGCAATGTTAGGTTTTTCTAATGAAACAAATACTCCAATTTCTTTTATATCTGATGATGGTGGACAAAATTGGACAACACAAGATTTAGAACTACCTAAACAAGATGGAAAAGAAACATATACAAATAATATTGGTTATTTAAGTGATGGAAGAATATTAGTTTCTTATTATTTTGAGGAACCTTATGTGGAACCAACAGAGGGAGAAACACAAAGTGAAGAAAACTATGTATATGAAGAGCCAGAATATAAATATTCAATTATTGAAACTGATGGAAGCATTAGTGATATTGATTTAGATCTTACATCATATAATACTGATAGTGATTCAAGTGGATATAATAATTTCAAATGTGCACCTAATGGGGATGTATTTTTTTCAGTAGGAAGTAATCAAGAGTTAATTGTACAATTTGATGGAAAAACATTTGAAGAAAAGAATATTTATGAAGGAAATGATTATATAGATAATTTTGTGTTTGTAGGAGATTCATTAATTACTACTTCATACGATGAAATAGTTGAATATGATATTACAAATGGAAAAGAAAAGGGAAATTTAAAAGAATTAGAAAAGGAGGCAATAGGGGAGAAGGTTAACTATTATCCAACATTTATTAATTCAGGGAGTAAAAATACACTTTATTATTATACAACTTTAGGTGTATATGCTTATGATATGAAAAGTGGAAAAACAAATATGATTATAGATTCTGCAATTTCTACTTTTGGAGATGAAGAAAGTAATTTGATTGGATTTATTGAAAAGGGAGAAAAGAATTTCTTAGCAGCATTTAATGATTGGTCAAGTGATGGAGTATCAGTTATTAATTATACTTATAATCCAGATATTCCTTCAACACCAGATAATCAAATAGTTATTTATTCATTATTAGAAAATTATATGATAAGACAAGCTATTTCTGCATATTCAAAAGAAAATCCTGATGTTTATGTAAAATATGAAATTGGATTAAATTATAATGATGGAGTTACTCAATCAGATGCACTTAAAACTTTAAATACAGAAATAATGGGTGGAAATGGACCAGATGTTATTATTTTAGATGGTTTAACTGCTGAATCATATATTAGCAAAGGATTATTAGAAGATATGAGTGATATAATAAATCCTTTAATAGAAAATGAAACAATATTTAAAAATATTGCTCAGGCATATACAAAGGATGGAAAGATATATCAAATACCAACATATTTTAAATATCCAATATTATTAGGAAATAAAGAAGATATAAATTCAGTTTCAGATTTAAGCTCATTAGTTGAATTAACTAAAAAATTATCAACACAAACAGATAAGATGATATTTAATAACTACTTTAGTGCAAGAACTTTAGTTTATTCATTATATAATTTATACGGAAATGATTGGTTAAAACATGATAATACTATAAATGAAGATGCACTAACTGATTTCTTTATAAAGCTTAATGAAATGTATGGATATATCAAAACAAATCAAGAGGCTTATAATAAGTTTATGGAAGATAAGTATTCACAATTAGAAGGTTTTGATAATGGGTTTAGTGTAGATAACAGTGAAATAGATGAAGATTATGGTGTTGGTGATGAAGAAGATAGTGAAGTTGATTATGAAGTGTATGATTTACAATATTATTTAAATCCATCAGTTAGTGCGGATTCATTCTTATTTGATCAATCATCATCATTATCTATGGGTGGAATGTCTGGAATTAATGATTATATTAATTTAATTACATTATTAAATAATAATTCTGATATAGGATATAAGATTTTAACTAGAGGTGAAGAAAATATCTTTATACCATCTAATATAGTTGGAATTAATGCAAAGGGGAAAAATAAAGAACAAGCAAAAGAATTAGTAACGTCATTATTAAAAGGTTATTCTAGAGATAATTACTCAAATAATGGATTTAGTATAAATTTAAATAAGCTTAATGATGCATTTTCTGTTGAAAAAATGAAAGAAGATGGATATGAGTTAGAATATGATGAATCAAAAAATCATTATATTCAAGGAACATGGGGATATTCAGATGAATTTGGAAATTCAAAAGAAGTAACTATGCTATTGCCTAATGATGAGGATGTAAATAAATTAAAATTTGAAATAGAAAATTTAAATGTTGGAACAACAGTAAATTCAGTATTATTAATAGAAGTTGCAAAGCAATTTGAATCATATGTAAATGGAGATATATCTTTGGAGGATTCTATAAATAAAGTTGTAGATAACTTAGATTTATACTTATCGGAGTAATATGGAAGAGTTAAAGAAAAGTAATAAAATAAAACAACTTAAAAGAGCAGAAAAAGAAAAGATAAATAAGGCTGAACAAGAAGATATTAAGAAAAGGAAAAGATATACAGGGTTATACTTTGTATTACCAAGTTTAATAGGGGTAGCAATCTTCACATTGCTTCCCTTCTTAGATGTATTTATTAGATCTTTTCAAAGTGCAATTTCTAGAGAATTTATAGGATTTCAAAATTATGTTGAAGTATTTAACAATGCAGCATTTAAATTAGCTGCAACAAATACAATAAAGTTTGTATTTATATGTATACCATTATTATTAACTTTATCACTTATATTAGCAGTTATATTAAATAAATTTACAGAAGCATCAAAGGTGCTTAGAACTGCTTTTTTAATACCAATGGCAGTACCAATTGCATCAGTAGTATTAATATGGAATATTGTTTTTAATGAACATGGATTTTTAAGTGGATTTTTAGATAAATTTAATATTACAGGCCAAGATTGGATGAGTACAGGATGGGCTTTTTGGATTTTAGTATTTAGTTATATATGGAAAAATCTTGGCTATAATATAATTTTATGGTTAGCAGGATTAAATTCTATATCAAAGGAAATATACGAATCAGCTAAGGTTGATGGAGCTACTAATATGCAATGTTTCACAAAAATTACTTTGCCTTGTTTAAAACCTACATTATATACAATTTCAGTTTTATCGCTTTTAAATTCATTTAAAGTATTTAGAGAAGCATATTTAGTTGCAGGTAATTATCCAGATAAGAGTATGTATTTATTACAGCATTTGTTTAATAACTGGTTTAGAGAATTATCATTTGATAAAATGGCAGCAGCATCTATTTTAATGGCAATTGTAATATTTATTTTAATTATGTTGCTACAAAGAGCATGGGAAAAGCAAGATTAGAATGAGGTGATTTATAAAATGAAGAAAAAGATATTATTTATTATATTAGTTGCTATTTCTATATTTATGTGTTTTCCAGTTATATTTCTATTAGCAGGATCATTCATGGGTGCAGATGAATTAAACACTTATCTTGCTCCAGTATTAGCTGAAAAAAGTAAAGGATATGTAAGTTGGGGATTATTACCTAGTTATCCTACCTTGCGTGCATATGTAGAATTATTATTTGATACTCCAGAATTTTTTGTAATGTTTTGGAACTCTGTAAAAATAGTATTTTTATCAGTTGGTGGACAACTTATAGTCGGTATTCCAGCAGCTTGGGGATTTGCAAGATATAAGTTTCCTTTTAAGAAAGTGTTATTTACTATTTATATAGTAGTAATGTTAATGCCTTTCCAAGTTACTATGTTATCCAGTTATTTAGTGTTAGATAAATTACACCTTCTTAATACTCATGGAAGCATAATATTACCTGCTATATTTTCAACATTTTCAGTGTTTATAATGTATAGATTCTTTTGTAATATACCAGAGTCAATTATTGAATCAGCAAGAATAGATGGAGCTAGTGAATTTATTATTTTTGTTAAGATAGGAATACCTTTAGGAATGCCAGGTATAATGTCAGCTGTTGTATTGCAGTTTTTAGAATATTGGAATTTAATAGAGCAGCCACTAACATTTTTAAAGGATAAAGCTTTATGGCCATTATCGATTTATTTACCTAATATTACATTAGAAAATGCAGATATAGCATTTACAGCATCTGCTGTAACATTAATAGCTGCTATAATAGTATTTTTTGCAGGTCAAAGCTATTTAGAGCAAGGTATTGCAGCATCAGCAGTAAAGGAATGATAATTTATGAATAAAAAAGAAAAAATAAAAAAAGTTATAAATTTTAAATATGAAAAAAAGGGTAAAGATACATTGCAGAAAAAAGCAGTAAAAGCCCTATTTGCCTTTTTAATATTAATGATAGGATGCACCATGTTATCCAGGGCTGCAGATTCTATGACTATACCAAGAGTTAAAGTTGATAAGCCAAAGACTAAAACAATAGTAGATGAGGTTACGGCTAAAGGGGTAGTTGTTAAAAATAGAGAAGAAAAAATTTCTGTAGTAGAAGGTCTTAAAATTAATTATGTAAATATAAGTGAAGGTTCAAATATTAAAGTTGGTGATACATTAGTTGAGCTTGATACTGAAGATTTAGAAAAAAAGGTTAATGAAATTAAGGAAAGTATAGCACAAGAGCAAAAGACTTTAACACGTGCTACAGAGGATTATAATAAGGCTATAAATGCTAAAAAACAAGCAGTACAAGGTGCCTTAAATGAAATGAATACAGCAAAGCAAGCATTAGATAATTATTCAAAATTAAGTGATGAAGAGAAGGATCCAGGAATAGAAGAAAGTTTATATTCTGATTATAAATCAAAGAAATCTATGTATGATGCAGCTGTTTCTGAATCAAATGATACTGTTGATTTAGATAGAGCGCTTCAGGACACAAAGGATTCTCTTAAAATTGATGAATATAATAAAGAACTTGCAAAACTTCAACCTCTGCTAGAGGCTGGTGGAAAAATCACTTCAGAAAAGGAGGGAATAATTACTAGTGTCTTTGCAGAAAATGGTGGAGTTACAACTGATACTATAGCGTCAATTGCAGATAAGAATGAAGGGTATAAGTTTATTGGAGAAATTGATAAAGAAAATAGAACTTCAATAAAACAAGGACAAGTAGTTGCCTTAAATTTAGGTACTTATGGTATTATTGAAAACTTAACTATAGCTTCTATTTCTAAAAATCAAGATAATAATGAAACTTTAAATGTAACAGTTGTTTTACCTGTAGGAATAGGAGAAATTGATGATAGTGGAGAAATTGTGGTTTCAAGTAAATCAAGAAAATATGGTACATGTGTTCCGTTAGCAGCATTAAGACAAGGTGATGGTAATAGTTATTATGTATTAGTTGTTACTGAAAAGGAAACTGTATTAGGTAAAGAATTAATAGCTAAAAAAGTTGATGTAAAAATTGAAAAAAGAGATGGTGAATATGCAGGTGTAACTGAAGGTGCATTAGGAAGAAATGATAAAATAATAATTGATAGCAATAAAACAATAGAAGATGGCGATAGAGTTCGCCTGGAGACTGAATGATAAGGTATTTAAAGCACATAGTTAGAATAATTATTGTATTTGCTTTAATTATGTGCTGGGGAATATCCTTAGGGTATGCAAATAATATAGGAAGTAAAAATAAGACTTTAAATTTCTATTTTGAAAATGAAAATTATAATGTAGATTTAATTAAGGATATAAAAAAATCTCAGCCAGAATTATCTGTAGTAGGTTGGATTGAAGAAACACTACAAACTGCTGAGAATCCTGATTTGGGAAAAATAGCAAGTGACTTAGATATTTTAACTATAAAGGGTTCATCTAATTTATTAGTTAAGGGATCAAACCTATTTGTTGATGATTTAGATGGGTGTTTAATAGATAGTGATACATCTTATAAGTTATTTGGAAGTAGTAATTGTGTGGGAAAAGAGATTATTTATAATGATAGACATTTAATTGTAAGAGGAATTTTAAAAGGTTCTAAAGCAAATATTATGATTCAAGCTATTGAAGGTTCATCCCAGGTTTTGAATGGTTTAATAATAGATGGTACGGGTTTAACACTAAATAAAATTGAAGATTTTAAAATGAAATTTGGTATTAACGAAATGGCTATTAACGGAAATGTCTATTATATAATATCAAAGTTTATATCACTAATATTCCCAGTTATAACTTTAGTTTTAATTTTAATTAAAATAATAGCTAGTTTATTTAAATCAAAAAATAAACCAGTTTTAGTAAGTATATATATTTTAATGGCTATTGCTTCTTTATTTATATTTTTTAAGATTACAAATATTAAAATTTCTATTCCATTAGATATGATTCCAAATAAGTGGTCTGATTTTGATTTTTGGAGTAAGATGGCAAAGGAATATAAAGAAAAATTTGAATATGTACTTTACATGAAAAAGTACGGAGTTGATATTTATAATATAGAAAATTTATTAAAGTCAGCATTATACTCAATACTTACAGTAATATTATTTGTGATTAACTTAAGAATTATAAAAATAAATGATATTAAAACATTAATAATTAATAATGGAATTTCAATACTTTGTTCATTTGTTGCTATATTAATGATTTGGAATAATTATAATTTTGATGTAAATATAACCATTATATGGTTAATATATCCTTTATATCTTTGTGGAGATTATTTTATAAAGATTCATGGAAAGTATTTAATTTATGAAGAAAAAGTAAATACTGAAATAGAAAAGAATGATATAATAGATGAAGCAGTTTGTTAATAGCAAACTGTTTCTTTTATTTTAATTATATAATTATTAAAGGAGCAAAATTATGAGAGATATATCTAATTTAAAAGGAAAGATTTTTAGACATTTCAAGGGAGATTTATACTTAGTTGAAGACTTTGTTAAGCATTCAGAAACTCAAGAAACCATGGTTCTTTATAGAGCCTTATATGGAGATTGTGGGCTTTTTGTAAGACCTTATGATATGTTTGTTGAAGAAGTACCAGAGGGAAAGACTAATCCAACTGGTCAAAAATACAGGTTCCAAGAATTCGAAGTGAAAAGCGTAAAATAGCTAAATTGTTCGTTAAAGCTTGAATGTCGTAATGACGAAAATTAATGATATTATATCCAGGAATGGTGTAATTTGCGTTAAGAATTTATATTATTTTTTCCGGAAAAGGGGCTAAAGCTTGGAAAGTCACTTTATTCCCTCAGCTTTTTAACGCCTCTTTTCCTCCAAAAATAATTAAATTCTAGGTGAAAATTTCACCATTACCGGAAAATGAATATTTCATTTTTCGCTTCCATGTGATGCTTGAGTTTTTTAGCTAATGTATTTTCTCTTCTTAAATAATGATACTCCAAGTATTGTGTATTAGCAGCAGTACTATTATCAATTGTAGTATTATTATCTGGTCTATTTACCATGTTATTCATACCACCTTTGCCATTTCCACCGCCTTGTTGGCCCATAGCAGTTAAATTAACAGTAGTTTCAATAGTTCCAGTACTTGTTGAAGGTTGAGTACCATCAAGTTGAGCTGCAATACTAGTTGATCTATCATATCCAAATGTTAATAAGTTACTAACAGCATCCTTATATTCATCAAAGGTATAAAAAGCTGTAGCATCATTTTTTACTTAGTAGTTAAAAATACAGGTGAAGACATAAGAAAGGAACATTTAGAGAAAATATTTGAGAGATTTTATAGAGTTGATGATTCAAGGGATAGAGGAACAGGTGGATATGGACTTGGACTTTCTATAGCAAAGACTATAGTTGATGATCATAAGGGTAAAATATATGCTGAAAGTATAATAAATAATGAAACATCATTTATTGTGGAGCTACCATTAATAATAGTATAAGTTTTAGCTAAAAGGTAATTTAATAAATGGTATTATTAGGAAGACTATTACAAATTGAATTGTAATAGTCTTATATCATATTAAATCTTAAGAATTTCTTTATATTTAATATAATATCTTCTTTATTTATTAGAGATATTATAAAATTATAGTGAGTAATAAAAAGGATAAATTTGGAGGAAGGAATATGAATGCTAATAGTATTTTAAATTATTTGTCACAGTATGGTGTGTTGTTTATATTTATAATTGTATTTTTAGAGTATTTAAATTTACCAGGTCTTCCAGCGGGGATAATAATGCCATTAGCAGGACTATGGGTATCAAGAGGAGAAATGAACTTTCCTTTTGTATTAATATTATCAGTTATTGCTGGAGTAATTGGAAGTGGGGTTTTATATTTTCTGGGGTATTATGGAGGAAACTTTTTATTAGATAAGTATACTAAGAAGTTTCCAAAGCAAAAGAAGTATATACATGAAAAGTTAGAGTATTTAAGAAGCAAGGGGCATATTGGTGTATTTGTAAGTAGGCTTATTCCAGTTGCAAGAACTATAATTGCAATACCTGCAGGAGTACTTAAAATGAATTTTTTTAAATATACAGTATATTCAGCCTTTGGAATATTAATATGGAATGGTGTATTTATTTCAGCAGGATATATTTTAGGTGAAGGTATTTTAAAATATATAGCTTAGTTAGAGATATGTATCCTCAGTGGAAAGAAAATTTGTTTTTTTCTTCTGAGGAATTTTTTTAGAAAATCTTTAGAATTATATATAGTTATTGTTTAGTTTTTAGAATTATTATTGATAATATATTAAGCAAACATGTTTGTAAAATAAAAAAAAGAGGGGGAAATAAAGATGGATAAAATGAGCTCATATAATGTTTTAGTTGTTGAAGATGAAAATGATATAGCAATTGCTATAGAAGCATATCTAACAAATCAAGGGTACAATGTTTTTATAGCGAATAATGGAATTGAAGGTTTAGAAGTATTAAAAAAAGAAGCTATTCATCTAGCAATAGTTGATGTAATGATGCCTAAAATGGATGGTATAACTTTTGTTATGAAGCTTAGAGAAAATTATGATTTCCCTGTAATAATGTTATCTGCAAAATCAGAAGAAGTTGATAAGATAATGGGACTTAATATAGGGGCAGATGATTATGTAACTAAGCCATTTAGACCACTTGAATTATTAGCAAGGGTTAATTCACAACTTAGAAGATATTCAAAATTTTTAAATATGGTAAAAAAACCTGAGGTTAAAGAAAATATCTATAGTGTTGGTGGATTAGAGTTAAACTTTGATACTAAAGAAGTTACAGTTGATGAAAAACCAGTTAAACTAACACCCATTGAGTTTAAAATATTAGCATTGCTTATAAAAAATCCAGGAAGGGTATTTGCTGCTGATGAAATATACGAAAGAGTATGGAATGAACAAGCGATAAATACTGATACTATAATGGTTCATATAAGAAAAATAAGAGAAAAGATTGAGATTAATCCTAAAAATCCGAAATATTTGAAGGTGGTGTGGGGAGTTGGATATAAAATTGAAAAGCAATAAAGAAATATATAAAAGTAAAGGTATTATAGCTATATTAGTAATGATAGCTATAATAGTTACTTCTGCTTTAGGAATGTGTAGTTCGTATAAGATAATAGATAAATCAGCTAAAAGTAAAAAAGTAAACTATTTTAATGAATATGGATTTGCCAATCTTATAGCTGAGTCAAGCTATGCATTATATTATGATTCTATGAAGGAAAATGAAAATCAAAGTGCAAGTGATTTTTTATTAGATATAAAAAAGAATATAACAGAAGAAGCAGATGAATATTCTAGTTATATACAAGAAGCTTTAAATAACAATATAGATCAATTTAATAGAGAAACTTTAGGATGGAATAATGATGCAAACTTAAAATATTACTATTATAATACTATAAATAATAAAACTAATACAACTTTAAATGAAAATGTAAAATTTGAAAATAATAATATTGATTTATCAGAAGTAAATAAAGATAAATATCAATTTTATGCTGTAGTTAATTTTGATAATAATGGCAATGTGGACGTTTCTGAAATTAATGGGGGAGACAAGGAAGTTTTAAAATCAAATATAGAATGTTCTTTAATTGATATTAGAAATGAATATGATATTTCTAATAGTGATTATGAAGAAGGATATTATAATATAGATATTAAACCAATTAAGAATATGACATTTGTTTATGCAGTACCTAAAACTATAACTTCTTATGATAATATAAGATGGGGGATAGAAAATGCTGATATTAGTATTTATGAATCTATGGGAGCAGGTGGTGCATTTATAATAGCGGGAATCGTAGCATTAATAGCATTGATATTTCCTATTAAGAAAGCTAAATCTACAATATTATTTAGAAAGATAAGTAAGATTCCATTTGAAGTTTGGATAATTATTATTGGACTTGCAATTGCAGCATTAGGACCATTAGCAGGTCAGCTTATTAAAGCTACATTAAATGGAGATTTACAAGTAATATTTGTAGAAATAATACCAAGTTTAATTATTCCAGAAAGAATAATATGGATATTTAACTTTATAATATGGCTATTAAGTTATTCAGCAGTATTTTTCTTTGTATTAGTTATTAAATATGTATTTAATGTTGGAGTTATAGACTATATAAAGGAAAGAACTATTTTTGGAATGGTAATAATGCTCTGTGTTAGGATTATAAAAAGAACATTAGATGAAATAACAAAAGTAGATTTAAGAGAAAAGAATAATAAATTAATAATAAAGCTATTAGCAATAAATGCAGTAATATTATTAATAATAACTTCTATTTGGTTCTTTGGAATTCCTGTAGTTATACTTTATTCAGTTATTTTATTTTTTATAATAAGAAAGTATGTGGATAAAATAAGCGAAAAGTATAGTAAACTTAGAGAAGTAACAAGTAAGATTGCAGAAGGTAATTTAGATGTAAAAATAGAAGAAGATTTAGGGTTATTTGAACCATTTAAGGGTGATTTAGAAAAGATTCAATGTGGATTTAAAAAGGCTGTTGATGAAGAGGTTAAGAGTCAAAGAATGAAAACTGATTTAATATCAAATGTGTCACATGATTTAAAAACTCCTTTAACAGCAATAATTACTTATGCAGATCTTTTAAAAGATGAAAATCTATCAGATGAAAAACGCAAACAATATATTGAAACCTTAGATAGGAAGGCTCAAAGGCTTCAAGTTTTAATAGAAAATTTATTTGAAGTAAGCAAGGCTACAAGTGGAAATATAACATTAAATATAGAAAATATTGATGTTGTATCTTTAATGAAACAAACTTTGTTTGAATTAGAAGATAAACTTGAAGAAGCAAGTTTATTAGTTAGAAAGAATATGCCAAAGGAAAGGGTGATATTACCTTTAGATAGTCAACGTACATTTAGAGTATTTGAAAACTTAATAATTAATATAACTAAATATGCAATGCCTAATACAAGAGTATTTATTGATATTATTGAAAATGAAGATGATGTTGCGATAATAATGAAAAACATGGCAGCAGAAGAAATAACATTTAATGTAGATACAATAGCAGAAAGATTTGTAAGGGGAGATGAATCAAGAAATACTGAGGGTTCAGGATTAGGACTTGCAATTGCCAAGAGCTTTGTTGAACTTCAAGGTGGGACCTTTAACATCAGCGTAGATGGAGATTTATTTAAAGTAAAAATAGTATTTGTAAAATAAAGTAAGGACCTCTGAGGTGCAGGGATATTTTGTAAATTAAAAGAGTTATATACAGATGAATTTAATAAATTCAATCTGACAAATAACTCTTTTTTTCTATTAATAAAAGAAGTATAAATTTTAAACTGAATAAATATATATAAATATGCTATATACATAATAGATTTAATAAATTCCCATACCGAAGGAGTAGTGATTATGTCATATAAATATTTATTAGATATTGCATTAATATTATTAAGTACAAAGCTTTTAGGATTATTAACAAGAAGATTTAATTTACCACAAGTTGTTGGAGCATTGCTTGCAGGGGTAATTTTAGGACCATCGGTATTAAATATTTTAAAAGAAACTGATTTTTTGAGTATGCTTGCAGAACTAGGAGTTATTGTTTTAATGTTTACTGCAGGTCTTGAAAGTGATATTAAAGAACTTAAAAGTGTAGGAAAATCTGCATTTGTAGTTGCAACAATGGGAGTTATTATACCACTAATTGGTGGAACTGTAGTTGCTTATATATTTAATGATGGAAGTTTACCAAATGTAAGTGCATTTTTACAAAATGTATTTGTAGGAGCTGTATTAACTGCAACATCAGTTAGCATTACTGTAGAAACATTAAGAGAGCTAGGAAAGATGAGTGAAAGATCAGCTAATGTAATATTAGGAGCAGCAATAATAGATGATATTTTAGGAATTTTAGTTTTAACAGTAATAACAAGTATGGCAGATAGTAGTGTGAAAGTTGGATTAGTGTTATTAAAAATTGTAGGATTCTTAATATTTGCAGCAATAGTTGGATATTTGATTTATTTAATTTTTGGAAAATGGATATCAATGCATAATGTTGATAAAAGAAGATTTGTTATAGGAGCTTTTGTAATTTGTTTATTAATGTCATTTTCAGCAGAGCAATTTTTTGGAGTTGCAGATATTACAGGAGCCTTTGTAGCAGGATTAGTTTTATCTCAAAATAAAGAAACATCATATATATCTAGAAGATTTGATATTATTTCATATATGTTATTATCACCAATATTTTTTGCAAGTATAGGAATTGAAATGAAAATACCTAGCATAAATAGTGAAATTATATTAATGACAATAGTCTTAGTTTTAGTAGCAATGCTAAGCAAAGTTATTGGGTGTGGATTAGGAGCTAAAATCTGTGGGTATAATAAAAATGAAGTTATTCAAATTGGAACAGGTATGATGGCAAGAGGTGAAGTAGCTCTTATAATAGCAAATAAAGGACTTAAAATGGGAGTTATGAATATGTATTTTTTACCTGCAATTATTATAATGGTAGTTATATGTGCAATAACAACACCAATTATATTAAAAAAGGCATATTCACATAAAACTATAAAAGAAAAAGTATAAAAATTTTTAAATGTATCACTTGTTACAATAAAAAATTTTTATTTATTATATAATTTAAATATATTGATTAAATAAATTAATTAAGTTTATAATTACTTATATCAAATAGATAAAAGGAGAGATAAAATTATGATAAACAAAGATCATACAATTGGAGAAATATTAGAACTTAACCCAAATGCAGCTGAAATATTAAGTGGATTTGGAATGGGATGTTTAGGGTGTCCATCAGCTACAATGGAAACATTAGAGCAAGCTTGTTATGTTCATGGATTAAAATTAGAAGAAGTAATGGCAAAATTAAATGAAAAATAATCATTAATATGCATTTTTTATTGTTATTTATATAAACTATGATTAAAAAGTTGATTTCTGCATTTAGCAGAAGTTAACTTTTTTTTATTTCCATATATTAAATGTATTATATAAAAATTTATAAAGTTATATGTAACATATGATACGAAAAATAATTAAGGTTTAATGTATAATAAAAACATAAATTAAAACAATATTGAGAAATATATAAGGGGAACACAATTGATGAAAGCTATAGAAATAATGAATGAAGAACATAAATATATTATTAGAATGTTACATGTAATAAGAAAGTGCTGTTTTAAAATATTAAACGGTGAAGAAGTTATATATGAAGATTTTGATAAAATAATAGATTTTGTAAGAAATTATGCAGATAACCATCACCATAAGAAAGAAGAAAAAATTCTTTTTATTAAAATGGTAGAAGAATTAGGTGAACCAGCAGAAAAAGCTGTTAAGCAAGGAATGCTTGTAGAACATGATTTAGGAAGATTACATATTAGAGAATTAGTAGAAGCACTAGATAAATTAAAAGCTGGTGAAGAAGAAGCTAAATTAGATGTAATAGCAAATGCAATATCATATAGTCATTTATTAACAAGACATATAGATAAAGAAGATAGAGTTATTTATAAATTTGCTGAAAGAAATTTAAAAGAAGAAACAATGCAATTTGTAAATTTAGAATGTGAAAATTATGAAGTTAATAATGAAGAAATAAGAAATAAATATATATTACTTTTAGAAGAATTAGAAAAGAAATATAATTAAGATATAGTTTTAAGGCAGTTCAATTATATAACTAATTTTTTGATTAAATTTTTTATATTTGGGTAATCTATAAAGGTAAAAGTATGTTTTTATAGAAAGGAAAGTGATATTTATGAAATCAGTTGTAGATAAGGAAACTTGTATAGGATGTGGAGTTTGTGTATCAGTCTGTCCAGATGTATATAGTATGGATGATGATGGAAAGTCAGTTGCTATATCAGGAGATATTCCTAAAGAATTAGAAGATGATGCAGTAGAAGCAAGAGATGCTTGTCCGGTATCTGCTATTGATATTGATTAATAAAAAATATAATATAGTATATTGAAAATACTTAAGGGAACAATATATATCTCTTAAGTATTTTTTATTATAATGTTTAAATTTAAAATAATTTAATTATTTATAAAGTATTTAGAAGTTTAACTAAATAGCAATTTAATATAGTTAAAAAATAAAATAGTTAAAAGGAAGAAAGAAATGGAGATATATACTATAGGTCATTCAAATTATACAATGGAAAGGCTAATTGATATGCTGGAATATTACAATATAAATTGTGTTGTAGATATTAGGGGAACACCATATTCAAAATATAATATTCAGTTTGATAAGGAAGCAATTAGATATACATTAACTAATGCAGGATTTGTTTATATTTATATGGGAAAAGAACTTGCTGCTAAGCGTATAAGAAAGAATTCTTATAATAATGAAGGATATTCAAATTTTGAAGAAGTAATAAAAGAAGAGGAATTTAAAAGAGGAGTTGAAAGATTAAAGAATGGATGTGAAAAGGGATATAAAATTATATTATTAGGTGCAATGCAAGATCCTATAAGATGTCATAGAAGTATATTGGTAGGAAGGGAACTAGTTAAAAATGATTTTGATGTTAAGCATATATTAGATGATTATTCTATAGTAACTCAAGATGATATAGAAGAAATGCTTTTAAATAAATATTTTAGCAATAGAAATCAAATAACAATTGAAGATTTAACTGGAAATTCATTAAATAATAAAGAAATGATTAATGAGGGGTATAAATTAGCAAACAGAGAAATTGGATATAGGATTGAAAACTTGAAATAGATTGTTAAATGTTATAATAGGTATATTTTTTTTACTTTAACAAAATATATTAGATATAGGAGAAATAATTAGGAGGTATAATTATGGAAAATAATATGGCTATGGAATATCCTATGTTTTGTTATCAATGTGAGCAAACAGCAGGAGGAAAAGGTTGCACTAAAATGGGGGTCTGTGGAAAGACACCAGAAATTGCAGCACTTCAAGATTTGCTTATATATCAAATAAAGGGAATAAGTTGTTATGCAAAAGAAATAGTTGAAAAAGGGGAAAATGTAGATAAGAGTATAGTAACTTTTATAGAAAATTCATTATTTACAACCTTAACAAATGTAAATTTTGATGCCGATTTTCATGTGGAGATGTTAAAAGAATCTCAAAGAATAAAGGAAAAAGTAAGAAAACAAGTAGGAAAAATTAAAAATGATACTGATCATGCAACTTATAATTTAAGTGAAACAAAATCTGAAATGTTAGAAGATGCTAAAAAGGCAGGGATAATGTATGATCAAAAATTAGATCCAGATATTCGTTCATTAAGACAAACAATAATTTATGGATTAAAAGGAATATCAGCATATGGTCATCAAGCAAGAGAATTAGGATATTATGATGATCAAGTTGATAACTTTTATATAAGAGCATTAGAAGCAACAACTGATGATACTTTATCTGTTGAAGAACTAATAAGGTGGACTATGAGAACTGGAGATATGAGTGTTGCAGTAATGAAAAAATTAGATGAAGCAAATACTACAGTTTATGATAATCCATCACCACATAAGGTAAATGTACATATTAAAAAGGGACCATTTATTATAGTATCTGGACATGATTTAAGAGATCTTGAAATGTTATTAGAACAAACAGAAGGAAAGGGAATAAATATTTATACTCATGGAGAAATGATACCAAGTCATGGATATCCAGGACTTAAGAAATATCCTCATCTAGTAGGAAACTTTGGTAGTGCTTGGCAAAATCAACAAAAAGAATTTGACAATATTCCAGGTTGTATTTTGATGACTACAAATTGTCTTATGAAGCCAAGAGAAACTTATAAGGATAGAATTTTTACAACTAGTGTTGTTGGTTGGGATGGAGTAAAACACATTCCTAAGGGTAAGGATGGAAAGAAAGATTTTACTGAAATAATAAATAAAGCTTTAGAACTTGGAGGATATGAAGA
Source organism: Clostridium sp. ETTB3 (assembly GCF_053571985.1). Lineage (NCBI taxonomy): Bacteria > Bacillati > Bacillota > Clostridia > Eubacteriales > Clostridiaceae > Clostridium > Clostridium sp. ETTB3. The sequence continues at coordinate 597,500 of NZ_CP199832.1, forward strand.
AGACCAAGAGCCACATGAAATTTTAGTAGGATTTGGACATAATGCTACATTAAGTAATGCAGAAACTATAGTAAATGCGGTTAAGGATGGAAAGATAAGACACTTCTTTTTAATTGGTGGATGTGATGGAGCAAGACCAGGTAGAAGTTATTATACTGAATTTGCAAAAATGGTTCCAGATGATTGTATAATACTTACTTTAGCTTGTGGTAAATACAGATTTAACAAATTAGAGTTTGGAGAAGTTGCAGGATTACCAAGATTACTAGATGTAGGTCAATGTAATGATGCTTATTCAGCTGTTAGAATAGCAACAGCATTAGCAGATGCTTTTGGAACTGATGTTAATGGATTACCATTATCATTAATAATATCATGGTATGAACAAAAAGCGGTAGCTGATCTTTTAGCATTATTATCACTTGGAATAAAGGGAATATTTTTAGGTCCAACACTTCCAGCATTTCTAAGTCCAAATGTACTTCAATATTTAGTTGATACATTTAATTTAAGACTTATAAGTACACCAGAAGATGATTTAAAGACTTGTTTACAACAAGAAGTTTAATTTAAAATGTATATTTTTATATAAAATTAAAAATAAAAAATTTATTATAAATAAGGAGGAATATATGAATTTTAAGGATGATGGAATTATAAAAATTGCTAATATAGATAAGATTGGTGAAAGTAAAGAAGTTGTGGTTTTTAATCCAAAGTTTAAGGTTGTATATTTTGATTTTGAAGTAGGAAAAGGATTGCCTAATCATACTCATAATGGATATGCAAGCATTTTTATTTATGAAGGAAGCGTATCAATAGAGTTTGTAGATGGTGAAAAATATAACTTAAATAAAGGTGATTTAATACAATTTGATGCGAGAATAGAGCATAATGTAATTGCAAAAGTTAAGAGTAGAGTATTAGTAACAATATCTGAAAGATTGACAGAATAATTTTAATAATTAAAATTGAATATAATAAATAAAGCAATAAAAATACTTAAATGATATTAATTTATTATTTAAGTATTTTTTATTTAAAGAATGGAGAAAAGTTTATATGAGAAATTGTTGTGATAATTGTAGAAAGGATGTTTATACTAAAAAGATACCTTTTTTTACTGTTTTAAATTCTTGTGAGCTAATAGATGTTCTTGAAAAAATAGTACATAAAAATTTTAAAAAAATGAAATTATATTTTTAGAAGGTGGAACAGTTCAAGTGAATAATAAAACAAAAAGAGGTCCAGATCATTTCCTATTCTTAGGTGTTAAAAATTCTGGAGTAGGTGTTCAAGGAATAAGATATTCAATTGAAGTTATGACTAGAGTTAAAGGAGTTGTAATCAATTTAAATAAGTAAAATTATGTAATGAAAAAATGGAACGGTAAAGATTAAATTATTTAAAAGTTTGTAACTTATGTTACTTAATATAATTAAAACTTGATGTATAATAATAATATAAATTTAGATGATACATTTTAAGAAATTAAAATATTATTATACAAAAGATAGGAGAAGAGAATATGAGTTTATTTTTAGGAAAGATACATTATTGGTTATTTAATAAAGTATTATGGTTTGAAGGTTTAGAAGGTGAAATTATAAAGCTTGCTAAAGACAAAGGAATAGATGTAGAGAAATTAGAAGCTGAAATAAATTCAAAGTATGGAGCAAAAACACCTAATAAAAATCTTGAAGATATGATTGATACAAGTAATATTCATGGATGGTTACAAGGAAAAATTCATAGTGCTGAAGGAAGAATGGCTGCTTGGACAAAGGTTATATTAGAAAATAATCAAGATTATATTTTAGATATGAGAAAAGTATACGAAAATCAAGGTGTTAATGCTGCAAATGAAGCTAAAGAAAGTCTAGAAAATATAAATGCAGAAACTATTTTTAATAGTATGAATGATTATATTTTAGATGGAATGCCATGTGATAGAGTAAATGAAGTAATTGATTCAAGTGAAGAAAGCATAATGTGGAAGAGAAGAGTATGTGTACATAAGAATATTTGGGAAAATGAAGGAATATTAGTAGACGTATTTTATGAATTGAGAGAACACTGGATCAATGCCTTTGTAAATACGATGAATAATGATTATGAATATGTTAAGTTAGAAGACAATATACAATCTATTAGACATAAAATGTAAATAATTGAATTTTAAAATATATAGTTATAAGTGGAGGAAATAAATTATGATAACAAAAGATATGACTGTAGGTGAAATTGTAAATACATACCCAAAAGCAGCAGAAATATTAATGTCATTTGGGATGGGATGCTTAGGATGCCCGTCAGCAACTATGGAATCTTTACAACAAGCATGCATAGTTCACGGATTAGAGTTAGAAAAAGTTTTAGAAAAGTTAAATAATATGTAATAATTTATAAAAGGTTTGATATTAGATTTATTTTATATCAAACCTTTTTTGCTATTATTATAAATAATTATAGTTTAAATATAGTTATTTGAAATAATGTTATTTGTATTTAAAGGGGTAAAAAAAATAAAGAACTGTATTAGTTTGAATTTATACTTTAAATTAATACAGTTCTATTTTATTTAAATTTAACTAAGCAGCTTCTGCAGCATATAATTTATTTAATGATTTAAATTCCTTAAATATTAAAATTAATGTTATAACAACTGAAAGGAAGTCAGCGCATGCTCCAGATGCCCAAACACCATCTAAACCTAAAAATAAAGGTAAGATTAAAGTAAATGGAATTAATAAAATAACTTGTCTAAGTAAGCTAACAAACATAGAAACTTTAGCCTTACCAACAGATTGGAAGTAACTAGTTGCAACTATGTTAATTCCAACTATAGGCATCATTAATAAGTACATTCTTACACCTTTAATAGCAACTGAAGCAAGTTCAGCATCATTATTGAATATGCTTATTGCAAACTCTGGGAATATTTGTATTAGTATTCCGCCAATTGTACAAATAGCAGTTGCTGCAATAGTTGCAATTATAAATGTCTTTTTAGCTCTATGATATTTTTTAGCACCATAGTTAAAGCCAATAATTGGCTGACAACCTTGATTAATACCAAAGATAGGCATCATAAATACCATGTTTATTGAACTTATTATAGTCATTGCTCCAATGGATAAATCATTACCATATGCTTTTAAAGAATTGTTAGCAACAACTTGTACTAAACTATTGGCAATTTGAGTTGCAAATGGAGCTATACCAATTGCAAAGGTCATAGAAACTAATTTTTTATTTAATTTTATATTTGAAGATTTTAATTTTAAGTTAGAATTACCTTTAGTATAATAATAAATAATTATTGAACAAGTAAGAGCTTGAGAAATAACAGTTGCAAATGCTGCTCCTTTAATTCCCATATTTAATATAAAGACAAATACATAATCTAAAATAACATTAGTTAGGCATCCAGCAATCATAGTAAATGAAGCCATTTTAGGATTACCATCAGCTCTTACAGTACTATTTAATGCAAATGAAATAATGTTAAAAGTACATCCACCTAATATTACTGTAATATATTGTTTTGCATAAATTAAGGTAGTTGAACTAGCTCCAAAAATATTTAATATTTGATTTAAGAAAACTAGTCCAACAATAGTAATTATAATACCAATTATTAAACTTAAAGTTAATGCACTACCAATTAAACGTTCAGCATCATCTCTTTTGCCACGTCCAAGATTTAATGAAATATTTGCTGTTGATCCAATTCCTATAAGCATACCAAAAGCTAAAAGAATAGATATTATTGGCATTGTTATTCCAACTCCTGTTAATGCAAGTGAACCAACTTCAGGAATACGACCTATAAACATTCTATCTACAATATTATATAAGGCATTAACTAACATACCAATTATTGCAGGAATAGAATACTTTAATAAAAGCTTTCCAATAGATTCTTCACCTAAGTGATTTTGATGTCCCATAATTTTTTCCTCCTAATAATATAATTAATTATTGTTTATCACATTGTTTGAAAGTTTATTTAGTATATTTAAGCCCATAGATAATTCCTCAGAACTTAAATTTTTAGTAAGCATATTTTCCCATTTAGTTAAAATATAAAAAAACTCATCCTTAATATTAATTGCTTTGGTAGTTAAATAAATTCGATTTATTCTTTTATCTGTGGAATCTCTTAAGCGCTTTATTAAATTTAATTCTTCGAGTTTTCTAATTGCCTTAGCAGTAGTACCTTTATCTATATTAACTAACTCTGAAAGTTCTTCTTGGCTAATTCCATCATTTTTATATAAATGAATCAAAAACATATATTGCCCACTTCCAAATCCAAATTTACTAAATTCTTTAGTAAAAAAGACATTAGCTTGTCTATGAATTAAGGAAATATATTTGCCTAAATATTCATTATTACAATTCATATAAAAAAATCCTTTCATTAATAAAATAAAAATTATTTTAAAGTGATAAAATTTTGAGCTAATATATATTATAATGGTAAAATAGTTGCATATGCAACTAAATAATATTGGATAGCAATTTATTATTTTAGAAATACAAATTATTATTGAAGAAAGGTAGAATGAATGAAAATGAATGAAAGTGAAAGAATTTGAATGAAAGTGATTGACTTATTATATAAAAGAATGTATCATAAAGAGAAGGAAGTGGTGTAAATGTTATCACAAGAGAGGTATAAGTTAATTTTAGAGAAGTTAGACAAAGAGTCAGTAGTTTATTTAAATGATTTAGTTAAATATTTAAATACGTCAGAATCAACTATAAGAAGGGATTTAACTGCACTAGATAAATTAGGGCTGTTAAGAAAGGTTCATGGTGGAGCCACATCAATAAAGGATATAAATATAACTACCATAGATGATAAAGTTGAAAATAGACAAGGCTTAAATATAAATGAAAAAATATTGATTGCCGAATTTGCTGCATCATTAATAAAGGATAATGATTTTGTATATATAGATGCAGGAACTACTACAGAACTTATGATAGACTTTATAACAAACACAAAGGCTGTTTTTGTTACTAACGGAATTGTACATGCTAGAAAGCTTATTCAAAAAAATTGTATTACATATATTTTAGGTGGTGAGCTTAAATTAACAACAGAGGCAATAGTTGGCGCGCAAACTGTTAGTACTTTAAAAAAATATAATTTTACCAAAGGCTTTTTTGGAACAAATGGAGTCGATATAGAAAGAGGATTTACAACACCAGATATTAAAGAAGCAATGGTTAAAGATGAAGCATTACATAGAAGTAAGAAAAGATATATATTATGTGATAATTCTAAATTTGAAAAAATAAGCTCTGTAACTTTTGCAGATATAAAAGAAGCTAAAATAATAACTACAAATTTAGATAATAATATATATAGACAAGAAACTGAGATTTTGGAGGTAAGAAAATAATGATATATACTATAACATTTAATCCAGCATTAGACTATATTGTGAAAATGGATGATTTTAATTTAGGTCATGTTAACAGAAGTAGTTGTGAAAGTGTTTACGCAGGTGGTAAAGGAATTAATGTTTCAATTGTCTTAAATAACTTAGGGGTTAAAAGCAAGGCATTAGGATTCATAGCTGGATTTACAGGCCAAGAAATTGAAAGAGAAGTAAGAGAATTTGGTTGTGATACAGATTTTATAAAGTTAAAAAATGGAATGTCAAGAATAAATGTTAAAATAAAAGCTGATGTTGAAAGTGAAATAAATGGTGGAGGACCAGATATTCCAGAAGAAGCATTAGAAGAACTTTATGAAAAATTAAATTGCTTAACTGAAGGTGATATTTTAGTTTTAGCTGGAAGTATTCCAAAAACAATGCCAGTAGATATTTATGAAAAGATAATGGAATCTCTTCAAGATAAAGGTGTTAAGTTTATTGTAGATACAACAGGAGAATCGTTATTAAAGGTTTTAAAATATAAACCATTTTTAATAAAGCCAAATCATCATGAACTTGGAGATTTATTTAATATAAAACTTAATGGAAATGATGAAATTATAGAATATGCTAAAAAATTAAAAGAAATGGGAGCAAGAAATGTACTTATTTCTATGGCTGGAGATGGAGCTATTTTAATTAAAGAAAATGGCGAAGTTATTACAAGCAATGTTCCAAAGGGAAAAGTTAAAAATTCAGTTGGAGCTGGAGATTCAATGGTAGCAGGATTTATTGCAGGGTATTTAGAAGTAAATGATATAGAAAGAGGATTTAAATTAGGAGTAGCAACAGGAAGCGCTTCTGCATTTTCAGAAGGTTTAGCAACAAAAGACTACGTATATGAATTATTAAATCAAATTAATTAAAAGTTAAGGAGGAATTTAAAGTGAAGATTACAGACTTACTAAAAAAGAATGGTATATCTCTTAATCCAAATGTTAAAACAAAGGAAGAAGCTATTAATAAACTTGTTGATTTAATGAATGATACAGGAAGATTAAACGATAAAGAAGCTTATAAAGAAGCTGTATTAGCAAGAGAAAGCTTAAGTACTACAGGAATAGGTGATAACATAGCAATACCTCATGCTAAAACAACTGCAGTTAAAGAAGCAGGACTTAGTGCAATGATACTTGCTGATGGTATTGATTATGATTCTTTAGATGGAGAACCAGCAAAATTATTCTTTATGATTGCAGCTCCAGAAGGAGAAAATAACCTTCACTTAGATGTATTAGCAAGATTATCAATGATGCTAATGGATCCAGAATTTAAAGAGCAATTAATAAATGCTAAGAGTGTTGATGAATTCTTATCACTTATTGATTCTAAAGAAAATGATAAATTAAAAGCTGAAAGTGATAAAGAAGAAGCTCAAAAAGCACAATCTAATGGATATAGAGTATTAGCAGTTACAGCATGTCCTACAGGAATTGCACATACATTTATGGCAGCAGAAGCTTTAGAAAATAAGGCTAAAGACATGGGAATTTCAATTAAGGTTGAAACTAATGGTTCTGGTGGAGCTAAAAATGTTTTAACAGATGAAGAAATAGCCAATGCTGAATGTATAATAGTTGCAGCTGATAAAAAAGTTGAAATGGCTAGATTTGAAGGAAAGAAAGTTATTCAAACTAAGGTTGCAAATGGAATTCATAAAACAGAAGAATTATTAAATAGAGCTACTAGTGGTGATGCACCAATTTATCATCATGCAGGTGGAAGTGATAGTGAAGGAGCTTCATCAGAAGAAGGAGAAAGCTTTGGAAGACAATTATATAAACACTTAATGAATGGTGTATCTCATATGTTACCATTTGTTATAGGTGGAGGTATATTAATTGCTTTAGCATTCTTAATAGATGATTATAATATTAATCCAGCTAATTTTGGTAAAAATACGCCAATGGCTGCATTAATAAAAACTATAGGTGAAACTTCATTTGGATTTATGTTACCTGTACTTGCAGGATATATTTCAATGAGTATTGCAGATAGACCAGGTCTTGCTGTTGGTTTTGTTGGTGGTATGTTAGCTAATTTAGGTACAACATATGCAAGTGCATTTGATTCTTCAGTATCAGTAGTTAGTGGAGGATTCTTAGGAGCATTATTTGCTGGATTCTTAGGTGGTTATTTAGTATTAGGATTAAAGAAGATATTTGATAAATTACCTCAATCATTAGATGGATTAAAACCAACATTATTATATCCTTTCTTTGGTATTGGATTAATTGGTTTAATAATGATATTTGTAAATCCATTCTTTGGTGGAATAAATGAAGCAATTACAAATTTCCTTAACTCAATGGGTGGAACAAGTAAGGTATTATTAGGAATTATTGTTGCAGGTATGATGTCAATTGATATGGGTGGTCCTTTCAATAAGGCTGCATATGTATTTGGTACTGCATCACTTGCATCTGGTAACTATGAAGTAATGGCAGCTGTTATGGCTGGTGGTATGGTTCCACCACTTGCAATAGCTTTAGCTTCAACATTCTTTAAAAATAAATTTACTAAGAGAGAAAGACAATCAGCTCTTACAAATTACATTATGGGATTATCATTTATAACAGAAGGAGCTATTCCTTTTGCAGCAGCAGATCCATTAAGAGTTATACCTTCATGTGTAATAGGTTCTGCAACAGCTGGAGCACTTACAATGTTATTTAATTGTGAATTAAGAGCTCCTCATGGTGGAATATTCGTATTACCTGTAATAGGAAATCCACTTGGATTCTTAGGTGCTGTTGTTATTGGTTCTTTAGTAGGAATGATAATGTTAGCATTATTAAAGAAAAAAGTAGTAGAATAAAAACAATATATTGAATATATAGAAAAAAGCGGTGGTTAGTAATTCCACTGCTTTTTTCTATAAAAGTATAATTAATAAAATAGGGCTATTTGTATAATACTATTACTGTACAAATGATGAGGTTGATAACAGGAGGAATGTTATGACAAATAATAAAAGTAATAGTAAAGGTAGTATAGTAAGTTCAGAAGCATTTCCAGGAATGCTGTTATTAGGAGCTACGATATTAGCTCTAATATTAGCAAATACAGAATTAGAAAAGTTTTATAATTATATCTTATTTGAGTTAAAAATAGGAGAAGAATTTAATTTACATTTATTTGTAAATGATTTTTTAATGGCTATTTTTTTCTTACTTGTAGGATGTGAAATTAAACGTGAGCTTGTATATGGAAAGTTATCAAGTATAAAACAAGCGTCATTTCCAGTATTAGCTGCTATAGGAGGAATGGTTGCTCCAGCGTTAATATTTACATTATTTAATTATAATAGTGGTTTTGAAATAGGTGCAGGAGTACCATTATCTACTGACATAGCTTTTGCAATAGGAATTTTTTCAATTCTTGAAAGTAGAATGAATTCTTCATTAAAATTATTTTTACTTACGTTAGCAGTAGTAGATGATTTACTATCAATAATTATAATAGGTGTATTTTATTCATCAAATATTAGAATTATAGGAATAATTATTTCTATAGTTTTAACGATAATTTTATTTTCTATTAAGTTTTTTAATAAAAAGAATAAATTATATCCATATATAATATTGGGATTAGCTTTATGGATAGCTGTATTTTATAGTGGAATACATTCTACATTAAGTGGGGTATTATTAGCTTTTAGCATACCAGTATTAGATGATAAAAATAGAGATAAAGATTTAAGTTATAAGATTCAACATAAATTAGAGTTATTTTCAAATTTTATAATATTACCATTATTTGCATTTGTAAATACAGGAATAAGTTTAAGTGGAAATCTAAATTTAGCAAATGATTATCCATTAATGTTAGGAATAATATTAGGATTAGTTATAGGAAAACCATTGGGAATAATGCTTTTTGGATATTTAGGAGTATTAGTAGGAATAACACAAAAACCAGAAAATGCATCTTGGTATGATGTATTAGAGGTATCTATTCTTGCAGGAATTGGATTTACAATGTCATTATTCGTTGCAGAAATAGCCTTTTTTGGAGCAGAAGTTGAACTAAGTGTGGCAAAAATTTCGGTTTTAATTGCATCTTTTATTTCAATAGTATTAGCAAGTATATTAACATCAATAGGAGAAAAAGTTCAGCATAAGAAATAAAATAAATAATCAACAGTGAGGACACTTTTATATATTATTTACGACAAAAATATATAGGAAGTGTATTATTTTTTTGAGTATAATAAGTAAAATAATGTATAAAGCTATGATTTCAACAGGAGGGAGGTTGGAAAGGAAATTTAATAAATATACTTTAAATTTATAAAAGGTTTAGAAAAAATAATAGATTATCTTGTGTAAGTATTAGCATTGTAAGTAAAAATACATTTAATTATATAAATAAATATTTAATATCAAAAGGCGTTTCAAAGAGTCAAATTAAGATTCCAAGAGTTATAAATAATAAAAAAGAAATTTTAAAAATATTAAAAGAATATTGAAGATATTAGGATAGAAATATCCTAGTTATTATATAAATAACTAAATAAAAATAGTTAATGAAACTAAAAGCTTCAGCTTCATTAACTATTTTTTACTTTGTGGATAACCGCATTTGAAAAACATTAAGTTTTTCAGTGCCCTCATTTATTTGCCTCATTTTTTAATTTAAGGTTTAATTTACATGATATAATAATTTTATATACAATTATTTTAGGGAGGAGTTTTTAAATATGTGGGTATTATTTGCATTTGCTTCTGCATTTTTTGCAGGAGTTACATCAATTTTAGCTAAGATAGGTGTTAAAGATGTAGATTCTCATGTAGGAACAGCTATAAGAACTATTATAGTATTAATTTTTTCGTGGATAATGGTGTTTATAATTGGTTCACAAAGTACAATAGTAAATATTGATGGAAAAACTTTTTTATTCTTAATTTTATCTGGTTTATCAACAGGAGGATCTTGGTTATGTTATTTTAAAGCATTGCAATTAGGTGATGTAAATAAGGTAGTACCTATTGATAAAAGTAGTACAATATTAACTATGATTTTAGCTTTTATTTTCTTAAATGAAAAGATAACTATAAACATGGTAATTGGAATGATAGGTATAGCTATTGGAACATATTTAATGATTCAAAAAAAGGAAAAGTCAGAAAAGATAGTTAAGAGAAAAGCATGGTTAATATATGCTTTATTATCAGCTTTATTTGCCTCATTGACATCTATATTAGGTAAAGTTGGTATAGAAAATGTTGAATCAAACTTAGGAACAGCAATTAGAACAATAGTTGTACTTGTAATGGCATGGATTATAGTTTTTGCTACTAAAAAGCAAAGAGATATTAAGAAGATAGATAAAAGAAGTTTAATATTTTTAATTTTATCAGGAGTAGCAACTGGAGCATCATGGCTTTGTTATTATAAGGCTTTACAAGATGGACTAGCTTCTATAGTAGTTCCTATAGATAAGCTTAGTATTTTAGTAACTGTATTATTTGCTTATATATTTTTAAAGGAAAAGTTATCAAAAAAATCATTGCTAGGTTTAATTCTAATTGTAGTTGGAACATTATTATTATTGGTAAAAGCTATATAATGGATATTATTAAGGGGCATTAACATTATTTAAAAAAATAAAATAAAAAATAGCATTATTGTGTTAAAAAAAGCCTATATTTTGCAAGTAAATTAATAAAATTATTATGTATAATCACAGTATAAATCATTAATTATAATAAAAGATAAATTGAGTTTTTATAATGTGGAGGGAACAAATATGGAAAGACAATGGTGGCATAGTTCAGTAGTATATCAAATATACCCAAGAAGCTTTAAGGATAGTAATGGTGATGGAATAGGTGATATTAACGGAATAAGAGAAAAATTAGACTATTTAAAGGAACTTGGAATAGATGTTATTTGGCTTAGCCCAGTTTATAAATCTCCAAATGATGATAATGGTTATGATATAAGTGATTATTGTGATATAATGGATGAATTTGGAACAATGGAAGATATGGATAATCTTTTAAAGGAAGCTAATGAAAGAGGAATTAAGATTCTTATGGATTTAGTTGTTAACCATACTTCAGATGAGCATAAATGGTTTATTGAAGCAAAAAAATCTAAAGATAATGAATATAGAGATTATTATATATGGAGAGATAAAGTAGAAGGACATGAGCCAAATGAATTAGGATCTTGTTTTAGTGGAAGTGCATGGCAATATGATGAAACAACAGGTCAATACTATTTACATTTATTCAGTAAGAAGCAACCAGATTTAAACTGGGAAAATGAAAAAGTAAGAAATGAAGTTTATAAAATGATGAATTTCTGGGTAGATAAAGGTATTGGTGGATTTAGAATGGATGTTATTGATTTAATTGGTAAAGTTCCAGATGAAATGATAACAGGAAATGGACCTAAATTACATGAATATTTACAGGAAATGAATAAGGCTGCATTAGAGGGGAAAGACTTATTAACAGTAGGGGAAACTTGGGGAGCAACTCCAGATGTAGCTAAGCTTTATTCAAATCCAGGAAGAAAAGAATTAAGTATGGTATTCCAATTTGAACATATAGGATTAGATCAAATTGAAGGAAAAGAAAAGTGGGATGTAAAATCGTTAGAATTACTTGATTTAAAGAAAGTTTTATCTAAGTGGCAAACAGAACTTGAAGGGCAAGGATGGAATAGCCTTTTTTGGAACAACCATGACTTACCAAGAATAGTTTCAAGATGGGGAAATGATAAAGAATATAGAATTGAAAGTGCTAAAATGCTTGCAACTCTTCTTCATGGAATGAAAGGTACACCGTATATTTATCAAGGTGAGGAATTAGGAATGACTAATGTAAGGTTTGATGATATAAATGATTATAATGATATTGAATCTTTAAATATGTATAAGGATAGGCTTTCAAAGGGATATAGTCATAATGAAATAATGGAATCTATTTATGCAAAGGGAAGGGATAATGCAAGAACTCCAATGCAATGGGATGATTCAGAAAATGCAGGCTTTACTACTGGAACTCCTTGGTTAGCTGTTAATAAAAACTATGATAAAATAAATGCTAAACAATGTTTACAAGATGAAAACTCAATTTTTAATCATTATAAAAAGTTAATAGATATAAGAAAAAATAATGATACTATAATTTATGGTGATTATAAATTATTATGTGAAGATGATGAAAATATATTTGCATATGTTAGAGAATTAAATGGAGATAAGATTTTGGTTGTTTGTAATTTCTATGATAAGGATGTTGAATTTAAATTTGATGGAGATTTTAACTATTCAAAAGTATTATTAAGTAATTATAATGATTCAAGTAAAATGATTGAAAAATTAAAATTAAGACCATATGAAGCAGTAATGTATAGATTTAATTAAATTTTTACTTAATCCTTTATAAAGATAAATCAATTTTATATACTTAAAATTATATTAATTAATGAGTGCCTGAATGATAAGTTTAAATATTAAATTTATTATTCAGGTATTTTTATTAAAAATAAATTTAAAGAACTATATGGAAAAATGTGGTAATATATAATGGGGAATAATTTAAAGGGGGGTAACTTATGTATACAATACATCAATGGCTTTTATTGTTTTATTTATATTGTTTTGCAGGATGGGTTTGGGAATCATGCTATGTTTCTGCATTAAAACATAAGTGGATTAATAGAGGATTTTTAAAAGGACCATTATTACCTATTTATGGTTCTGGTGCAATAGTAGTATTAATATCAACAATAACAGTTAAGGAAAACATATTTTTAGTATTTATTATAGGAATGATTGCTACAACTGTATTAGAATATATTACTGGAGAATTAATGGAAAGTATATTTCATGTAAGATATTGGGATTATAGCAATAAACCATTTAATATTAATGGACATATATGTTTATTATCTTCATTAGCATGGGGAGTATTTTCTATTATTCTTGTAGAAGTAGTAAATCCAAAGGTAGCTAATTTAATTATAATGATACCAAATGAAATATCTGAAGGAATAGCGTATTTAATGACTATTTTTATTACAATTGATGGAGTTCAATCATTTAATGTAGCTATTAATTTAAAAAATATATTAATTAGAATCACAGAAAGAAATGAAACAATAAAAGTAATTAAAAAGAGAATTGAAGTTGCAGAAGCTTTTATTAATAATGATGTAAAGGGATTACAAGAAAGGTTAATTAATAAGCTTGATGTAACTCAAGGAAATAAGAATATTAAGAAACAAAGCAAGGCTCAGCATTTAGAGGCAGTATTAAGAAAAAATTTATCTATAACAGAGAGCAGAATAAGACAGTTATCAGATAAGTTAGGTGCATATATTGATAAGCTTGAAAATTTATCATATAAAGGTGTAGAGGAAAATGAAAGTTTAAGAAGAGAATTTAAAGAATATATTAATAAATTAAAAAAGCATGAAGGCAGAATTAAAAATACTGAAAATAAGGTGTATATAAATTCTATAAATATATTGCGTAGAAACCCAAATGCTAAGACTGATAAATATGAAGAAGCAATGAATGAAATTAAAGAATTAGATAAGGATTTAAATGATAAATAAGTAGAAATAAAGATTTAAATATATTTTAGGAATAATTCATATATTCAATTATTCCTAAAATTTTATTTAAGTTATTTTTCATTTGAAATAGATAAAGTTATAACAGTAGTAATTATACAGATAGCTCCTATAAGTTCTGGTAAACCAAAAGTTACATTTAACCATAAAACAGATAAAATAGTAGCAGATAATGGTTCTATTCAATATATAAAAAGAAATGAATATAATAATTTAGAATTTGCTAAAACCTTTTATAAAACAAATACTGCTAATGTTTAAATGTTAGCAGTATTTTTTATGTTGTATAGGAATTAATAATAAAAAAATGGTAAATAATAAAACTTATAAAATCCAATAAAGTTAAATAAAATTATAATTTTAAGGATGTGAACAAGGGATGAAAAGAAATAAAGTACCAAATTTTTATATTGCAATATTTCTTATAGTAGTCATAACAGTTTCTACTTTTAGCATAGTAAAAATAGAAGAAAATTTATATAACAAAAAATATTTAGCAGCAGAAACATTTATATCAAAAGGAAATAATGACAAAATTAGTATTGTTCCAAAGCCAACAAGTATTGAAATAAATAAAGGAAAGTTTGTTTTAAATAAAGATAGTTCAATTTATATAAAAGGAATTACTGACGAGGAAACAGAACAAATAAGATGGATAGCAGAATTTTTAAAAGAAAAGTTAAGCGCATCAACTGGATTTGATTTTAATATATTGAAGGGAGATAAGCCTAAAGAAGGAAGTATTTTATTAACTACAATTAATGCAAATCCTAAACAAGGAATTGAAGGATATACATTATTAACAACTCCTAAAATAATTAAAATAACTGCATATAAACCAGAAGGAATATCAAGGGCAATTCAAACATTAAGACAGATGTTTCCTAAAGAAATATATAGTGATAATGTAGTTAATAATATTGAATGGTCAGTTCCAGCATCAATAATAAATGATAAACCAGCTTATAGTTATAGAGGATTAATGATTGATGTAGCAAGACATTTTTTTAATGTTGATGAAATTAAAAGGCAAATAGACTTAGCTGCAGAATATAAAATAAATAGAGTTCATTTACATTTAAGTGATGATCAAGGTTGGAGATTAGAAATTAAAAAGTATCCAGAATTAACTCTTATAGGGGGCAGTACAGAAGTTGGAGGAGGACCAGGAGGTTATTATACACAAGAACAATTTAAGGATATAGTAAGTTATGCAATGCAAAGATATGTTGAAATAGTTCCTGAATTTGATATGCCAGGTCATACAAATGCAGCATTGGCATCATATGGATTTTTAAATCCAAATGGAAAGAAAAAGGCACTATATACAGGAACACAAGTAGGATTTAGTTCATTAATGACTGATAATGAAAAAACTTATGAATTTATTGAAGAGGTTATAAAGGAAGTTGTACAAATGTCTCCATCTAAATATATTCAAATAGGTGGTGATGAAGCACTTAGTACTAATAAGGAGGATTATGATTATTTTGTAGGAAGGGTTGCTAAAATAGCTAAAAAATATGGGAAAATACCAATAGGATGGGATCCAATTGATACATCACCAGAAATTAATTCAAGTGTAGTATTACAAAATTGGAAAGATTCTAATAATGAAGCAAGGAAAAAAAATATGAAAATAATTGTATCAATTGCAGGTAAAACTTATTTAGATATGAAATACAATGATTTAACACCATATGGACTTGATTGGGCAGGATATATTCCAATTGAAGATGCATATAAATGGGATATAACGGATTATGCACCTAAAAACTTAGCTTTAGGATTAGAAGCACCATTATGGACTGAAACAATATCAACACAAGAACAAATGGATTATATGATTTACCCTAGATTGCTTGGATATGCTGAAATTGGATGGACGGATAAAGAAGATAGAAGTTGGGAAGAGTATAAGGTGAGATTAGAAAAACAAGAAAAAAGTTTAGAATATCAAGGAGTAAATTATTATAAAGAATCATAATCTAAAACAAAGTATGTTATTGCTAGTTATTGAAGTAAATGCTATAATTAATTTAAAATATATTTAAATAATATATAATAAAAAGATAAATTAAATAATAAAAAAAGATAATGATAAGGAATAGTATTTTTAGTTATTATTTTCAGAGAGCTAAGGGTAGATGGAACTTAGTAATAATACTTAAAAGAAGCAGCCTTTGAATCACTTGCTGAGAACTAAGATTTTTCTTAATATAAGCAAAGTCGTATATCCTAACGTTATAAGGAATAAAATATAAATAGTTTTATGTTTATATTTTTACTGAGTGAGTAAAGAAATTTACTTATGAGGGTGGTACCGCGAAAATTTAAAGCTTCGTCCCTTTTTTATAGAGGGAGAAGCTTTTTTTAGTTTGTAGTTAGTAGTTGGGGGTGGAATTTTTAAAATTAAGTCTAACCTGAAATTTTTTCTAAACACTAAATTACTAACTATAAATTATTAACTAATTTATAGTTTTTAGTGAGTAGTTAATATATAATTCAGTAAAATTAAATTTAGAAAAGTATATTTTAATTAATATTTAAATAGAGTTGTATCCTTAACATGCCACTTATAACTTATAATTTGTCACTTGACACTTGTCACTATATATAGGGAGGTTTATTTATGGAAGAAATTTTAGAAATTTTAGAGGGAAATAGCAGGTATACAGACGAGCAAATAGCTGTTATGGCTGGTAAAACAGTAGAAGAAGTTAGAGAAGCAATTAGAGATTATGAAGAAAAAAATATAATTGCAGGTTATACAACATTAATCAATTGGGAAAATACTGGAAAAGAAACCGTTACTGCTCTTATTGAAGTAAAAATAACACCACAAAGAGGAGAAGGATTTGATAAAGTAGCTGAGAGAATATATAAATTCGATCAAGTAAAGGCATGTTATTTAATGTCTTCAGGTGGATTTGATTTAACAGTTATAGTAGAAGGAAAAACTATGAGGGAAGTTGCAATGTTTGTATCAGAAAAATTAGCAGTACAAGACAATGTAATAGGAACAGCAACTCATTTTGTATTAAAGAAATATAAGGAACACGGAACTGTATTTAAAGAAAAGAAAGTTTCTAATAGGGAGGTAATATTTATATGATACTAGAAAATATGATAAGAAAAGAAGTAAGGGAAATGCCTCCATCAGGAATAAGAAAGTACTTCGATATAGTTAATGAAATGGATGATGTAATATCATTAGGAGTAGGGGAGCCAGATTTTGTTACTCCATGGAATGTAAGAGAAGCAGGAATATATTCACTAGAACAAGGAGATACACATTATTCGTCTAATGCTGGATTTATAGAGCTTAGAGAGGAAATTTCAAAGTATTTATATAGAAAGTTTGATTTAAAGTATAATCCAAAGGATGAGATTTTAGTTACTGTTGGTGGTAGTGAAGGTATTGATATTGCATTAAGAGCATTAACAGGACCTGGAGATGAAGTAATTATTCCAGAACCAAGCTTTGTTGCATATAAAGGGTGTACTGCATTTACTGGAGCAACTGCAAAGATAATAAATCTTAAAGCAGAAAATGACTTTAAGTTAACAGCACAAGAATTAGAAGAGGCAATTACTGAAAAAACAAAGGTAGTTATAATTCCATTCCCAAATAATCCAACAGGAGCAATAATGACAAGAGAAGAATTAGCTCCGTTAGTGGAGGTATTAAAAGATAAGAATGTAATAGTTATTTCTGATGAAATTTATGCAGAATTATCTTATGATAAGCCACATGTATCTATAGCAAGTTTCCCAGAAATTAAGGATAAAACACTTGTTATAAATGGATTTTCAAAATCTTATGCTATGACAGGATGGAGACTGGGATATGTATGTGGACATCACATTCTTTTAGATGCTATGAAGAAAATTCATCAATATGCAATAATGTGTTCTCCAACAACAGCACAATTTGCAGCAATTGAAGCATTAAAGAATGGTGATGAAAGTGTTACTAAGATGGTTAAGGAATACAATAGAAGAAGAAGAGTTCTTGTTAATGGATTTAGAAAACTTGGATTAGATTGTTTTGAACCACTTGGTGCATTTTATGTATTCCCATGTATTAAGTCTACAGGAATGACATCAGATGAGTTTTGTGAAAAGCTATTATTAAAGGAAAAGGTATTAGCTGTTCCAGGAAATGCATTTGGTGAATGTGGAGAGGGATTTATTAGAGCATGTTATGCATCTTCTATGGAAAATATAATAGAAGCTTTAAAAAGAATTGAAAAATTCTTAAATGAAGTTAGATAATGGAGTACACTGGACCTTCATGGTCCGTTTTTATAGATTTAGGGCGTAAAACCTCGTGGCTTCATGCCCGAGGCTGTAAGCCCATTACTTTAATTTTTGGTCTTGTATATATTTTTTTAATTATCTCCGAACTAACTGCCCCAGCAGTACCGATATAATATCCTTTGCTCCATAATCTACTACCCCAAAACTTATTTTTCTTTAAACTTGGAAATGCTTTAAACTTGGAAATGCTTTAAACTTAGAAATGCTTTAAACTTAGAAATGCTTTAAACATTTCGTTAGAACTAACACTTTTAATGATTTTAACTAGTTCTGTTGGTACAATAGTTGGTGGAGCAGATATAAAAAGATGAATGTGGTCAGGCATAATTTCTTGCTCTAAAACTTAAAAACCATAATTATATGAGATAACTTTAAATAATTTCAAAATCTCATATTCTAATTCATCTTTAAATATATGATGTCTGTATTTTGGACAAAATACAATATGATAATTGATGTTATATACACTATGTTTAGTTTTTCTTATCTTCTCTTTCAATGATAAGTTTCATTCCTTCTTCGATTAAATCATTAGCATTAACTCCTTTTTGGAGTGCTAATATTCTAATGCTTTTGTATAGTTCTTCATCTAATGTTGTGTTGACATTCTTTCTTGCCATTTTGTTCACCTCACAATATTTTTAATCATATTATAACACATAGTTGACCATATATCGATGTAGAGTTATAATAAATACATAGATAAATATGTAAGGAGGTGGAAAAATGAAGTTAAGTTTTAAATTCAAACCAAGTATTAGTAAAAAACAATTAGAAATAGTAGAGGAATTATCTTATCATACAACTAAGTTATATAATATTATTAACTATGATTTAAGAGAAAATGGTGTAAAAACTTATTACGATATAGAGAAAGAATACAAGTCAAATTGGCATTGTGATTTTCTTCATAGCCATACAAGACAGCAAATGTTTAAAGTATTAGAACAAAATTGGAAGTCTTATTTTGCAAGTGTTAAAGACTTTGGAATAAATCCAACTAAATATAAAGCAAAGCCAAGACCTCCAAAATTTAAAAATACTGATAAAAATAAGAATGAAATTATATTTACTAATCTTGCTATAAGATATGATAATGGATTATTAAAGCTATCATTATCAAAAGCTATAAAGTCGCTATTTAATGTGGAAAGTCTTAATTTTGAAGTTTCTAAAAAACTACAAAGCATTATAGATTGGAATAGCTTACAACAAGCAAGATTTAACTATGATAAAGTTCAAAAATGTTGGTATATAATTGTAATTTACAAAAAAGAGGAATTAGAAAATAATAAAACTAATGTTGGAAGCATAGACTTAGGACTTGATAATATAGCCACATTAACATTTAAAGATGGTTTGAATCAATATATCTTTTGTGGTAAAAAGCTAAAATCAGTTAATTCTTATACTAATAAAAAAATAGCTCATTTACAATCAATAGAAATGTTTAAATGTGGTTCAGATAAGTTTAAAAATACTAAAAGAATTAATAAAATTAGACGATATAGAAATAACTATATAAATGACTATATGCACAAAGTTTCTAAATCTATTATAGACAAGTCTATTGAAAATAATGTAGGCAAAATAGTAATAGGAAAACTTAAAGGAATAAAGCAAAATATGAACTATAATAAGAACTTTGTTCAAGTGCCTATACAACGTTTAGTAGAGCTAATAAGCTACAAAGCTAAACTGCAAGGCATAGAAGTTAAATTCCAAGAAGAAAGCTATACAAGTGGATGTAGCGCTTTAGACTTAGAAGCTATTACAAAAAAGAACTATAACAAATCAAGAAGAATAGTTAGAGGATTATTTCTAAGTGGTTATGGACTTATAAATTCAGATATAAATGGAAGTCTAAACATACTTAGAAAATCAGAAAAATGTATTCCCGACTTAATTAACTTAAAGAGGGATAATGGGAAATTGGGCTCTCCCAAGCGTATAAGGGTGGCTTGTTAATTCAAGTGGAAACTTAAATATCAGACTACGCTAAAAGAATCCTCGTGGGCTTGTACCCGAGGTAGTTCAATGATAAGTTAGGATTTGTTCCTCAGACTGAAGATTTAGCTTATGTAATATCAGATTCGATAAAAAATTTATAAGGTATAAAAAGATATATGAACTGTATTGAAATAAAGAAATTACAAATAGTTTCAATACAGTTAATTTTTTTTAGTAATTTATGTTGATATGATAAATAATATATTTGCTTACTATTAATATATGGTATATAAATATGATATACTTAAAGTTGATTTAATAAATGATTTATAAATAATATTTTAATGAGATGGGTGAATAAATAGATGGCTACGATAGTAGATGTTGCAAGGTTAGCAGGTGTTACTCCAACCACTGTATCACGTGTTATTAATAATAGAGGATATATTAGTGAAAAAACAAAGAAAAGGGTTCATGAAGTTATGGATGAACTGGGATATCAGCCTAATGAAATAGCACGTTCCTTAACAAAACAAAAAAGTAATACAATTGGAGTTATAGTACCTCATATATCTCACCCATACTTTGCCAAATTAATAAGTAATTTAGAAAATGAAGCAGCTAAAAAAGATTACAAGATAATATTATGTAATAGTAAAGAAAAAGCTGAAAAAGAAAAGCAATATTTAGATATGTGTAAAAGTAATAGAGTTGCAGGGATAATTATATGTAGTGGAAATGTTGAATCTAATAAGATTAATACAGGAGGTATTCCAGTAGTATTATTAGAGAAAAATTTTGAAGAAGGTAAGCTTGGAATTCAATGTGATAATTATCAAGGTGGAAAGCTTGCAACAGAGCATTTAATAGAATGTGGATGCAAAAAAATATTACACCTTAGTGGAGTAATAGATGAAGAAATGCCTGCTGATAATAGAGAAAAAGCTTTTATAGATGTATGTAGTAAAAATGAGATTGAGTATTTTATAAAGAAATATGATATAGATACATATAATCAAATGAATTATTACGATTATATAAAAGCAGCACTAAATGAAATAGAAGGTGTTGATGGAATATTTGCAAGTAGTGATTTAATAGCTGCACAGGTTATTCAAGTTTGTAATGAAATAAAAATTAGGATACCGGAAGATATTAAATTAGTTGGCTTTGATGATGTTGATATATCACAATTAACAACACCGAGGATAACTACTGTACATCAGCCAATCAAAGAAATGGCAAGGCTTTCAATTGAATTAATTGATGCTAAGTATAATAATATAGAGGTAAATGAAAAAACTATATTATCAATTAAGTTAATTATTAGAGAGAGTACAGTGAATAAATAAAATTATCTATGGAGTATTTTAATATAAAAAACTACCCCAGGTGGATTTACCAGGGGTAGTTTTAAGTGTGCTATGATGTATCGTTCATTATTTATATATTTAAACTTAAGAGAATGAATAGAATTATCTATTATTATTAAGTTAAAATACAATATCATTAAATAGTGTATCTTTCAACAATACCATCATCATTTATATATTTAATTATAGATTTGCTAGTAGTTAAATCAACATTTAAAGTACAATATTTATTATCTTTTTTCCATGTTAGGATGATTTCAGTATCACTTGAAGGCTCAACAGTGAAGTCTCCATCAAATGCAGGATAATCATTTCTAAAGTCAATTAGCTTAAGTAATCTTTGAACTACCTCTTGACTATATGCTTTATCAATTTCTTCTAAAGTAAAGTTATGTCTATTAATTTCACGACCTTCTCCAGTACGAGTAACATTTTCAACATCATTTTCGCCAGCTAATAACCCAACATAATAAACTTGTGGAATACCAGGGGCAAAGAATTGAATTGCTCTTGCGCTTAAGTATGCATCATCATTGCATCCTAAAACTGAATAGTAAGAACATCTTATTTGATGAACATCAAATCCATCTGGACTCTTATGAGTATCAGAATGAACTAAGCTTAAATTTGCACCATGATTTAAGCAATGATCAACAATCTTTCTAGCATCAGCTGTAGATACTAAATCATCAAGATCAGGTTTTACAGGAATACCATCATGGCAATCTAACATTGTAAATTGATTAGTTGGTCTGTTTTTTAAATAGTCAATAAGTGATGAACTTGATTTGTTAACTAATGTGCTAAGTATAGTATATGGTAATATAAAGTCGTATATATAGTTACCGTATTTAGCTAACTTATATTGAGTAGTATAGTGGGAATGAACTTCAGGTAATAGATCAATATCTAAAGATTTAGCTAAATCAGATACCCAGTCTAAGAACTTATATATTTCAGGTTCAACGAAGAAACAACTAGTTCCAAGTTTCTTTATTACATATCCAACAGCATCAAGTCTTACAATTTTAACATTGTTTTTGTGGAAGTTTTCAAAGAATTCCTTTAATAAGGCTCGTACAGCTTCAGAATTTATGTCTAAATCAATTTGTTCTGAAGGTGTTTCTTTACCAAAAGTAGTCCAAACAGAAACTTCTTCACCTTTTATATTAAATGTTGAATAAGGAACTTGTCTACGTAAGAACATTTTATTTATATCTTCCTGAACTGGTTTGCCATCGGACCATATTTTATCTAATGTTATAAATAAATTTGCATATTTTGAATCTCTCCCATTCTTTAAGAAGTCTTGGAAAAATACAGAGTTTTTAGAAATATGATTAACCATTAGATCAAGAAGGATATCATAGTTTTCAGCTAATTTACGAATATCTTCCCAAGTACCAAATTGAGGTTCTATTTCTAAGTAAGTTAGTGGCGCGAATCCTCTATCTCCTGATGATGGGAATGGAGGAAGTATATGAATACCACCTTTAAATGTTTTTGGAAAATATTTTGTAAGAACATTATTTAATGTTTTTAAATCTCCACCAAGAGAATCAGGATAAGTTATAAGTTGAACTTTATTTTTAACTGCCATTTTTATATCTCCTCTTAATTAATTATATATTATAAATTGTTTTTAATTCTTCTATTGAAGGCAATTTAGCAATTGCTCCTACATGTTTAAGTTTGAAGGCACTTGCTGCAAAACCTATGTTTAAAGCTTCTTTTAAAGTGTAATTGCTAGTTATAGCTGTGTAGAATCCACCCCAGAAAGCATCTCCAGCACCAGTTGTATCAATAACTTCAGTAGCTAAAGTATTGAATTTGATAGTTTTAGTTCCGTCAGAAACTATTGCACCATATTTACCTAAGGTCATTATTACAAGCTTTGCACCACACTCTATAAATTTGTTTACATGATTTTCA
Organism: Clostridium sp. ETTB3; assembly: GCF_053571985.1. Classification (NCBI taxonomy): domain Bacteria; kingdom Bacillati; phylum Bacillota; class Clostridia; order Eubacteriales; family Clostridiaceae; genus Clostridium; species Clostridium sp. ETTB3. The sequence goes on from NZ_CP199832.1 coordinate 621,129, forward strand.
GGAGTATCCGGTCCAAAAATTCTTTCAGCATCAACTTCAGAAGGCTTTATAATATCTATTTTACCTATAAGATTTTTTATATATTCTATTCCATCATGTCCTTCTTCCCAAATCATTTCGTGATAATTTGGATCAAATCCTATAAGAACATTATTTTTTCTAGCTTCTTCAATAACTATTTCAATCATTTTTCTTGATTTTGATTGAGAAATAGGCCAACAAGAAAAATGAACTATTTTACTATTTTTTAATGTTGAATCTATGTCTGAATTATATTCTAAGTTGTAATCTGCACTACGATAGAAAATTGGTAGTGGAGTTTCTTTGCTCTTAGTTACAAGTACCATACTTGTAGAATGATTTACTGAGTTAATTAATTTTGTGTCAATGTTATTGTTTTTTAAGTGATTAATTAAAAACTTACCTAATCCGTCATTTCCAACGCAAGCTGTTATAATAGGATTACCGCCAAGTCTTTTTATATTCATAGTTATATTAGCCGGTGAACCACCGAAAAATCTTGAATATTTATTGGAGTTGAAATTAGTATCATAATCATCAGAAATCATATCTACTAAAATTTCCCCAATTGTAAATACGTCATTTATTTTATCTTGGAATTGTATAGTATTACTAAAATTAAACATTATTACCTCCAAATTGTTTTCTATAACTAGAGTATAGATATTATTTAATAATATGTCAATCGCTTGACATATAAAATTAATTTTTTTAAGTTTAAGGCTTTGTTTTAATAAACTGTTGAAATTTGATTAACCTCTATAAATATGGTTATAATATATAATATAACTACTATTTAGGAGGTTTTTTATGCCAAGAGTTAATAATGTTATTCAGCAAGTTTCACAATTAAATACATATGAGCAAGAGAAGGTATTTGATTTTTTAAAGACTGTATTGATGTCAAATGGAATAACTAACTCTATAGATGAAGAAATCGCTGAAAATAGATTTAACAAGGGGAAGTGCTGTCCTTTTTGCAATCATGATAAAATATCTAAGTATGGAAAATATCATGGTAAGAATGGCGTTAAATAAAGGTATAAATGCCAAAATCCAGAGTGCAAAAAAACTTTCAATGATTTTTCTAAATCCCCAGTTTCAAGTAGTAAAAAGGGATTAGATAAATGGCTACTATATGCTCAATGTATGATAAATGGTAACACTATTAGGCAATGTGCCGAAATTGTTGAGATTAATATTGCAACAGCTTTCTTTTGGAGACATAAAATTATAGACGCTATTAGAAAATTTATTGGCTACGGCTCTCTTGAGGGTGTTATTGAACTCGATGAGACATACTTTGCCCTTAGCTATAAAGGGAATCATAGCAAAAGTTCTAATTTTACTATGCCAAGGGAATCAAGAAAGCGTGGTAATAAAGAAATACAAGAGGTATATCAAAGGAATTTGCATGTGTATTATGTGGTGTAGATAGATTAGGAAATATATATACTGGTTTAATATGTGATGGCAGACCTAACTATACTGATATAAATAGGGCTTTATCAGAGGTTGTTGAAGAAAATTCTATTTTATGTACTGATAAACATAGGAGTTATATCCCATTTGCGGCTCAACATAATTTTGAATTACATCAAATTAGGGGCGAGAGAAAAACTGTGGATATTTATAATATTCAAAGAGTCAATGCTTTTCATAGTAGCTTAAAAAGATGGATAAGAAAGTTTAATGGTGTTTCAACCAAGTTCCTAACAAACTACCTATTTTGGTATAAATGGACCCAATTATTTAAAATAGAAATGGAAAGGAATAAACCTAAAAAGTTCTTTATTCATGCTAATTCAACACATTCTGTATCTTTAATAAAGGATTTTAAGATTAGAAGACCAATATATGTATAAAGGTAAAATTTGTTTTAATTTTACTATTTTTAGTGTACAATAAATATAATGATTGATGAACAATTGTATTTTAATGCGAATAGGGGGTTAGAAAAAAGAAGTGAAAATTATGGTGGGTGTATTGACGAAGCTACATATGACTTCTTATAGTTTTTCTGTTACAAGATATTTTTGATAAAAATATTTAAAATTTTTATATGTACAAATATGATTTTGGATTCTACATTAGAAATGTATAATCAGGATAATAATCATTATATACTCAGATGTAAATTCATGCTTATATTGATTAACAATTTTGACGTATCAAATTACTAATAAAATAGATAGCTATACAAAATGAATGTATCTATCCATTTTATATAGCTATCTACTAAATTTTATCAAGTAATTTTTGTAGAGATAATTTTAATTTTTTTACAAATTTATCTCTAAGCTTAGGTGAAATATCTAAAAGTGATAGATAAGGGTTTAAGTCCTCTAATTCAACTAATAAAAGTTTACCATTATTATCTCTACAAGCATCAACTCTTTGGATTCCATGATTTATATTATTCCACTCGATAAAACTATTTGCAAAATCTAAATCTTCTTTAGTTGCTTTGTATTCTTTAAGTTCCCATCTTCTATTTTTATCAGGAGCATAAAGGGCATATTGGAACTCTTTATCTATAAAATAAAATGATACTTCATACTCAAAGTTTATAAGTGGTTGAATTAAAGTATTTTTATCATTTTTATCTACTCTTCTTAAAAGAACTTCTTTAGATAAAAACTCCATACCTATAGAATCAGCACCATCTTTTGGTTTTATAACATATGTTTCAACCTCTGGAAGTTTAGAAAAATCATTTATAGTATCAATAGTCTTTATAACATCAAAATTTTTCTTTGTTAATTCAATTAAATAATCTTTTCCATTCATATCTCCTTTGCCATTAAAAGAATTATATGTTTTTAAATTTTTTAATTTCACATTATTTCTAAATAGCTCATACTCATCTTTAAAATTAGCTACTGGACCAGCATTTCTAAATATAGTTAAATCAAAATCATCTGTAAAACTATTCATATCCTTAGGATTACAGATAACTAAATTAAAATCTTTTCTTAATTCTGAAGTAAGAAATAAATCTTCTTCATAATAAAGTCTTCCTTTTGCTTCATAATATAAATCTGTAACAAATAGTATTTTTTTCATCGAGTATTCCTCCATTAAATTGTATATTTTATTACTTATATAATTTGAACCTATAACAAATAATATCTACTAATAAATAAAATTTTAATTTAAATACTAAAAAAAAAGTAATATAATTATACTTATAAACAGATAAGTTATAGGGAAATAATACCAACAATTCGATATATCGATAGAAATTTCGGTATATAAAATTAATAGTATTATAAATTTAGAAAATAATTATGTCAAGTATTAATAAACTAAAAAGGAAAGAAATTAATTTATGAGAGATATTAATATCAACATTGGAAAAAATTTAAAAAGTATTAGAAAAAATAGAGGGTTAACAATAGAGGAACTATCTACTAATTCTAATGTAAGTAAAAGTATGATTAGTGAAATTGAAAGAGGTATTAGAAATCCATCAATAACTGTTTTATGGAATATAGCAAATAGCTTAAAAATACCTTTAAATTATTTCTTAAAAGAAGAAAATAGTCATACTGCAAAAATATATAAATTTTCTGAAAAACAAGCTATTGGAGAAAATGGTTATTATTGTTATCCATTAGTAAATTTTGATAATGATAAAAACCTTGAAATTTATTTTAACGAATATCTTCCAAAATCTAAAACGGAAGAATCAGCTCACTATGAAGATGTAGAAGAATATGCACTAATAACATCTGGAACATTAACATTAAATTTAAACGGTGAAGAATTTATTGTTAATGAAGGAGAGGTAATACATTTTATAGCGAATAAATCACACTATTATTTTAATAAAACAGATACTATAGCTAAAGCATTCATATTAATGTTTTATCCAAAATAGTATTCTGAAACAATATTAATATATTGCGATTCAAATAGGATGTCCAAATGGACATCCTATTATGTTATGATAATTTCAACACTATTTTAAAACAAAGCCAAGTTTAAAAATATGAATAATTTTACAAAAACATAGATGGTATAATATAATGAGATAATAAAAATATATATGAATGATAAAGGGTGAGAATAATTTAAGGAGGATATTATGGGAAAATATAGTTTAGATTTAAAGGAATATGCAAGGCTTGCTAGAGAAGTTGCAGCTGAAAGCTGTGTATTATTAAAAAATGATAATAATACACTTCCACTAAAAAAAGGAGATAAGGTAGCAGTTTTTGGTCGAAGTGCTTTTAATTATTATAAAAGTGGATTAGGTTCTGGAGGACTTGTAAATACAAAATATGTGGTAAGTATACTAGATGCTTTAAGGAATGAAAAGGATATTGTTTTAGATGAAGACTTATTAGAAATATATAGTGAGTGGATTAAAGAAAATCCATATGATGAAGGGCATGGATGGGGAACTGTACCGTGGTCGCAAAAAGAAATGAAAGTAGAAGATTATATATTAAGAGTAGCTAAGGAAAATGATATTGCATTAGTTATGATAGGCCGTACTGCAGGTGAGGATCAAGATAGTAAAAATGAGGCTGGAAGTTATCTTTTAACAGATGTTGAAAAAGATATGATAAAAAAAGTGAGCAAATCATTTAGGAGAACTGTAGTAGTTTTAAATGTTGGTAATATTATAGATATGAAATGGGTAGATGAGTATAATCCATCAGCAGTACTTTATGCTTGGCAAGGTGGGCAAGAAGGGGGAAATGGAGTTATTGATGTTTTAACTGGAAGAGTAAATCCATGTGGAAAGTTAACTGATACTATTGCAAAAAATATAGAAGATTATCCATCTACTAAAAATTTCGGAGATCCAGAGAGAAATTATTATGAAGAGGATATTTATGTAGGGTATAGATATTTTGAAAGTTTTGCAAAAGAAAAGGTTATGTATCCTTTTGGATATGGATTATCATATACAAGTTTTGATATTAAGGGGAAATTAGTTGAATCAATACATGAGGAAATAGTTGTTGAAGCAAATGTAACTAACAATGGCAATATGTCAGGGAAAGAAGTTGTACAAGTTTATATAGAAGCGCCACAAGGTAAACTTGGAAAGCCAGTAAGAGCTCTTGTTGGATTTAAGAAGACAGGTATTATTAAACCCGGTGAATGTGAAAAGTTAATAATAAATATACCTAAAAGTTATATAGCTTCTTATGATGATAGTGGTGTAACCGGATATAAATCTTGTTATATCTTAGAAGAAGGTTTATATAAGATTTATATAGGAGCAGATGTTAGAAATGCTGAAGAATCAGGGCAATACGATGAAAAATTTACAATAGTAGAAAGTTTAGAAGAGGCTTGTGCACCAATAGTTAATTTTAAAAGAATTAAGCCTATATTAGATGAAAATAATAAATTTAATATAGAAAATGAAGAAGTTCCTATGAGAAGAATAAATCCTAAAGAGAGAATGTTTAAAAATCGTGATGAAGAAATAATTTATACAGGGGATAGAGGGTATAAGCTTGCTGATGTATTTGAAAATAAAGTAAAGTTAGATGATTTTGTAGCACAGTTAAGTTACAATGATTTAATTTGTATGTTTAGAGGAGAGGGAATGTGTAGTCCTAAGGTTACTCCAGGAACAGCAGCTGCATTTGGTGGAATTACTGAATCATTAAGAAATTTTGGAATACCTGTTGCATGTTGTGCTGATGGTCCATCAGGTATAAGAATGGATTGTGGAACAAATGCATTTTCACTGCCAAATGGGACAGCATTAGGATGTACGTTTAATGTTGATTTAGTTAAAAAACTTTATAAAATGACTGGAATAGAGTTATGTAGAAATAAGATAGATTCTCTTTTAGGACCTGGAATGAATATTCATAGAAATCCATTAAACGGAAGAAACTTTGAGTACGTATCAGAAGATCCAATACTAACTGGAAAGATAGGTGCAGCTCAAGTTATTGGTATTCAAGAAGCTGGATCTACAGCAACAATTAAACATGTTTGTGCCAATAATCAAGAGGCTTCAAGGCGTTTTGTAGATTCAATAGTATCAGAAAGAGCACTTCGTGAAATTTATTTAAAAGGATTTGAAATTGCAGTTAAAGAAGGTAAAGCACGCTCTGTTATGACTACTTATAACCCTGTAAATGGGATATGGACAGCAGGAAGTTATGATTTATGTACTACTATTTTACGAAAAGAATGGGGATTTGATGGTATAGTAATGACAGATTGGTGGGCAGAAGCAAATACTGAAGGTGAAAAGTCCACAAGAGAAAATAAAGCTCCTATGGTGCTAGCACAAAATGATTTATATATGTGTGTATCAAATTCATTAGAAAATCCTGAAAATGACAATGTTAAGGAAAGGTTTGAAGCTGGAGAAGTTACAAGAAGTGATTTGCAAAGAAATGCTAAAAATATATTAAAATTTATTATGAAATCACAAGCAATGTTACATGAGCTAAATTTAATAAGTAAAGAAGATTTAGAAGAAATTAATGGACAAGATGATGATGGGAATATTTCACTAGAGGATATTGTTTATTATTATGCAGATAAGGATAGCAATGATATTATTATAGATGCAAGCAATTTTAATAATAAAAAAGGTGATTCAGAGGTTTTTGGAATATCTTTAAATGAACTTGGACTTTATAATATCGAGATAACAATGAAATCAGAGCAAGGATCATTATCTCAATTACCACTTTCTATTTATTACGACAATGCACTAAAATCAACTATTACTATTAGAGGAACAGAAGGTGAATGGGTTACTGAAAGTAGGGAGTTAGGATTTATTTTTGGTGTGAATCATTATATTAAATTATACTTTGGAGCTAGTGGGTTAGATATTGATAAAGTAGTAATTAAATTTATGGGTAAAGGAAAATTACCATTTTAAAAAAGATAAGAAAAGTGTAGTTACCTTTAGGGTCAATTAAATATTTAACTTGACCTTGAAGGTGATTTGTGGTCATAGATAGTTGGGTTTCTAAGGCTTATATGGGGAAAATGGAATTGCTTTATATACATTAATATATAATTCTTATGGAATGAGACTAGTTGCACATGAGCCTTTTGCTTATATTGAAGTAGCAATAAGTGATTATAGAAACTATTTTTTGTGAATTGAGCATACAGGCTAATCCTATATTGGAAAAAGGTATTTTTATAGTTTTCTAAATAAATTTTTGCTAAAATAAATATCTACAACTATATCTTTATTAACTATCACTAAGTATGCTCATCATACTATATTTTTATTATACAACATTTAGACATATATTAATGACATATGGTCATAGTTTTAAATTATATATAAAAGTACAATATAAATATATCATGAAAATGTTGTACAGAGGTGGAAATATATATAAGTAGGAGGATAATATGGGGATTATATTTAATGAAGATAATAAATTATTTCACATTCAATCAAAAAGGACTAGTTATATTTTAAGTGTTTTAGAAACAGGACATTTAATTAATCTATATTGGGGAAGAAAAATTAATTCTAATAAAATAAATTATGTAGTTAAAAAGAGGGCTTGTGGAAGCTTTTTAGCGGATTTAGATAATATAGATGCATTGCACTTAGAAGTTATAGCACAAGAATATCCAAGCTATGGAAGTCCGGATTTGCGTTCACCTGCAATTCAAGTAAAGCTAGCAAATGGAACTACAGTAACAGATTTTAGGTATGAGAGTCATGAAATTTACAGAGGAAAGAAAAAACTTGAAGGATTACCTGCAACTTATGCTGAAAAAGAAGATGAAGTAGAGAGTTTAGAAATAACATTAAAAGATGAAGTAGCTAACTTAAGAGTTATATTATCCTATACTGTATTTGAAAATTATGATTCAATAACAAGAAGTTGTAAAGTTATAAATGATAGTAATGATGAAGTTGATATATTAAGAGCTTTAAGTGCGAATGTTGATTTTACACATAGTGAGTTTGATTTAATTCAATTATCAGGTTCTTGGGCTAGGGAAAGACATATAGTAAGAACAGCTTTAAGAAGTGGTGGACAATGTATTGAAAGTAGAAGAGGAGCAAGTAGTCATGCTCAAAATCCATTTATAGCATTAGTAAGTAAAGATGCAACAGAAGATAAAGGAGAGGTTTATGGATTTAATTTAATTTATAGTGGAAACTTTTTAGCTAGTGTTGAAGTAGATATGCATAGTAATGCAAGAACACAAATTGGTATAAATCCATTTGATTTTACTTGGAATTTAGAATCAGGACAATCATTCCAAACACCAGAAGTTGTTATGGTATATTCACCTAATGGATTAACAGGAATGTCTCATATTTATCATGATTTATATAGAGAAAGATTATGTAGAGGAACTCATAGAGATAAGGAAAGACCAATACTTATAAATAATTGGGAAGCAACATATTTTGATTTTAATAATGAAAAAATTAAAGAGATTGCTAAGGAATCTAGTAAGCTTGGGATAGAATTATTTGTTTTAGATGATGGTTGGTTTGGAGAAAGAAATAATGATGATTGCTCACTTGGAGATTGGTTTGTAAACGAGGAAAAGCTTAAAGGAGGATTAAATTCTTTAGCTACAGATATTAATAAAATGGGAATGCAATTTGGTTTATGGTTTGAACCAGAAATGATTTCACCAAAAAGTAAGTTATATGAAGAACATCCAGATTGGTGTATTCATATTGATGGAAGAATAAGATCCGAAGCAAGAAAACAGCTTATATTAGATTTATCTAGAGATGAAGTTTGTGAAGCTGTAATAAAAATGATTACAGATGTGTTGAAATCAGCACCTATATCATATGTTAAATGGGATATGAATAGAAATATGACAGAAATAGGATCAACAGCATGGCCTGCAAAAAAACAAAAGGAAATTGCTCATAGATACATGTTAGGTTTATATAAAATATTAGAAAATATAACTTCTAATTTTCCTAATATACTGTTCGAAAGTTGCTCTGGTGGCGGTGGAAGATTTGATGGTGGAATGTTATACTATATGCCACAAACTTGGACAAGTGATGATACAGATGCAATAGAAAGATTAATGATTCAAGAGGGAACATCATTAGTATATCCAACCAGTTCGATGGGAAGCCATGTATCCGCTGTACCAAATCATCAAGTTCATAGAATTACACCACTTAATACAAGGGGAGTAGTAGCAATGGCAGGAAGCTTTGGTTATGAATTAGATGTAACTAAAATGAATGAAGAAGAAAAAGAAGAAGTTAAAAAGCAAGTTGAGTTTTATAAAAATATTAGAAGTACTGTTCAATTTGGAGATTTGTATAGATTGAAAAGCTCATTTGATAGTAATGAAGCAGCTTGGATGAATTTATCTAAAGATGGCAAAGAAGTAGTAGTAAGTTATGTTAAGAAGTATGCTGAAGCTAATGTAATACCAAGACGATTAAAAGTTAAGGCTTTAGATGAAAATTCATTATATGAAGTAATTGAAACTGGAGAAGTATTTGGTGGAGATGAACTTATGTATATAGGGCTTGAAATTGGAGAACTTATGGGAGACTATCAAGCTAAGAACTGGACTTTAAGAAAAGTTGATTAAAAATTTATAATATAAATATTAAGATAGCATAAATTTAAATAGTAGTTTTATGCTATCTTTTTTAGAGTTTTAATAATATATCTAACATTTAACCATATTTTAAAAACATTAATACGTTTTCGAGAGCAATAGCGATGATTATAATTAAAATGTAGAAACAAACATAATAGTTATAATAAAACAATTATAGCAAAAAAGTGATAATAAGAGAGGTATTAAATATGGAAGTATTAGAGAAAGTAAATAGGAATGAAAGTGACGTTTCTATGAAAACGTTAATTTCTTTTGGAATGGGGAGTTTAGGAAATAATATTATATGTGCAATGATAGGTACATATTTAACAATTTATTTAACGGATAGCTTTGGGATAAGTGCAGCAGCTGTAGGTACATTGTTTTTGGTTGCAAGAATAATCGATGCAATTACAGATCCTATTATGGGAATGATTGTTGATAATACAAAGTCTAAGATGGGTAAGAGTAGACCATATCTTTTATTTGTTCCAATATTCATGGGAATAGCGACGATAATGTGTTTTTCATCACCAAATTTAAGTGATACAGGAAAAATAGTTTGGGTATATATATCTTATATACTATGGGGTATATGTTTTACCGCTATGGATACACCTTATTGGTCATTATCTGCTAATATAACTCAATCAGCACAAGGAAGAACTAAAATTATAACATCAGCTAGAACCATTGCCTTTGGAGGGAGTTTAGTTGTTTCAGTATTTACTCTCCCATTAGTAGCTAAGTTTGGAAATTGGACGATAGTAGCAATAGTATATTCTATAACAGCTGCAATTTGTACTTGGGTTACTGTATGGGGAGTTAGAGAAATAAATACAAATAGAAAGCCACAAAAACAAGGAATTAAGCAATTAAAAGAACTTTTTAAAACAAATAGACCTTTAAGAATTGTATTAATATCTATGTTAATGTTAGAAATAACTTATGCTCTAAGAAATGGGTTTTCAATATATTATATAAAGTATAATTTCAATGCAGAATTATATATTCCTTTAGTAACTGGAATTAGTATAACAACAGGAATGCTTGGTGGAATTTGTACACCTAGTATAACAAAAATACTGGGAAAAAGAAAAACAGCCTTATTTGGAATAGCAATTAATGCTATTGGCTTTTTATCAATATTTTTATTAAAATATTCAAGCTTAAAAATGATGTTAGTGATAAATGCTTTTATGGGGCTTGCTGAAGGGGCAGCCAATATATCTTTAGCATCAATGGTTGCAGATTGTGTTGAGTATGGGGAATGGAAAACAGGTAAAAGATCAGAGGGAATGATATTCTCTTCAAATATATTTAAAACAAAACTTGCAAGTGCAATAGGTGGGGCTTTATGTGGATATGCATTAGCATTTTTTGGATATGAGGCAAATGTAGCACAAACCGTAAATACATTAAATGGAATACATATAATGTATTCAATAATACCAGGAATAATTGCGGTATGTAGTATTATATCTTTAAGAAGATATAATTTAACTGAAAAAGAATATGAAGCTATACTTGAAGATTTAAATAAAGATGAGCATTTAGAAACAACATAATTCATAAAAATGTAAATACAAATAAAAACTGGTTTGTAATAAAAAAATACAAACCAGTTTTGTTTTATTGAGATAAAAGAAATTTTTTAGTTGTTTCTTTTTTTGTATCTCTATATTCTTTAGGGCTAACTCCTTTAATTTTTTTAAATGTTTTAGAAAAGGCTAGAGGATCACTATAGCCACAGGAGTATGCTATATTAGCAATTGGAAGGTCAGTATTATATAATAATTCAGCAGCTTTAGTTATTCTAAATTTCATTAAGAATTTTTGAGGAGACATATTTAAATTGCTTTGAAAAATGGAAGTCAAATAACTTCTATTTAAACAAATATAATTAGCAATGTCTGTTACCTTTATAGAATTATGATAATTATTTTGAATAAATTCAATTGCTTTATTTATGTAATTATTAGTATTTTCCTCCCTTGTTAATGATGAGGTTTCTTTATGATTTTCACACAGTTTTGAGAAGAATAAGTATAATAATCCTTCAATTTTAAAAGCATCAGAATCAGACATTGTATGATGTTTTAACATTTCTAATACATATTCTTTTAAAGCATCATCTTTTTCATGAGTAAAAATTAAATGTTCAGAATCTAATCCAACAGAATTGAGATAAAGTTTAGCTTTATCACCATCGATACCAATCCAAAGATATGTCCAAGGATTATCTTTATCAGCTTGATAAAATGTAACAACATTAGGTTCGATTAAGAAACCTTGATTTTTTCTAACTTTATATTTATTGTCATTTACATAATAATAGCCTTCTCCATCCAATACATAATGAATTAAATAATTGGGGCGAACAGCTGGACCAAATGAATATAAAGGAACACATTTTTCTAATCCGCAGTAACAGAGATATAAATCATTAAAACTTCGATTAGTATTTTCTAAAAAGTATATATCTAACATAAATCCTCCTAAATCTAATATTTAGATATGGTCTTATTAAAGCTATATATAAATTTTAAATTAGAAGGAGATATATTTCAATATATATTAATTAAAAGATATACTTCAAATAATAAAACTAACATTTAGACATGTTTTAATTACATTAATCTATTTAGAATTATTATAAAAAGTTTTAAAATATAATTATGTAAACGATGTAATAAGAGAGGGATGAGATAATGGGAAAGAAAAAGGTGATAGCAACAATTTTAGTATCAATATCAATGGCAACAACATTATTAACAGGTTGTACAAGTAGTATTGGGATTGATAATAATAGTAAAAAGCAGATAGTGTTCTTTAGTAATAAGATAGAAGCTGTAGATACCTATAATAAACTTGTAGAAAAATTTGAAGCCGAAAATCCAGATATAGATGTAGTTGTTAGTGCACCACCAGATGCAACAACTGTATTAAAGACTAGATTAGTAAAAGGTGATGCACCAGATATTATTTCACTATCAGCAGATAGAAGTTTTGCGGATTTTGTAGATGCTAATATATTAGAAGATTTAAGTGGGAAAATAGATTTTAGTGTTATTGATCCGATTTATAATCAAATGCTAAAGGAGTTGGAAATTGAAAGAGTAGATGGAATTTACGGTGTGCCATATGCATTAAATGCAAGTGGAGTTATATATAATAAAGATATATTTGAGGAATTAGGGTTATCAATACCTAAAACATGGGATGAATTTTTAGGGCTAGCTCAAACTGTACAAGATAATGGTATAACACCGTTTTACTTTACATTAAAGGAGTCATGGACTTCCTTACCTGTATGGAACACTATAGCAAGTACTTTAGTTAGTAGTGATTCTTTTAAGAAGGTAAATAGTAAGGAAACTACATTTAATGAAATTTATTCTGAAACAACAGATAAGATTATGAAGTTAATGAAATATGGACATTCTGACAACTTTGGTGTTGGTTATAATGATGGTAATACAGCATTTGCTAACGGGGAGTCTGCAATGTATTTACAAGGTAGTTATGCAATTCCTGCAATTTTAACTGTAAATCCAGATTTAAATCTAGGAATGTTTCCGTTACCTGCATCTAATAATGAAGAGGAAAATAAATTAGTTTCTGGTGTAGATGTATATTTTGCTATTACTAAAGATTCTAAGAATAAAGAGGAAAGTATAAGGTTTATAAACTTTTTATTAGAAGAAGAAAATGCGAAAACTTATATAGATGAACAAAGTGCATTCTCAGCAGTTAAGGGGGTAGTGCAAGAAGATTCAAAATTTGAAGGGTTTGATGAATTCTTTGAAAATTCAAGGGTTGTTGACTTCCAAGATCATTATTATCCAGCAGAATTACCAGCATCTGATATGATACAAACATATCTTTTAGATGGGGATAAGAACAAGTTCTTAAATAATTTTCAAAAGGAATGGTTAAAGGCAAATAGACAGTATATTAAAGAATAGTATGAAGGGGTGAATAGAAATGAAAAAAAGAGATAGATTTTTCTTGTGTACAATAATACCAATGATTGTTGTATTTTTCTTATTTCACACATTCCCGTTATTAAAAGGGGGAATGTATAGTTTTACTAATTTTAGAGGATTTGGAGATTTTGATTTTATTGGATTAATGAATTTTAAAGATTTATTTACTGATTCAAGGGTGATAAATTCATATATGTTTACCTTTAAATTTGCTATAGTTACAACAATAATAGTAAATTTAATAAGTTTAACATTAGCATTAGCGTTAAATTCAAAAATAAAATTTAAAACTACATTAAGAGGATTATATTTTTTACCTAATATTTTAGGTGGATTAATTGTAGGATATATATTTAATTATATTTTTACATTTATACTTCCAAAGTTAGGTGAAGTTATGGGGAGTGAAGTTCTTAGTAAAAGCATACTTGGTAGTACAAGCTTAGCCTGGATAGCTGTTGTAATTGTAGTTTCGTGGCAATCGATAGCGTTTAATACTATAATTTACATTTCAGGGCTTCAAACAATTCCAGATGATGTTTATGAAGCAAGTGGAATTGATGGAGCAGGGAAATGGCTACAATTTAGAAAGATTACATTCCCTTTAATAGCACCATTCTTTACAATAAATATGGTTTTATGCATGAAAAACTTCTTAATGGTATTTGATCAAATAATGTCCTTAACTGGTGGGGGACCTGCTCAATCGACAGAATCAATTTCTATGCTTATATATAAAGCAGGATTTGGTGGAAGTCAATTTGGATATCAATCAGCAAATTCAGTTGTATATTTTATAGTTATTGTAGTTATATCATTATTCCAAATTAAAGTATTAGAGAAGAGGGAGGTTCAATTATAATGGCTGAGGTAGGTTTAAAATCTAATAATAGAAGTAAAGTAAAAAAAATATCTTTTATAAAGAAGGAAGATGGAAAAGTTAATTTGCCAATTACTATATTACTTATTATTTGTTCATTAACAATATTATTTCCACTTTATATAACTATTGTTATTGCATTTAAGCAACCATCAGAAATGATGGGGAATATATTATCACTTCCGAAGTCATGGAGTTTTAGTAATTTTAAGCAAGCTATTGAGATGACTAATTTCTTTCATACAATAATGAATAGTTTATTTATAACAGCGGGAGCTGTAGTGGTAACTATTGTTACAAATTCATTAGTTGCATATGCTATTGCAAGAAATATGCATAAAAAGTTTTATAAATTTGTATATTTTTATTTTGTAAGTGCAATGTTTGTACCATTTTCAATGTTAATGTTACCACTTGTTAAGCAAGTAAGTTTCTTTAATTTAGATAATAAAGTTGGTATGATAATTCTTTATATGGTATTTGGTATATCAATGAATACATTGCTTTATGTTGGATATTTGAAGAACATTCCGCTTGAATTAGAAGAGGCGGCTTATGTTGATGGTGCTAAACAATGGACTGTATTTTGGAAGATTATATTCCCTTTGTTAAAGCCGATGCATGCAACAGTTGGAATAATGACAGCTCTTTGGGCATGGAATGATGTAATGATGCCACTTGTAATACTAAGTGAGCAAAGTTCAGCAACGTTACCATTAGCACAATATATATTCCAATCAAAATTTGGGACAAACTATAATGTAGCATTTGCTTCATATCTTTTAGCTTTATTACCATTATTAGTATTCTATTTATTTGCTCAAAAATGGATTATAAATGGTGTAACAAAAGGGGCAATAAAATAATTATAAAAATAGAAATGTATAGAGGATAATTTCTGATGAAAAGGAAATTATCCTTTTTGTATTAATTGAGTATTGATAATAACATAAAGATGAAAGAAGTTATAGTTGTATTAAAAATTTTTTATAGAAATCAAAATCCTCCTTTTGAGAGAAATCTATTATATATTATTAGAATTGACTATTAGTGCAATTCTAAACTCTTTTAAATTTTAAAGCTTTAATAACTAAATTATTAGTCACTCTTTTACCGAAAGCATAGCCAATTATTTTTTTAGAATGTAAATCAAGAACTGAAGATAAATAGAACCAACCATCTATATTAGTGTGAATATATGTAATATCTCCTACACATTTTTCATTAATAGAAGTGGTTGTAAAATCTCTTTATAAAACGTTTTCTAGATCTTCTGCTACTTTTTTATTTGAATGAGGTCTATATTTTTTTACAGTTATTGAGTAAAGAGAAAGTTCACTCATATTCCTTTGAACTCTCTTTAAAGATACATTAAAGCCTTCTTTACAAAGTATATAATGAATCATAGGTGCTCCTTATATACCTTTATTTACTTTATATATTCTTATAATAGCTAGCTTTTTCAGAATTAAAAACTGTAATATTAGTTGATGAAGATGTAGATCAATTTGATAGTAATGATGTTTTATGGGCGTTAAATACTAGATATCAAGGAGATGTGGATACAATATTTATTCCAGGTGTAAGATGCCATCCTTTAGATCCTTCACAAAGTCCTGAATATAGTTGGAATATTAGAGATAAGGGAATAATGTGCAAAACTATATTTGATTGTACAGTACCTTATGAATTAAAAGATAAATTTAAGAGAGCTAAGTTTACTGAGGTAGATTTAGAAAAATTTAAAATAGAAGAGTATAAATAGTAAATAATAAATTTTTAATAGTTACTTTAAAATTCATGTAATAGTGTTGTGGATTTGGTCATGAAATCATTATCTTGCTAAGGTTTATATAAAAATGAAATAAGACGATTTATAATGACGAAATAAGACTAACGGTAAATTTAACTATTTAATTTAAAGTTAATATTATAATAATATAAAATTTAAATTATAATGGTTGAAATGTTGCCAGTGGAGGAAACATGAATATAGCTAAAATTTTAATGTATACTTTCAAGATATTGTTAAATGAATCTATAGAAAGAAGTGGAATTGGTAGCTTGGAAACTATAAGTATAAGCGAAAGATTAGATTTGTTAGTTGTTGAGGAACAAAAAGAAATATATAAAAGATACAATTTAGGTGTGGTTTGAAAAATTTAACAAAATACTATATTGAATTAAAAATATTAATTTAATTAAAATACTATATAATTAGTTGTAACTATAAAAGTAATTATAAAAAATCAGTAATGCCATTAAGTTTACCCTATAAATAGTGAGCAAATTTAATGGCATATATTTATTTTATTTAAATTTATAATAAAGTATAAGTATCAATAACTTATTATGAATATTTATTTATATTAGAAAGATAATAATTATATATAAAAATTATAATTATAAAAGGAGATATTTATGAAAAACAAAAGAATAATTGCAATTGGATTAATATTTTTATTAATATTTAGTACTAAATCTTTTGCTGAAGAAAATAAGCCAGAATCTAATGCTATATTTATGGGGATTGTAGAGGAAGTACAAAAAAATACAGGTGAAAATACTATAAATATAAAGGTTAAGGGATATTTAAAGGGAATAAAAGTTATAAATCAAGAATTAGTGGCAATAGTAAGTGAAGACACATTAATAATACCTAATGAATGCCCTAAAGAAGGTGAAGAGCCAAATATAAAAAGGGTTAATATAAAGGAATTTAATATTGAAAAAGGAGATACTGTATTTTTAATATTAAGTGAAGCAATGACTAAGAGTACACCTCCACAAGCTATTACAAAGGCCATTCAAAAAGCTGATAAAAATTAATTTTAAAAATATGTAACTATAATTTGTTATTTACATATATTATATTATAAATAATAATTTTAATAAGAAAAATTAAGTCCGCTCACTAATTTTTATGTTAAATAATAATTTATATCCTCCATATAAAAGTAAGTTATTTAAGTTGCAAAGAATGTAAATTGGAATTAGTGCTTAAAAGAGGGGTGTTGCATTAAGAATAAATACTACAATATATTGTGTATAAAAATTTTAGTGCGACAGCCCCTTAATTTTATTAAAAAAGTATTATAAGTTAATTTTAATTACAATGTGGAACATTATCTTGTATTAACTTAACAAAGTTATCCGAAGTTACAATTTTAACTTTAGGATTTTTATTTAACTTAGTTATAACATCATTAACATTATCCATTGTATTACTCTAAACATGAACATATACGAATGTATAAGAATTAGGATTTTAATTTTCATTAGTGTATTCCAATTAAAATAATATTTACTATATTTAAAATAGAAAAAATGTATAAGTTCATTTAATAAATTTAATTAAAAAATTAATTTAAGCAATAACGGAAAATGAACTCCAAATATATATGACAAAGGAGTTCATTTAAAATTTAACTATTTAATTCCTAATTTATCTTTAGCATCATCATATAAATTTTTTAAATCTAATCTAGCATTATGAGCATCTAAAGTTAAAGATCTTAATCCTTTAACTACTTCATCTTTAGATAAAGTTGCATAATCTTTAGCCTTTTCTCCAAAGGAACCAATGTAATCATCAACAGCAATAATAGCTTTATCAGTAGCAGTAATCATTTCTTGATTATACTTATCAACTTCATCATTTCCTTTAATAACATTATTTTCTAAATCAGATTTAAATGCTTCTAAATTTCTTTTTAATTGACCATAATCATCATTATATACAGTTATAAATTCATCATATGAACCATCATAAGTAAAATTATCTAAAAATACATCATAGTTAGTATCTAAATCTGAATTGTTAAAATAATAATTATATCGTTCTGTTAAATAATCATAATACTCTTGGTTTGTTGGAGGATTTTTCTTATCAGCAGTTTTATCACTACCACATCCAACTAATCCAAATAAAAGCAAACCTAATAATAATATTGATATTGTTTTAAATTTTTCTTTCATATTTAAACATCTCCTAAAATTAGTTTCTAATATTAGTTTGCTTAAGGTTAGTTAGTTGTATTCATAAATAAAAATATAATTTACTTTTGTAATATATTATAGGGATTTAATATCAAGAAGTTGTATATTAGGTGAAATATAGTCTTCTTTTATAGGTTCTTTATTCATTAAATCAGTTGAAAGATATTTTTTATTATCATCGGCAAAAACAGTTACTGCTACAGAATTTATACTGTTAAGTTCTAATGCTTTTACAGTTCCAATAAAGTTAGCACCTGAGGAAATACCAACACCAAGTCCTAATTCTCTAGAAAGTTTTTGAGCCATTATTATGGAATCACCATCATCAACACTAATAATATTATCTAATCTATTTAAATCTAAGATTGGAGGGATAAATTCATCAGATATACCTTGAATTCTATGATGACCAGTATGAGTGCCAGTTGATAATGTTGGTGATGAAGAAGGCTCTAGTGGATAGGCTTTTAAATGATGATTTTTTTCTTTTAAGTATTTATAAATACCCATTATTGTACCACCAGTACCTACACCTGCAACTAATATTGATGGAGTTAAGTGATGATGTTTTAATGTATTGTATATTTCAGGTGCTGTTGAATAATAATGAGAATATGTGTTATCTATATTAGAAAATTGTTGAGGAAGAAATATATTAGGACAATTATTCTTGCATTGATTTATTAAATCTATACATTTTAAAAAACCACCAGATTCTTTTGAAACTAAATGAAGTTTAGCATTATAGCTTTCTAGAAGTTTAATTCGTTCAGAACTCATCCAATCAGGCATATAAATATGAACATTATATCCTAAATATGTTCCAATAGCAGCAAATGATATTCCTGTATTACCACTTGTTGCTTCTAAAATAAGATCTTCATCATGTAACTGTTTTTTTATATAAGCCTTTTTTAGCATATATAGTGCAATTCTATCTTTTATACTACCTGTTAAATTATAATATTCCAACTTGGCATAAATTTTCATGTTTTTTTGATTATATCTAAATGAAATTTCTATTAAAGGAGTATGGCCAATTAGATCTTCTAAATCATTAATTTTTTTAAGTACATCTTTCATAATAACCTCTAAAATAATATTAATATATAGTTAATATATGATATGAGTTTTAATTTAGGAATATAATGGTAAATAAATAAGTTTATTAAATGTAAAATAAAGGGATTGAAAATATAAATTTCATTTTATGTTTTTATTAAAATATAAATATTATTAATTTATAAAATGTAAAATAACATATTATCAAAAAAAAATGTTCATGAATATATTTTAGATAAATTTTCTGGTGAAAGTATATAAAGATATTAACAAAAAATTGAAATTATATTTAAAGTTGTATATAATGAAAATAATATAAAAATTGTATTAAAATAGAAAAGAGATTTTTTGCAAAAAGTTTATTTCATATTTTGTTTTCAATTAATAGTTTTAGTAAAGTTTATTAAGCAATGGGGCTTACTAAATAGATATTTACTTTAAATTAGAAAACAACAGATACATTTATAAATAAATTATAAATAAAGGAGCGCTATATTATGAATGAAAATAGGGGGCTATACAATAGCAGTTTTGAGCATGATGCATGTGGAATTGGTGCTGTAGTTAATATTAAGGGCGAAAAATCTAATAAGGTTATAAATGATGCTTTAGATATTTTAGAAAATTTAAAGCATAGGGGTGGTACTGGAGCAGATGAAAATACTGGTGATGGTGCAGGAATATTAATTCAAATACCACATTATTTTTTTAAAAAAGTATGTAATGAAGCTAATGTTAATTTACCTAATCAAGGGAGTTATGCAATAGGGACATTATTTTTGCCAAAAGAACAAGAAAGAAAAGAATTAGCATTAAATATAATTAATACAGTTTTAAAAGAAGGAAAATATTCAATTATCTTATTAAGAGATGTTCCTATAAATTATAAGGGGATTGGAAAGGCTGCTTTAGAATCAATGCCTACAATTATGCAAATCATAATAAATAAGCCTGAAGGTATAAATAATTCTAAAGATTTTGAGAGAGAGCTTTATATATTAAGAAGAAATATTGAAAAAAAGTTTAATGAGGAAAAACAATTAAAGGATTGCAGTACATATATTGCATCACTTTCATCTAAAACAATAGTTTACAAAGGTATGTTACTATCAACTCAAGTTAGAGAATTTTATAATGATTTATTAGATGAGGATGTTACATCTGCTATTGCATTAGTTCATTCAAGATATTCTACTAATACATTTCCAAGCTGGGAAAGAGCACATCCTAATAGAATGATGGTTCATAATGGTGAAATAAATACATTAAGAGGAAATGTTAATAAGATTTATTCAAGGGAAGCATCTATTACATCAAAGGTTTTTGGAGATAGATTAAATCAAGTTTTACCTATAATTAATAAAGAAGGCTCTGATTCAGCAACGTTTGATAATGTGTTAGAGTTTTTATACATGGGGGGAAGGGATTTAGAAAGAGCAATATTAATGTTAATTCCAGAACCTTGGGAAAAAGCAGAAGATATAGATATGGATAAAAAAGCTTTTTATAAATATAATTCAACAATAATTGAACCGTGGGATGGACCAGCTTCAATAGTATTTACAGATGGTGATAAAGTTGGTGCTGTTTTAGATAGAAATGGTTTAAGACCATCAAGATATTATATAACAAATGATGATTATCTTTTTTTAGCTTCAGAAACTGGAGCAGTTGAAATTGATGAATCAAGAATAATAAGAAAAGAAAGATTAGAGCCAGGTAAAATTTTATTAGTTGATACAGTGAAGGGTAAATTGATAGAAGATTCAGAAGTAAAGAAAAAATATAGTTTGGAGAATCCATATCAAGAATGGTTAGATGAAAGATTAACACCTTTAAAAAATATAGAAATTAAAAATTATAAGCAAGAATTTATGGATAAAGATAAAAGGGTTACTTATCAAAAAGCTTTTGGTTATGGATATGAAGATTTAAAAACTAATATTTTTGAAATGGCACAAAATATGCATGAACCAATGGCTGCTATGGGAATAGATACTCCACTTGCAGCATTATCATTAAAAGAACAGCCATTATTTAATTATTTCAAACAATTATTTGCACAAGTTACTAATCCACCTATAGATGCAATAAGAGAAGAAATTATAACTTCTACAAATGTTTATTTAGGTTCTAAGGGAAATATATTAGATGATTGTCCTGAAAGTTGTAGACAAATAGAAATAGTAAATCCAATTATTAATGATGAAGATTTAGAAAAAATAAAATTATTAAATGGACAAGGATATAAAATAAGTACATTAGATATTACTTTTGATATTACAAAGGAAAACAGTTTAGAAATATCATTAAAATATTTATGTAGGGAAGCACTTCAATTAATTAGGGAAGGAACAAATGTAATTATATTATGTGATAAATTTGTTGATGAAAATAATGCACCTATTCCTTCATTATTAGCAGTTTCTGCAGTAAATAATTATTTAATTAAGAAAGGGGCTAGAAGCTTAGCAGATATTATTATTGAAACTGGAGAAGCAAGGGAGGTACATCATTTTGCTACACTTTTAGGATATGGAGCAACAGCTGTTAATCCGTACTTAGCATATCAAAGTATTTATCAATTAGTTGAAGATGGATTAATTACAGTTCCTTTTGAAAAGGCTACTGATAATTATGATAAAGCTGTTGTAAAGGGGATAACAAAAATACTTTCTAAAATGGGAATATCATCTATTAGATCATATCAAGGAGCACAAATTTTTGAAGCGTTAGGTATAGATGAATCAGTGATAAATAAGTATTTTGAAAATACAGTAAGTAGAATTGGTGGATTAACGTTAAAAGATATAGAAAAGGAAATATTACAAAAGCATCAAAAGGCATATGACAAGAGATTAAGACAAATTAATTTTGATTTAGATAATTTTGGTAGAGATAAATTGAGAAGTGATGGAGAAATGCACTTATATAATCCAATAAGTATTTATAAGTTACAACAAGCAACTAAAACTGGTGATTATAAAAAGTTTAAGGAATATTCTTCATTAATAATAAAAGAAGAAGAAGGATTAACTTTAAGAGGGTTATTAGATTTTGAGTTTGCAGAAAATCCTATACCATTAGAAGAAGTAGAACCAGCATCTGAAATTGTAAAGAGATTTAAAACTGGTGCAATGTCATATGGGTCAATTTCTAAGGAAGCACATGAAACACTTGCTATAGCAATGAATAGATTAGGTGGAAAATCTAACACTGGTGAAGGTGGAGAAGATAAAGAAAGATGGATTCCATTAAATAATGGAGATTCTAAAAGATCTAAAATAAAACAAATAGCATCAGGTAGATTTGGTGTTACTTCAGAATATTTAGTTAATGCAGATGAGTTGCAAATAAAAATGGCTCAAGGAGCAAAACCAGGGGAGGGTGGTCAGTTACCTGCATCAAAAGTATATCCTTGGATTGCTAAAACAAGACATTCAACTACAGCAGTTGAGCTTATTTCACCACCACCACATCATGATATTTATTCAATAGAAGATTTAGCACAACTTATATATGACTTAAAAAATTCTAATATTTATGCTGATATTTCTGTAAAATTAGTTGCAGAAGCAGGTGTTGGAACAGTTGCTGCAGGAGTTGCTAAGGCTGGAGCTGATGTAATATTAATATCAGGTTATGATGGAGGTACAGGAGCATCTCCTAAAACTTCAATTCAGCATGCTGGTATACCATGGGAATTAGGATTAGCAGAAGCGCATCAAACACTTGTTATGAATGATTTAAGAGATAGGGTTAGAGTAGAAACTGATGGTAAACTTATGACTGGAAGGGATGTTGCAATAGCAGCTTTATTAGGAGCAGAAGAATTTGGATTTGCAACAGCTCCTCTTGTATCATTAGGATGTGTAATGATGAGAGTATGTAATTTAGATACTTGTCCAGTTGGAATTGCAACTCAAAATAAGGAGCTTAGAAAGAGATTTTCAGGAAAACCAGAGTATGTTGTAAATTTCATGGAATTTATTGCAGAAGAATTAAGAGAATACATGGCTAAACTTGGATTTAGAAGCATAGATGAAATGATTGGAAGAGTAGATAAATTAAAGAAAAAAGAAAATCTTGATAATTGGAAGGCTAAAAGAGTTGATTTATCATTAATTTTAAATAAATCACAAGTTAATTCCACAAATGGAGTTAAATTTAATAAAAATAAGAAGTTTAATCATAAACTTGATGAAGTTAAGGATTCTACTATTCTTTTAAAATTAGCAAAGCCAGCTTTAGAAAATAAGGAAAATGTAAAAATAAATATTGATATTTTTAATACAGATAGAACGTTTGGAACTATATTAGGTTCAGAAATTACAAGAAGATATAAAACAGAAGGATTACCAGAAGATACAGTTTGGGTTAAAGGTAAAGGGACTGCAGGACAAAGTTTTGGAGCATTTATACCTAATGGATTAACTTTAGAAGTTGAAGGTGATGGTAATGATTATGTTGGTAAGGGATTATCTGGCGGAAAGATAATAGTTTATCAGCCTAAAGATAGTAAAATAAAAGCAAATGAAAATATTATAATTGGTAATGTTGCGTTATATGGAGCTACATCAGGAAAAGCATTCTTTAGTGGTGTTGTTGGAGAAAGATTTTGTGTAAGAAATTCAGGAGCTATATCTGTTGTTGAAGGGTGTGGAGCTCATGGATGTGAATATATGACTGGTGGAAAAGCAGTTGTATTAGGTGAAACAGGAATTAACTTTGCAGCAGGTATGAGTGGGGGAATTGCTTATGTTTTAGATGAAAGTGGAAATTTTGATTCTAAGGTAAATAAGGAAATGGTTATTATTGAAAGCTTAGATAAAGATGATATTAATTTCTTAAAAGAAGTAATAAATGAACACAAAAAACTCACTAAGTCTGTTAAAGCAAAGGAAGTTATTGATAATTTTGATTTATATATAGCTAAGATTAAAAAGGTTATTCCAAAGGATTACAAGGAAGTTTTAGAACTTGTTAAAAGTAATGAAGAAAAGGGAGTTACTAAAGAGCAGTCTTTAGTAAATGCTTTTTATGAAAAGACAGGAAAGACTATGTAAGGAGGGGGATTATGGGGAAAGCAACAGGTTTCATGGAGTTTAATAGAAAAAATTGTAATAGGGAAAATCCATTAAGTAGAGTGAATCATTGGAATGAGTTTGAAGTACCTCTTACAGAAGAAGAAAGAAGAGAGCAAGGGGCAAGATGTATGGATTGTGGAGTTCCATTTTGTCAATCTGGTGTAATATTAAATGGTATGGCTACAGGATGCCCCCTTCATAATCTTATTCCTGAATGGAATAACTTAATATATTTAGATAAGTGGGAATTGGGATTGGAAAGACTTTTAAAAACAAGTAATTTTCCAGAATTTACATCTAGGGTATGTCCTGCATTATGTGAAAATGCATGTACTTGTGGGTTAAATGGAGAATCTGTAACAGTTAAAGCAAATGAAAAGTATCTTATTGAAAAAGGATTTACTGAAGGGAAAATTAAGGCTAATCCACCTAAAATAAGAACTGGTAAAAAAGTAGCTATAATTGGTTCAGGGCCATCAGGTCTTGCATCTGCTGATATTTTAAATAAATTAGGACATAATGTTACTGTATATGAAAGAGAAGATTATGTTGGTGGTCTTATGATGTATGGTATTCCTAATATGAAATTAGAAAAGAATATTATAGAAAGAAGAGTTAATATTCTTAAGGAAGAAGGGGTAATATTTAAAACCTGTATTAACGTTGGGATAGATGTAAGGTATAGCAAATTACAAAAGGAATATGATGCAATAATAGTTGCAATTGGTGCATCTAAGCCAAGAGATTTAAAAGTACCAGGAAGAGAACTTAATGGAATTCATTTTGCAGTAAGATATTTAACTAATAACACAAAAAGAATAGTAGGTTCTCAGTTTAATAAGGGTTCTGATATTTTAGCTACTAATAAAGATGTAATAGTAATTGGTGGTGGAGATACTGGAACAGATTGTGTTGGAACAGCTATTAGGCAAGGAGCTAAATCTGTAAATCAATTTGAAATAATGGGAAAACCATTAAAATCACGAGGTAAAAATAATCCATGGCCGGAGTATGCAAGGGTATTAAAAATTGATTATGGTCAAGAAGAATATATTGAAATGTTTGGACATGATCCAAGAAGATACTTAACAAGTGTTAAAGAATTCTATGGGGATGAAAATGGAAATGTTAAGTCTTTAAAAACTGTTGATGTACAATTGATTAAAGGTGAGGATGGAAGAATGAATCTTAAAGAAGTAGAAAATTCAGAAAAGATATGGAATGCAGATTTAGTATTAATAGCAATGGGATTTACAGGAGTTGAAGATTATATAGCAAATGATTTAGGTGTTGATTTAAATAAAAGAGGAAGTATACATGCAAATGATATAAATTATAAAACATCTAAGGAAAAGGTATTTGTAGCAGGGGATGCAAGAAGAGGTCCTTCGTTAGTCGTTTGGGGAATAACTGAAGGAAGAAAGGTTGCATTAGCAGTTGATAATTATTTAATGAAGTAGTTTAAATAAAGTATGAAAAGCAATAATTAATTGTTTATATAAATGATTAATTATTGCTTTATTTTTGAAATGTTAACAATTTCATAAAATGTGATATAATATGAATAAGCTATAAAATTTTGAGATGAATTTGGAGGATATATGGAAAATATATTAACAGAAATAGAAAGAGAAAATAATATTAGAGAAATATTTTTAAACATTTTTAAAGAAGATGGTGTTTCAAAAGAAGAACTTGAAAATGCCATTTGCGAATCATATCGTAAAGAGGGAATTAAATGTGATACAATAAAAGATATTCCAATAAAGGAAATGAAAGAAGCTATAACTGAATGTTGTGAAGCAGCAGGCTTAGCTTTTGAAACATTTGATGATATTTTAGATTATTTTTATAAAAATAACTAAGTTTAAATGTGAAATAAGTAATTTTTTATCTTAAGATAAAAATAAATGTGATTAAATAAACTATTTTAAAATTTATTATAATTAAACACAAAGTATTTATTTTAGTTTTTATAAATGGCTTAAAACTGAAAATTATAAAAATAAAAAGCTATAAAGGTTATTTTCCTATGCAGTTTTTTAGTTAAAATCATTAGTTATATGAACTTTTATTATTAATATATAAGTTAATGGATTATTTAGGGCATTGAAATTAAAATGGAATAAGATATGATATAAGTATAAGTAAATGATAAAAAGTATACAAGTGATAAGGAGTATATAAGCATGATGAAGAATAAAAAGACAAAAATAACATTTCATAGTGGAGTATTAACAATTGGTGGAACAATAATTGAAATAGAATATGAAGATAGTCATATTTTCTTTGATTTTGGAAGTGAATTTAATCCATCAGCAAGTGTGCAACCCTCAGATTTACAAGGGTTATTAGATAATAATTTAGTACCGTATTTAGATAATATTTTTGATACTAAAATACCATTAAAAGGGTATAAGTCAAAAGAAAATAAATTTAAATATACTGCAGTTTTTCTATCACATATACATTTAGATCATTCTAAAATAGTAAATTATTTAAGACCAGAAATACCACTATATACATTAGAGGGAACAAAATCATTAATAAATACGTTAAATATTAATGATAATTTCATTTTTCCTTTATATCAAAAGCAAGGTTCTAATACAAGAGAAGTTACTGGAGTTAAAGAAAATGAAATTGTTACAGTTGGTAAGATAAAAGTAAAGGTTATGCCAGTTGATCATGATGCTTATGGAGCTTGTGGATTATTAATAGAAACTCCAGAAATGAAAATAGCTTATTCTGGAGATTTAAGACTTCATGGATATAGAGAAAAGGATACATTGAATTTTTGCAAAGAAAGTAAAAATTGTGATGTATTATTAATTGAAGGGGTAAGTGTTTCATTTAAAGAATATGATGATGAGTTAGAAGAAGTAGAAACAATTAATGAAAATGAACTTATTGAAAAGATTAATAATATAGTAAAAAGTAATATAGAAAAGCAAATAACATTTAATTATTATATTTCAAATATTGAGAGGATTTTAAATATAATAAAAACTAATCCAAGAACAGTAGTATTAAGTGCTTATAACTCATATGTAATAAAAGAGGCAATCGGAGTTGAAACGTATTATTATCAATTAGATGACAAAGATTATGGATTAAATAAAAATTTAAAAATAGATTTTGAAGAGTTGTTAAATGATGAAAATAAGTATTTTTGGCAATTAGATGAATTGGCGTTAAAGTATATTAATAAATTAAAAAAAGGTGGAGTTTATATACATACAGATGCAACTCCATTAGGTGATTTTGATCCTAATTTTAAGCCGTTTGTAAAGAATTTTGAAGATAATGATATAAAGTTTAATATTGTTAAATGTACTGGACATGCAAGACCACTGGATTTAATAAAAATAATTAATTTAATTTCTCCAAAATTATTAGTTCCAATTCATTCTTATCGCCCAGAAAAGCTTTATAATGAAAATGGAGATATACTTTTACCTAAAAAGGGACAAATAATATAAAATAAAGATAATATTTATTTTACATTGAGAATATATTTAAACAAAGTATTTATGAGAGGTTGAGTATGATATTTAATATTATATTATTTATACTACTTTTATTATTAATTTTAGGGTTATTAGTATATATATTGGAGATAATTCCTTAATAAAATAATATAATTTATTAAATAGGTTAATACGGCAGTGCAAATTTTTCAATTGATAGTTTGTATTTATAAAAAAATATAAAAGTAATAAAACTTAAGCTTAGGATAGTTACTAAATTTAGTATACATCCTAAGCTTAAGTTTTGTTTTAAGTGAAACAGTATTTTGAAATTTATAAATTATATATTTAAAATTTAGTTTAATTTAAAATTAAAATAATTATATTTTTAATTATAGATATTAAGGTTTTAATATTAGAATGTGAAACTATAATATAGTAAATTTTGTTTAAGGCTAAAAATTTTATGTATAACAATATAATGATTTATAAATAATTATATTGCTATTTTATTAATAAAACTGTTATAATATTAAATAAATTATATAAAAATATATAAAAAAATACATAAGGTATAAAATTCTTGTAGACAAACATAGAAAAAAAAGAGTATAAATATATTATAAAGAAAATTTGGAGGGAGATAAAATGGTACTAATTGGAATTTTTGTGGTGATAGTAGGATTTGCATTAAAATTAGATAGTATTGCTGTAATAATAATATCAGCACTTACTACAGGTTTTGCAGCACATATGGATATTACTGAAATATTATCAATACTTGGTAAAACATTTGTTAATCAAAGATTAATAACTATTTTTATATTAACTTTACCTATAATAGGTATATCAGAAAGATATGGATTAAAAGAGAAAGCAGTTGAATTAATTAAAAATATAAAAAATCTTTCAACAGGAAAGCTTTTAACACTTTATTGTTTAATAAGACAAATTGCTGGAGCTATGTCATTAAGAATAAGTGGACATCCTCAATTTGTTAGACCTTTAATAAATCCAATGGCTCAAGGTGCAGCTATAAGTAAATATGGTGAAATAGATAAAAAATATGAAGATAAGATTAAAGCAGCAGCAGCATCTATGGATAACTATGGTAATTTTTATGGTCAAAATCTTTTCTTAGCAAGTAGTGGAGTTTTATTAATTTCTAATACATTAAGTGATTTAGGATATGCAACAACAGGATTAGAGATAGCAAAAGCATCAGTTCCTGTAGCAGTAATTGCATTTATATTAGTAATTATTCAAAATATTATCCTTGATAAGCAATTAGAAAGAACATTTGGAAAAAGAAATAAATAGTTACAAAGGAGAAAAGACATATGGATTTTAAAGCAATTTCTAATATATTATTAGAAATATTCTACATAATAATTGGAATTATGATGTTAAATACAGCTTTATTAACATTAAAAGATAAAAATCATAAGGCTAAAATAGGAACGACTTTATTTTGGGCATTATTAGGATTTATATTTATATTTGGCCCATATATACCATCAGTTATTGTTGGTGGAATATTAGTTGTCATTGCAGTGCTTACTTTAACTAAGCAAGTAAAAACAGGAAATATTAAGACTTTAAATGAAAAGTTTGGAGAAGAGCAAGCTAAAAAGTTAGGATTAAAGATATTTATACCATCATTAGTTATAGCTTTAGTAGCCTTAGGAATTGCACAATTTACACCAATTTCAGGAACTGCAGCAATAGGGGTTGCATCTATTGTAGCAATGATAGTAACATTTATTATTACAAAAGCTAAGCCAGTAGCTCTTGTTGAAGAATCTGATAGAATGATTCAATCAGTAGGACCGGTAGGAATATTACCACAATTATTAGCAGCACTTGGAGCTGTATTTACAGCAGCTGGTGTTGGAGATGTAATTTCTTCTGGTATATCAAGTGTATTACCACAGGGTAATGTATTTATAGGTGTTACTGCATATTGTGTGGGTATGGCATTATTTACAATGATAATGGGTAATGCATTTGCTGCATTTTCAGTAATAACTGTTGGAGTTGGTATACCATTCGTATTTGCACAAGGAGCTAATGTAGCTATTGCTGGATCTTTAGCATTAACAGCAGGATATTGTGGAACATTATTAACACCAATGGGAGCTAACTTTAATGTTATGCCAGCAGCTTTACTTGAAATTGATGATAAAAATGCAATAATAAGACATCAAGCACCAGTAGCTATAGGTTTATTAATTACTCATATTTTATTAATGTATTTCTTAGCAT
Source organism: Clostridium sp. ETTB3 (assembly GCF_053571985.1). Classification (NCBI taxonomy): domain Bacteria; kingdom Bacillati; phylum Bacillota; class Clostridia; order Eubacteriales; family Clostridiaceae; genus Clostridium; species Clostridium sp. ETTB3. The sequence goes on from NZ_CP199832.1 coordinate 651,469, forward strand.
TTTAATTTAGTTAATAAATATATATAATAGTATTAAAAATATAATTGTTTTATTTAAAATAATTATATTTATAAAATAAGATGAAATTTTAAGGAGAAAAAATATGAAAGTATTAATAACTGGATTTGATCCATTTGGAGGAGAAAATATAAACCCAGCATTAGAAGCTGTTAAATTATTACCAGACAATATTTCAGATGCTGAAGTAATTAAGATTGAAATACCAACGGTATTTAGAAAGTCATTAGAAAAAATTAATGAAGAAATAGAAAAATATAATCCTGATATAGTAATATCAATAGGTCAAGCTGGAGGAAGATTTGATATTACTCCAGAAAGAGTTGCAATTAATTTAGATGATGCAAGAATAGCAGATAATGAAGGTAAGCAACCTATAGATATATCAATATATGAAGATGGTGAACCAGCATATTTTTCTAACCTACCAATAAAAGCAATGGTTAATGAAATTAAAGAAGGTGGATTACCTGCATCAGTTTCAAACACAGCAGGAACTTTTGTATGTAACCATGTTATGTATCACTTATTATACTTAGTTGATAAGAAGTACCCTAATATGAAAGCTGGATTTATACATGTTCCATATATACCAGCTCAAGTTATAGATAAACCAGGAAAGCCATCAATGAGCATAGCTGATATTAGTAAGGGACTAGAATTAGCAATAAAAGCAGCTATTGAAAATAAAAATGATATTAATGCTGTTGGAGGAGCTATTTGTTAATAAATAAAAATATATATAGTAATTTATAACATAATAATAAATATTAAACTAGTTATAAGTAAAATATATTTTAAAGTAAGGAGCTTTTATTCTTAGGAGTAAAGGCTCTTTTTTCTTGAACAAAAGCACTAAAAATAAGGAGCAGATTATGTTTTAAGAGATAATAAAAATGCAATAAAAATATTTGTCCATGCAAATGATGAAGAATGTATACTTAGAGAAATGAAAAGATTGGGTATGGAAAGAAAAGAGGCTGAAGAGTGGATAAATAAGACCAAATATATAGGTGAATTTATTATAGATATCATACAGGACAAAAATGGAGAGATGCTGAAAATTATGATTTAATTTTAAATACATCTAGATTTTCTTATGATGAATGTGTAGAAATTATTAAAATGTATATAAAGTTTATTCAGGAAAGATAGTAAAATGGGGAAGCTCATTAAAATAAATACTGCAATATATCTTGTTGATTTTTATTATAAAAATAATTAATATGTATAAAATTTTAGTGAGAACCCCTTTATATTATATTAGATTTTATTTATGTAATAATTGAATTAGAAGCAATACTTTCTAAATAGCCTCTGTCTATAATTTTATATGATTTTCCATTTTTAGATAACTTATTTGTATTACAAAATAAATTAATAATCCTTAGTAAGTGCCTATAGCTTGTGCATAAAAGTTCTGCACATTCTGTTAAGTTATAAGAAAAAATACCATTGTTTTCTGATTTTAATATAAAGGAAGCTAATCTACTCTCTAATGATTCATAAAGATTAATACAAGTATTATTATTCATATAACTTAGTTTATCGCCTAAGTTTTGACAAATATATCTTAAAAATACTATGTCATTTAAAAGAAGGTCTCTATATTGCATAGATATACCTATGCAATATGTTTTACAAGTAGCTTGGACTGATGCTGTAGGAGGTTTATTCCATAAGCTACAAGTTTCACCTATAATTTGAAATGAATTAAAAAGTGATAAAGACATTATTTTTCCAGAAGTTGAATGAGAAAAAACTTTTAATTTACCATTTACTAAAAAAAATAAATAATCGGAACATTCTCCCTCATTAATTAGAAAATCCCCCTTTTCTAGAGAGAACAGTTCTAATAGATTACTTATATCTTGAGAAAAAAGTCTGGAAATTCCAGTTGTAGAAATGTATTTATCTAGCAAATCTTTGTTTTTAACAATTATCATAAGGCCTCCAAACGAGTAAGTTAATTAACAATAATATTATTCTAGTTACATTTATGATTTTAACATAATGAAAAATATATAACAATAAGATGAAATGCGAATGAGAAATAATTATTTCTTACAATAATGTAATATTAAGTATAAATAAATTGTTCTAAAGAAAATAAAGTAATATAAAAATAAAATAATACAAAAAATGATGTTTAATTACAATAAAAGCGAATAATAAAAAGAATAAATAAAAAAATATACAGTTTTTTTATCGAAATATGACCTATGTCATATTTAAAAGCATATATAATTATTATAATTAAAGTAACAAAAATGAAATACAGGAGATTAAATAATGAAAAAAATAATAACTTCTTTACTATTTATCATGACAACTTTTCTTTTTGCCGGATGTTCAGATTCAACAAGCAATGAATCAATTGGTATCAAAGATACTAATGGAGATTATTCAAAGTTAAATATAGCTTTAATTTCAGATACAATTGGAACAGAACAATTTATTCTTCAAGCATATGAAGCTTTAGAAAAGGCAAGTAATACTTATGGATTTAAGATGACGTCTATTGAATGTACAGATACAGCTGCTTGGGAGGAAAATACACTTGCAGCTTCTAATGAAGGATATGATTTAATAATAGGTATTGGATGGCAAGCAGCTGATCCTTTTAGTGATGCAGCAGATAAGTTTCCAAATACTAAATATGCAGTAATTGACACAACAGCTGCTAACCAAAAGGTAACAAGTTTTGGATTTAATGAAGCACAAGGTTCATATGTATTAGGTGCAATGATTGGAACAGCTTTTCCTAATGAAAGCTTATATGGTTATATAGCATCATTTCAAACACAAGCTACTTATAAATATAGATATGGATTTTCAGAAGGAGTAAAATCTGTTAATCCAAATGCTAACTTTATGTATAATTACACTAATTCTTATAATGATACTAATTTAGCTTATGAGTATGCATTACAACAAAAGGCTGCAGGAGCAAACTTTATATTTGGAGGAGTATCTGCAAGTGCAAATTCAGGTATATATCAAGCAGCTCAAGAATTAAATAAAAAGGGTACACCAATATATACAACAGGATTAAGTGTTGACCAAACAACTTCTGAAAATACAAGTATCATAAGTGGATTATTAAAGAATACTGGAGCTGTTATGAATACTATAATTGATGAATTTTTAGCAGGTAAATTAAATGGCGGTTCACAAGTATTAGGATTAAAAGAAGGTGCATTTGGGGTTGTAGGTGTTTTACCAGAGGAAATGAATTATAGAAATACAGAAATTATAACTGATGAAGTTATAGAAGCTGGTAAGGCAGCAGCAGAAAAAATTATTTCAGGTGAAATAGTTATAGAAGTTCCTGAGGAATCTGCAAAATAATTGGATTATAATAAGTATTTATTTTACTTTAAATAAGGGGCAGAGGCAATTTTGGCTTTGGCCCTTAATTTATTATCTTGAAAAATTTATATTTCATAGGAAATTGTATAGAAGTTTTAAAAGTAGTAGAAATACTTATTTTGAAGATTAGATTTTTTTATATATTACATATCAGTTTAGAAAAGGAGTAACTTTGACATGCTTTTAGAAATGAAAAATATAGTTAAAACCTATGGTAATGTAGTTGCTAATAATAAAGTTAATATTAATCTTAATAAAGGAGAAATACTTGCTGTTGTTGGTGAAAATGGTGCAGGAAAGTCAACTATAATGAAAATTCTTTATGGGTTAGAAAAACCTGATTCAGGAGAAATATTTATTAATGGTAAGAAAATGAATTTTCATAATCCATCAGATGCAATGAAGCAAGGAATTGGAATGGTTCAACAACATTTTATGCTTTTTGAATCAATGACTATAGCTGAAAACATTGTATATAAGAATGAAATGAAAAAGGGGATATTCTTTGATTATAAAAAGAATATTGAAAAGGTAGAAGAGCTTTCAAAGCGTTATATGTTAAATGTAAATCCAAATGCAATTGTGGAAGAATGTCCAGTTGGACTTCAACAACGTGTTGAAATATTAAAAACCCTTTATCAAAATGCAGATATTATAGTTTTTGATGAACCTTCAGCAGTTCTTACTCCTATTGAAGTAGATGAACTTTTAAAAACTATGAAGCAATTGGCGAATCTAGGTAAAAGTTTAATAATTATAACACATAAACTTCATGAAGTTATGGAAGTTGCAGACAGGGTTATAGTAATGAGACTTGGAGAAGTAGTTGCTGAGAAGTTAAAGAAAGATACAAGCATAGATGAATTATCTTATTTAATGGTAGGAAGACAAATTACTAATAGAGTTATTCTGGAAAAAGAAACTAATGAAAAGCTTTTAGAGGTTAAAGATTTAACTTTAATGGGAGAACATAATAAAAATATTTTAAATAATGTTAATTTACATATTAAAAGAGGAGAAATAGTAGGTATTGCGGGAGTATCTGGTAATGGTCAATCAGAGCTTATAAGATGTATAACAGGATTAGAAAAAGTTGATGCTGGCAATGTAATAATCAATAACAAAGATATTACTAATAATACTGTCAGGGATATAAGAGAAGCTGGAATAGCTCATGTTCCAGAGGATAGATATATGTGGGGAAGTGCTCCAGATGCAACTCTTGCTGAAAATGCATTAATGGGATATGAGGATAGTGATGAATTTTCTAAAAGGGGTATCTTAAATACTGATAAGGTTATAAATCATGCTATAAATTTAATTTCAAAATTTAGGGTGAAGGCGGATTCATATTCTCAAAAAATAAAAGAACTTTCAGGTGGGAATGCTCAAAAACTTATTGTTGCAAGAGAAATGTCGAAGGAAACTCCTCTTATTATTGCTTGTGAACCTACAAGAGGGATTGATATAGGAGCAATAGAATTTATTCATGATCAACTTGTTGAAAAGAGGAATAATGGTGATAGTGTATTATTAGTATCTTCTGAATTAAGTGAAATTATGGATTTAAGTGACAGAATTTATGTAATTTACGAAGGCGAAATTGTAGGTGAATTTAAAAGAGGAAGTATTGATGAAAAGGCACTAGGTCTTTTAATGGTAGGAGGTAAAAATAATAATGGAAAATAAAAATTCGTTATATAGGAACATTAAAAAGAACAAGTTTTCTAAGATATGTGAACCATTAAAGCATCCTCTACAAGCAATTGTTGTTGGATTATTAATAGGTGGTGTAATTATAGCATTTTCTGGCTTTAATCCTTTTGAGGCAATTATAGGGATGTTTAAGGGTGGATTTGGTTCAGCATATTATTTAACTACGACTTTAACACGTTCAGTTCCTATTATATTTGCAGGACTTGCTGGAGCTTTAGCTTGGGGATCAGGATATTCAAGTTTAGGTGCTGCAGGGCAAATGGTTTTAGGGGCATTTACATCAGCTGTTGTAGCTGTAATATGTCCTGGACCAACAGTATTTGTTGTTACAATGTCTCTTTTAAGTGGGGCATTAGTAGGAGTTTTATATTCTCTTATTTCTGCATATGTAAGTGAAAGATTTAAATTAGATTTACTTATTATAACTCTTATGATGAATTATATTGCAGATTATATAGCATCTTATTTTACAACATATGTAGTAAAGGATCCGTTAGGACTAGATTCTTCTGCAATTCAAACTCAAAAGTTAACTGATAATATTTTACCTAAAATGTTTAAAGGTTATTCATTACATTGGGGATTTGTAATTGCTGTTATTTGTGTGCTAGTTATACTTTTTATAATGAAAAAAACAAGCTTTGGATATAAAGCGAAAATGGGTGGATTAAATCCTAACTTTGCTAATTATGGTGGTATTAATAGCACCAAAATGATGTATTACGTATTAATGTTAAGTGGAGCCTTAGCAGGGGTTGGAGGAGCATGTGAAGTTTTAGGAACACGATATCGTTATGTTGATAGTATGATAACATCTCCAGGGTATGCATGGACTGGTATTATAGCATCATTAATGTCAAGCAATCATCCAGTTGGTATTTTAGTAAGCAGTATATTTCTTGCAGGTCTTACAACGGGGGGAAGCACTATTGAGCGTAGTATGGGAGTACCATCTGAAGTAACAACAATTATTCAAGGTATTATTACTTTATTAATTACTGCGAAATTTGCTGTTAAATGGTATAAGAAGAAGCAAAATATAACAGATAAGGAAGGAGTACAATAATGGAATTAAGTGTAGATTATTTAGCAGTTGTTGCTAATTCCACTCTTCGTATGATGACACCTATTTTACTAGTTACTTTAGCAGCTGCTATATGCACTAAAGTACGTATCTTTAATATTGCAATGGAGGGAACAATGCTAACAGGTGCATTTTTCAGTATAGTTGCAAATTATTATACACACAATGTATTTTTATCTGTTCTTACAGGTGCAATTAGTGGGATGATAGTATCTGCTATTGTAGGATTTTGCATAATTAAGTTAAAAGCATCTCCAGTAGTTGTTGGTATGGCAACTAATACTATGATAGGAGGAGTTACAACATACTTGCTTTATATAATATTTAAAACTAAAGGTGTATTTACTGATTCTAGCTTAGTAAGCCTTTCAAAGATTAATTTGCCAATTATAAAAGATATTCCAGTAATAGGCACTATTTTTTCTGGTTTAACAATTATTGATTACTTAGCTTTTATATTAGCTATAGGAATATATATATTCTTATATAAAACAGTGTTAGGATATAGATTACGTGCTATAGGCATAAATAAAGAAGCTGCAAGAAGTCTTGGTACACCAGTAGAAAAGTATCAATTTTTAACAATAAGTTTATCAGGGATATTATGTGGATTAGGTGGAGTTCTTCTCTCTATGGGAACTGTAACATTATTTATGCAAAATATGACATCTGGACGTGGATATATAGCTATGGCAGCAAATAACTTAGGTAAATCACATCCAATAGGTGTTCTTTTATCAAGTTTATTTTTCGGATTTTCTCAGGCAGCTGGAAATGTACTTCAAAACACATCTTTGAAAACACAAATTACGGCTTCTATTCCTTATGTGGCAACAATAATTGCACTTATATTATTTAGTATACAAACTAAAAGAAATAAGAAAAAGAAAGCTAAGTAGGTACTTAACATGATGTTTTTACATTTATCGGATATTCATTTTTTGAGAAGATATCCTAGGGTTGAAAAAGGTTATAATTCTATTTTCAATTGTATGACAAGCCCTTTGATTCAAATAAAAAATTCTTTAAATAAGATAAATTTAAGCGAAATAGACTTTATTATTATAACTGGTGATTTAGTTGAATCAGGAACATCTGAGGATTATGAAATTTTAAAGTATGAATTAGAAAATTTATTAGGGGAGATTCCATATATAATTACATTAGGAAATCATGATAATAAAGAAGCTTTTTATAAAGGTTGGTTTAATAAAGAATGTAATGAACCATATAATACTATTAATGATATAGATGGATTAAGGATAATTGGGTTTGATAATTCTATATATAAAAATAGTGATGGATTTATTTCTGATTCTCAATATAATTGGTTAAAAACTCAATTAGAAATTAGTAATAACAAGAAAACTATCTTAATTTGTCATCATCATCTTATAAAGAATCAATTTACTACACCATCAGTTAGTTATAATGATGGGTTTGAAGAGCTAATAAGGAAAAGTTCTATAGTTGGTATTTTTACTGGACATACTCATCATTCATTTAAAGGAAGTTTTGCCGGTAAACCATATTTTTCAACAGGAAGCCTTAGTTTTATTGGATATGATGAGGGTAATGGAATAGTAAGATTTGAAGAAAATGCTCAAATAAGTATTTGTAAGTATGAGGATGGGAAAATATCAGTAAAGGTAATTTCAACTTTAGAGGAAATTAAATTATTGGGTAAGATTGATTTTAAAAAATAAAATATAATTGTAAAAAAATAAAGATGAAAAATAAGTGTTTAGTGAAAGTTTTATTTATGTTAATAATTGATATTATAACTTATAATAAAAAGGGTGAATTTGTTAAAATTCACCCTTTTTATTATGTTTATCGTTTTGCTTTTCTATAACCAGCTGCAATTGCATCAGCTTCACTATTAAAATTAACAAGGTATTCAGAATCAGCCATAGTTTCATAATTACTTTGACCTGGACAATGATATATTTTAGATTTAGAATTACCTCGTATAACTGATTTTGAATTAGAAGAATTACTATTATTTGAATTAGATGAGTTTGAGGAAGTATTATCTTTATTATTATTATTATTATTATTATTATTAGAGGTATTTGAATTATTTATATTAATTGAATTTGAAGAATTAGTATTTTTCTTTATTTCTTCACTATTAAGAGAACTATCACCTGTGGCATAATCTATTGTAATACCAGGTTGTACATTATATATAAATACATTAAATTCAATACCTTCACCATCATCTTCAACAGACTTAGCTTCTATTTGTATACCTGTTGCAACAAGGTTATTTCCTTCAAATAATGGAGTTACTCTATATAAAACATGGTTATTAGTTTCTTTTATATAGTCAGCAACCATGTTTTCATATGGAAGCATTAATGTAGCATTAAAGTATCTTGTACCAGTAATTAAGTTTCTTTCATTAGCATTTTCAGCAGTTAATTGATAACCAATTAAATGAGATCTATTATATAAGTATTTTCCTTCGACAACATCATATTTAACAGAATGCCATCCGCTTGGTTTAACGGAGCTGATAGACTCTCTTTTTTCTGTTGGCATTACATCAGTTCCAATATTTGAATATGCAACTCCACATCTTCCTAAACTATCTAATGGAGAATATTTTTCAAAAGAAGTAGTTGTTAAATCTGACTTAGAAAAATTAGGTACATTATTATTTAAAATAATAATATCTTTTCCTGAGTATTTAGGTATATCATTTATATTAGAAATATTAGTACTTGAAGTATTTGAAGTTGTTAAAGGTTGATTATTAGAATCTTCAATTGCTTGTCCACTATCATTTACAATAGGAAGGGTATTAATTGATGAGCAACTGATAAGGTTACTTACAAATAGCAAAGTTCCTAAAAGTAAGATTAGTGGATTTTTAAATTTAAAGGTGTTTTTCATTAGTTTACTCTCCTATAAATAATTCTTGTTATTTTTTCATGGGATGATCCTTCGAATTCTTTAGTCTCAAGTAATTCCCATGAATTTGATATTAAATTAATATCAAAATAAAGATCAGAAGGATAAATTCTATTCCATTTATAAATAATTATATTGTTAATTTTATTTATATAATTATTTAATAATTTATCTTCTACTAAGCAAAAGCCATTTTCAGTACATTGTTCCAAAAAATTTTCAGAAACTTTAATATTACCATTATCAATATCCTTATATAATTTATAAGAATAATTATTCATATAAAGGTCTTTATCTTTAATAAATTCTTTTAGATCAGCTCGAAGAATTCTATCTTGACTTTGTCTTCTTTTATTAAACATCATTCCATTATTGTCATCTAAGCAAATAATTATATTCATATAACCCTCCTTATAGTGATTTTTTATAAATATTATATCAAAATTTTATTAATATAGTTATATAAAAATTATTTTGAAATATCTTACATGAAAATAAAGAAAATATAATTAGAAAGTCGGTATATTATTTAGTTATAGAAAATTAAAAAAATTTTTAAAATTTTTTGATTTAACTTTGTAAAAAATGAATAGTATAAAATAGGTACTTTATATAAAAATAGGGGGAAGTACATGATAAAAATAATGATAATTTGTGGACTAGTATTACTAATAAGTATAACTTCTACTAAAATATTATATAAGTTTGGAGTACCCATTCTTTTAATATTCATAATTTTAGGAATGATATTTGGTTCGGATGGAATTGTGGGGATATATTTTAATGATTATCAACTTACCAATAAAATTGCAATAATTGCATTAATATTTATAATGTTTTTTGGTGGGTTCGGTACCAATTGGAAGATGGCAAAGTCTGTTGCAAAACCCTCTATTCTTTTATCTACATTAGGGGTTATTTTCACATCTGGATTGACTGGATTACTATGTTTTTTTATATTTAAGACAACATTATTAGAAGGCTTACTTATTGGAGCAATAGTTGGATCTACTGATGCTGCATCTGTATTTGCTATTTTAAGGTCTCAAAGATTAAATTTAAAGGGATCAATTGCATCTATGTTAGAGTTAGAAAGTGGAAGTAATGATCCTTGTGCATATATGCTTACAACAATTATTTTAATGTTAATATCAAATAATAATAATGAAAACATATTTATAATGACGATAAATCAAATTTTATTTGGTATAGTAATAGCAATAATATTAGCTAAATTATCGGTTTATTTGTTAAGGAAATTTAAATTTGAAATAGAAGGATTTTATCTAATATTTATTACTGCTATTGCAATATTATCATATTCTCTTAGTGAGTATTTAGGGGGGAATGGGTATTTGTGTGTTTATATAACTGGAATAATTATAGGAAATTCAAAAATACCACATAAAAAGAGTATATTCCAATTTTTAGATGGTATATCATGGCTTATGCAAATTACCTTGTTTTTTGTTTTAGGATTATTAGCATTTCCATCTAGAATACCATTAGTAATGGAAAAGGGAATATTAATATCATTATTTATGATTTTTGTAGCAAGACCAATATCTATATTTAGTATATTATATTGGTTTAATGTACCAATAAAACAACAAATATTTATATCATGGGTAGGAATAAGAGGGGCTGCATCTATAGTTTTTGCAATTTTTGCTGAAACATATGGAGTATCAACTAATAATGATATTTTTCATATAATATTTTTTATAGCTTTATTTTCAGTAGTTGCTCAAGGAACAATTACACCTATATTAGCTAAAAAATTAGATTTAATAGATAATGATGAATCTGTATTAAAAACATTTAATGATTATAAGGAAAACAAAAGTACAAGTTTGATAGAATTTACAATAGATAAAAATAATAGTATTGCAAATAAAATGATAATGGATGCTAATATACCTGAGGATATTCTTGTAGTAATGATAAAAAGAAATGGAGATGTATTTGTTCCAAATGGTTCTACAAAAATTTTGCCAGGTGATATATTAGTTTTATCAGGAAATAAACTTAAATATTTTAATGAATATCGTGAAGAAAAAAGTACAACATTAACTGAATTTTCAGTTGATAAAAAAAGTTGTTTAATAAATAAGCCTATAAAAGATGCTGATGTTTTATGTAGAGTACTTATAGTTATGATAAAAAGGGATGGAGAAGTATTAGTACCCAATGGGAATACGGTAATTTTGGAAGATGATATATTAGTTGTAACATCAAATAATGTTAAAGAATTAGAAAAGTTATTAAATGAATAAAAATTTTAAATATATTAAGTAATAAAAAATGATGCTCAAAATATTGAACATCATTTTTTATTTATTCAAAAGGTCTAACTCTTAATTTTATGCCTAAATCATCACATACTTTTTGGCTAGCTTTAATATCATCTTCACCAATACAATCAACTACAGTAAACACAACATTTGGAATATAAGATTTGCATGATACTGCAAATTTTTTCATAGCATCATAAGATTCAATTCCAAATTTATTCTTAGTTATTTCATAAAATTCTTCAGCAGTTGGAGCATTAAGACTAATTGAAACTGTATCAATTAGTCCTTTTAATAAAGGAGCAATTTCTTTTTTATTGATTAAGTCACCTAAGCCGTTAGTATTGATTCTTATTGTCATATTTGAATTTCTTTTCTTTATATATTTTGAAACTTCAATTATTGCATCTAATCTTTCTGTTGGCTCTCCAAATCCACAAAAAATAATTTCATCATAAAGATTTATATCTATATTTTCAAACTCAGTAATTACTTCTTCAGCAGTTGGTTCCTTTTCAAGCCATAAGCTATTAGTTTCAGACATTTTTTTTGTTGCTCTTAAACAAAATGTACAAGCACATGGACAACGATTAGTTAAATTTACATATATGTTTTTTTTAATTCCTTTTGACTCCATTTCTGAAATGGTTATATTTTTTAAATTTATAAAATTACCTTTATTGCTTGTATATAAAATAACCATAATACCTCTCTCCTTTATACTATTTTAATTCAGTTAAAAACTCTTCAAAACAAACACCTTGATTTTCTGGTAAATCTAATTCAGTAGTGAATTTTAAACATTTGCTAATAAAAGTTGTAGCCTTTTCTACTGATGAATAAAGGCTTTCACTTTTAACAATACTAGCAGATACAATAGAAGAAAAAACATCTCCAGTACCTGAACGGTCTATACCTATTTTTTCTACCTTTATTACACTATAAGGCTTGTCACTTTCAAATACAAAGTTTTCTATTAAACCTTGTCTTTGTAATCCTGTTATTACTATTTTCTTAGGACCTTGAAGTGATAATTTTTTACATAACATATGTAATTCTTCATGTGAAGGAGTTTGTGAAGGATAAGCTAAGTCTAACAACCTACAAAGTTCAGTAAGGTTAGGAGTTAAAACATCTGCATATTTAATTAAGTTTTGCATTTCTTTACACATTTCATCAGTATAAGTAGAATAAAGTTTTCCGTAATCACCCATAACAGGATCAATTAAAACTATATTGTCTTTTGTTTTAAATTTTTCTAAAAATTCTACTACTATTTTAATTTGTTCTTTTGATCCTAAAAATCCAGTACAAATTCCATCAAAATTTAATCCAAGGATTTCCCAATTATTTATATATTCTGTCATTTTAGAAGTATAATCTTCAAAGAAAAAATTATTGAATCCAGTATGGTTAGAAAGAATTGCTGTTGGTATAAAACAACATTGAACTTTAAGTGCAGATATAATAGGTAATGAAACTGCTATAGAGCATCTTCCAAAACCAGTAACATCATTTATAAGAGCAATTTTTTTCTGATTAAATGCCATATTTTTTCACATCCTTTGAATATTAATTATAAAAGAATAAAAAAGGAAAATCAATTTTTTAAAATTTGTAACGATACAATATATATAACTAAATTGATTTCCTTTTATTCGATTATTTTTTTAATATAAGGCCTTGTTTAAATTTAGATATAATATTTGTAATTCTTGCTTTTGTAGTATAATGAAGTGAATTTGTATAGCAATCAGGATCTTCAATAACGGATATAGGTAGAATAGGTGTTTTTTTATGAGCTAATCTATCATTAATATTCTTTAGATAAATATTTACAAATTTTAAATTTGGATTTAATAATAATAATTTTTTAAAGTATTTTTTAGCGTTAATTAAATTACCTATATAGTAAAAACTAATAGCATATTTAATTAAAAAATCTTCATTATCTAATAAAAGTTTACCAGCTTGAGTATTTACACTCTTATTTAAATAAAAAATTGCATCTTTATAATTTTCAACTTTAGTAAGTAATAATGCCAAAGTACATATTGAGTAATAATCATCCTCTTTTAAAGATAAAGCTATTTTATAGTTTTCAATTGCAGTATTGTAATCTTTATTATTTGAATAATATTGTCCATATAACTTATATAATTCAAAATCACCATTAAATAATTTTAATGCATCATTTAAATATTTTTCGCTATTATTAGAATTAGAACAAATAGAATTATAAGCTAAAGAGCGCAATTCAATATAATTTTCTAAATTATTAATTTTTATATTTTTTAACGATTCATAACTAAGTGATTCATTGGAATATAATTTATTAAATAATATATCAATTTTCAAGTTAGGATAAATTGATAATAATTCATTATTTCTTAAGTTCCAATTAAAATTTTTACTTAAAAACTCATAAATATTTTTAGGCATATTTTTATTTGTAGTTATAAAAGTAATAATAGTTTCTTCAAATAAATAAAATAATGATTCATTTGAAGCAATTGGTAAAGAAAATAATTCATTCCATTTATCTTCTTGCAATCTAAAAGAAAAATTATTATATATTTCATGTAACTTTAAATTAAGAGGTTTTAAAAATGAATTAATATATTTTTGATAAGTTGCTGGAATTAATGGTTTTGGAGATAAATCAGTTAAAAGTTTACTATTTATATTTTCTAAAGCTAACTTTATAGATAAATCCCAGGGGCGTAATTTAAATAAAAAGTTATATAAGCTTTTAGCTTTTTGCAACTCATAAGAATAATGATAAGCATGAGCTAAATCAATTAATGATTCTAAATCGATTGAATTTTTAAGCCTTTTTAAATATTTCTCTAAGTAAATTATTGCTTTATCATATTGTTTATTTATAGTTAATAAATGTCCTAATTTTGCAAGACTGTATAAATCATTATCATTGATATTAATTGCTTCTCTAAAATAACTTAATGCCATAAGATTATCATTTTTATTTAAGTAATAACATCCAATCATTTTTAATAAATCTAAGTCTTTAGAATAAATTGAATATGCTTTAAATAGGCAATTTTTTTCATCTTCTATGTGATTTTCTTGAAGTGATAAATAAGCCTTTTCTCTTAATTCAAGATATTCATCAAGCTTTTTAGAGTCTAAATTATTTAAATATTTATATGTTAAAGGTAAAGGATTTTCTATATGATTAATAAATGAATCTAATAATTGAGAACTAAGTTTTGATTTTAATTTATCTTTATTTTTTATCCAATTAAATTTAGTATCAAAGAGTTTATATGTTTTTGTTGTTAAATATTTGTGATTAGATAAAAACTTAATTAATTCTATACTTGCTAGTTCTTTTGAAGAAGATTCTAAAATAGGTGAAGTTAATAAATTAACCCATGAATCTATATTAAATCTAAGCACAGGATTATTATAAATTTCATTTGCTTCATCAATAAACTTATCTATAGTATCAATTGATTTACTATCTATAGAAGAATTTATTAAAGCTGATAAAATATCAAAATTTGAACTTCCAAGTAAAGATAAGTTTAAGTCATTAATAGAAGTTTTAGCTAAGGATAAAGCTTTATTATAAGCTGATTTTAGTTTTATTAACTCATTAGCATTTGTAGAATTACTTAATTCAGTATATGCATTTTTAATTACATCTATATTTTTAGTAGGATTTATACCTAATATAGCCCAACAACTCATGATTATAAAATATCCTCCTATTCATCAAAATTATTAAATAATATGTAATTTATTTAAGAAAAATTAGTGGAAAAATAAAAATTGATGTATATACACATTCTATAATAAATAGAAAATAATGTAAAATAAAACAAGAACAATTTTTTTTACATTATTTTTCTGAGGTATATAAATATAATGTTGATATGAAAAGAAAATTATAAAAAATATGAATTAGGGGCAAATAAAAAGAAAATATAATAGTAATAAGCAAAAAAATGAAATAAAAAAATACATTAAGATATCTTTTGATACAAATTATTGTTTATTGATGAAAAATATAATAATAAAATAGTTTAATTATGTTGAAAGAGTAAAGTGAAAATGTAAAAATAATTATTATAAAAGTTTTGAGAATTAGAGAAAAAGATATTATTAATTTTAATGGAGATATAGTTTATAGGGTATATTATAGTAGACCATATGAAATTATGAGAGAAGAAGTCATTTACTTATGTATTAATGGAGGGAAAAGTTATGGAATTGAATATTAATAAAATTAAAGCTGTAATATTTGATATGGATGGAGTAATATTTGATACAGAATTAGTATATTTAAGAGTTTGGTCAGAAGTTTTTGAAAAGTATGGATATAAATTAAAAAAAGAAATTTATATTCAAGTTTTAGGAACAGGAAGAGAAAATGTAAAAAGGGTATTTTTAAATAATTATGGTGAAGACTTGCCAATAGATATTATGTATAAAGAAAAGGATGAAAATTTAGATAGGGCTGTAGAATTAGGAGTTTCATTAAAGGCAGGAGCTTACGAAATATTAGAAAATTTAAAAAATAATAATTTTAAAATTGCATTAGCAACTTCTGCAGCTAAGGAAAGAGCTTTAAAGCAGTTAAAACAATCTGATATAGAAAAATTTTTTGATGTAATAATATCAAGAGATGATGTTAAAGAAACTAAACCTAATCCAGAAATATTTTTAAAGGCTGCTGAAAAGTTGAATGTTTTACCAAGTGAATGTATAGTAATTGAGGATTCTAGTGCAGGAATAAGAGCAGCATTTAATGCTAGAATGATAGCTATACATGTTGTAGATTTAAAGGAAGCAGATGAAGATATATTAAATCATTGTTATAATAGTTATAAAAACTTAAATGAAATACAAAAAGTATTAATAAAAAAATAAAAATATATTAAATAAGCTGGAATTAATATGTCTCCTATAACTACATAGGAGACATAATGATTCTAGTTTTTATTTTTTAAGTAATCTTCCCTAAATTCTAAAGGTGTTTTAGAAGTTGTTTTTTTAAATACTGTACTAAAATAACTTTGGTTATTATAACCAACAGATAAAGAAATATCAAGTAATGATAAATTAGGATTTTTTAATAATTCTTTACTTTTTTCAATTTTATAATTATTTAAATAGTTAATAAAGGTTAATCCTATTTCTTTTTTAAACATACTACAAAAATAGCATTTATTAATATTTAATTCAGCACAAATATCATCTATTAAAATTTCATTTGAATAATTTTTTTCAATATATTTAATTGCATGGTTAACACATGGAGATATATTTTGAAGATTATTAAATTTTCCAATATGATTACTAATAATATATGTATGTAATTTGATTATATTATTAATCCATTCTTCAGTTAAAATATTAATTTCACTATTATTATTAGAAAGTTCCTTAGTACTATAAGGTCCTATTAGCAAATACATTTTAGAATTATCATAATGATTAAATGAAATACAACTAAAAGAAATATCATTAGTAATATTAAAAGATGTTGTATTTGAAATAAAATTTAAGTTTTTAACAATTTCTATGGCTTTTGATGTATAAAATGAAATATCAATTTTTGAATCATGATTATGAGTAAAAATAGTTTGGAAATTATAATTTAATAGTAATGTAGGAACAGTAAAGCAATTAAAAAAATTAGTTAATATATTTGAAATCATAGAGATTATATCCCCCCTAAAAAATATGCATAAAAGTATAAAAATATTGTTAAAAAAAATATAAATATTGTTAAAACTAACTAATAAAATATATGTTATTATGTTATAAGCAAATGATAATCAATATCAATTATTATGAATTAAAATAAATAAAATGTCAATGAAGATAAATTTATAAATTTGGTTTTAGGGGGATATAATTTATGTTAAAGAAAAAGATATGTCAATTATTAGCGGCTGTTATGATAACAACAACTGTAATGGGTTCAAATGTACAAGCTGTTTGGGCTACTGAAAGAACTGATGTTATAGATGTTCAATCATTTTCAGAAAAGAAATTCCAAACTGGAACATATATTGTTAAAAATTCAACAGAATATATTGGAGATTCAACATCATCAACAGGTACAAGCATGGCTAGAAAGGCATTAAAAGAAGATACTGTTATAACTGTTTCAGAAGATAAAACAACTATGACACTTAAGTTTGCAGATGATATGTATAAGATGATGAAAAATATAAAAGCAACTTTAGATGGTGTTAACTTAAATTCTGTTAATAATGAAGAAGATAAATCTATTACTTTTGAAGTTCCATCTGCAGAAGCAAAAGTAAGAATAGATATGACTATAACAATTATGGGAAAAGAAGTATCTTTCTTAGTAACAAATGATATAAGTACAATTCCAACAATTGATAACTCATCAGATAAAAATGAAGATCAAAATCAAGGAAATAAATTAGCTGATGGGAAGTATATAATAACAAATAAGACATTAAAAAGTGGTGGAGATAGTCAAAGTGGAATAAGAAACTATATAGATGCTAATTCTATAGTAACAGTTAAAGATGGAAAAGTTACTGTAACTATGAAGTACAATAAGGATGGATTAGAAACAGTAAAATCAACAAACTCAATAACAATAGATGGAAATGAAGTTGCGTTTGTTAAAAATGAAGATGGATCAATAAGTTTTAATGTAGATTCAATAGACAAGCTTTATACAAGAGTAAAGATTAACTTAACATATTTTAATGAAGGTCTTCCAGAAGCTGTATTCCCAGGAAAGTTACATACTGTTGATGTTGACTTATTACATGAAGGTGAATTAAGCGAATATAAAGAAAATGACTCTTCAACAGATTCAGGAAATAATGGTGAAACAAATAAACCAGGAAATGAAAATAATAGTGGAAATGCTGGAAATGAAGATTCAAATAATGGTGGATCAAATACTAATGATTCAAACAACAATGGATCAAACAGTGGAACAACTGAAGTACAAGGTACTAAAGTTTATGTAGGAAAGAATACTGTAACTCATGAAAATGAAACAGGTCTTAATATGGCAAGAAAAACTTTAAGTGAAGATGTAAAGGTTGAAGAAGTAAATGGAAAGACATATGTTACATTAACATTTACATCTATGGGATCAACAATGATGAGTAACCATAAGATATATGTTAATGGAAATGAAGTAAATACAACTAAAACAGTAAATAATGAAATTGTTAGCTTAAAGTTTGAAGTTGGAAGTTTAAAGGATTCAATAAAAGCATCAGCTTATGTTAGTATGATGGGTAATAATGTTGAATTTGGAGTTAACATATTAGAGGATACATTAAAATTAGTTACAGATGGATCAGCTAATATTGGTGGAACAACTAGTGATTCAGCAACTAGTGGAAATACAAACAACAATACATCAAGTGGTGCTTCAAATTCAAATACAAATAATGAAGAAATAAAAATAACTAAGGGTAAATTATATTCTATTCAAAATAGTGTAACTCATGAAAATGAAACAGGAAGATCTATGGCTAGAAAGTATTTAAACTCTACTTCTAAAGTTGAAGAAATAGATGGAAAATACTATGTTACTTTAACTTTCACTGGAGCAGCATTTATGCAAAACCATGAAGTTTATGTAAATGGTAAGAAAGTTAATGTTACTAAGAGTACAAGTGGTGATACAACAAATGTTAGATTTGTACTTTCAAGCTTAAGCGATAGTATAAAAGTTAAAACTTTCGTAGTACCAATGTCTAGAGATGTTAAATTTGGTGTTACATTATTAGAGGATACTTTAACATTCATAAAAGAATATACAGTAGAAACATTACCACAAACAGGAGCACCAATAGGGGCTGGAGCTGTTGCAGGATTAGGATTAATGTTAACAACAGCAGGAACTGTTTTAGTAAGAAAAAGAAATTAATTTAACAAGAAGTATAAGAGGGGGGGAATAAAATAGAATGTCTATTTATTTTCCTCCTAATTTAGGTTTATTGATAGAGGAGAAAAGAAAATGAAAATATTAAGCAAGATTAAAGGAATGTTAATAGGAACAATGGCCTTAGGGTTAATATTTACTATAGGAACTAAAAATATATATGCAACTGAAAATGAAATTACAAGTGGGATATACCAAGTTGAAAATGATGTATATCATGAATCAGAAATAGGAATGTCAATGTCAAGAACCTATCTTTTACCAACTATGAATGTAGAAGTAACAAGAGAGCATATAATATATACTGTTGGATTTGCAGGAAGTGAATTTATGGAAAACTATAGAATGAAAGTTAATGGACAAGAAGCTTCAGTTGAAATGGTAGAAGAAAATAGTGAAGATGGAACTGTTAAATTAAAGGTTGCAGTTGATAAAGTAGATGCAGATATGGAGGCTATGATTTATGTTGGTCCTATGGAAAGAGATGTTGAATTTAAAGTTATACCAAAAATGGAAACATTAACATTGTTAGAAGCAATTGAAGAAAAGGAAGACTTAAAAGAAGAAGCTAATGTTGAAATTGAAGAAGAAACATTAAAGGAAGAAAATTTAATTGTTAAACAAGAAAAGAAAGATAATAAGGGTATTTATGCTATAGCTGGTGTGTCTGCAATAGTTGTAATTGGAGGAGTTATAGCTGTTGTAAAATCAAACAAAAAATAATAAGAATACCTAAATAAAAATAGGAAGGTTATGTATTATGAAATTTAAAAAAGTTATGTCTCTGATGACAGCTGGTATTATGGCATTAAGTATGATAAGTTGTGGATCAGTAGAAAATGAGAAAAAAGTTACAAATACTGCAAGTGGAGAAGAGGTAGTTGTTTCTACATCTGTAGCAGTTACAGAAATATTAGATGCCTTAGGAGTGAAGGTTTCAGGGGTACCAAAGACATCATATGGGTTACCAGAAAGTACTAAAGGGGCGGTTGAAATTGGAAATCCGATGAGCCCAGATTTAGAAATAATTAAATCACTAAATCCAACATTAGTAGTATCTGTAGATACTTTAGGTTCAGATTATATGAATTTATTTAAAGAAAATAATATTCCAAGTGAATTTGTATCTTTAGAAAGTTTAGATGGATTAAAGAATGCAATAAATACATTAGGAGAAAAGTTTAATAAAAATGATGAAGCAAAGGCTTTATTAGAAAAGATAGAATCTAAGGAAAAAGAAGCTAAAGAAAAGGCAGCATCTTTAGAAAAGCCAGAAGTTTTAGTATTATTTGCAGCTCCAGGATCAACTATGATAGCTACAGCAAAATCTTATATTGGAAGCTTAGTAGAAATTGTTGGTGGAAAAAATATAGTTGAAGATAATAGCAAATCATTTACAACTTATAATAAAGAGGATTTAGCATTACTTAATCCAAAAAAGATTTTAGTTATGGTTCATGCAATGCCTGAAGAAACAAAAGCTGCATTAGAAAAGGAAATGGCAAGTGATATTGCATGGCAAAATATAAGTGCTGTAAAAGAAGGAAAAGTAATTTATTTAGATAATAATTATTTTGGAATGAGTGCAAACCTTAAGGTTATTGAAGGATTAGATATGCTAAGTGATATAGTTCATGGTAGCGGGGAATAATTATGAGAGTTTCAAATAAAAAGTTTAAAATATCATTTATATTAATATCATTAATAGTATTATTAGCAACAGCATTAGTATCACTAAAATTAGGAAGTGTTAATATAACATTTAAAGAACTTATAACTGGGCTATTTTCAGGGAGTTCAGAGGGGAATATAGGTATTATTAAGGATTTAAGAATGCCTAGAGTTATAATAGCTGTATTAGTTGGAGCTAATTTAGCAATAGCAGGTGTTTTATTACAATCAGTAATAAGAAACCCACTAGCTGATCCGTATATAACTGGAATATCATCAGGTGCTTGTGCAGTTACGGTATTTTTTATGGTGTTTGTACCAGGAACAACTAACTTAAGACCTATATTTGGATTCTTAGGAGGGTTAATATGCTGTGTAATTATTTATCTTATGGCATATAAAAATGGATTATCGCCAATAAGAATTGTATTAGCAGGTGCAGCATGTAATGCATTATTAGGTGGAATTTCATCTATGATTACTGTACGTGCAGGATTAGGATCTTCTAATATTCAAAAATGGATGATGGGAAGTTTAGCAACAGTTAATTGGAGTAATGTACATATATTACTTATTTATTCTGTAATAGGTATAATAGCAGCATTATTATTAGGAAAGGTTTGCAATATATTAGCCTTAGGAACTAAAAATGCTAGAAGCTTAGGATTTAATTCAGATTTATATATGATAATAGTTACTGCCGTAGCAGTATTTTTAGCAAGTATATCTACTGCAATTGCAGGAGTTATATCTTTTGTTGGATTAGTTGTTCCACATGTTTGTAGAATTATAATAGGCTCAGATCACAAGTATTTAATTCCTTGTAGTGGAATTGTAGGTGGATTTTTAGTTTTATTTGCAGATACTATTGGAAGAATGGCAATGAGACCTAATGAAATACCAGTAGGAGTTGTAACAGCAATATTTGGAGCGCCATTTTTCTTATATCTTTTAAGAAGGAGTGACTTAAAGTAATGATAAAGGCGAAAAATTTAAATTTCTCTTATGATAAAGATAAGACATTTATCAATAATTTAAATGTTGAAATAGAAAAGGGAAAAGTAACAACTATATTAGGACCAAATGGAAGTGGTAAATCTACTTTATTAAGTATATTTGCTGGATTAAATAAGCCTTCATCTGGAGATGTAACAATTAAAGGTAAATCTATAAAGTCATTAAAACAAAAGGAATTAGCACAAGAAATTGCAACTGTTCATCAACAAAATACTGTACCGAGTGATATTACAGTAAAAGAGTTGGTTTATTATGGAAGAATACCTCGCAAAAAGTATTTCCAAGGAAATAGTAATGAAGATGAAGAAATAGTAGAATGGGCAATAAAAAGAACTGGTCTTGAAAAATTAAAGGATAAGTCAGTTATGAGTATGTCAGGTGGAGAAAGACAAAGAGCATTTATTGCAATGGCACTAGCACAAAAAAGTGAAATATTATTTTTAGATGAACCAACTACATATTTAGATATTTATCATCAAGTTGAAATATTAGAGCTTGTTAAGGAGTTAAATGAAGAAAGTAATTTAACTGTTGTTATGGTGTTACATGATATTAATCAAGCAATAAAATATAGTGATAATATAATAGTTATGAAGTTTGGTCAAGCAATTGCAAGTGGAAAAGTAAATGAGGTTATAAATATGAATTTACTTAATGATGTTTATAAAATTGGTGGATTCATAAGTGAAATAGAAAAAGAAACTATATTTGTACCATTAAAATTATAAATAACATTGAATAAATCTATACATTATTCTTAACTAGTTTATAGTTTTTAGTGAGTAGTTTGTAGTTAATATTGAAATTCAGCTTAGGTTGAATTTCTTTAAATATATTTTCAGAGGCTGTTGCATTAAGAATAAATACTACAATATATTGTGTTAATTTTTAATTATAAAAACAATATTATTGTATATAAAATTTTTAGTACGACAGCCCATTCATTTGTATAATAAGTAAAGATTAATTTAAATATTACAACTTGTATAAAGAATATATTTAATAATTAATAAAATTTAGAAGATAAAATAGTAATTAAGATATTTAATTATAAATTTTAGGGAATTTTAATAGTTATTTAAATATATTTTTTTTTTAAAGAATAATTACTTTTAAAAATGAGAATTCAAATTTGAGTTCTCATTTATATTTTTTTTCGAGATAAAAATATAAATTATTTTATATAAAAAACTTAAATTTATAAAAAAAATTAAGTTTAATTAAATTGATAAATTACAATATCAAGTGCAACACTAATTAATTGCAAAAAAAATAACCCATACGGGTACGTTCATGTTAAAGTAATAATTGAGTAGAAAACCACTTTAAAGGACGTGACTGTATGAGCTATAAACATATTACTATAAATGAACGTTGTTGTATAGTAGAATATTTAAATTTAGGATGGAGTTTATCTAAAATAGCCAAAGAACTCAACAGAAATAAATCAAGTATTTCAAGAGAAATTAAAAGAAACAATCTTAATGGAAGATACAAAGCTCATGTAGCTCAAGATAAATATGAAAACAGAAGAGTTAAATGTAAACCTCATGGAAAAATTGCTAACGCTTCGTTAGTCAAAAATCAGAATAATGCAAAATAGAAAAGCTTCTACTTTTAATGAACATTGTATTATTGCATTAGGCAAATTTGGTAGGAATAATTTAAAATCATTGACTGTAGACCGTGGTAAAGAATTTGCTGGATATTTAGAGTTAGAAAATAAATTAGACTTAGATGTGTATTTTGCTGATGCTTACAGTTCATGGCAAAGAGGAACTAATGAAAATACAAATGGCTTGATTAGAGAATTCTTTCCTAAAAAATTTGATTTTTCTACTATAAATCAAAATCATGTTG
This sequence comes from Clostridium sp. ETTB3, assembly GCF_053571985.1. Taxonomy (NCBI): domain Bacteria; kingdom Bacillati; phylum Bacillota; class Clostridia; order Eubacteriales; family Clostridiaceae; genus Clostridium; species Clostridium sp. ETTB3. Next base: position 675,341 of record NZ_CP199832.1, read on the forward strand.
ATATTGTTGAGGATATTTTAAATAATAGACCACGGAAATGTCTTGGATACAAGACACCGTTAGAAGCATTTAACGAAGAACAAGCTAAGTGTTGCACTTAGCTTGACAATTCGTCATGTTGCACTTCTAGCTAATAATTCACATTGTTCTGGTGTCATGTAATTAATAGAAGAGTGTATCCTTTTTCTGTTATACCAACCTTCAATATATTTAAATATAGCTATATTGGCTTCTTCGAAGGTACGATATGTATTTCTATAGATTTCTTCCTTCTTTATTGAAGAATGGAAAGATTCTATACAAGCATTGTCATAAGGACAACCTTTTTTACTAAATGATTGTATAATATTAAACTCTTTACATAGCTCTTTTAAATCATTACTAGTATATTGAGATCCTAAGTCTGTATGAAATATTATATTCTTATTTTTATTAGGATTTTGATTGTAATAAGCATTTTTTAAAGCTTTAACAACTAAATCTTTAGTCATTCTTTTACCGAAAGCGTAGCCAATTATTTTTTTAGAATGTAAGTCAAGAACTGAAGCTAAATAGCACCAACCATCCCTACTAGTATGAATATATGTAATATCTCCTACCCATTTTTCGTTAATATAAGTAGTTGTAAAGTCTCTTTTTAAAACGTTTTCTAAATCTTCTACTACCTTTTTACTTGAATGAGGATTGTATTTCTTTACAGTTACTGCACAAAGGTTAAGTTTAGTCATTAGTCTTTGAACTCGCTTCAATGATACATTGAAGCCTTCTATACCAAGTATATAATGAATTCTAGGAGCACCATATATGCCTTTATTCTCTTTATATATCCTTTTAATAGCTGATTTTAATTCCTCATTTTCTAGTTCTCTTGCAGATTTAGTTTTATCAAAAGATTTATAATATGTGCTTCTGGCTACGCCTAGAACGGTACACATAGTCTTAATATCATGTTTGCTTTTATTATTATTTATAAATTCTATCACTTCATCTAATTTCTTGTTGCAAATATGGCCATAGCTTTTTTTAATATTTCATTTTCCTCTTTAATTCTTGCCATTTCTTTTCTTAAAGCTTTTACTTCTTTTAATGTCATAACTTCATTTTCATCTATTTTAATTTCTTTTACATCTTTAATCCAGCCATTAATTGTTGATTTTGCAATGCCATATTCGTAGACGATGCTCTGCTAAGCTCATTCCTGATTTAAATAACTCTACTATCATATCCTTATATTCTTGATCGTATCTTCTGCCCTTTCCCATAATGGACACATCCTTTCTTAACTAAATATTATTTTAACTTAGTTCGTCTTAATGTGTCCACTACTTTATACTAACACCAGTATAAGAATTTTACCGCTATCGACCAGCACACCACCCATGAAAAAGAAATCATAGAGCTTCGCTTGCAGGATACCAACGGGATAGAAAATTTCGTGAAGAACTTTGCAAAGTCCTATTATACATGGAGTAACAGCAAAGAAGCGATTGAAGCAAGGACGCAGGTAATCAACGGTTATCTGACAAAGGAATTGCAGGACTTGAATGTAGATACCATTAGAACCGATATATCGACCAGCTCCACGGTTACAGATGTGATTGTGTGGAGTATCGAACAGTCGGGAACGGACACTTTTTCTGCTACCTACGAAGTAGATCAGCAGATAAAAGAGGGAGAACAGACAAGCAATGTGAAAGCAACCTATACTGTAAAAGTCCATGTAGACGCTGACGGGGGTATGGTAATCGTTCAGAACCCTACTCTTGCACCAGCAATCGAGAAATCAGACTATGAGCCTAAGACACCAGAAGCAGACGCAAGCGTGGACGCTAATACCGTCAATGACGCTACCGCATTTCTGGAAACATTCTTTAAGCTCTACCCAACAGCGACGGAAAAAGAGTTTGCCTACTATGTATCGGGGAATGTGCTTGAACCTATCAGCAGGGACTACCTTTATTCTGAATTGGTAAACCCTATCTTTACAAAGGACAGGGACAATGTGAAAGTGAAAGTAGCTGTAAAATTCCTTGATAATCAGACAAAGGCTACGCAGGTGTCGCAGTATGAGCTTGTGTTACATAAAGATAGTAACTGGAAGATTGTAGAGTAAATAATAAAATGCCGTAGCTGTATTTTACATTTAATGCGAGCTACATGCTACGGCTGGATTAAAACAAATTTGTTTCAAATCTTTATGAAATCTTCAAATTTTCTTTTTATACTTTAACCAAATATAAAGAAAGGATATGAACAACTATGAAAGAAATTTTAAAGACAGATAATTTATGTAAGTATTTCAAAAAACAAAAGGCAGTAGATAATGTGTCTATAACTGTCCGTGAAAACTCAATATATGGGTTACTCGGTCCAAATGGTGCTGGAAAATCTACCACTTTGAAAATGATTACGGGTATGCTTCGTCCAACTAATGGAAAAGTTCTTTTTAATGGACATGACTGGACTAGAAAAGATTTAGAACAAATAGGGGCTTTGATTGAAACACCTCCACTTTATGATAATCTTTCCGCAGCAGAAAATTTAGAAGTCCGTGCAAAATTGCTCGGCGTTCCTAAAGCCAGAATAGATGAAGTTTTAGAAATAGTTGATTTACAAAATACGGGGAGAAAAAAAGCAGGACAATTTTCAATGGGAATGAAGCAACGTTTGGGAATAGCTATTGCTTTATTAAACAATCCTAAATTATTGATTTTAGATGAACCGACAAATGGTTTAGACCCTATCGGTATACAAGAATTACGTTCTCTTATTCGTTCTTTTCCCTCGCAAGGGATTACCGTTATTCTATCCAGTCATATTTTATCAGAGGTACAGCTTATTGCTGATGATATTGGCATTATTTCAAATGGTATTTTAGGATATGAGGGACAGATGAATAAAGATGAAGATTTAGAAAACTTGTTCATAGAAGTTGTAAGAAAATCGCAGGAGGGACGATAATATGGGAAATTATATATCTTCTGAACATCTAAAACATAAAAATACTTTTGCAAAAAAATTAGTATGGTTAGCACCTATACTAACTTTATTTTTGAATGTACTTGCTCCCATGTGGTATCAACAAAATTCATATAACTGGTGGTATGTATTATTATATCCTAGTTATCTAACGCTATTATCTATTTTGATAATTCAAAGAGATAACGGAAAATTAAAGTTCAGAGCAATTTTATCATTGCCTATTGATTTAAAAAAAATATGGTATGCAAAAATAATTACTTGTATAATATACATTGTACTTGCGAATACAATTTTGATGGTATGCAATGTCGCAGGTGGTTTTATCATTCAACAAATTTTTGATATATCTATGACAATTAGCCTGACACAGGCACTATTAGGAACGCTTTGCATTATTCTAACAAGTATATGGAACATTCCTTTATGCTTGTGGCTTGTAAAAAAAGTAGGTGTATTCGCTACTCTTATACTAAATGTTGGAATGAGCTTTATACTGGGAACATTAGGGGCAAGCACAAGGCTCTGGTTCGTATGTCCTTATAGTTGGGTTACTCGCCTTATGGTTCCTACATTAGGAATATTGCCGAATGGAGAACCAGTAACGAGAAATGCTTTATCAACTCCTTTACCATTGATTATCATGACAGTCTGCTTGTCATTGGTTTTATTCTATGTAATTTCAAAATTAACAGTAAAGTCTTTTATAAAGCAGGAGGTTCTTTAATGTTTAGTAGTATTATTAGATGTTTTCAAGTAGAATGGCTTAAGAGCAGACATACACCATTACTTTTAGTTCATATCCTTTTTCCAGTAATAGGAGCTGGTATTTTTGCAGGATATTTTCATATATCCAGTTGGGATAATATTACAAATGTAACAACCTTTTTGGAGGTATTAGCGATTATTTTTCCATTCGTTATTGGAATTGTTGTAGGTATGATAGTTGAACTAGAAGATGGAGCAGGTCATTTTCAGTTAATCTTAGGTACATTCCATTCACGCATAGCGGTATACATTGGAAAATTATTATATCTTATTGTTTTGGCGGTTTTTGCAACAATACTTTGTGTTTTCTTATTTGACGTACTCTACCCAGTTATGCCATTTTCATTTTATATAAAACCTTTAATTATCTTAATATTGGCTGGAATACCGATTTATCTTATTTCCATATTTGTCGGTTTCAGTTTAGGCAAAAGTGTAGCTATGGGCTTGGGTATTGTAGGGAGTCTATTATCTGCATTGTTAGTTACTGGACTTGGTGATTTTATTTGGAAATTTTTGCCGTGGGGTTGGGGTGTAAGGTTTATGGATTATTGTGTTTTGCAATGTGTTAATGAGAGGCAATTTTATTCTACTTTTCATGAGTTTCAACTTGGCTTTATATTCATGCTGATTTTTACAGTAGTATTGTTTATAATAAGTTTAATGTGGTTTCAGAGGTGGGAAGGGGGAAAAGAAAATGAGTAAAAAATATTAAAATGGTGTGCAATAGCTATTGTCCTTGTCCTAGCTTTTGGAACTTTAAAAGTTTTATTTGATTTGAAAGAAACCGCAGATAAAAATAAATTATTAAACCAAACCTTGCCAATCGTGGAACTAGATACAGAAAATCAAGATACCATACAAATAGATAAAAAAATTTATACTCTGACAGATGAAACTGTGGAATATTCAAGTTTGAAGCAGGAAATTGCTCAAATTTCAAAAAGAATTGAAGAAGCTGACGGTACAATATTCAGTTACGGATATATATACAGTATAAAAGAAACTTCCACAGAAGAAAAAATTGCTGTTAATATTAAAAATAAATATTACGTAGCAGTAAATACAATGGAATAAGACTTGGATATAGGAATTGTAGGAGGTGTAGATATTGGCAAATATATTAGCTGTTGATGATGAAGAAATGATTTTACAGTTAATCAAGAATGGGCTTGGGAAAGATGGGCATATTGTAACTGTATATTCTTCTGCAAAAGAAGTTCCTTTAGACACTCTGAACTATTATGATTTAGTTATTTTAGACGTTATGATGCCCCATATAGACGGTTTTTCTTTCTGTAAATCTATAAGAGATTTTATTGACTGTCCTATTCTTTTTCTGACGGCAAAAACGATGGAAAATGATATTACTTTGGGTTTAGGATTAGGAGCTGATGATTATTTAACAAAACCATTCCGTATTGCAGAATTGCGGGCACGTATCAATGCTCACTTGCGTAGAGAGAAACGTGAAAAACATAGAACACTAAATTTAGATAAGATAAGAATAGACTTATCAGCAAAGGCGATTAGTGTTGATAATAAACCTATCGCTTTTACTAAAAGTGAATATTTGATTTGTGAGTATCTTGCAAGTAACAAAGGACAGGTTTTTTCAAAGGAACAAATATACGAAGCTACATTTTCTTTTTACGGAGAAAGCGATAGCTCTACAATCTCGACACATATAAAAAATATAAGAGCAAAATTTAAAAAAATGGGTGTTCAGCCAATTTCAACAGTCTGGGGGATTGGTTATAAATGGGAATAAAAATTAAAACATCACTTACAAAAACTTTCCGTAAATTTCTTGTTTGCCTACTTGGGGGAATATGTCTGTCCGTTGTTGTCCCATTTGTCTGTATGTTATTAGCTTCCAGCATGGGGATTGTAACACTTGCGGATAATAATGAAAGACAAACGGAAGCTCTAGTACCTATACTAACTGCAACGCCGAATGTATCAGATATACATTTTCCTACTGGAACTAAATTTCTTCGATTAACGAAAAACTATGAATACATTGATACAAATATGAGCGAAGAAGTAAAAGAAAAGGCTTTGATGTTTGCTAAAACTGGGTTAATGGATACCAGTGGTAAAACACAGTTTATTTTCGTTACACGAAATGATGAATATATTGTCTTACAGTATGTTATAGGTTCTCAATATTTAAACCCACAACTTAACCATTATTTACCGTCCCCAGAAATTGTGATGATTACGTTAATGATTATAAGCAGTTTAGGGGTATGTGTTTATTTAACTGTTCATTTTGCTAAAGAGCTGAGAAAAGAATTGACCCCTATTTTAGAAGCTACCAAAGAAATTGAAAATCAAAACCTAGATTTTATTATCGGACATTCTAAAATATTGGAATTTGAAAACGTGATTATATCTTTTGACAGCATGCGGAACAGCTTAAAAGAGTCATTAGAAAAACAGTGGAAAAGTGAACAATTACAAAGAGAACAAATTGCTTCTCTAGCCCATGATTTGAAAACTCCATTAACTGTTGTGCAAGGGAACATTGATTTATTAGATGAAACAGAACTTGACGAAGAACAAAAGCTATATTTATCGTATGCAATGAGTAGTTCTGAACAGATGAAGCAGTACATAAAAATTTTGATTGATATATCTAAAACGACTGCTGGTTATCAATTACAAATGGAAGATATTAAATTGCCAGAGTTTTTGGCACATATTTTATCTCAAGCAAAAATCATTTGCAAGGACAAAGGTATTATTATTCAGCAGACACAACATAATCTTCCACAAAATCTAATAGGGGATAGAATGTTACTGGAACGAGCATTTATAAATTTGGTTTCAAATTCTGTGGAGTTCTCTCCTGAAAATTCTACATTGTATATAGATGTAGATAACAAGGATAATTACTTGAATATCTGTATTACTGACTGTGGCTGTGGTTTTTCGCAGGAGGCTTTGGAACACGCAAAAGAATGTTTCTATATGGAAGACCAAAGTAGAAATTCTAAACTGCATTATGGAATGGGCTTATATATTGTTAATGGCATTATAAAACAACATAAAGGAAAACTTCTGCTAGATAATTCTACAAAAAACAAAGGTGCTAAAGTTACTATACAGTTGCCATTATAAAAGAACGGCTTATTTTGTCGTTCTTTTTTCATATCTTCAAGAAATCTTCAAAATTAGATTATATACTTTGTTTAAAGCTAATGATTATATAAATGAGTTTAAAAATTTAGAAAAATGGGAAGAAATATTATTAATACCTTTAGGAAAAGCAGTTGAAGAGGTTTTGATAAAATTAAAAGAAGATGGAATTGTAAAAGAAGAACAAGTTCTTATGGGATTTCCACATCCTTCAGGTGCTAATGTTAATAGGGTAGCTCAATTTGAAGCTAATAGAGATAATATGATTAAGTTTATTAAAAAGCATTTTATATAAAAAGGGTGATGTTATAAGCAATTAATTTGGAGGGAATATTGAAATTAAGCCGTAGAATTTAATCTTTGTAGAATTGAACTTGCGTAAAGAAGTTGTATTGAAGTGTTAGCGGCTTTTACAACTTTAGCAAGTTCAATGTAATAAAGATATAAATTTTAGGCGAAAATTTCACCGTTTTCGGAAAAGAAATATTTCATTTTTTTCATCCATGTAGTGCACAATTTAGTTATATTAGACATTGTTTTTTACATGAATTATTTGTCCACTTTTAATATAAGCTCTAGGAACTCTTTTTTTCAATAAGCAAAGAACTTCATAGTTTATACTATTCATACATTTTGCAATATCATCAGCATTAAATTTAATACCATTACTTTCACCTAATAAAATAACTTCATCTCCAGTTTTAACATTAGGTATATCAGTAACATCAATCATAAATTGATCCATGCAAATATTTCCAACTATGGGAGCGAGTTGTCCATTAACAATAATCTTAGCATCATGTTTTAAAGTTCTTATATATCCATCAGCATATCCAATTGGAATAGTAGCTATTTTACTTTTTCTAGATGTTTTAAAGGTTCTATTATAACTAATATACATATTACTTTCTAATTCTTTAACATGAGCTATTTTAGCTTTTAATGTTAAAGCTGGTTTAATTGATAAATTTTCTTTTTTTACTTCATTTGAAGGGTAGTATCCATAAAGTATTATTCCAGCTCGTACAGCATCTAAGTAGGTATTAGGCAAATCAATTATTGCAGCACTATTAGAGGCGTGTTTTAATGGAATATTAATACCGTTATTTTCTAATTTTCTAATAAAGTCATAAATTTGATTAAATTGATATTGTGTATATTCTTTATCAGCTTCATCAGAACTAGAAAAATGGGTAAATATTCCAACAGCATCTAATCCATCTAATGAACAAATTTCACAAATAGAGTTAAAGCTTTCATCTGTAGGAAGAAAACCAATTCTACCCATACCAGTATCTATAGCTATGTGAACTTTTGCTTTTTTATTAAGTTTTATTGCTAATGAAGATAATTCTCTTGCATAATCTAAATCATAAATTGTTTGTTCTATATCGAAATTTATTAATTCTTCACCTAAATCTAAAGGTGTATATCCAAGTATCATTATAGGAGCTTTAATATTATTATTTCTAAGTTCAATTGCTTCAGTAAGCATTGCAACAGCTAATCTTGAAGCACCATTTTCTAAAAGGCATGGAGCTACATCTAAGGCACCATGTCCATATGCATCTGCTTTTACAACAGCTATAACTTCTTTATTGCCAGCTAATTTTTTTATATTTTTCATATTATTTGCAAGTATATCTAAATCTATTTCAGCCCATACGGGTCTCATTATTTTCTCCATAATTACACCTCAAATTTTTTTATATCTTAATATTATTGTAATAAAAATATTATAAAATGATAAGTACCACTTACAATATAAATTTAGACAGTTGTGGCACTATAAAGCAAAATGATTTATATATTAAGTATATGAAGTAATTAGTTTACTGCAATTTCGCGTTGAATAAAAATAATAGTAGTATATAATAAAAATATAAAATTATAAATATAGCAAAAGGATGAATTAAGATGACGACAAAGTATAAGAAGCCAGAATTGTTAGCTCCGGCGGGTAGTTTAGAAAAGTTAAAAATTGCATTTCAATATGGAGCAGATGCAGTTTATTTTGGAGGAGAAGCATTTTCATTAAGAGCTGCTGCACAAAACTTTACTTTTAAAGAAATTAAAGAGGGGGCTGAATTTGCACATAATTTAGGTAAAAAGATATATTGTACTGTAAATGTAATGCCAAGAAATGAAGGTATAGAAAAGTTACCAGAATTCTTAAAAAGTCTTGAAGATGCTAAGGTAGATGCTGTTTTAGTATCAGATCTTGGTGTTTTTAGAACAGTTCAAAAACATACTAATTTACCTATACATATTAGTACACAAGCAAACACAGTAAATTATGAAGGGTGTAATATGTGGCATGATTTAGGTGCAGAACGTGTTGTTTTAGCAAGAGAGTGTTCTTTGAATGAAATTAAGGAAATAAGAAAGTATATACCAGAAGAATTAGAACTTGAAGTTTTTGTTCATGGAGCTATGTGTATGTCGTATTCAGGTAGATGTTTATTATCAAGCTATATGACAGGAAGAGATTCTAATAGAGGAGCATGTGCACAATCTTGTAGATGGAAGTATTCTTTAGTAGAAGAAAAGAGACCTAATCAATATTTCCCTATTGAAGAAGATCAACATGGTACATATATAATGAACTCAAAAGATTTATGTATGATAGAACATTTACCAGAGCTTTTAGAAGCTGGAATTTCATCTTTAAAAATTGAAGGTAGAAATAAAAGTGAGTATTATGTTGCAATAGTTGTTAATGCTTATAGAAAGGCAATAGATTTATATTATGAAGATCCAGAAAATTAT